>CACGMC010000001.1 GCA_902574035.1 uncultured Pelagibacteraceae bacterium
ATATTTTTAATTATTTTACTACTAGTCTTCCTAATGATTAAATCAAATACACGTGAAAAGATTTTTTTTTCTTTTATAATAGGAGGTGCATTAGGAAATTTATATGACAGGATAATTTTCAAAGCAGTTCCAGATTTTATAGATTTTCATGTACAAGAATTTCATTGGTTCACTTTTAATATCGCAGATATTTTTATATCATTAGGTATAATTTTCATGATATTAAATGAGTTAGTATTTACAAAACAAAAAGATGAAAACTAAAATTATATTTCTATTTTTTCTTTTAGTAGCATGTGGTTCTCTCGATGAAGCTGGGAAAGCCTTAAGAAATGAAAAAGTTAGAACAACAGATGAATTTTTAATTGAAAAAAGAGGCCCTTTATCTGTCCCACCTAAAATGGGTGAGCTACCAAAACCAAATTCGAGTGGAGAAATTAAAAAAGAAAATAAAGATATTTTAGGAAATTTAGGTGAAGATGGAGGGCAAAAAGAAAAATCCGAGCTCGAAAACATTTTTTTGGAGGAAATTAGAAAAAATTAATGTCTAATTTAAAGAATATTAATTTTGAGAACTTTATCCCGAATGATAAATTTAAAGCATCAAAAAGTTCAAATAAAAAAACATTTTATAACTTACTTAAAAAAATAAACAAAAAGATAAAAGAAAAAAACAATATTTTTAATTCCTTTTCTCATGATTTTAAACTTAACTTTAATTTTAAAGAAATTAAAAAATTTAAAAAATTCAAAAGAATTATAACTATCGGATTTGGAGGATCAATTTTAGGTGCACAAGCAATAAATTCATTCTTGAAAAGAAAAACAAGTAAGGAACTTATTTTTATAAATAATCTTGATTTTGATCAGATAAAAAAACTTAATAAAATAAATAATTTAAGAAATTCACTTTTTGTTATAATATCTAAGTCAGGGAACACAATCGAAATTTTATCAATAATTGATTCTCTAAGAAAAAGTGCAAATTTTAATAAGAATAACTCTGTGGTAATTACTGATGACAAAAATAGTTATCTAAATTCTTTTGCAAAAAAACTTAAAATAAAAATATTTACTCATAGAAAATTTATTGGAGGAAGATATTCAGTTTTTACCGAAACAGCTCTGATCCCCTGTTATTTAATGGGAGTGAATATTTTTAAATTCAAAAAAAATATTCTTAATTTTCTAAACAAAAAAAAATATACACTAATTGAAAATTTAACTAATTTATCAAAAATATATGACTCCAAAAAAATTAACTCTATTGTTTTATTAAATTATTGCAATAATCTAGAATATTTTTTGTTGTGGTGCCAGCAACTTATTGCTGAAAGTTTAGGTAAGAAAGGAAAAGGAATAATACCGTTAATATCTTTAGCGCCTAGAGATAATCATAGTCTTCTTCAGCTTTATCTAGATGGACCTAGAGATAATTTTTTTTATATATTTTCTTCAAAGGAAAGAAAAAAAACGAAAAAAAACAAAGGACTATTTGTTGAGGCGTTAAATAACAAAAAAATGGACGAAATACTTGAAAATCAAAGAAATGCAACGATTTCATTATTTAAAAATAAAAAAATACCTTTTCTTTCTATAGAGATCAATAAGAGAGACGAAGAAACTCTTGGAGAATTATTTTCATATTTTATTTTGGAAACTGTTCTTATCGCCGAAAAATTAAGAATTAATCCCTATGATCAACCCGCAGTGGAACAATTAAAAAAAATTTCAAAAAAAATTTTATTTACAAAGATCCAAAAATAATTTTTGATCTACCATAATTTTTTTCTAGTTCTACTTTAAAAAAATTATCTAGTTTTTCCTTACATTTTCTCTCACGATGTATAATAATTTTGTTTTCTTTATTAAATATTTTTTTTTCTTTTATAATCTTAATAACCTCAATATATGAGAGATCTTTGTACGGAGGATCTAGAAAGATTAGGTCAAATTTATCTTTGAAACTTAATTTTTCAAGATAATATTTTATATCCTGAGTTATAAGTTCAGTTTTACTTGTTAAATTTAAATCACTTATATTTTTTTTTAAAATTGAAAAGGCCAAAGGATCTTTCTCTACAAATACAACTTTATTTACATTTCTAGACAAACACTCAATTCCAAAGGAGCCTATTCCTGAGTATAAATCTAAAATATTTGCTTTTTCTAAACTTAATTTTGTCTTTTTTCCATGAACAATAACATTAAAAATATTTTCTCTGACATAATCTCTGAGTGGTCTAGTTTTGAGTGATTTAGTATATAATATTTTTTTTCCTCTGAGTTTACCACTTATTATTCTCATAATTTTTGTATTACTCTCCAACCAATATCTTTTCGATAAAAACCATCTTGCCAATTAATTTTTTTTATCAATTTAATAATTTTCTTTCTTATTTGTTTAAAATTATGTCCTTTACTAACGATATTTAAAACCCTTCCCCCAGAGGAAATAATATTTTTTTCATTTTTTTTTGTTCCAGCATGTAAAATAAATAAATCTTTTTTATCTTTAATCTTTTTTAATTTAATAATTGAACCCTTTTTATAATTTCCAGGATATCCTTTTGAACATAAAACGATAGTCATACATTTATCTTTTTCCCAATTTAATTTTAATTTATTTAATTGATTTTTGAGAGAATAATTTATTACTTTAATCAAATCAGTTTTTAGTCTAGGTATTATAACCTGACACTCAGGATCTCCCATTCTAACATTATATTCAATTAAATATGGGTCTTTGTTTTTAATCATTAAACCAACATAAAGAAAACCCCTATAAAATTGTTTTTTGTCTTTTAAAGCTTTTAAAGTTGGTTTAACAATTCTCGAGATAATTTTTTTTTCTAATTCTTTATTGATAATTGGTGCTGGAGAATATGCACCCATACCACCAGTATTTGGTCCTTTTTCTCTCTCATAAACTTTTTTATGATCTTGAGCTGAACCGAATTTGATAAAATTATTTTTATCAACCACTAGAAAGTAACTTGCCTCTTCTCCTTCTAAAAATTCTTCAATTACAACTTTACTTGAACTTTTAAACTTTCCTTGAAATATTTGTTCAGAAATATTGAAAGCTTCTCTTTTGGTTTTGCATATGACTACACCTTTCCCAGCAGCCAAGCCATCTGCCTTTATAACAACAGGTAAACTAAATTTATTTATAGAAAATTTAAAATCTTTTTTATTTTTACAAATCTTAAAATTTGCAGTTGGTATCTTATATTTCCTACAAATTAATTTCATAAACGCTTTTGAACCTTCAAGCTGAGATGCGAACTTATTTGGCCCAAAGGCTTTAATTTTGTTTTTCTCAAGAAAATTTACTATACCCTTTACCAAGGGTTCCTCAGGGCCTACAACAACTAACTGAATCTTAAAATACTTGAGAGTTTTAAGTAATAATTTAAAATTAAGAAAATTTATATCCAAATTTGTAGCTATTTTTGCAGTCCCAGCGTTACCAGGTATACAAAATATCTTATTGATTTTTTTGGAGTCTTTCAGCTTTCTACACAAAGCGTCTTCTCGACCTCCACTACCAATTAAAGCAATATTCATATTAAAAGATATGTTATATATTACTAAAATTATGGGTGGAATTAAAGCAAAGTTGAAATATTTAGCTAACAGTTTTAAAATTATTGAAAATGGCGATCATGTTGTATGTGCTGTTTCAAAAAAAAAAATCCCACTTGAAAATTTAAATTACTGGAATGTTGAGCTTCAAGAAGCATATTTTTCACCTGTAGAAGTTAAGAAAAGATTTGAAGAATTAAAGTAATTAATTTTTAGTTATTTCCATCTATTATGTGTTAAAATCCATTGACCGGGATCTCTTAAAATTAACTTCTCTATAATATTATTAATTTTTTTCATTATCAATTCTTTGTTTTTTTTTTCACTTTCTAAAATATTAATTGGGCTTAGTATTTCCATTTCGAATCTATCATTCTCATCTCTCGATATATAAACTGGAACTATATCACAATTAAAGCGAGAGGATAATTGCGCAGGTAAAGTTGTGGTGTGAGCCATACCATTGAAAAAACTTATTCTTGGTCCTTCACTTACTCTTTGATCTACCATTAACGCAACGCTATAACCATTTTTCATATATTCTAATGACTCTTTTACACCATTTAAACCTTTTTTAATTTGGTTTTTACATACAAAAGTTTTTCTTAGGTATTCCATAAAAGGATTTAAAAACATATTATTTAGAGGCCGGTAAATTGTTGCCAGTTTAATTTTAGCCCTAGTCAATTCCATGGACATTAATTCATAATTTGCAAAGTGACCAGAAACGAATATTACAGGTTTATTTTTTTTTAATATTTCATCTAAAAATTCTCTATTTTTGATACTTATGTGCTGAGATTTTTTTTTAAATGCATCAAGATAAATATACTCTATAAATGTCTTACCATAGTTGGACCACATTTTTTTAATTATTAGTTTCCTTTCTAATTCACTCATCTCAGGCTTTATTCTATTTAAATTATTATCAATAATTTTTTTAGATTTAAATAAACTTCCTAATTTCTCAAAAACGAAAGAAAAAAAAATTCTACTTAATTTTAAACCGATTATTTTTGATATAATATAAAAAAAATAAATAATTACCGACTGAAAAAAATAATAAATTTTTTTTATCATAAACTTCTCAATAGTTCCTTTTCAAAATTTTTATTATTTACTATTTTAAGATCCACAGAAATATAATCAATTTTTTTTAAACCCAATTGTTTAATTCTAAAAAAATCTTTTTCTGTTGTAATTAATTTTAGACCGTCCTCTTTTGCTTTTGACACTAATCCTTCTATATCTCTTTTAGTATAATTATAATGATCAGGAAATGAAATCTGTTCTTTAATTTTAAAACCAGTATCTTTTAATAATCTAAAAAAATTTTCCGAATTTCCTATTCCAGCAAACGCTAGTACTTTTCTACTTTTAAACTTCTTCAAATTTCTAACTACATATTTTGATTGATAAATTTCAATGCCATTTGATATAGATTTTAATTTTTTTTCAAATGCAATATTACGTTTTCCATTAATCACTGCTATTTTACAACTTTTAACTTTTCCTAATTGTTCTCTTAGTGGACCTGCCGGTAATAAAAAACCATTACCTATCAGATCAAAACTATTAAAACATATTATATTACAATCTTTAGCAATGGAGACATCCTGCAGACCATCATCCATTATAATTACATTATTATTTTTTGCTTCTGCTTTTGAAATTGATAAAGATCTCTGTTTATCAGTAAAAAAATGTTTGACCTTACTTTTTGTAAAACTGATCTCATCTAAATGAGCGGTGTAATACTTTCTTACAATTGCAGGTTTAAAGTTTTTCTTTTTAAGTAAGTTATAAATATAAATACTTAAAGGAGTTTTGCCTGTTCCACCAATGAAGATATTTCCTACACAAACTACCGGAACTCTAGGTCTATATTCCGTAATCAAATAAGATTTTAAAATATTAAATGTTAATGTTATTAAAGATAGAGGAAATAAACAAATAGAAAAAAAATTAATATTATTCCAAAACTTAGGTTTTTTAAATTTCATTTACTTAACTCTAAGACTTCTTTAGTTGTTAAATCCAATATATTTTCACCGTATTGATTCAGTGCATCAATATTTTTTTTATTTATTTCTATCTTGTTATTAAAATCTCTAATTAAATTTTGTGATAATTCAATTTCACTTTTTACTTCATGGGCAATCTTTTTATTTTTCAAAAACTCATATATTTCCTTAAAGTTAGAGATATACGGACCATGATAAATTTTACATCCACATTTAGCTGGTTCTATTGGATTTTGACCACCAACTTTAATTAATTTTTTAGACAACGATTTTCCCATAAATATACTTTCACAATTATAAAAATAATTAATCATTTCACCTATTGAATTTATAATTAAGATCTCAGAATCTTTAGATATATCCTCAAATCTATCTATAATCTGACTTTTAGTTTTAAAGACATTGCAGATATCATCAATTTCTTTTGAACGATTAATATGACGGGGAATGATTATAGTAACTACTTTGATACCCTTTTTTTTTATTAAATTATGCGTTTTAAGTATCATTTCTTCCTCCTCTGGATGAGTACTAGCCGCGCACCAAATTTTATAACTATTAAAAATAGATTTAAGCTCACTATATTTTTTTTCACTATTCACATTTGTGCAAAATTTTAAGTTTCCAATAAATTTTACATTTGTTGCCCCAAGAGATTTTAAATTATTTTCAGACTCCTTGCTTGATGAAAGACATAAGTTGTATAAGCTAAATAACTTTAATGACAAATATGAGAGGAACTTCCATCTTTTAAATGTTTTCATTGTTATCCGTCCATTAAGTAATACTAAAGGAATTTTTCTTTGAGATATTTCAATTAAGTAATTTGGCCAAATTTCAGAGTCAACAAATATTACCAATTCTGGTTTCCAATGATTTAAAAATTTTTTTACCAAAAAATTAATATCTAAAGGAAAAAAACGATGTTGAAAATTATTTTTATTATACTTTTTTTTTTCAATAAGTTTACTGGAACTCAAAGTAGTTGAAGTAAGTAAAATAAATATATTATCATCATTTTTTATTAACCTAGAAATCAAAGGGAAAACACTATTTGTTTCACCTATACTTGCAGCATGAATCCAAATAATTTTTTTGTTATTCGGAAGAAAAGACTCATCGATTGATATTTTTTCTTTAAATCTTATTTTATCTTCTTTATTAAAATATATTCTTAGAATAGTAATTAATACAAATAATGGAAACAAAAAAAAAGTTAAAATTCTGTAAAAGAAAATCATAAATCTCTATTTTAATTGTTTTTCATATAATAATTTGTAGTAATCACAATTTTTTATAAGTTCTTCATGAGTACCTGAGTCTATCAAAATCCCTTTTTTTATTACAAAAATTTTATCTGCGTTATGTATGGTCGACAACCTGTGCGCTATTACAAGAGTAGTTTTATTTTTTGTCAAATTTTTAATAGCGCTTTGTACTACTTCCTCAGACTCAGCATCTAAAGATGAAGTTGCTTCATCTAAAAGAATTATTGGAGATTTTTTAAGAATTGCTCTTGCTATCGAAAGTCTCTGTTTTTGACCCCCTGAAAGTCTTATTCCGTTTTCACCTATCAAAGTATCATGTTTTTGAGGTAAATCTTGTATAAATTCTTCTGCAGCAGCAAATTTACAAGCCTCACTGAACTCTTCCTCAGAGGCATTTTCATTAGCATACAATATATTTTCTCTTACAGAATTATCAAAAAGAATTACATCTTGACTGACAAGTGAAATCGATTTTCTAAGTGATTTTAAGTTTACAGACCGAATGTCTTGTTCATCTATTAGAATTTTACCGTTTTGAGGATCGTAAAACCTTGGAAGTAAATTAATAATTGTACTTTTTCCTGCTCCACTATGACCTACAAATGCAGCCATTGTACCGCCCTTAATGTTTAAATTTATATCTTTGACTGCTCTTTCATTTGAATTTTCATATTCAAAACTGACATTTGAAAATTTAATATCGCCTTTTGAGGGTTTAAGATCTGAAAGATCTTTATCGTTATTAATTTTTATTGGTTGATCAATTACACTGTAAATTCTTTTAGCTCCTGCAGCTCCAGAAAATACTACCATGTTAATTGTAGCTAGAGACCTAATTGGTTGGTAAGCAAGCATCATTGCGGCCAAAAAAGAAAAAAATTGATTTACTTGTAACTCTCCAGAAGAAATTAATGAACCTGAAAAAAATATGAAACCTGCAATCATAAATCCTGTTAATATTTCCATTAAAGGTGTAGCCCTCACAATAATAGAAGATATTTTTGCCCCCTTATTTACCATTTCAAAAATAATATTTTTAGACTTTTGAAATTCAGCGTCTTCTTTTTGATAGATTCTTATCATTTTTGATGCCTTTAGAATTTCTGATAAATTAGCTGTTAGTCTCCCAGAAATTTCACCAGCCTCTGTAACAGCTTTACCTATCCGTTTTCCAAGTGATTTAGCAAGTCCTGCTGCCAATGGCATCATTATTAATGCAAATAATGTAAGCTTCCAATTTTGGTAAATCATGACACCAACTAAAGCTATTAATGTCATAGAGTCTTTCATAGAATTAAGTATGCCTGTGCTACATAAAGAGTTTACTTGTCCAGCATCAAAATTAATATTTGATATAAACTTACCTGAGTGTTTTTTTTCAATTGTCGCAATATCGGTGTTTAAAATATACTTTGCAACTTTTGTTTGAAGTTCCCCAGAAATTTGTTGACCAGTTTTTATTAGTAGAATTCTTGCAAAATACAAACAAATACCTTTAGATGAAAATGCTAATATAATTGCCAATGGAATAACCCAAGCATAAGTTTGATTGTTTTCAATAAATATTTTTTTTACTGCAGGATCTAACAACCAAGCAATTGCTGAGGTGCTTAAGGAAACTATTAAAGATAAAAAGAGTGATAAGAAAATACGATTTAGATATCTATTAACATGATCCCTATAAAGTCTTTTCAAAATTAATTTTAATTCTTCAAATTTCATTTTACAAAGAAAAAGTTAAAAAAGTTAAAAAAAGATAAAATCCTGAAAAATTATTGATTTTAAATGCCTGCATACAAGTTTTAGGTTTTTTTTTATCAAAAATATATATTTGGTAAAGTAAGGTAATAAAAAAAGCTGAGAATGGAATCAAAAAATAAAAAGATGCTGCGTTTAAATAAAAAAATATTAAAAGAACAACTAGACTGATTACGTAACTGAAAAAAACAAATATTTTTATCATAGACTTAAATTTAATTGATGTTGATTTTACTCCTATTATCTCATCATCTATAATGTCCTGAGCGCCATAAACTGTGTCATAACCCAATGTCCAAAATATGGCCGCAGTGTAAACCAAGAATATATCTAGTGTTAAAAAATTACTCATCGCTACCCATGCCATTATAATCCCCCAATTAAATGTTAAGCCTAGAAAGAGTTGTGGCCAGTAAGTAATCCTTTTCATGTATGGGTAAGTGAAAGCCAAAGTCATAGAGGCAAGACCAAGAATTATCGTAAAAAAATTAAATTGAATTAAAATTATAAAAGCAAAACTACACAGAATTAGAACATACATTAATGCTTTTTCTACTGATATTAAATTTGCCGCTAGAGGTCTATTACGAGTCCTTTTTACTTTTTTATCTAATTTTTTATCTACTATATCATTTACAATGCATCCAGCACTTCTCATTAATACTGAACCTAAAAAGAATAAAACAATATAGAGCAAAAAAATTTCTATATTCTTGTTATATGAATACGCATAGGCCAACCCCCAACTACAAGGCCAAAACAATAGTAAATAGCCTATCGGTCTATTTAGTCTTGTGAGATCGATGAATATTTTTAAATCTTTCATTTAAATATGACTTGTAAATATCAAACGTAATATACATAATCAATTTGATTCGTTATGGATATTGATTACACAGTAGCAGCCCTTATGTTCCCTGCTATTCCCTTGATGATGACGATGTATAGCAATCGTTTTCACACTCTTAGTGCGCTCATAAGGAAAATTCATGATCAATATACTTTTGAAAAAAAAATACCACCGGAGTGGGAAAATCAATTACACGTCCTGAATAAAAGAACAAACTATTTGAAATATGTTATGGGCTTCGCATCCTTTGGTTTTCTTTTTAACATGCTAACAGTTTTATTGCTTTATCTAGATCTTGTTTTTCAAGCTAGATTAAGCTTTGCTTTTTGTTGTCTTTGTATGATTTTTTCAATATTTATATTTTTACAAGAAGTAAGACTATCTAATGAAGCACTAAAGTACCATTTAAGTGATATGGCCTCAATGAAAAAAGATTTATAATTTTTTATTTAATAAGTTCTTTTTAAATAAAGAAATGCCATTTTTAATTTTATAATTGTAAGACTCCCTGAAGGTATTTAGTTGCCAACCTTTCATTCTAGAAATAACTTCGTCTAAGTTTTTTGATTTCCATTCATTGGTTGTTTTCTCATCTTTCCACAAAATTTTTTCTTCATTGGTTCTTGCGCAACCATAACAGTATCCTGTTACTGGATCAGTTTTACAAATACTAATACATGGAGAAATTATTTTTTCATTCATTAAGGAATTAAAATTGCTGGACCTAATAATTTTCGAGCTTCCAAGTCAGCATGTGCTTGTCTAGCTTCTGCTAACTTATATTTTTTTGATATTCTAATTTTTATTTTCCCAAATTTTATTTTTTCAAATATTGTGTCTGCACCTGCCTGAAGTTCTTTTCTATTAGTAAAATATTGTGCAATTGAAGGTCTTGTCAAATATAAACCTTTTGGCTGAATATCTTTTGGCACATTTACAGGATCTAACGGACCAGACGCATTACCGAAACTTATCATCATACCCCTGGTTTTAAGACAGTTTAAAGATCCATAAAAAGTTTTTTTACCCACACCATCGAATACAGCAGGTACACCCTCGTTATTTGTAATTTTTAAAACTTCTTTTGCAAAATCAACTTTGGTATAATTTATAACATGTGAATAACCATTTTCTTCAGCAACTTTTATCTTATCATCTGATCCTACTGTTCCAATTACTTTCGCCCCTATGCTATTAGCCCACTGAGCAAAGATTTGGCCTACACCTCCTGCAGCTGCATGAAATAAAACTAATTCACCAGCTTTCAACTGATAAGTTTTTGTTAACAAGTAGTTCGTTGTTAAACCTTTTGTAATTAACGTAGCGGCAATTTCGTGAGAAATACCATCTGGAACTTTTATTGCAATTTTTGCAGGAATTATTCTTTTTTGAGCGTAGGCCCCGAGCGGAATAGAAGCATATGCAATGTTATCCCCTTTATTAAATTCAGTTACATTACTTCCAACTTCATCTACTTTTCCTGCAGCTTCTAGACCAATACCACTTGGTAGTTTTACAGGATACAAACCTGATCTATGATAAGTATCAATGTAATTTAAGCCAATGGCATGATTAGTCACTTTAATTTCATCTGGGCCAGGAGTACTTACATTTACATCTTGTAACTCTAAAACTTCAGGACCACCATTCTTTGTAATAATTATTGATTTAGGCATGTGAAGAGAAACGTACTTGAACTTTTAATATTTAGCAAATGTTCCGTTATTATAATCTTGAATAGCTTGAAGTATCTCTGCTTTTGTGTTCATTACAAATGGACCACCCCTTGCAATAGGCTCTCCAATAGGCTTACCTGCTATAAATAAAAACTCTGTGTTTTTTTCTGCTTTAACTTTAATTTCACTACCCCGTTCTAATAAAATTAAATTTGAGTCACCGGCCTTTTCGTGACTCTTTTTTCCAATTTTTAAATCTCCTTTGAGAATATAAATAAAAGAATTATGACCAGATGGAACCTCACATTTAAATTCTTTTCCCTCTTTCAATATTACATGAAAATAAATTGGCTCAACATTATGGTTTTTTTCCGGCCCCTCTACATTTGCATATTTTCCTGCTATTACTTTTATAGTTTTTTCATTATCTGAGTGAATACCAAGCTCTTTACTTTTAATATAAATGTATTCTGGTTTATTTTTTTTCAATTTAGCTGGCATGTTTATCCAAAGTTGAAAACCTAATAATTTTCCTCCAGACATTGCTGGCATCTCTGAATGAATAATTCCTCTTCCAGTCTTCATCCATTGAACATCTCCCGGAGCCATTATACCTTTTGCGCCAGTACTATCTTGATGTTCAAATTCACCATTTAACATATAAGTAACTGTTTCAATTCCTCTATGAGGGTGAGGAGGGAATCCTGCAATATAATCATCTTTATTTTCGGAACCAAACTCATCGAGCATTAAAAACGGATCAATATAATCTGCTTCTGGTGTTCCAATGCTTCTTTTTAACTTTACCCCAGCACCATCTGAAGCATTAATAGCTTTGATAATTTTTTTTATTTCAATTTGTGACATGGGTAAAATATATCTTAAGTTTAAACGATATCAAGTAGCTGCGTTAAGTTGCCAATCTCATTTTTTGGATGATAATCAAGGTTATCGAAATGGGATCTATTTCTGTTTACCCAAACTGAGTTATATCCGTAGTTACCACCACCTGACACATCCCAGGTATTAGCACTTAAAAAAACTATTTCTTCAGGTTTTATTTTATATTTTTTTATTGGAAGATCATAAACTTTAGAGTCAGGTTTATAAATTTTTACTTGTTCTATAGAAAAAAGGTCATCAAATAAATTATCTAAATTATTTTCTTTTACAAGCTCTTCAAGAAGTTCTGGTGTTCCATTCGAAAGAATTGCCAATTTAAATTTCTTTTCTTTCAAATTTGTTAAAACTTTTTTTACTTCTGGATATGGAGATAAAATCTTGTAAAGATTTAACAATTCTTTTTTTAAACTATTGTCAATATTAAAAACTTTCATCGACTTATCTAAACTATCTTCAGTTACTTGCCAGAAATCTTTATGTTTTTTCATTAAACTTCTTAGCCAAGTATATTCAAGTTGAGTAGTCCTCCAAAAATTTGCAAAACTTTCCCATTTATTTCCTATTTTACTTTTGCATTTTTCTGCTGCTGAGTTGACGTCGAAAAGAGTACCGTATGCATCAAATACAATGGCTTTCGGTTTCATAGATTATTTTAAGTTGTGCGACCCATCACACAACGGTTGATCCTTAGTTTGTTTACAAGTACAGAAAAAAACTTTTTTAGATTGCTCAGCCTTAAAAACAAAAGGTGAAAATTCTGTTCCTTTATGAGATCCATCGCAAAAAGGCTGCTTTAAACTTTTTCCACATGTGCACCAGAAGTATGATTTTCCCTCTACCACATCAACTCCTATTGGATTGTCTCCCGCCCTTAATGCTTTGGTCATAAAGTTTATTCTTTTATTAATTCAAATTTGTTTTTAGTATATAAATTAATAATGAATATTAGATTATATCATCCTAATAGTATAGTTGAAAACTCCACTAATTTATTATCAAAAGAGCACACCCACTATGTTGTAAATGTTATGAGATTAAAGCGAGGATCTATTATAAATTTTTTTAATATTGAAGGTGAATGGGAAAGTGAAATAGTTTTTTTAGAAAAAGAAAGAGCAGAAGTAAAATTTTTGAAAAAAGTAAAAGAACCTCAAAAAAAAAATAAAATTGAACTCGCTGTCTGTTTAGTAAAAAAAAATCCTATGGAAATAATTTTACAAAAAGCAACAGAACTTGGTGTCAGCAAAATTATTCCAATAATTTCAGATAGGACTGAAGTAAAAGAATTAAATTATGATAGAGCAAAAAAAATTATTATTGAGGCCACAGAACAATCTAATCAAATGTCTCCACCTGAAATTTTAAAGGTGGTTAAATTAAAAGATTTTTTAAAAAATTTAGATCAAACTACTAAACTTTTATTTGGTGATGTTAATTCAAAAGATTATTTGAGTATTGAAAAACTTAAAAATTTGAAATCCTTAACTATTCTAATTGGCCCAGAAGGAGACTTTTCTCCATCTGAAAGAGAGTTTATTTTATCATTTTCTCAAGTTGTGCCATTTACAATATCAAAAAATATACTGAGATCAGATACCGCTGTTATAAGCGCTATTTCTCTAGTTAATTTTATCAATAACTTACCTTAATTGTCGCATTTATTGAATTTGTTAAAGTATTAAAAAGTTGTATAAAAAATAAAATGCATAAACTTATAGTTATAATAACTCTAATAATTTACCCGATAAATCTTTTTGCTGAGCAACCAAAAGATTGGCAGCTTGGATTTCAGAAAGCCGCATCAGGTCATATGGAAGATTTAGTTTGGTTTCATGATTACATGTTGTTGCCAATAATTACTGCAATAACAGTTTTCGTTTTATTTCTAGTTATTTACGCTTGTATTAGATATAGAGCAGCTAGAAACCCTGTTGCATCTCAAACTAGTCATAATACTTTTATAGAAATTATCTGGACATTAGTTCCATGTTTAATTTTAATTGTAATGGCAGTACCATCATTTAAAATTTTATATGAGCAAGATGAAATTCCTCCTGCTGATGTTACAATTAAAGCTATAGGTTATCAGTGGTATTGGGGTTATGAATATCCCGACGAAAATATAATTTTTGAGTCTTACATGATCGAGGAAAAAGACTTGAAACCTGGCCAACCTAGATTATTGAGCGTAGATAATGAAATAGTTGTTCCAGTAAACAAAGTTGTAAAAGTTTTAATTACAGCAAATGACGTACTTCACGCATGGGCATTACCTTCCTTCGGTGTTAAAAGAGATGCCGTGCCCGGAAGAATAAATGAAACTTGGTTTAAAGCCGACAGAACTGGTACTTTTTATGGTCAATGTTCAGAATTATGTGGAATCAAGCATGCTTTCATGCCGATTACTGTTAATGTGGTTTCTCAAGAAGAATATGTAAAATGGTTGAAAGAAGCAAAACAAAAGTTTGCAAAAGAAGAACTTGATTTAAATAAAAAAGTAGTAAAAAGATTTTTAGAGGGAGAAATTAAATAATGTCATCTATTACAGCAGACTCTCATAGTCATACACCAACTGGTTGGAAAAGATGGGCGTATTCAACTAATCATAAAGATATTGGTACAATGTATTTAATTTTTGCTATAGTAGCAGGGTTAATTGGTTCTGCTTTTTCAGTTTTAATGAGAATGGAGTTAATGTACCCAGGAGATGGTATCCTTGGAGGAAATCACCATCTATATAATGTTTTAGTAACAGGACATGGATTGATCATGATATTTTTTATGGTCATGCCCGCGATGATAGGTGGATTTGGAAATTGGTTCGTCCCTATTATGATTGGTGCGCCAGATATGGCATTTCCTCGAATGAATAATATTTCATTTTGGTTATTACCTGTCTCTTTAATATTATTACTTGCATCAATTTTTGTTGATGGACCTCCAGGTCAAACTGGAGTTGGAGGTGGCTGGACTATTTATCCTCCGTTATCTTCTAAGACAGGTCAACCTGGTCCAGCAATGGATTTAGCAATATTAAGTTTACACATCGCAGGTGCATCCTCAATTTTAGGAGCAATTAACTTTATTACAACAATTTTGAATATGAGAACTCCTGGAATGACTCTACATAAAATGCCTTTATTTGCCTGGTCGATTTTAGTTACTGCGTTTCTACTTCTTTTATCTCTTCCAGTTTTAGCGGGAGCTATCACAATGTTGCTAACTGATAGAAACTTTGGAACTGCATTTTTTGAAGCACAGACAGGGGGTGACCCAGTTCTGTTTCAACACTTATTTTGGTTTTTTGGTCATCCTGAAGTATACATATTAATTTTACCTGGTTTTGGAATGATTAGTCATATAGTTTCAACTTTTTCAAAGAAACCCGTTTTTGGATATTTAGGTATGGCATATGCAATGGTGGCAATAGGGGTTGTCGGTTTCGTAGTTTGGGCTCACCACATGTACACTGTTGGTTTAGATACTGATACAAAAGCATATTTCTTAGCCGCAACTATGATAATAGCTGTGCCAACTGGAATTAAAGTGTTTTCTTGGGTAGCAACAATGTGGGGTGGTTCTATAAGTTTTAAAACACCAATGCTTTGGGCTATAGGGTTTATAGTTTTATTTACTTTAGGCGGTGTTACAGGAGTAGTTTTAGCAAATGCCGGAGTTGATACTGCTCTTCATGATACATATTATGTAGTTGCTCACTTTCATTATGTATTATCTTTAGGTGCAGTGTTTGCGATATTTGCTGGATTTTATTATTGGTTTAGTAAAATGTCAGGATATGAATATTCTGAATTTTTAGGGAAATTGCATTTTTGGTTAACATTTATTGGAGTGAATTTAATATTTTTTCCTCAACATTTTCTAGGATTAGCTGGAATGCCAAGAAGATATGCGGACTATCCTGACGCGTTTGCAGGTTGGAATTATGTATCATCTATCGGCTCATATATATCATTAATAGGAGTTGGAGTTTTTCTAATAAACTTACTTTATTCATTCATTAAAAAAAGGGCTGCTGCTCAAAATCCTTGGGGAGAGGGTGCTACAACTTTAGAGTGGACTGTAACTTCACCACCGCCTTTTCATACATTTGAGGAACTACCAAAGGTAAAATAAATTGATACAAGCAAGCATTAGAGCAAAAAATATTAAGCAATCTAGCTTATACATTGACTCATTTTTCAATTTAATGAAACCAAGAGTAATGTCGTTGGTTCTTTTCACTTGTATGGTTGGACTTATCATTGCACCAAACAATGTAAGTTATTTAAATTCTGTTTTATCTTTAATAGCAGTTGCATTGGGCGCTGGCGCAGCTGGAACTTTAAATATGTGGTATGAGTCTGATTTAGATGCTTTGATGACTAGAACGTGTTTAAGACCCATACCAACTGGTCAAGTAACTAAGAACCAAGCATTATTTTTTGGTATTTCACTATCAATAGGATCTATCTCTCTATTATATTATTCATCTAATTTAATGTCTGCATCTTTATTATTGTTAACTATATGTTTTTATTTTTTCATTTACACAGTTTGGTTAAAAAGAAGAACACCACAGAATATTGTTATAGGCGGAGCTGCTGGTGCTCTTCCTCCAGTGATAGGATGGACTATTGCAACCGGTTCATTAACTATTGAACCTTTTATTTTATTTTTAATTATTTTTCTATGGACCCCATCTCATTTTTGGGCATTGAGTATCTATAAGTCCAACGATTACAAGAAAGCGAAGATACCTATGCTTCCTATAATTTACGGCATTGAAAAGACAAAAAAAAATATTTTTATTTACTCTCTTTTAATGTTGCCTACAATTTCCGCTCCATATTTTATAAGTTTTCTCTCTAAAATATATTTTTATCCAGCTTTAGCTTTAACTATTTATTACATCTATTTATGTGGAACACTTTTAAAAGTTAAAAAAAATAAAGAAATAAATACTTTAGCTAGAAGAATATTTTTGTACTCTATTTTTTACTTGTTCATAATATTCTTATTGATTTTATCAGACCATTTTTTTATGAGGCTTTATGGATAAAAAAAAGAAAAATTTAATTACAGCGCTTTTGTTAATTGCATTTATGCTGTTTTTATTTTTGCTAACTTTTTATAATATTGGAATATATAATAGAGAAATTTAAATGAACAAAAAAACTCTTACACCAATTATACTCGCTGGAATATTTTTTTTAATGCTGGGCTTATCTTTTGCAGCAGTTCCACTTTACGATTTGTTTTGTAGAGTCACTGGATTTGGAGGCACAACACAAAATGCTGAAAATAAAGAGATACCTAAAATTGTTATAAATAAAGATTATAAAATACGATTTGACACAAATTCTAATGGAGCTTTAGATTGGAAATTTTATCCAGAAAAAAATACAATGAGTTTGAAACCTGGAGAGGTACATACTGTAAAATTTTTTGTAGAAAATGAGTCTAATCAACCTACATCCGGGTCAGCTACTTTCAACGTTTCTCCATCACCTTTTGGTATATATCTTAATAAAATCGGTTGCTTTTGTTTTGAAAAACAAACTTTAAATCCGGGGCAAAAAAGAAATTTTGTATTAACATTTTTCTTGGACCCAAAAGTTGTAGACGATAATAAAACAAATAATATTTCTGATGTTACTTTATCATTTACTTTCTTTTCGTCAGATTATTACAAAAAGGATAACGCCTAAATGTCATCAGGAGAAAAAAAGCACGATTACCACTTAGTTGATCCCAGTCCGTGGCCAATATTCACTTCCTTTGCTTGTTTGGTTTTAGCAGTAGGTGCGGTTTATTATTTTCACACTAAAGCTTTGTGGTTATTACTAATTGGAACAGCATTGTTAATTTATGGGTCTTTCATGTGGTTTAGAGACGTTGTTGATGAAGCTGAAAAACAGGGTCATCATACTATGGTAGTTCAAATAACTCATAGATACGGCATGACACTTTTTATAGCGTCAGAAGTTATGTTTTTTGTAGCTTGGTTCTGGGCATTTTTTAATGCAAGCTTATTTCCAACTGAAGCAATAGGAAAAATATGGCCACCAGCAGATATAAAAACTTTTGATCCATGGGACATACCACTAATAAATACATTAATTTTATTACTGTCAGGTACGACAGTAACCTGGGCGCACCATGCGATGATTGAAAATGATAGAAAAGGGTTGGTTAATGGTTTAATCGCAACTGTTTTTTTAGGTTTTATTTTCTCGTGTTTCCAAGCTTATGAATACCATCATGCCTCATTTACGATAGATGGAAATATTTATGGATCAACTTTTTATATGGCCACAGGTTTTCATGGTTTCCATGTTATCATAGGAACAATTTTTTTAGCAGTATGTCTTTACAGATCAATTAAAGGTCACTTTAAACCCGATCATCACTTTGGATTTGAGGCAGCAGCTTGGTACTGGCACTTTGTAGATGTGGTTTGGTTATTCCTTTTTGCTGCAATATATATTTGGGGCAGTTAGAAATATTTGAGAAAGATATCTTTTAGTATTTTTGTTTTTTTTTCCATAATACTTTTTTGTTCACTCGGTACTTGGCAAGTCTATAGATTACAATGGAAACTCGATCTCATTAATGAAATAAATTTCGGCCTTAATTCTGAACCAGTATTTTATTCAAACTCAAATTTAGTCAATTATCAAAAAGTAAAATTTAGTGGAATTTTTGACTTTGAAAAACAAATATATCTTTATAGTTTAAATAATAAAGGAGCTCCAGGATTTGACATAATTACCCCAATAAAAATTAATTCTAATGAAATTCTTTTGGTTAATAGAGGATGGATCAATAAAGATCTTAAGGGCAATAAAAATATTAACAATATTAAATCTAAATCTTTTGAAGGTGTAGTAAAAAAGATTACTGAACCCAATGTATTTAAACCTGCAAACGATATAAAAAATAATATATGGTACTCTTTAGAATTAGAGGATCTTGAGAATTTTACAGGATATAAACTTAGTAACTTTGTTCTATTTTTGCAAAACAGTCAAAATAATTTAATTAAGAATAAAATTATCAGCCCGGATTTGCCTAACAATCACCTCAAATATGCTATAACTTGGTATTCTGTAGCTCTTTCAATATTATTATATTTTTTATATTTTAGAAAAAGACAATGAATTACATAAGCACTAGAAATAAATCTTTAAACTTTGACTTTAGTAGTATTTTTTTAAGAGGCTTAGCTCCAGATGGAGGCCTATTTCTACCTAGCGAAATAAAAAAATTCAGTGAAAACGAATTAAATGAATTGAGCAAACTGAATTACATAGATTTAGGTGTTGAGATTATATCCGAGTTTTGCGTACCTGCTTTAAATAAGAATAAAATTAAATTAATTCTTGATGAAGCTTATTCAAGTTTTGATACAAAAAATATTGTTGAAATTAAAAAAATAGATAATATTAATTTACTCGAGCTTTACCATGGCCCAACTTTAGCATTTAAAGATATTGCTATGCAGGTGATTGGACTAATGTATGAAGCTTTGAATTTAAATAAAAAAAAAATAAATATAATTGTCGCAACTTCAGGTGATACTGGTTCTGCAGCAATAGCTGCCTTAAAAGAAAAAAAAAATATCAATCTTTTTGTTTTACACCCTCACGAAAAAATTTCTAATATTCAACGAAAAATAATGACAACATGTGACTCTAATAATATTTACAATATAGCTGTTAAGGGAAATTTTGATGACTGCCAAAAAATTGTTAAACAAATGTTTAGCGATGAACAATTTAGAGAAAAAATTAATATGTCTGGTGTAAATTCAATTAATTGGGCGAGGATTATTTGCCAGGTCGTTTATTATTTTTATGCATATTTTCAAATGACTTCTAAACTAAATTTTTCTGTTCCAACTGGAAATTTTGGGGATGTATATGCAGGTTATATTGCCAAAAAAATGGGATTACCCATAGACAAGTTAATAGTAGCTACAAATGAAAATGACATATTATGTAGAGTGATAAACTCTGGAGAGTATAGGCCATCTGAAGTAAAACCATCTCTTTCCCCAAGTATGGATATTCAAGTAGCGAGTAATTTTGAAAGGTTGTTATTCGATGTATTGAACAGTGATGATCAAAAAGTCTCAAAATCAATGAAAGATTTAAATAATAATGGTTTTTTTAAATTAGAAAATGATGAACTAAAAAAGATAAGAGAAAATTTTTCTGCTGAAAAAATTAATGATGCAGATACTTTAAGAATTATTAAAGATTTTTTTATTAATTACGGTTTTATCTTAGACCCACATACTGCAACTGCTGTAGGCGCCTCATATAAAGTAAAAAATAATTCAAAAACTATTGTATTAGGCACGGCACATCCTTACAAATTTTTAGAAACAATTAAATTAGCTATTGGAAAAAATGTTGATCCTCCCAAACAGTTTTCGAATTTATCGAAAAAAATTGAAAAATTTGAAATAGTTGATAACAAATTAGATGATATAAAAAAATATATTATTGAAAAAATTAAATGAAAATAAAAGTTGGAGAAAAACTACCAAGTTCAGAATTATTTTATCTTGATAAAAATAATGATGTCAAAAAAGTTGATATTTTAGATTTATGTAAAGACAATAAAACTATAATTTTAGGTATGCCAGGTGCATTTACCAAAACATGTTCAGCAATCCATTTGCCTGGTTTTGTAAAAAATTTTGATCTAGCCTTAAAAAAAGGAGTAACAAAAATTATTTGTATAGCAGTAAATGATCCTAATGTTATGAAAGCGTGGGGTGAAAATCAAAACGTAGAAACAAAAATTTTGATGGCTGGTGACCCTTTTTTAAAATTTACGAAATCTATAGGCGCTGAAGTTGACAAATCAGCTAAAGGATTAGGTGTGAGATCAAATCGGTATACAATGCTGGTAGAAAATCAGGTTTTAAAAAAAGTAGTAGAAGAAAAAGAAACAGCTACTTGTGAATTATCTGGAGCAGAAAATTTTTTGAAATCTATTTAGCTTTTGAAACAGCTAACTCGTCCGCTAAATTATTTAGTTTATTTCCTGCATGCGCTTTAACCCATTTCCAGCTTACCTCGTGTTTTTGGCAGCAATTATCTAATTTAACCCATAGATCTTTATTTTTAACTGGTTTTTTATTTGAACTTTTCCAATTATTTAATTTCCATTTTTTTATCCAATCAGTTATCCCATCTTTGACATATCTTGAATCTGTATAAATTGTAATTTCTGACTTAGATTTAATTTTTTTTAAGGCCATTATAGGCGCCATTAACTCCATTCTATTGTTTGTAGTGTTATTTTCACTACCAGAAATATTTGATTGATTTTCTCCTTCTATAATAATTGCGGCCCAACCTCCTTTTCCTGGATTTCCTGAACAGGCTCCATCAGTGTAAATTTTAAACTTCATTAAAAGAAATAATCCTCGTAATTTTTTGAATTTTTATGAAATTCTAATCTCTTTAAATATTCAATTGGATCTTTAATTTTGACCATAGCTCCTTCAACAGTATTAAGTGCATCAAATACCCTAGTGAGCAAAAACCTTAAAGCCGCTCCTTGAGATAGTACTTTTATATTATTTTTTTTCTTCTTCATTAAGCTTTCTTACAGAGGTATATCCATCAATGAAATTTTTTGCTTTTGTAACATTAAAACTTAGGTTTTCTTTTAATCCATCAAAACAAAGCGCGTTAAAACAAATAGCTATTTCAAAAGCAAAATAATCTTCACAAGAAAAATAAAAATCAATTATGCCACTAAATTTGTCTTTTAGAAAAAAAATATTATCATGAAATAAATCTGCATGGATGATCCCACGCGGTAAATCCTTTGGCCAATTTTTTTCCACATCTTTTAGATTTTCTTCTATTAATTTTGGAAGATCTTTATGAATTTTTGAACACTTGTCTTTGACAGAGTCAAATAAATTTCTCCAAGATTTTACTGAAAGATCGTTTTCTCTTCTAAATTTAAAATCTTTGGTAAGCTTATGCATTTTTGCGACTTCAGCTCCAACAGATTTACAGTTTAAAGGAGACAAATTTTTCTTTGCTTTGCCCTCAAGAAAAGAGACTATCATTAATTTTTTTCCTTCAAAATCAGTAATTGTTTTTTTTTGTTTGTTTAATATTGGTGCAGGGCACTTAAAATTCGATTTATTTAACAAAGACATGAGATTAGAAAAAAACGGTAAATCCTCAGATTTTACTCTTTTTTCGTAAATTGTGAGAATAAATTTTTTATTTTTAACTGATAAAAAATAATTTGTATTTTCTATTCCTTCCTCAATACCTTTGAATTGATTTAATTTACCTAAATCATAGGAAGATAAGATTTTTCTTATTTTTTCATCATCAATTTTTGTATAGACAGCCATTAGCTTAGCTCTTTTGGTAATTTAAAAATTACTTTTTCTTCAGCAACCACTACCTCTTCTATAGATACTTTCCTATCTTTTTTAATATTATTAAGTAATGTTTGTACTAATTTTTCAGGTGCAGATGCTCCTGAAGATATTCCAATAGTTGTAGAATTGTCTATTTCTTCGAATGGGATTTCTTTTTCCGAATGCATCAAATGTGAATTTTTACATCCTGCTTTTTTTGCCACCTCTACTAATCTAACTGAGTTAGATGAGTTCCGACTTCCTACGACAAAAAACATATCACACTTTGAAGCTATTTTTTTTACTGCTGACTGCCTGTTGGTTGTTGCATAACAAATATCTTCCTTTATTGGACCTTTTATATTTGGAAACTTATTTTTTAGATAGCTGATTATTTCTGCCGTATCATCTACTGAAAGTGTAGTCTGCGTTATATAAGCTAAAGGTTTTTTAAAATTTTTAATTTCAAGTGCTTCAGCATCTTGTTTTGTTTCAATTAATTTTATAGATCCCTCTGGTAACTGACCCATTGTGCCTATAACCTCAGGATGATTTTTGTGTCCAATAAGTAAAATTTCAAAACCTTTTTTGTATAATTGTTCAGACTCCCTATGAACTTTAGATACCAAAGGGCAGGTAGCGTCTACAAAGGACAAATTCTTTAATTTTGCTTCTTGTGGTACAGACTTGGGGACACCATGTGCAGAAAAAATTACTGGTCTTTTTTCATCCTCTATATCAGATAATTCATCAACAAAAATTGCTCCTTTATTTTTAAGCTCTTCAACAACTTGCTTATTATGAACTATTTCGTGTCTAACATAAACTGGAGATCCAAACTTGTTGATTGATTTTTCAACAATGTCTATTGCTCTTTTTACCCCAGCACAGAATCCTCTAGGTGATGCTAAATAAATTTTAAGTTCTTTTTTCATTTTTTTCTAAAAGATATTCTAACAATATATGCGGAAAAGTAAGTGACGCCAAACCAATAAAAATCACCTTATAAATAGCCTCATCAAGCTTATAAAAATTAATTAAAAAAAATATTGCAAGTAAAAATATTACTCCAGTAGCGATAGTTAAAGGGATGGCTTTTTTTATAAATTTTTTAAGCCCTGGTTTAAAAGATTTGTCCAGTTCAAAAATAAGAGAGATCGAATGTCTTATTGAGTGAAGAAAACAAAAATAAATAGTAAAAGCTAAAATAGGTGACAAAAGAAGATTTAATATGATTAAAGAAAAAAAGTCTACAATCATTACACTTTTTAGGTCTACATTTTCCTTTTTTGAAATATAAAAAGAAGATAAAAAACTTAGACATAACATAGTAATTAAAAATTCATCTCCAAAAAATTCTGCTTCAAAAAAATTAAAATTTAGAATTCTAAATATTTCATTTGTTTCCTCTCTCTTAAACAATAATGGAGATATAATAACTGCTGAACCTTTTAAGAAGAATAAACACTCAGATATGAAAAATTTTTTTCTAAAAGAAAATACTGTGTCCTCTTTTCCAAAATGATAGGCTGCAACAAATAAAAATAATAATAAAACCGTATTGGGAAAAATTAACCAAAATATTATTATTAATAACGAAATGAATATATAGGCAAGATAAAAGGAAATTGTTTTTTTATATCCAAATAATTTTAAAAGTTTCTTTCCTTTAATATTATCCAACGCTCCATGAGAAATTCCTAGAATTAAGATTAAAAACAAACAAAATATTATTGGTTCAAAATTAAGCATTAGATAAAGCGGACTTATCAAAATACAAAAATTAAAAAATATAATTGAGTGTTTAAAGTTTATTTTTTCCATTAATTAAATAACGCCTTAAAAAAAATTAATTTTGGCATTTTGCTTATAATGTTCATATCTTCAATTAAATTACTTTTATTAGATAAAAATTTTATAATTGTATTTGAGGAAGTTTTAAACATATTAAAAAATATTTTTGGCATTTTTTCAGGATGTTTTTCTAAAACTCTAAGAAATACTTTATCTAAAAACTGATATTTTTTTCCTATATTGAATGTTTTTACTTTATCAATTTTATCAATATTCTTTACAATATACTTACTATGTTCTTGTATATTTAAAAAGGTATAACCAGTGCTTAACCGGGTCATACCTCCAGCTGATCCAATATTAATTACTTTGTTATCATTTCTTAATGAGGGGTGAAAAAGTGGAATAGCACCTTTTTCAGTAAAATTTATTTTATAATTTTTTATACCAAGATTATTTTTTATATAATTTTCTAATTGGAGGTCGTAATCCATAAGGCTCTGATCCTCTAAATCTGATAACCAAGTTGTTTCAACTAAAGCTTTATTTTTACTGAATGGCAATGTGTAGAAAAAATGTACATCATTTTTCTGATCGCAATTAAAATCCATTAAATTTATTATTTCCTCATCAAAAATTTTCATCGGTGTCTCTATCTCAATACCTTGAAAGTGTTGCCACAAATTTGATTTATCAAGTCGTTTTTCAAAAACACTATTAAAAATTATTGAATTTTCTGATTTGATTTCGTTAAGATTATTATAAAAACTGACGTTAGAATTAGTAGAAAGCTTAGAATTTATTTTGTTATAAAATTTACCACTATCAATGCTTTGATAAGGAAATTTTTTATTTGTTAATTCATAAGAACTTTCTGAAGTATTAATTGTAAAATTATTCCAACTTTTAATTACACAATCATGAAAGTTATGATCAAAGACCTTCCAGAAAGACCATGTTTTATCTCGTTTATAATCTTTACGATTTTCAATAATTGCAAGGGTTTTGTCATTCAACCTATTATTAATTTCTAGTTCATAAGCCAAAGACAATCCAGCACACCCACCACCAATTATTACGTAGTCAAATTCTTTCATTTAAATTTACTTCCTTTTCCAGAATAGTATGATTAGTATGATTTTTGTAATTTAATTCTTTTACAAATAATAATTTAACAAAGTCAAAAAAAGATAAAAAAGTCTGAAATATTTTTTCAAAAATTGGTACATATATCTTTCCTGCATTATTATAATTTTCGATATTTTTTTGTTTGAGGATATAGTCACCAATTTTTCTATAAACGCGTCTAGCTACAATAACTGAAAATCTTGATTTTAGTGGAATACTACTAATTGAGTGAAAAGATTTATTATAAAATATTTGAGATTCATTTATTATTTCTTTTATTGAGGAAAAATCATGATTAACATATTGCCTATTACGCGCCTTATCTTCACAAACATCACGAGCGATATTTGTAAGCTGCATTGCAATTCCAAGATCAATAGCACCTTTAAGAGCTTCTCTATTATTTACTTTTAAAATTTTTGACATCATCAAACCAACTGTTCCAGCAACTCTATAGGAATATATTAACAATTCCTTTTTTGAATTAATTTTAACTTTTTCTTCTAAGTCCGTTTGAACTCCGTTAAATAAGTCCATTACTACCTTTTTAGAAATTTTCTCTTCATTTATTATCGACCACATTTCTTTAATTATTGGGTTATTGTTATTTTTATTGATAAAATCTTTTTTAAACTTTAAAAAGTTTTCTTTTTTAGTTTCCAGTTTTTTATCATCGTCAACTATATCATCTAAAGTTCTACAAAAATTATATAAAGATGAACATTTATTAAATATTGGTTTTGTTAAAAAAAAACTTGCCCAGTAAAAAGATTTTGCGTGTTTTTTAATCAAATTATTCATCAAAATAGCCTATCCAATACTTTAGCAGATGAGAGGACCCCGGGCATTCCTGCTCCTGGGTGTGTTCCAGCTCCTACAAAGTATAAATTATTAAAAACTTCTGATTGATTGTGAAATCTAAAATAAGCTGATTGTGAGAATTTTGGCTGTATTGAAAATCCTGATCCATGTAAAGTTGCTAAGTCTTTTTCAAAATAATCAGGTGTTAAATAAAAATCACTTACAACATTTTGTTTTATCCCGGGAAGTACTGACTTATCCATTTTATCTAAAATTAGATTTTTAAATTTTTCTCCCTCTTCAGACCAATTTATATTAGATAAATTATTTGGAACTGGAACTAAAACATAAAATGCATCTTGATTTTTTGGTGACATATTAGGATCTGTAGCGGATGGCCTGTGTAAATAATAACTAAGATCTTCAGATAGAACTTTTTTCTCGAAGATTTTATCTAAATGTTTTTCATAAGATTTACCAAAGTAAATAGTATGATGAGCTACATTATTGTATTGTCTTTTGGATCCAAAATAATAAACAAATAACCCCATTGAATAATCCATTCTTTTCATTTTTTGTTTAAACAAAAAATTGTAATTATTTTTGGATTTTATCAAATTTCGATAAACATTCGGTGGATCAGAATTACAAATGACATAATCACAATTAATAACTTTAGAATTATTTATTTTAACACCTTGCACTTTACTACTGCTTGAAATTATTTCAGTTACTTCTGCATTTTTAATAATTTCTATATTTTCTTCTCTCATTAATTTTTCAAGAGCCAAAACTACATTTCCTGTACCACCCATTGCATAATGAATGCCCCATTTTTTTTCTAAAAATAATATCAAAGTATAAATTGAAGTTGTTGTAAAAGGATTGCCGCCAACTAAAAGAGGATGCATACTAAATACTCTTCTTAGTTTTTCATTTGAAATATAATTTGAAACCAATTTATAAACAGATTTATAGCTTTTCAAAGATAACAACGAAGGAACTTGTTTAAGCATGAAAGAAAGATTGTTGAAAGGTTTATCTGATAAATCTGTAAAGCCCTTATTAAAAATTTTTTCGGTGAAATTCACTAAATTATTGTATCCCTCAAAATCTTTATCTGAAAACTTTTTGACTTCCTTTTCCATAGATTTCTCACTACCAGAGTAATCAAAAGTTTGCCCATCGCTGAATACAAAACGGTACCACAAATCTAATGGCACTATTTTAACGTAGTCAGCAATTTTCTTATTAAATAGAGAAAATAATTCTTCGAAAAGATAAGGAGCAGTAATTACTGTTGGGCCACCATCATAAATAAAATTTCCTTTTTTAAATACCCTTGCTCTGCCACCTAAATCAGGATGTTTTTCTACCAAAGTAACATTATACCCTTTAGCTTTTAATCTTAGAGATGCAGCTAAACCACCAAAGCCTGAGCCTATAACTATTATTTTTTTTGCCATTTTATGTTGGCTATTTTAACTAGATTTCTTTTGAAGTGCTAACTTTGTTTCCTCTATACTTTGATTGTAAATCTTATCTAATTTACTTTTATCTAAAGAATTTAACATCAATTTCTCTATACTTTCAAAAGCTATATTAACAGAGGCATTTTTTACGTCTTTAATTGCCTGGTTTTTTAATTGTTTAATTTTTTCCTCTGTATTTTTCTTTTTAATATCCATTTGTTGATGAAAAATTTCGTTTGATTTAATAATATTTTTCTCAGCAAGTTCATTGGCTTCTCTAATCATTTTTTGAATCTCAGACTTAGAGCCGACTATTTTTTTTTCATGTTCAGCTAGTTTATTTTTAGCCTCTTCTTTAAGTTTTTCAGACTCCTCAACCTGAATTTTTATTTTGTTAATATTTTCGTCTAATATATTTTTCACTTTTGAGGGAATCTTAAAATATAATAAAAGCAAAACAAAAATAAAAAATGATATAGCTACCCAAAATGTTGCATCAATTGTCATAAGTATTTATCCATCTTAATTTTTGAAACTTCTTCTATTGATGCTTTAATACTACTATTGTTTAACTTTTCACCAGTCAAATTTTCAATAACTTTTTCAGAAATTTCCTCTGCAATACTATTGATCGATTTTGAAGAATTTTTCTTTAAATTTAAAATTTCTTTTTCTGCCTTATTTATTTCTTTCTCTAATTCTTTTTCAAATTCGTTCTTTTTTTTATTAATATTTTTATCTAATTGTTTTTTTGACTCATTGATAATCTTGGCGACCTCTTTTTTCGCATTGGAAATCTCATTATCATAGTCTAATTTTTTTTTATCTGCCAAGTCTGTAAATTCTTTAGCTGCATTTAAATTTTCTTCAATTTTTTTTTCTCTATTGTCTAAATTATCTTTTATTTTTGGAATAAAAAATTTTGATAACGACAAATATAGAGCCAAAAATATTAGAATTAACCAAAATGATTGTGAAAACCAATATTTAGAGTCCAGCTGAGGCATCCCCGCCTCAGCTGCAAATAAAAATGTTTCAAACCAAAATATAAAAATAATTAAAGGTATTTCTCTCCTCATATTTATTTTTAAAACGCAAATAAGATAATCAGCGCAACCACAAGTCCGAACAAACCTGTCGCTTCAGCTAAAGCGAAACCTAAAAGTAAATTAGGGAATTGCTTTTGAGCTGCAGACGGATTTCTCATGGCTCCTGATAAGTAGTTACCGAAGATAATTCCGATACCAACTCCAGCTCCTGCCAGTGCGATTGCAGCCAATCCTGCCCCAATCATTTTTGCCGCTTCTAACTCCATTTTTCCTCCTTTTTTTAATGGTGAAGATTTAGTGCATCGTTTAAATAGATGCAGGTTAAAATTGCAAAAACATAAGCTTGTAAAAAAGCTACTAATATTTCCAAACCGGTTAATGCAACCGAAAAACTTAATGGTAACCAACCACCCAGTAAACCTAAACTAATAACAAAGCTTCCAAAAACTTTTAGCATAGTATGACCTGCCATCATGTTTGCAAATAATCTAACAGACAGACTTACAGGTCTACTTAAATACGATATAATCTCAATCACTGTAATTAACGGTAGCAATACAACCGGAACGCCTTTGGGTACGAAAATAGATAAATACTTTAAACCGTGCTTAACAAATCCTATTATCGTTACTGCAATAAATATAAACACTGCCATTACAAGTGTAACAATAATATGACTTGTGACTGTAAAAGAATAGGGAAGCATTCCCACCATATTACAAAGCAAAACAAACATAAATAGTGTAAATATAAAAGGAAAATATGGTTTGGCTTTAGATCCAGCTGTGTCACTAATCATTTTTGCGATGAAATTATAAAATATCTCTGCGACTAGCTGCAATCTGCTAGGTATTATTCCTTTTTTTTTTGATCCGAAATATAAAAATATACAAATTGACAAAGCGCTTATAAGCATAAATAAACTTGAATTTGTAAAAGATAAATCAACGTTTCCTAACTTAATCTCAGGACCAAGTCTGTAGACTTGAAATTGATGCATCGGATTAGCTGCCATAATTTGATACTCCCATTAATCTTTTTTTTGCATATTATTCGCAACTCTTATAACGTTAACTATTCCAGCAATTACACCTAAAAAAAAGAATGTAATAATAAACCAAGGTTTAGTATCAAACCAATTATCTAAAATAAACCCAATAATTGTCCCAACTACCACTGCGGCAACTAATTCGGATCCAAGCCTAAAGGCAGAGCCCATAAAATGCCCTCTTTTATCCTCATCATTTGAATTATTTTTTAAAATTTTTTCCTTTGCAATTTTGAGGCGAGTTTTAAAATCTTTATTATCCATTGAATTAGGCTACAAGCTCTTCAGCTTTTTCTAAATCAACCGCAACTAATTGACTGACACCTTTTTCGGGCATTGTAATTCCATATAAACGATGCATTCTTGACATAGTTAACGCATGGTGAGTAATTATGATAAATTTTGTTTTTGTTATGTTGGTTAATTCATCTAATAAAGAACAAAAGCGAGTTACATTCGCATCATCCAAAGGAGCATCAACTTCATCTAAAACACAAATCGGGGAAGGATTAACTAAAAAAACTGCAAATATTAAAGATAAAGCTGTTAGGGCCTGTTCACCTCCAGAAAGCAAAGTAATAGATTGCAATCTTTTTCCAGGAGGAGAAACAAACATTTCTAATCCAGCTTCTAATGGATCATCTGAGTCAACCAATTCTAGTTTGGCACTACCTCCGCTAAAAAGCTTGGTATAAACCTCGTTAAACTTTCTATTTACTTTTTCAAAGGCATCCAAAAGTCTTTCCCTACCTTTTTGATTTAACTCTTCAATACTTGATTTAAGTTTTATTATTGCAGAGTAAAGATCCGCTCTATCATCCTCCATTTTTTTTATTTCTTCTTCAAATTTTTTAGTTTCAATATCTGCTCTAAGATTTACAGTGCCCATTGACTCTCTTTCTTTTTTATTTTTTTCGACAATAGAAATTTGATTTTCTACACTAGGCAACTCTTCAGTATTTAATTCTGACAATAATAGTAACTTAGTTTCATCGTTAATATTTAATTCTGCATTAATAGAATAAAACAAATCCTTTTTCCTAGTTTCGATACCTTCTAAAGTTGCTTCATTTCTAGCTTTATTTTCTCTTATAATCGTAAGTTTCTCTTGAACATCTTTTATGTTGTTATTTATTTTATTAAATCTCTCCTCAGCAGCACTTAATTCCTCTGCTAGTTCTTCACTTCTTTTTTTTGTGTTCTCTAAATTTTGTATGTTTTGGCCTTTAGTAGTAGCAATTATTTCAGGGTTTTTTTGGTTTTCTTTCATTTCATTTTTTATTTTTTTTCTTCTCTCTTGTAAGTCATTTATCATTTTTTCAGAATTCACTTTCAAACTTTTCCAATTTTCTAACTCTATATCTATATTTTTAATTCTCTCTTTTCTTTTTATAGAATCACTTTTTACAGTCTCATTTTTACTGAAATTAGTTGCATAATTTTCATGAGCCGATGTTATTTTGTCAACAAGACCTTTAAGATTGTTAAATAGATTTTTTGGTATTTTACTCTCTTCCTCTATAAGTTTTCCTATTTCAAAAATTAAACTGTCCAGTTCTTTTTTTAGGCTATTTAAATTCCTTTTTGATAATTCTAAATTTTCATAAATCTCTATTTCTGTATTACCAAAAGATTTCTCAGTTTTTAACAATTCATCTTTTTCCCCCAAAATTCTTTTCTCATTTAAAGATGCGTCTAAAGAAATACTTTTCTCTCTTTCTAAATCAGAGTCTATTGTTGACAAAGAATTTTCAAGTTTCGAGGATAATTTTTTAATTCTTTTTTCTTCTTCTTCTAAATTAGTCATATCCAAATTTATTTTTTGAAGTTTTGCCAAACTCTCTAATTTTCTATCTCTAAGAGGAGCTAATTTTGCGTTTTCCTCACTTAGTAATTCGGTATTATGGTTTAAATCTATTTTTATAGCGCTTATCTCATCATCTTGTTCACTTACATTTTCAGTAATTTCTTTCTTGTTTTTTTCTATTTCTTTTAACTTTAAAAAATACAAACCTGCTTCGGCCTTTTTAACTTCTTTTGAAATTTCCTTATATTTAGTTGCCTCTTCAGCTTGTTTTTTCAAATTATCTAATTGTTTTTGCTGTTGCTTTTTAAGTTCATCGGCTCTTTTGAGATTATTTTCTGCAGCATTTAATCTTGTCTCTGCCTCATGTCTTCTCGCATGTATGCCCGCTATACCAGCGGCCTCCTCCAAAATTGCTCTTCTTTCTACAGGTTTAGCTGTAACTAACTGGCCTATTTTACCTTGACTAATTAAAGATGGAGAATGAGCACCAGTGGACAAATCAGCAAAAAAAGTTTGGGCATCCCTTGCCCTAACTTCTTTTCCATTTAAGTAATACTTCGACCCTTTGTTTCTCTCAATTTTTCTTGTTATTAAAATTTCATCTAATTTGTGATATTGCTCCGGGCCATCTTTATCTTTATTATCAATTAACAGAGAAACTTCTGAGAAATTTTTCTCAGGCCTATTCGAAGTTCCAGCGAATATAACATCTTCCATACCAGTTCCACGCATACTTTTTGCAGAAGTTTCACCCATGCACCATCTTAATGACTCGACAATATTTGATTTTCCACAACCATTTGGACCAACTATCCCAGTTAAACCATTCTCTATAAAAAAAGTTGTTTTATCAAAAAATGATTTAAAGCCTGTGAGCTCTAATTTTTTAAACCTCATGGGGTTATAATAATTTATCTATGTGTTTTTTAAAAGATTTGAATTCGTGCTTATCCTCATATTTTTTCTCATTTATGTAGATAGTGGGCGTAGAAGCTATATTAAATTTCTTTTGAGCCTCAATTCTCTCTTTTAAAATAATATCTTGTGAATTTTCATTTTCTAAACATTTTTCTAACTTGCTTTGCTCCATCCGAGACTCAACTCCAATTTTTATCAAAGTCTCATTAATTTTTCTTATATCCGAACCTACCGCCCATTTTTTTTGCTCTTCATACATTTTGTTCAAAAGTTTAAATTTTGCCTCAGGGCTAGAGGCGCATCTCACTATTTTTTCTGCATTAAGAGCCGCTAAATCTAATGGGAAGGCATGATGCTCAAATTTGACTTTATTTGTGTCAATATAATTTACTTTAAGTTTTTCAAATATTTTTTTATGAAAAGATGCACAGTGAGGACAAGTTAAGGATGAAAAAACTTTAACTGTAATTTTTGCATTTTCATTACCTATTTTTAAAGACTCACTTAATACATTTGTGGCTATGAAAAATTGAGTCATAGCGAAAAATATAATAATGGAGTATTTATTTTTTTTTATTAAAAGCATTAATTAAATTTTCGAGTTTATTTTTCAAATTCGTATTTTTAATATTGTCTAATCTAATACTATATTTTTTTTTATCTTTTATTTCGATATGATCTTTATGATCTTTTTTCAATTTATTATAGTCAGTGTTCATTATTTTAATCTGTAAATTGTTAATAAAAGTATAACCGAAATGAGAGTTGATTTTATCAATAATGTTTTTCTTATTATACTCAATATCAATTTCTTTTCCATGGATCACATTAACTATTAAAGTTACTTCTTTTGAACCACCCTGAGCTTTTATATTAGATGGATAACAATTATTTGAAATTTCGTTACCAACAATTTTAGTCCAATTATCAACAAGCGAGGATAAATTAAATCCATTTTTCTTTAAAATTTTTTTAATTTGCTGAGGCAAAGTGTTAGCTAATGGCCTAAGACCTTGAATGAAGTTTTTAGTTAAACTATTATTATTTTTTTTATGCATATTAATTTTAATTTATCAAAAAAAATTTTAGCTTGGTATGATAATAACAAGCGCATTTTACCTTGGCGTATAAGCAAAAAATCCAAAAATTTGCTTTATTATCGAGTTTTAAGTGAATTTATGTTGCAACAAACTCAAGTAAAAACTGTTATCCCTTATTTCAAAATATTTACAAAAAAATTTCAAACCCTTGAGTCTTTATCTAAAGCAAGTGAAAAGAAAGTATTAAAACTATGGGAGGGCCTAGGTTATTATAGAAGAGCAAGAAACCTTTTGGCTTCATCTAAAATCTTGGTCAACAAATATAATTCAAAACTTCCTGAAGATATATTCGAAATAAAAAATTTACCAGGTATTGGAGAATACACTTCAAATGTATTAATTGCTCTAATATATAATAAACCAACACTTGCATTAGACGGTAACGTGAAAAGAGTTATTTCTAGAATTTTAAACATAGAAGAAAAAAAAATTGATTTTAATTATTTTAAAAATTTGAATAGCAATTATATATTTAATACCAATAGAAATTCTGACTTAGTTGAGGCCTTGATGGAGTTCGGTGCTCTAGTTTGTAACTCAAAATTACCAAAATGCATTGAATGCCCAATTAAAAAAAATTGTAAATTTTTTAACTCACCTGATAAAATTAAAAAAATTAAAAAAATTAAAATCAAAGAAAATATAAATATTTTTTGCTACTTAAATAAAAATGGTCAAATAGCTTTGACTAAAAAAAATGATTTAGGTTTTTTAAACTCATTTAATTTACCACATATCGAAAGTGCAAAATGTAAAAAATCTTTTAAGAGTTGGAAATTGCTCTCAAAATATAAAAACTCAATATCAAATAAAAAATTAAATATAAATTTATATTACAAATTCTCTAAAAATATTCCAATGGATTATACATGGCACTCCATTAAAAAAAATGATGATTTTGTGCCTTCGTTTACAAAAAAAATATTTGAACAAGTTTCAGTTTTATTTTAATGAAAAAAAAAATTGCAATAATTGGATCTGGAATTGCTGGGTTAACTTTAGCAAATTTTTTATATAAATACAAAAAACACGACTTTATGGTTTATGAAAAAAATGAAACTCTGCCCTTAGACGAAGGTTATGGCATACAAATTTCAAACAATGGCATTAAAATTTTAAATGAAATTAATTTTAGTAAAATTGGTGATGAGAAAATTTATCACCCAAGAGGTATCGATATTTATAATATTCAAAATAACAAAATATGTGATTTAGATTTGACTCAATTTAATGCTATTGGTAGCAAGTATACAACTTTGCAGAGGTCCACTTTAATTGAATTTTTAAAAGATAATATTTATACTCAACACTTAAGGTTTGGAAAAAGAATTAGAGAAGTTTCTGAGTTAAAAAACAAGATACTAATTAAATTTGATGATAATACAAATGACCTTGTAGATTTTGTAATAGGTGCAGATGGAATTTTTTCTAACACTCGTACATTCTTTGAAAAGAAAAAAAACAAACCGATATTTAAAAATGCTATTGCAATTAGGACGATTCTTAAGCCCTTTCCTGAATTAGACATAGATCAGTCCAAGATTAGTCTTATGATGGGAAGAAATTGTCATTTGGTTTTTTACCCAATTAATAAAAAAAAAGAACTTAATCTCGTTTGTATAGTAAGACATAAGAAATATGACCCTGGTAATATTGAAATCTTGATTGAGAAAGTTGTAAAACAAAATCAGAATTTAAAAAAAATTTTTGAAAAAGATTTAAAATCTTTTCCATTATACGCTAATTCTAAAATACTTCCCTCAACTAATAGTAAAGTTTTTTATATTGGAGATGCATTTAATGGAATTCTACCAACATTAGCTCAAGGCGCAGGACAATCGATAGAAAGTGCTTTCGAATTATTTAATTTAATTAAAGATGATAAAGAGAATAAACAAAATATTTACTTTCAACAAAGATCTAAAAGAGCAAAAATAGTTAGAAGAAGAACAAACTTTAATTTTTTGATATTTCATTTTTCAAGTAAATTTATGCAAAGAATAAGAAACTTTTTCATGAAATCTTTAATTAAAAGAAAAAGTTTTATTAATTCTTATTTGGGCACAGTTTATAAAAACTAGATTTGTTTTTCTGCAATAAATTTTTGTCTTAGACTATCAATTAAAACAGTTGAACCATTTACTCTGTAATGCCAGTAGGTCCAACCATTATAGCTATCCGCACCCATTATTTTTGCAGCAATTTTATGAATTGAACCCTCCGAGTCCTTATATTTAATGCTTCCATCTACCATTATTTTTGCATTTATTTTTTTCTTTGGATCAAATAAAGATGTTCCAGGTTTAAGTATACCTAACTCCACTAGTGAACCAAAAGGTATTCTAGGTTTAGATTTGTTATTTTCAATTGTATCAAGATAACAATCATCAATAACTTTTGTTTTTTTTATCCTTTCTCTAGCAGCTTTAAAATATTTTATTTGTTTCTCTATTCCGTAGTAATTTCTGCCCAACTTCTTTGCGACAACAGCTGTTGTACCGGTACCTAAAAAAGGATCGAATATACGATCACCTTTATTAGTAGTAGCTAGTATAATTCTATGAAGTAATGACTCTGGTTTTTGAGTAGAATGAATTTTTTTTCCATTTTTCTTTAATCTTTCTTTTCCATTACAAATTGGAAAAGTCCAATCAGACCTCATTTGCAAATCATCGTTTAAACACTTAAGTGATTGATAATTAAACGTATATTTTGAGTTTTTATTTTTTGATGCCCAAATAAGAGTTTCGTGCGCATTAGTAAACCTAGTCCCTCTAAAATTTGGCATCGGATTGTTTTTTCTCCAAATGACATCATTGAGAAGCCAAAATTTTAAATTTTGTAAGTGGTAGCCTAATCGAAAAATATTATGATAAGAACCTATCACCCAAATACTTCCGTTGTCTTTTAAGATCCTTTTGCATTCAGTTAACCACAATTTACAGAAGTCATCGTAATCTTTAAAACTGTCAAACTGATCCCATTTGTCGTTTACTCCATATACTTTGCTTGCGTCTGGACGAGTTAACCTTTCTCCTATTTGCATGTTATATGGAGGGTCAGCAAAAATTAAATCAAAAGAATTTTCTGGAATTTTTTTTAATTCTTTTAAACAATCTCCATTAATAATTTTGTTTAAAAACTTTGACATATCAAGATTCAACCTTAAATTGAATCCTTGGTCAATTATTTTTACGTGAAAAAATAGATTTTTAGTCGTTTAAAAATTATTTTAACAACATCTTGTGTATTGGTCTAAAATTTTTCCTATGTAATGTTGTCAGTCCATGTTTTTTTAGTCCCGCAATATGCTGTTTAGTTCCGTACCCAAAATTTTTGTTCCAGCAATAGTGTTTAAATTTTTTAGACATTTTGATCATTAATTTGTCCCTGTAAACCTTGGCCAAAATAGAAGCTGCGCTTATACACTTAATCTTCTCATCACCTTTTACTATAGTTTTACATTCACTCACTACCTGAGGAGCAAAAATACCATCAATAAGTATCAAATCTGGTTTTTTTGATAAACTTAAAATAGCTCTTTTCATCGATAATAAAGAAGCTTGTAGTATGTTTAATTTTTCAATTTCTTTTACTGAAGCTATTCCTATGGAAAAAAAAGCGTTTTTTTTTATATGTTTAGACAACCTTAATCGTTGATTAAAGTTAAGTTTTTTTGAGTCTTTAATATGTTTTAGTCGATTTCCTTTTTTTAAGATTACTGCTGCCGAAACTACAGGGCCGGCTAAACTTCCTCTGCCCACTTCATCAACCCCAGCTATTATTTTTTTTTCAAATTTATTCAAATTTTTTTTAATTTTTCCCTTATCATTTTTAGGTCTATCCAAGAAAATTTCTTTTGATCTGGTTGTCTTAAAAGATAAGCTGGATGAAAAGATACTATAGTATAAATTTTAAAATTGCTAATATGAACCTCAAACCATTTCCCTCTCATTTTTGAAATGACTTCTGTATTTTGCATTATGGCATTCATGGCTGTACTACCTAAAAGCAAAACTATTTTTGGACTTATTATTTCGATATGCTTTTTTAGATAAGGAAGATATTTTTGTACTTCTTTATCTGTGGGTTTTCTATTTTCTGGCGGCCTATAATTAACAACATTAGTAATATAAACGTTTTTACGACTTAAGTTTATAGCATGAAGCATTTTATCTAAAAGTTGTCCCGCTCTTCCAACAAAAGGGAAACCCTCTTTATCTTCGTTAGCGCCAGGACCTTCTCCAATTATCATTATTTTTGAGTCTGGATTACCATCTGAAAATACAAGATTTGAAGCATTTTCTTTCAACTTACAGTTTTTAATTTCACTTATTTGCTCTCTAAGTTTTTGTAAATTTTTAACTTTCTCCTTTTTAATATTAGGTTGTTTTTGGTTATATCGATTTATTGACTTATTATTAAAGATTAAATTGTAATTAATTAAACTATAGTATTTAATTAACTTATTTAATTTGTTATTTATATTTTTCGACATTATGTATAAAATTTTTAAACTAATTAAAATACTTTTACAAACTCTCTTTTTATATATTTTGTTATTCACAAGTTCTAGCATGAGTTTAGAAAAATATTATAGAGGAGACTCAGTATCAAAATATTTCTCTGGTATTCTTTCTTTAAAAGAAAACAGATACGAGGATTCTTATAATTTTCTTAAAAATCTTACCAATCTCGAAGATAATCACTCTGAATATTCAAAGTCATATATTGAAGCTTTAGTAAACAATGCGAAAATAAATGAAGCTTTTAAATACTCTATTAAACTTAAAAAAAAGAACGTGAATTTTTTTCAGAGTGACATAGTCATAATAAGTAAATTTATAAAAAGTAATGATTTCATTAAATCTTATGATTTTTTAGTTTCAATCAACAAAGAAAATACTCCTTTACAAGAATTACTTAGACAAATTATATTTAGCTGGGTGCAAGTAGAAAAATATAAATTAAATTATAGCGATGCACTTAAAGTTTTTCAACAGGTCAGCCCTAAATATAAAAATATTAATAAGATAAATAATGTTTTTTTAAACTGTTACTATGAAACTTCAAATGTAGAAACAAAGTTTTTAAATTTAATCAACGATCAGGATACTGACTTCTCAAGATATACATTTTTTTATGCTGACTATTTGATAAAAAAAAATTTGACGGATAAAGCAAATTCTATTTTGGAAAAAAAACTTATTGACGTCCCAAGAAATTTATTACTTAACCAATTTTATTCTGATATCAATCAAAAAAAAAAGAACTATCTACAAAATAATTTTAATTGTAACAATATCTCTCATATTATTTCTGAATTATTTTATATAACTGCTAATGCTTTATCGACCCAAGGTTTGTACTCATTATCAAATTTTTATATTAATTTAGCAAAATATTTAAATCAAAACTTCTTTTCATATAATACTTTACTCGCAGAAAATTTTGTAGGAATTGAAGATTACCGAAAAGCAATACAAATTTATCAAGTTTTAAAAAAATATGGAGAACATTATAGTTGGCATTCAGCAAAACAGATAGCTCTGATAGATTCGGAGAAATTAAAAACAGAAAAGGCAATCAAGATATTAGAAAAAAACTATAAGAGTTTAGATTTACCAAACGTTTACCAGACTTATGATTTGGCACAATTTTTAAAAAATAATCAAAAATTTACACAGTCAATAAAATATTACTCCAAAGTATTGCAAAATATTTCAAAAACACACGAATTATATCCTAAAGCAAAAGATGGAAGAGGTATAGCATATGAGCAAACCGGAGAGTGGCCAAAAGCTGAAATAGATTTTTTAGACTCCTTAAAAGCAAAACCAAATCAAGCCTATGTCTTAAATTATTTAGCGTATAGCTGGATTGAAAAGGGAATCAACATTGATAAATCACTTAAAATGTTAGAAAAAGCCGATCAACTAAGATCTAACGATGGTTATATAACAGACTCCTTAGGGTGGGCGTTGTATAAATTAAAAAAATATAAAAAGGCAAAAGAATTTTTAAAAAAAGCTGTTCAACTTATGCCCTCAGATCCTATTGTGAATGATCATTTTGCTGATAGTTTATGGATGAATGGAAAGAAATTACAAGCTAGATACTATTGGAAATACGTATTAGGTTTAGAGGATGTTGAAGAAGATCTCAAAAATAAGATTATGAATAAAATCCTCAACGGTCCAGCTACATAAATTGATGATTATAAAATCTTTTTCTAAAATCAATTTAACTTTGAGAGTTTTAAATAAATCAAATAATGGATTGCATAATATAGAGACTAATTCAGTATTAGTAGATCTACATGATAAAATAGAAATTAAAAAAAATAAAAAAGATTTAATAATTTTTAAGGGAAAATTTAATAAAAAAATTGATAACAAAAAAAATACCGTTTTTACAACATTAAAATTACTAAGAAGTCAAAATATTATTAGTAATTTTTATAAGGTTCTTATAACAAAAAATATTCCTGTATTTGCAGGTTTAGGAGGGGGCACTGGTAATTCAGTAAGTATCGTAAAACATTTTTTAAAAAATAATATAAATGAAAAATTAATAAAAATTCTAGAAAAAAAAATAGGCTCTGATTTTAGGTTGTTTTTAAATAATAACTCATTTCAAAAAAAATTAGGCAAGGTTTTTAAAACTCAAAATAAAATTCAAACTTTTTTAACAATAATATTTCCATATGTTAATTGCAAAACTAAAAATATTTATAAATCTGTAAAAAATTTTAGTCGATCATCAGGTGGTCGTTACTTCAAAAAAATGCGTAATAGTGAGTTCTTAAAAAACATTAAAAAAGATCAAAATGACCTTCAGAAAATTGTAGAGAAAAAATATCCAAAAATCTCATATTTAATAAAATTTATTGAGAAACAAAAAGGCTGTGTTTTGTCTAGAATGACCGGCTCAGGCTCTGCTTGTTTTGGAGTTTTTAAATCAAAAAAAACTGCTAAACTTGCAATTTCTAAAATAAAAAGAAAATACCCTAAATACTGGTGCGTTATTACAAAAACTATTTAATTTAAATTTTTTATGATATATGAAGCAAAGAATTGGGGCATAGCCAAGCGGTAAGGCAGTGGTTTTTGGTACCACCATCCTAGGTTCGAATCCTAGTGCCCCAGCCAAAATAATGAAAAAATATATTGAAAATTTAAACATTATTATTAATAAGTTTATTTTTCCTTTTTATAGAAATAAAGACATAAAACTCCTGTTTAAAAATTTAGAAGACGGCGAGTCAAGCAACAAGGATGTTGCGATGTTTGTTGGTGGTTGTGTAAGAAATTATTTACAATCTAAAACTATAGAAGATATTGATATTGCAACAATTTTTACAACTGATGAGATTAAAAAAAAATTACAAAATTCAAAATTTAAGGTTATAGATACTGGACTTGAACATGGATCAGTTACTGTAGTTTCACAAAATAAAAAATTTGAAATAACAACATTAAGAAAAGATATTAAAACCGATGGCAGACATGCCGAGGTAGAGACAATAGATAACTGGAAAGAAGATTCGAAAAGAAGGGATTTTACAATTAATGCTATCTATTTAAATAAAAATGGGAAAATATTTGATCCTCAACAAGGAGTAAATGACCTTAAAAATAATCTGATAAAGTTTATTGGAGATCCAGAAACAAGAATTGAAGAAGATTTTTTAAGAATTATCAGATTTTTAAGATTTACAATTCAGTACAATTCATCAATAGAAAATTCTACAATAAAAGCAATTAAATTAAAATTGAACGGTATAAAAAATCTTTCGAAAGAAAGAGTATTAACTGAATTATTTAAAATATTAAAACTTAAAAATTTTTTAAATATATTAGAAAATAATAAAGAGTTAATGGAAATTTTTACTCTAGTTTTTCCTGAATTTAAAAAAATTGACCGTCTCAAAAATTTTAGTTTAATTGAAAATTATATTGAAAAATCTGAAATTTTAATTTTAGCATTATTGCTAGTAGATTTAAAAGATAATCATCAATATTTCTCTCATAAGTACAAAGTATCAAACAAAATTCAAGATAAATTAGATTTATTAGGAAAAAAATTTAAGGAATTAAAAAACGATAATGAGTTTTTTAAAAAGAAATTAGTAAGTAACTTGTATGATGTTGGAATTAAAAATTTAAAAATACTGTATTCCTTGCATCTATTGGACAAAAAGAAAATTTCTATGAAAGAAGTTACTTCTTTTCGAACACTAGACAAAATATCAATACCAAAATTTCCTTTTGATGGAAAATATTTACTAAAAAAAGGTATCCAAGAAGGAAAAAAAATCGGAATAATTTTAAAAAAAGCAGAAAAAATTTGGGTCGAAAACAATTTCAACTTATCTACAGAGGACTTTGAGAAAATCGTTAAAAAAAATACTATTTCAAATTAAATATAATCTACTTTTAAAATTTCAAAATTTCTCTCTCCAGATGGAGTTTTTACACTTATCATGTCATTACAATTTTTTCCAACTAAAGCTTTTCCTATTGGGCTTTGAAAATAAATTAGATTTAAACTGATATCAGCTTCATCTTTGCCTACTAACTTATATTTTATTTTTTTTTTGGTCTCCAAATCCTCCACAGTAATTGTTGAGCCAAATATAACTTTACCGTCGTTCTCTAATTTAGTTACATCAATTACGTTTGCTCTAGCAATAGTGTCGTTAATAGATAAAACTCTACCCTCAATTTTTGCCTGTTGTTCTTTTGCAGCGTGGTATTCTGCGTTTTCTTTTAAGTCACCATGAGATCTCGCTTCTGAAATAGCTGCAACAACTTTTGGACGTTCAATATTTTTAAGATTTTCTAATTCTTTTTTTAATTTTACTAGACCGTCTTTTGTTATAGGTTCTTTATTCATTCAATTTACCATTTAGCTTTAGGTGGCAAAGACATTAAAATTGCTTTTGTATTACCTCCTGAATTTAATCCGAATTTTGTGCCTCTATCATATAATAGATTAAATTCAACATATCTTCCCCTTTTTAAAAGTTGTTTCTCCTTATCTTGCTCTTTAAATTTAATATTAATTTTCTTTTTTATGATATTTTTAGATATTTCAATAAAACTAATTCCTACTTCTCTTACGAATTTAAAGTCTGTTTCCCAATTTTTATCTAAATAATCAAAAAAGATACCACCTATTCCTCTTGGTTCGTTTCTATGCGGTAAGAAAAAGTAATCATCGCACCACTTTTTATATTTCAAATAATTTTTTTTATTTTCTTTACAAATTCTTTTTAATTTTGAATGAAAGTATATTTCCTCCTTTTTATCTTTAAAACATGGTGTTAAATCAATTCCACCACCAAACCAGTTTTGCGATGTCACAATAAATCTTGTATTAAAATGTATGGCGGGAATTTTTGGATTTCTCATATGAGCAACTACCGAAACACCTGATGCCCAATATTTTCCATTTTGTTGAGCTCCAGGAATATTTTTCCTAAACTTCTTAGAAAAAATTCCTGAAACAGTCGATTTATTTACTCCAACTTTGTCAAATACTTTTCCGTTGCTCAATATATTATACGTTCCACCACCGCCATTAGATTTTTTATTCCAACTAGTTGAAATAAATCTTTTGAAACCATTTGCATCATTCTCAATTTTTTCAAAATGATTACATATTTGAGCTTGTAAATATGAGAACCATTTATCTGAATATGTTTTTTTATCTTCTATATCCATATCAAATTTGACTAGTTTGTCTCAACGCTTCTGCTGCCGATATAGAGGCAGTTACCGCAACATTTAAAGATCTGGTATTGGCAGACATTGGAATTTTTAGTCTATTTTTGAGTTCATTATGTATATGTTCTGGAACTCCCTTACTTTCCCTACCTAAAAGAATAATATCATTATTTTTAAATTTAAATTTAAATAATGATTTTTTTGCTTTAGTTGTCATTAATATTATTCTTGATTTTTTATTTTTTTTTAAAAGTTCTTTGAAATTTACATACCTAATAATACTACTCTGGTTGATATAATCCATAATTACTCTTTTAAATCTAATATCATTTAAATTAAAACCACATGGCTCAATAATGTGCATTTTTAAACTAAAGCAAGCGCAAAGTCTTAAGATTGAAGCCGTGTTTTGAGGAATATCTGGTTTATAGAGAGCAATACTAATCATTATCAATAATATTATGTGTCATTCTGACCCTAGAAAATGTTAAATTTCTATCTTATTTAATAAATAAGAGTATAAACATCAATATGGACAAATCAGAAAAAAAAACAACAACTAGGAGAGATTTTTTATTTACCACTAGTTACACAGTTGGGGCAGTAGGTTTAGGTGCAGTAATTTGGCCTTTGATAGACCAAATGAATCCTGATAAAGCTCAAAAGGCTTTAGCTACGACTGAGGTAGACATAAGTCAAATTGAACCTGGTAAGTCCATTACTGTTTTGTGGCGAGGCAAACCTGTTTTTTTGAAAAGAAGAACGCAAGAGGAAATATTAGAAGCAAGATCAGTTTCTTTAAATGACCTTCCTCACCCGGAAAAAGATGAGGAAAGAGTTAAAAGTGGGAAAGATGAATGGTTGGTTATGCTTGGAGTGTGTACCCATCTTGGATGTGTTCCACTTTCAAATAAAGGGGATTACAAAGGATGGTTTTGTCCTTGTCATGGATCACACTATGATTTGTCTGGAAGGATTAGAAAAGGTCCAGCACCTAAAAATATGGAAATACCGAAATATGAATTTGTTGATGCTAACACAATTAAGATTGGGTAAAATTTATGAGTGAACAAGAATACGTACCAAAGTCAAAGGCCGGAAAGTGGTTTAATGATAGATTGCCTTTATTATCTTTGGCATCTCATTTAACAGATTATCCTACTCCAAAAAATTTAAACTATTGGTGGACGTTTGGCGGTATATTGACTTTTTGCTTATTAACACAAATTATAACTGGAATAGTTTTAGCGATGCATTATGTTGCTCATGCAGACCTAGCCTTCGCAAGTGTTGAACACATAATGAGAGATGTAAACTATGGTTGGCTAATTAGATATATTCATAGCAATGGTGCATCTATGTTTTTCTTAGCAGTTTATATTCACATATTTAGATCTTTGTTTTATGGATCTTATAAATCTCCAAGAGAAATAATATGGATAATAGGTTTAATGATTTATCTTCTTATGATGGCCGCGGCATTTATGGGTTATGTTTTACCATGGGGTCAAATGAGTTTCTGGGGAGCCACAGTTATTACAAATTTATTTAGTGCGATACCTTTGGTAGGAGATAGCATCACTACATGGTTGTGGGGTGCTTACTCAGTTGATAATCCTACTTTAACTAGGTTTTTTAGTTTACATTATTTAATTCCGTTTTTAATATTAGGTCTAGTTGTTCTACACATATGGGCACTACATGTACCAGGAAATAATAATCCAGTTGGAATAGACATTAAAAAACCATCTAAAGATACAGTTCCCTTTCACCCATATATTACAATTAAAGATGCTTTTGCTTTGCTTTTATTTATGATTATTTTTGCTGGATTTGTATTTTTTGCTCCTAATGTTTTAGGACATTCAGATAATTATATACAAGCTAACCCAATGGTTACTCCAGCTCATATAGTACCCGAGTGGTATTTATTACCTTTCTACGCAATCTTAAGATCAGTTCCAGATAAACTTGGTGGTGTAATTCTTATGTTTGGTGCAATATTTATTTTATTTGTGTTACCGTGGTTAGATACTTCTAAAGTAAGATCAGCAGTCTTTAGACCGATTTACAGGCAATTCTTTTGGATCTTAATAGTTGATGTGTTGGTTCTTGGCTACGTAGGAGCAATGCCTGCCGAGGGTATTTACCTAGTATTAGCAAGAGTTGGAACAGTTTATTATTTCCTACACTTTATTGTAATATTACCGGTGGTTGGATACTTGGAAAAGACAGAACCTGTTCCCCTAAGCATATCCGATCCAGTCCTCACGGGATCAGCTGATTATTCAATGGCGAAAAAGGATAATGAAAAAATTTAAAATATTTTTTTATATATTATTATCTTTATCTATCTTTAATACTATTAAATCAGCAGAACAAATCGATCCCATAAAAGTAGATTGGAGCTTTAAAGGTTTATTAGGTAAATTTGATAGAGCGTCATTACAAAGGGGATATCAAGTTTACAACGAGGTATGCGCTTCTTGCCATTCTATGCAGTATTTAAGTTATAGAAACCTAGGAGAACCGGGGGGTCCTGAATTTTCAGAAGAAGAAGTCAAAGCTATAGCAGCAGGATTTGAAGTGACTGACGGTCCAGATGCACAAGGTGAAATGTTTACTAGACCAGGTAGGCCCTCCGATAAATTTGTAAGCCCTTACCCAAATGTTAACGCCGCTGCGGCAGCTAACGGTGGAGCTTATCCTCCAGATATGTCCGTATTAGTAAAAGCGAGAAAAGGAGGGGCTAATTATATTTATTCAGTTTTAGTTGGTTATGAAGATCCACCTCCTGGAGTAATATTAGACGAAGGGGTTTATTATAATAAATATATGATTGGCAATAAAATAAAGATGCCAAATAATTTATCCGATGGTTTAGTAGAGTATGCTGACGGCACAGAGGCAACAGTAGATCAAATGGCAAAGGATGTTACTACTTTTCTAAGTTGGGCTGCAGAACCAGAGTTAGAGAGCAGGCATAAAACTGGAGTAAAAGTAATTCTATATTTAGTTTTATTGTCAATTTTAGTTTTTTTGAGTATGAAAAGAATTTGGTCAAGGGTTAACCCTGAAGAATAAAACATCACCATCTTTTACAATGTAATCTTTACCTTCTATTCTTAATTTACCATTTTCTTTACACTTCTCAGCACTACCAAATTTTATGAAATCAGCGGTATCAATAGCTTCAGCTTTTATAAAGTTTTTTTCAAAATCAGAGTGAATAACCCCAGCAGCTTTTGGTGCTAAAGTTTTTTTCTTAACCGTCCAAGCTCTACTCTCTTCTTGACCAGATGTAAAAAAAGTTACTAGACCTAACAAATCATAGCCCTCTTTTATTAATTTGCTTATACCCATTTTTTCGAGACCTATCTCTCTCATAAATTTTGATTTTTCATCTTCTGTAAGACTTGAAAGTTGATCTTCAAAATCTGCACAAATTGTAATTACTTTCGATTTTGGGTAAGCTTTTTTAATATTTATAATATGCTCATTTTCACCTTTCAAAGTTTCTTCGTCAACGTTGCATACAATTATTTTTGGTTTTAAACTGAGTAAGCCAATTTGACTTAAAAATTTTAGAGATGAATTTTCAAAAGCACTTAGTTCTTTTCCATTATTAAGAGCTTCAAGGGATTTTTTTAGAATATCCACTTCCTTTTGAGACAGGAGTTTTTTTTTTGACTTTTCAAGTTTTTTTTGAATAGTTTCAATATCTGATAATGCAATCTCTGTTTCAATGGTTTTAAGATCTTCAACGGGATTTACCTTATTATTTACGTGCTGAATATTTTCATTCTCAAAACATCTTACCAGGTGTATAATTGCATCAACTTCCCTTATATGAGATAAAAATTTGTTTCCTAAACCCTCTCCTTTCGACGCACCTTTTACTAAACCAGCAATATCTACAAAAGTTATTGTGGTATAGATTTTTTTTTTCGAATTTGACAATTTTGAAAGAATGTCTAACCGACTATCCGGTACATCTACAACACCAATATTTGGGTCAATAGTACAAAATGGAAAATTGGCAGCTTCAGCATTTTTTGTTGAGGTCAACGCATTAAATAAAGTTGATTTTCCAACATTAGGCAAACCAACGATACCGCACTTAAATCCCATTTAAGTTTTGATTAACTTTGCTCGAGAATAAATCAATTTTTTTATCAATTAAGGTAGGTACTAATTTTACAATACTTTCCGTAATTTCCTTAATTTTTTCTTCTTCCTCATCTTTAAAATCCTCTAGAACGTGCTTGTTGACTCTTCTTTTTTCCTTGGGATGACCTATACCTACTCTTACTCTTGAGTAATCCGTTCCTATAAATTTATCTATAGACTTTATACCATTGTGGCCAGCGCTAGAACCTCCTACCTTAGCTTTAACTTTACCAAAATCAATGTCTAGATCATCATGAAAAACTATTACATTTTTTGCATCAATTTTAAAATAATCTATCAATTCTTTTATAGCTGTTCCTGAGTTGTTCATAAAGGTTAGCGGTTTGATTGCATAAACTTTTTTGGACTCAATATTGCCAGTAGTTAATAGACCTTTAAATTTAGGTTTTTGTTTTGAGAGTTTAAAATGAGAATTTATTGCATCAATTATTTTGAATCCGATATTATGTCTGTTATTCTCACTATCTGATCCAGGATTTCCTAATCCAACAAGTAAAAGCATATAATTTATTTTTTCTCAGCTGGTTTTTTCTCAGCTGGTTTTTTCTCAGCTGGTTTTTTATCCGAGGGTGTCTCTTTTCCTTTTTCATCTTTTTTAGCTGCATCACCTTCTTTGCCTGTTGCTTCAGCAGTAGTTGCTGTTCCTTCAGCAGCAGCTTCTCCCTCAGCTCCTTCAGCCGTTTCCCCTTCAGCTGGTTTTTCTGGCTCTTTGATTATGGTAGGAGCTGCAACAGTTGCTATTACAAAGTCCCTGTCTGTAATAACTGGAGTAACATTTTCAGGTAATTTCACTGAAGAAATTTTTATACTTGTACCTATATCGGTACCGGCTAAATCAATTGTAATATCTTCGGGTATATTATCTGCTGGACATCTAAACTCAACTTTTCTTCTAACTATATTTAATACGCCACCCCTTTTTAGACCAGGAGAGTCATCATTGTTTATAAATTTTACAGGAATTTCTATTACAATTTTTGTACCAGAAACAATTCTCATTAAGTCTAAGTGTATTGGTTCATTAGTAGTAACATGATATGCTACATCTCGCGGTAAAACTTTTTCTTTTTTCCCATCTAAGTCTATTTCGAAAACTGTAGACAAAAAAGACTCATTTTGAATAAAATTTTTTAAATCCTTTTTCGCAATGGATATTTTTTCGTTAGCATTTTTTCCACCATATAGAATAGCAGGAATAAAACCATCTAATCTCAATTTGTTAGTGTACCCTGTTGTAGATTTTTCTCTTTTATTAACTTTTATATTAATCATAAATAAACTATTTTGAAAATGCTATTTAACTCAACTTTAAAAATAAAACAAGTGTTAATTAAACAAATCTGACACAGAGGTAGAGTTAGAAATTCTTTTTATGGCCTCTGCCATTAATGAAGATATAGATAATACCTCAATTTTATTGTTATTCTTTATTTTTTGTGAGTTATCAATTGTGTCTGTTATAATTAATTTTTTTATTTTTGACTTTTTAATTTTGTTAGTAGCGTCACCACTTAAAACAGCATGAGTGATAAATACATAAACTTCGGTGGCTCCATTCTTTTTTAAAGCATCAACTGCATTTACAATTGTTCCTCCACTGTCAATTATATCATCAACAATAATACAAGTTTTGCCTTTTACATCACCTATTATATTCATCACTTGAGATTTACCTGGTTTGGGTCTTCTTTTATCAATAATTGCTAAGTCAGCTTTAATCTTTGTTGCAAGACCTCTAGTTCTTTGAACTCCACCAACATCTGGTGAAACACATATTAATTTTTTATTTTTTAATTTTTTTTTGATATACCTTGCAAATAAAGGGGTTGTAAAAAGGTTATCAACGGGCATATCAAAAAATCCTTGAATTTGACCAGCATGCAAATCAACTGTAACCACTCTACTAGCTCCAGCATTTGTAATTAAATTAGCAACAACTTTTGCAGATATAGATGTTCTTGGAACTACTTTTCTATCCTGTCTAGCATATCCATAGTAAGGAATAACTGCAGTGATATTTTTTGCCGATGATCTTCTCAAAGCGTCTATACACAATAGCAACTCCATTAAATTGTCGTTTGCTGGATTTGAAGTTGATTGAATTACAAAAACACTATTTCCTCTAATATTTTCATTTATTTCAATATAAATTTCTCCATCGGAAAATCTTTTAATATTCGTATTAACAAGTTTGAGTTTAAGAAGCTTTGAAATTTCTTTGCTTAGTTTAGGATTACTTGTTCCAGATAAAATTTTCATGAAATGTGATTATTTATACAATTATTTTTTAACCTTTTCCAGTTGTTCTTAATCAATTTGTTGTTGAAGATTTAACGTTAAAGAGCTTTAACAATTATTAATATAACGATTAATTTTGGCTAAACTTTGTCAAAGCAATTACAGAAATACATCTTCCATAATCATTTTGACCTAGTTTTTGGGACCTTCTGTAACTAAAAAAATTACGTCTATCTGTAAAGGTATCTCTATGAATATTATCGACTATAACATTTAATTTAATTAATTTATCATTTACATATTTTCGTAAATTAAATAATTTTTTATTGTTCCTATTTTTAACAAAATAAATTTTATTTTTTTTGGATTTTAAAATAAATTTTTTGTAAAAAGGAAAATCTACCTCATAACTTTTATGTCCAATACAAGGGCCTACAGCAGCATATATTTTGTTTTTAGAATTTAATCTTTTAATTTTTTTAATTGTATTTTCGATAATCCCAGATGAAGCACCTTTCCATCCAGCATGAATACAGGCAATAATATGATTGTTTACATCAAAAAGAATTATTGGGACACAGTCAGCTGTAACAACTCCTAAAGCCAAGCCTTTAATTTTTGTAATCAAGGCATCAGATTTATATTTTAATTTATTTTTATTTTTTGTGTTAATTACAACTACTTTATTACTATGTGTTTGATACATTAAGGCTAGTTTTTTTTTATTAACTTTAATTTTTTTTATTACAAGCTTTAAATTCTTGTAAATATTTTTTTTATTATCTTTTGATCCTTGACCACAATTAAGACTATAATAAATACCTTTAGAAAAACCGCCTTTTCTTGAAAAAAAACAGTGATTAATTTCTCTAAATTTTTTTAATTTTCGGGAAAAATACACTAATAAAATCCTATTTTAAACTTTGTTTTTTTATTTGCTGCAAATATAACTTTAAATAAACTACCCATTTTATTTTCACTTAAAAGTCTATCTAATCGATAATATAGATCAGACTTTTCTTTAAAGGTCTTTTTTTTTGATAAAATTTCCGCTCTCTCTATTATACCTAGTTTTTTTAAAAAGAAACTTTGATCAACTATATTATTAAAAAAAAGTTTTTTTTTAATAAAAAATTTATTTAAAAGCTCAAAATTTACTAAATATGTAATGTCTGCTTTTCCAATATTTTTATAATAAATATTTTTTTTCTGTGATTTTAATGATTGTAAAGTATCATTACCATGAGATTTTTTATAACCATAATCTATAAGCAAAATACCTCCTTTTTGCTTATGAATTTTTTTTACAATTAATTCTAAAATTTTCAATCCCTTTTGCGGATATTCAATAATACCATTTTTTTTAAGTAAATTTAAATTATTTAATTTCTTTATAATCTTTTTAGATGTTTTTTTAAAAATAAATTTTTCAAATTTTCCTTTTTTCAAACTAATAAATTTTTCAAAAACTTTTGAATTATTTACTTGAAACTGTTTAATTGGTATTGAATCAAAAAATTCGTTACCAAAAAAAAGAATTGGGCCATTCTTTACCTCTTTGAGATTTTTAATCCAGGTAATATTTTTATTCTTAATAAAACTTTTTTGTGTTTTGATTAGTTTTTGACTCTTTTCTAATAAATAAATTTTTACTGACTTTTCAAACTCTGGAAAATTTTTTATAGTTCTACAAAAGATTTTACAGAAAGCTCCATTTCCTGGACCTAGTTCAACAAAAGAAAATTTTTTCGGTTTGCCAAGTGCAATCCAATAGGATATTGCCCATACAGTTATCATTTCACTAAATAATGAGGATATTAATGGGGCAGTTATAAAATCCCCCTTTTTCCCAAATGGATTTTTTTGTGAGTAGTATCCAAAGTTTTTATCGTATAAAGCTACTTCAATAAATTCATCTATCGGAAGGATCCCGTTTTGAAAAGTCATTTAATCTTAAAATACATCGTTATTCCAATTACAAGCATAAAAAAACTTAGCAAAGATCCCATACTAATATAGTTTAAAATATATCCAACTTGTAGATCTGGCTCTCTATAAAATTCTGAAATAATTCTGAACATAGAGTAGAAGATTAAAAATGAAGCAGCAGTTATACCTTTTTTATATGTTAGTTTTCTTATCAAAAAATTTAAAATCAAAAATAATAACAAACCTTCTAGGAGAGCTTCATAAATTTGTGAGGGATGTCTCGCCTTAGGGTCAACTAATGGGAAAGTGACTGCCCAAGGAAGATCTGTTGGTTTCCCGTAAAGCTCACTATTTATAAAATTTGCTAATCGACCAAAAAATATTCCAATAGGAGCAACACAAGCAACCACATCAAGCAAGACTAAATTATTAAAATTTTTTTTCTTCGAAAAAATAATTGTTGCAAAGATTAATCCTATGAGACCTCCGTGAAACGACATCCCCCCGTTCCAAATGAAAAAAATTTCAATAGGATTTGCTATAAAATAGCTTGCATTATAAAAAAACACATAACCTAATCTTCCTCCTATAATTATAGAGATAATTACATAGGTGATAAAGTCATCAAACAGATTTAAATCGTAATTATTTTGACCTCGGTTATTTATAAGTGAAATAATTTTTTTTCCGTACCACCATCCGAGAAGAATGCCCGCTATATAAGCTAGTGAATACCATCTTAAAGACAGAATACCAAAATCAAAAATTATAGGATTTAAATTATGAGTATACATGTTAAATTAATAACATAATTGAAAAAAATATACTTATCAAATAAGATATGGTGTGTCAGATAAAGAAAAAATAATGAAGACCATATCAAGCTTGTTAGAAGCTGGAATTTTAACTGCCAATGATGTTAAAAAAGAATTAATAACAAATTTTAAATTCAAAAAAGATAATATTGTTAGTAAACTAGATCTAGTTTCAAGAGAAGAATTCGAAGTGCTTAAAAAACTGGTAGAAAAACAAGATATACAAATAAAAAAAATGATAAAAAAAACTAAAAAGGCAAAGAAATCTTAACTTGCAATCCACCCATGTTACTTTTCGATAATTGAATTTTCCCCCCGTGGGAGTTTACAATGTCCTCAACTATAGCCAAGCCCAAACCAACCCCAGACTTGTTTAAACTTCTACTTTTATCTAATCTAAAAAAAGGTTTAAATACATTTTTATAGTGTTCTACTGGGATACCAGGCCCATTATCGTCAAATAAAATCACCACTCTATTTGAACTTTTTTCAACGTTAACATTTATTTTTTCTCCATATACAAGCCCATTATTAATTATATTTGAAAAACATCTTTGGAGAGCATTTTTTCTTCCGTACAAAGCAATTTCACTTTTAACATTTATTTTCAAATTTGAATTTTTGAATCTATTTTCAACAATTTGAAAAATATCTTTTAAATAAATTTTTTCGGTATTTTCCTTAGTCTGAGTTTTTGCGAACTGAAGATAATCATTTAACATATTTTCCATTTCATCAATATCTTTTGACATATTATTTGAAATTTCTTTGTTATTGACCATGGCCAGTTGTAATTTTAATCTTGTTAAGGGTGTTCTTAAATCATGACTAATACCCGAGAGCATTTCAGATCTTTGATTTAAATGTCTATTAATTCTTTTTGCCATTCTGTCAAATTCATAAGCAGCATTTCTAATCTCTCTTGCACCTGAAGGTCTAAATTCATTTATATAGTCCCCTTTTCCAAACCTTTGTGCTGCTTTAGCAAGATTTGTAATTGGTCTAGTTTGATTTTTTAAAAAAAGTATTGCTATAAATATTAAAAGAATAGAAGGCAATGTTATCCATAAAACAAATAATCTGACAGAAGAAGTTGCTATTCTTTCTTTTGGAAAGAAAAACTGCAAGTTTTTATTTCCCGATCTTATTCTCACTTCAACGATATCTAAATAGTTTATAGTATTAAACCAATAGTTATCATTTCCAAAAGTTGATTTAAGCTCACGCCTTAAAGACCTATCCATTGGACTAAATCTTCTTTCGAAAACTTCAACTGGGAGAGGCTCATCTATAGAGTTAATGACAAAGTCAAAGTTTTTTTTATATATATCAGTAATGTAATTTATTTGGTCTTCATTATCTGAATTGTAAACATCGCTTAGTGTTTTTATCTCTCCCACTATTGACCTTGTCATACCCTTATTTGCTTTAATCCATATACTGTCAAAAAAAACAATTGTCACGATTAGCTGTAAAAGAATTGTTGGTGCCGCAACTATTATCAAAGATCTATAAAACAAACCTTTGGGTAAGATCTTTTTAAAATAATTATTCAATCCAGAGAACATAGCCTGAGCCCCTTATTGTTTGTAAATATTTTGGATTCTTTGGGTCGATTTCAATTTTTTGTCTCAGACGAGTTATCATGACATCAATCGATCTCTCTTGTAGAATTCCAGACAGTTCCCCAATACGAGATCTTGAATAAGTTTTGCCTGGATTTGACAACATTTCAATTAAAATTTTTTTTTCAGTAACATTAATTTTTCTTTGGCTATTATTTAATTCTATTATCATTTTATTTAAGTCTATAGAAGCTCTACCTACATAGTATTTTTTTTCAAGATCAATCTTAAACTTTTTTGAAAGAATATTATTGATTCTTAGAAGCAACTCTTTAGGTTCAAATGGTTTTCCAATATAATCATCCGCTCCAAGTTCAAGGCCTTTAATTCTATTTTCAACTTCACCTTTGGCGGTGAGAAGAATTATTGGTGGACTATTATTTCCCTTAATTTCTCTAGTAAGTTCATAACCACTTTGACCAGGCATCATTACATCAAGAATTATTAAGTCAAATCTGAAATGGTTTAATTTTATTTTAGCTTCTTTTGAATCTTGTGCTGTAGAAACTAAAAACTTATTTTCCTTAAGGTACTCTTTTAGAAGATTTCTAATACGATCATCATCGTCTACTACAAGAATATGATTTAGGTTACCCATTTATTATTTTTTTTAAAACCTCCTTAAATTTAACAACTGACTCTGGTTCAGAATTTTTTAAAGCATTAAAAATTCTTTTTTTTTGTTTTTTATAAATAATATCAAAAAAAATCTTACCATCTTTATCGAGAAATAATTTCTTTTTTCTAGTGTCCGAATCGTCTTTTTGCTGCTTTATCATTTTTGATTTTAATAAATCTCTAATTACTCTATTAATACTTTGTTTAGTAATTTTAAGTTTATATATTAGTTCCCCAAGACTTATACCCGGATTACTCTCAATTAAATTCAAAGCTCTTAAATGCGCAGGCCCAAAAAATTTTTTTGACAGTATATCTTTCGGATCAGAATAAGTTTCTCTGTAGGCATAATATAGTAATTGTATAAAGTCTTTAATTTGCTCGTCTTTAAGATAAAGTAAGTCTTTCATAATTGGTCAGCTATATTGACTTATGCTATTAAGAAATATACTTTTTTCTAACAAAAAAAAAGATATATTATTTTTTTCTATGGAAATGATACCCTACGATAAAAGATCAGGTAAAATTTGGTTTAATGGCAAAGCAGTAAATTGGAAAGATGCTCAAATCCATGTGTTAAACCATGGACTGCATTATGCTAGCTGTGTTTTTGAGGGAGAAAGAGTGTATGACGGAGAAATATTTAAACTTGAAGAGCATACAGAAAGATTATTTTACTCTGCAAAAAGAATGGGAATAAAAGTTCCATACAATCAAAAAGAAATAAACGAAGCTTGTAAAAATATTGTAAATATACAAAAGGTAAAAAATGGATATGTAAGACCAGTGATTTGGCGAGGGAGCGAAATGATGGCAATATCAGCTCAAAAAAATAAAGTTCATGTGGCAATAGCAACATGGGAATGGGGATCATACTTTGATCCAAAATTAAAAATAGAAGGAATTAAATTAAATATATCTAAATGGAGACGACCAGCTCCTAATACTATTCCTTGGGATACTAAAGCTGCTGGGTTATACATGATATGTACTTTGTCAAAACATGAAGCGGAAGAGCAGGGATTTACGGACTCTTTGATGTTAGATTTTGAGGGAAATATTGCTGAAGCAACAGGGGCCAATATTTTTTTTAAATCAAAAGATGGACAGTTACACACTCCAACACCCGACTCATTTCTTGATGGTATCACTCGAAGAGCAGTTATTGAAATAGCTAAGGCTAAAAATATACAAGTGAATGAGAGAAAAATTGCACCAAATGAAATGGAAAGTTTTGTAGGTTGTTTTTTAACAGGGACAGCCGCGGAAATTACTCCCGTTTCTAAAATTGATAAATTTGATTTTAAAGTTTGTGAACTTATAAAAGATCTAAGTGATAGTTATCAAAACAAAGTAAGAAAAAAGTCTGCTGCTTAAGATTTATCATCTTCACTTAAAGCATGATCTATGCCTTTTGCCATATACCCATAACCTGTATATAGAGTTATGGCTGCTGATAGCCATAAAAGAATAATGCCGATAGTTTGAGCGTTATAGTCTTGAAAATTTATAACCTTGTTACCAAAATCTCCTGTTAAAAGTACAGCTATTGCAAACATTTGTATAAATGCCTTAAGCTTTGACAAGCTTGTCACCGGCATTGATATACTACCTTTAGCTAAGAATTCTCTTAAGCCTGAAATAATAATTTCACGGGTAATAATTATTATAGCGGCAATTACTTCAAAATTTTTTATTGTTCCGTTCATTATAAGTAAAAGAAGGGCAGTGGAGACTAGAATTTTATCAGCAATAGGATCTAATAATTCACCGAGTTTGGATTCCTCTTTAAATAACCGAGCTAATAGACCATCTAAATAATCCGTAAAACTTGCTAATACAAAAAGAAAAAAGGGTATAAGATCACCAAAAAAACCAGGCAAGAAAAAAGTAAACACAAATATAGGAACTATAATAATCCTTCCTATTGTAAGTATATTTGGAATTTTAAACTTCATTTTTATTCATGAAAGTAATCATATATTTTCTTTGCCATGCTTTCTTCAATACCTTCTACAGACTTTAAATCTTCTAAGCTAGCAGATTCTACTGATCTTGCTGACCCAAAATGATTTAGTAAAGATCTCTTTCTTTGTTTTCCTATTCCTTCAATTTGATCCAATAAAGATTTACTTAACCCCCTTTTCCTTTTTGCTCTATGCGTGCTTATAGCAAATCTATGAGCTTCATCCCGTAATCTTTGTATAAAAAATAGCAAAGGATCATTTTTTTTTAAAATATACTCTTTATTTTCGTGATATATTTTTTCTTCACCAGCATGCCTATTTTTACCTTTTGCAACAGCTAATATTGGCAAATCATGTAAACCTAACTCATTTAACACTTCTCTACTTACTGAATATTGACCCTTACCACCATCTATTAAAATCAATTCTGGCAAGGAAAGAGAACCCGATTTTTCTTTAATTGCTTTTGAAAACCTTCTAAATAAAACTTCTTTCATCATACCGTAATCATCGTTTTTAACTTTTTCATTCTTAATATTAAATTTTCTATATCGTTTTTTGATAAAACCCTCATTACCAAAACATATTAAAGCTCCAATTGAATCACTACCTTGAATATGACTGTTATCATAAACTTCAATAAGATTAATATTATTGTTTAAATCAAATTTGTTGGCTAAGGTTTCTATTAAATTGTTGTTACTTTCAGTTTGATAAAGTTTTTGGGTTAAAGCTTGTTTAGCATTTTTTTCTGCTAAATTTGATATACTTACTTCATCCTTACTCTTTGCTTTTTTTATTAAAACATCTCTTTTTTCTTTTAGGGAAAAGGCATTTTCTAAAAGCTTTAAATCTTTAACCTCAGTATTAGTTATTATCATACTTGGCACTACTTTATTTTCATAAAACTGGGTTAAAAAAGAAGTCATGATTTCTTTTATATTGTCATCTGTATCGTGCTTCGGGAAAAAAGCTTGATTTCCCCAGTTTTGTTTTGATCTAAAAAAGAAAACTTGAACACACGTTTTGCCTGACTCTTTATAAATACTTACCACATCAGCTTCATTTAAATTTGTTTGATTTATTTTTTGCGAGGTCTGAATTTGAGTTAAAGCTTTTATTCTATCTCTAGCTATGGCAGCTTTTTCAAAATCTAATTCTTTACTCGCTAGTTCCATGTCTTTTGATAAAGATTTTTGTATTCTTCTTGATTTTCCAGAGATAAAATCTATAGCATCCGACACAGTTCTTTTATATTGAGACTCTTCAATATGCCCGACGCAAGGACCAGAACATCTTTTAATTTGATATAAAATACAAGGTCTCTCTCTATTTTTAAAAACAGTATCGTCACAAACCCGTATTTGGAAAATCTTTTGTAAAATTTTAATTGTCCAATTTGCAGATCCTATAGAAGCGAAGGGCCCAAAATAATAACCATTTCTTGATTTTTTTCCACGAAGTTTAGTTAATTGAGGCCATTTATCTTTGTGACCGATATAAATATATGGAAACGATTTATCATCTCTCAACAAAATATTAAATCTTGGTTTATGTTTTTTGATAAGGTTAGCTTCTAGAAGAAGAGCTTCGCTCTCGTTACTAGTAGTAGTTACCTCTAGGTTATGTGTTAGAGAAAGCATTCTCTCGGTTCTTATTGGTAAGTTTGTATCGGAAACGTAACTTTTAAGTCTATTTGGAATATTTTTAGCCTTTCCAATATATAAAATTTCCCCAGAAACACTTATCATTCTATAAACACCAGGATTTTTCGGTGTAAGTGGAATTTTTTCTTTAATAACTTTCTTTCCTAATTCTAAACTATTATTCATCTCTGCTTTTTGACACCTCTATACCCACGGATTCTGTATTCTTAATTATATCTAATTTCTCTAATTTAAGATTAATTTTTTTTACTATTCTGTTATCAAAAATTATATCAAAAATATTTTCTGCTAAATCTTCTAAAAGTTCATGATGTTTCTTTTCTGTAATATACGTTATTTTGTTTATAATATCCTCATAATTTACTATAGATGCCAAATTATTATTATTAGGCTTAATATTTGAGTAAGTCGAAATATCAATATTAAATCTCACTCTTTGCTTCTTTTTTTTTTCAAAATCATGAAGACCTACTGAAATTTTTAGTATTAAGTTTTTAATACTTACTTTTCTTTTGTATTTATATTTTTTTTTATCTTTTAATTTAATTATTTTCATTCTTTTATGTTTATTATATCAGGTGTTAACCACGCGAGTCTTTGGCCGCTATCAACATTTATTATTTCTCCTGTTATATTGTCATTTTTTATAAGAAATTTTACTGTTTCAATGATGTTTTCTAAATTCACTTGCCTCTTCAATAAAACCGATTTCCATTGTTTTTTAAAATGAGATTCTGATTGTCTTTTATTCTTAAGAGTTGGACCGGGAGATATAGCATTCACTCTAATATTAGGAGCTAATTTCATGGCTGAAGTTATAGTAAGTGTTCCTAAAGCTGATTTACTTAAAGTGTAAGATAGAAAATAAGGTGTTAATTTTTTAATTCTTTGATCTATAAGATTAATGATAATCCCATAGTTTTTTTTTACATATTTTTTAAAATTTTGAGTTAATAAGGCTGGGGCTTTTAAATTAACATTCATGTGTTTTGAAAAGCTTTTATCGTTAAAGTTATTAAGGTTATCGTTTTCAAAAACTGAAGCGTTATTAATAAGACAGTCTAAACCTTTCATTTTATTAAAAGCATCTTTTATTAATTTTCGTACTTGATTGGAATTATTTAAGTCGGCCTTAATTAAAAATACATTGCTACCTAAATCTTCTAATTCTTTTTTTAATTTATCAGCCAAATTTTTTGATTTATTATAATGAATTGTGATACTAATATCGTAACCAGCTAAACTTTTCGCGATAGCGGCCCCAATTCTTGTTGCGCCACCTGTAATAATTATCTTTTTGGCTTCCATTTTTTTATTGCTTTTCTAGGCTTTGTGCCCGGCATCCCCATTGTTGATCTCCCTTTAGGGTATACTTTATTTTTTAATTTGTACTGGTTTATTTTTGGATTTAAAGATATCTCTAGCTCACTCGCTTCTAACTTTCTCATTTCATCACGAATTTTGGCAGCTTCTTCAAATTCCAAATTAGCAGCTGACTCTTTCATTTTTCTGTTAAGAGCTTTTAAATGTTTCTTAAGATTTCCACCAACATTTGAACCTTCGCTTATTTTTACATAGTCTTTCTCATAAACTGACTCTAAAATATCACTTATTTCTTTTTTAACTGACTCTGCTGTAATTTTATTTTTTTTGTTATATTGTAGTTGCTTATCTCTCCTTCTATCAGTTTCTTTGATAGCCTTGTCAATGCTTTTTGTAATTTTGTCTGCATATAAAATTACCTTTCCATCTACATTTCTAGCAGCTCTTCCTATAGTTTGAATTAAAGATGTTTCTGATCTTAAGAAGCCCTCTTTGTCTGCATCAAGTATTGCAACCAAGGCGCATTCAGGAATATCCAATCCCTCTCTTAATAAATTTATTCCAACTAAGATATCGAATACACCCATTCTCAAATCTCTTATAATTTCTATTCTTTCCAGTGTATCGATGTCAGAGTGCATATATCTTACCTTTAATCCATTTTCATGAAGATACTCAGTTAAATCCTCAGCCATTTTTTTTGTTAACGTTGTAGCTAAAATTCTAAAACCTTTTTTTACGATTTCTTTTGCCTCGTGCATTAAATCGTCCACTTGAGTTTTTGCCGGCCTTATCTCTACGGGTGGATCTATTAAACCTGTAGGACGGATAATTTGATCTATAAATTCATTCTTTGTTTGTTTCAATTCCCACGGTCCGGGCGTAGCAGATACGAATATTGTTTGAGTTCTCATTAAATCCCATTCTTCAAACTTTAAAGGTCTATTATCCATACATGATGGAAGCCTAAAACCATATTCAGCTAATGTACTTTTTCTTGTTCTGTCACCTTTGTACATTCCATTAAGCTGTGGTACGGTTACGTGACTTTCATCAACAAAAATAATTGTATTATCAGGAAAGTATTCAAATAATGTTGGGGGAGGTTCCCCAGGTTTTCTTCCTGACAAAAATCGTGAATAATTTTCAATTCCAGCACAAGTGCCTGTAGCCTCAATCATTTCTAAATCAAATTTTGTCCTTTCTCTTAATCTTTGTGCCTCTAATAATTTGTTGTTATCCTGATGTTTTTTTAAAGTGATCTCTAGTTCTTTTTTAATCTCTTGAATAGCCTGATCGATTGTTGGTTTAGGAGTAATATAGTGACTGTTAGCATAAACTTTTATAATTGAAAAATCATTTGTCTTATCTCCAGTTAAAGGATCAAATTCTTCAATTTTTTCTAATTTATTTAAATTTAAACTTAATCTCCAAGCTCTATCTTCTAAATGTGAAGGAAATATTTCCAAATTTTCCCCCCTAACTCTAAATGTTCCTCTAAAAAAATTTTGATCATTTCTTTTATATTGCAAGTTAATAAATGCCCTAATTAATTGATCTCTGTCATATTCATAGTTTTTTTTTAGAGTTATAGTCATTTTTGAGTAAGCCTCTACAGATCCAAGACCGTAGATACATGAAACACTTGCAACAATTATTACATCATCTCTTTCCAATAGTGACCTAGTAGCTGAATGCCTCATCCTGTCTATTTGTTCATTAATAGATGCCTCTTTTTCTATGTAAGTGTCAGATCTTGGAACATAAGCTTCTGGAGTATAATAGTCATAATAGGACACAAAATATTCAACAGCATTATCAGGAAAAAAATTTTTAAACTCTCCATAAAGCTGCGCGGCCAACGTTTTGTTTGGAGCAAGTACCAAAGCTGGTCTATTGGATGCTTCAATGACTTTTGCCATCGTGAAAGTTTTCCCTGAGCCTGTAACACCAAGTAAGACTTGTTCGTTCTTTTGGCCTTTAAGATTAGTAATCAGTTTTTTTATAGCCTGAGGCTGGTCTCCAGCAGGTTGAAAATTACTTTTTATTTTAAATTTAATACCTCCCTCTAATTTTTTATTTATAGAGTTGTTAGTATTTTCTAAATCTAATATTTTTTCTTGATACGTATTTTGCATTCTGTGATATTAATAATTAAAAAAAACATTATAAAATTCAATGAGCATAATTTCCAACAATTTAAAACGTATAAAACCGTCGCCTACCATAGCAGTTACTACAAAAGCTAGGGAAATGCGGGCAAGTGGGAAGGATGTTATAGGATTAGGTGCTGGAGAGCCAGATTTTGACACCCCAGACAATGTTAAAGAGGCTGCTATAGAAGCTATCAAAAAAGGTGATACTAAGTACACAGCAGTTGATGGAACTCCAGACTTAAAAAAAGCAATTGTTGAAAAGTTTAAAAGAGAGAATAATTTAAATTATACAACTGACCAAATTACAGTCGGAACTGGAGGCAAACAAGTTATATATAACACCTTCATGGCAACATTGAATAAAGGAGATGAGGTAATTATACCAGCACCTTTTTGGGTTTCTTACCCCGATATGGTTTTATTAGCTGGTGGCACTCCTAAGGTTATAAAGTGTGAAGAAAAAGATGGTTTTAAACTTTCAGCAAAAAAATTAGAAAAAGCAATATCTAAAAAAACAAAATGGCTTATTTTAAACTCTCCATCTAATCCGACTGGAGCAGGATATACAAAAAAAGAAATAGAAGATTTATCAAAAGTATTACTTAAAAATAAAAAAATTTTTATTTTAAGCGACGACATTTATGAACATATTAGATACGAAGACTTTGATTTTTTTACAATTGCTCAAATTTCAAAACTTAAAGAGAGAACTTTGACCATGAATGGAGTAAGCAAGTCTTACGCGATGACAGGTTGGAGAATTGGTTATGCGGCAGGTCCTAAAGAAATAATTAATGCAATTAGAAAGATACAATCTCAATCTACTTCAAATCCTTCATCTATTAGTCAGGCAGCAGCAGTTGAGGCATTAAATGGGCAACAAAATTTTATTAAAGAAAGAGCAGAAGCTTTCAAAGAGAGAAGAGATTTTGTTGTCAGTAGTTTAAATAGTATTAAAGGAGTCAATTGTTTAACACCAAACGGAGCTTTTTATGTTTTTCCAAGCTGTAAAGGGCTCTTAAATAAAAAAACTAAACTCAAAACTGATACTGAATTTGTTCAAAAATTATTAGAGAAATCTATGGTTGCTGTAGTTCAAGGATCTGCCTTTGGATTAGATGGTTATTTTAGAATATCTTATGCAACCTCTATGGAAAATTTAAAAAAGGCCATAACAAGAATTAAAGATTTTTGTGATAGCTTAAATAATTAATTTTGCCTTAAAATTCTTTTAGCTGCATCTGTTTTTTTTACCCACGAATTTGGAATAGATCCTACTCCTTTTAATGCCGCATAATATGCTCCAATAAAGTTTACTCTAGAACAGTTACATCCTCCTGCTTTAATTGTTTTTAAAACAGCGCTTTTATAATTAGAAGAGGTTAAAATAGAATGAACTGAACTATCAAAAGTACCAGGATAACTACAAGCCATTCCAAGTTTTTTTACTACTTGCGGATGAGGTTCTTTTTTTAATTTCTTTATTTTATTAATATTTTTGATAATGTTTTTAAAATATAAATTATTTTTATATTTTGAAGTAAATTCTTTTATAGGATCTTTTGAACCTTTAAGAGCCAAATCAATTAAATGAAATTTAGCTAAAGCATACTTTAAACTAATTTTTGAAACTGTGACAAAAGAAATAATTTTTTTTAAATTTTTAAAACCATAACCATATAAAAAGTAAGGTAGTGCAGCACAGAAACCATCAGACTCATTTACTTTTCTTCCTCCTGTTAATTTTTTTCCCTTTTTAATATTTTGAACAGTTTCGATTATATTTTGATGTATCCAAGGACCTTTAATGATTCCACGCCAGTCTTTAACTTTTCTATATTTTGCTCTTAGATTATAATTTTTCCAATATATGCTCCCAGGACCAAAATTTTTAATAATATTTTTTTTGAATCTACCCTCAATATTTGTATGTCCCTCAATTAATGTTTTGAACATGACTTGACCAATATCATTGTAACCAGAAACTTTACCAGTTTTAATGCTATAGAAAGGGCTTTTATTTTTTTTTAAAAAAGTAAAATCTTTTTTTCCTCTAATATAATTCAGTAATTTTTTTTGATTATACACCCAATGCAAAGGTCTTGCAGCTGCGTCGGCAACAGTAGAACCTAAAAATACATGTAAATTGTTTTTCACTTTATTTACTAGATAAATGCTTTTCAGCTTCCAGTGCAGCCATACAACCCATGCCAGCAGCAGTGACTGCTTGCCTAAAAATTTTATCTTTTACATCTCCAGCAGCAAATACTCCTGGTATATTTGTAATAGTTGAGTCTGGTTTGGTAATCAAATAACCTTCTTTATCCATTTTTAACTGATCTTTAAATAAAGCCGTAGCTGGGTCGTGGCCTATTGCTATAAATAAACCATCAACTTTAAGCTCAGATGTTTTTTTAGTTTTAACATTTTTTATTTTTATTCCATTAACTCCTTTGGGCTCATTTGTTCCCATAACTTCTTCAACCACACTGTCCCAAATAATTTGAATTTTTTTGTTAGCTTTAAGTTTTTCTTGTAATAATTTTTCTGCTCTTAACTCATTTCTTCTATGTATCAAATGAACTTTAGAGGCAAATTTAGTTAAAAACATTGCTTCCTCTACTGCAGCGTTTCCACCACCAACAACTGCAACTTCTTTTTCTTTAAAGAAAAAACCATCACATGTTGCACAAGCAGATACTCCAAATCCCCTAAATTTTTGTTCAGACTCTAAATTTAACCATCTTGCTTGAGCGCCTGTGGAGATAATAATGCTATCTGCAGTATAAATTTGACCACTGTCGCCATGAGCTGAAAAAGGCTTTTTTGAAAGATCAACTTTTTTAATATGATCTTGAATCATCTCGGTACCCACAGCTTTCGCTTGGCCTTTCATTTCTTCCATCAACCATGGTCCTTGAATTACTTTTGCAAAACCTGGAAAATTCTCAACATCTGTTGTTGTTGTAAGTTGTCCACCAGGCTCAGACCCAAAAACTAATATTGGTTTAAGAAGGGCTCTAGCAGCATATATCGCTGCAGTATAACCTGCTGGTCCTGATCCAAGAATCAACACTTTTGTATGTTTAGATGATTTATTATTCATTCTAATGAAGGTATATAGTAACAAATGTCAAAATTAAAAGCACTCCTTTTAACGCAAGGTATGCACGGTATGGTTAGTCAGGTCGAAGGCTTAGCAAAAGCTTTGAATTTAAACTATAAACATCAAGAAATTAAACTTAAAAAGTTTTGGAATCTTATACCACCATTTCTTACACCTATATCTATGAGCGTTCTAGAGAATCAATTTATATTCGATTCGAAAATAATTATTTCTTGTGGAAGAAAAAGTGTAATACCTTCTTTAGCTTTAAAAAAAAAATATAAAGAAAAAATCTTTACGATTCATATTCAAGACCCAAAAGTTTCATTAGACAGATTTGATTTAATCATTTGTCCTGAACATGATAATATAATAGGAAATAATGTAATCAAAACAACTGGAGCAATTCATTATCTCTCTGAAAAAGAAATTTCAAAAGAAAACAATTATTTAAAGATTGATAAAGAAAACAAAAAAATAATTGCCTTTATTATTGGTGGGCCAAATAAATATTACACTTATTCTGAAAAAGAGATTCATTTTCTATTTAACAAAATAAAATCTATTTTTACCAGGGATAAATACAAATTAGTTGTAATACCTTCTTATAGGACTCCATCAGATATTATTAAAAAGGCTTATAATTCTTTTGGTCACGATCACATGGTGATAAAAGATGTAGATAAAAAAGCTTACTTGTCTGCACTTTCAATCTCAGATTATATTGTTGTAACTTGCGACTCTACCTCTATGATTTCTGAAGCTGCAATTACTAAAAAACCAATTTATGTGGCACAAATGAAACCAAAGAAGAATAATCTAAGATTCCAAAAATTTTTCTCCCAATTTAAACAATTAAATATAATAAAAGATTTGACAGATAAAATTGATTTATGGTCATATAGCAAACTCGACGAAGTAAACAGAATATCGCCTTTGATTAACGAAAAGATGAAAAAAAATGGAATTATTTAAGTCATTAGAAAGCAGAACTAAATCGTTCAACGATCCTTTTAAACATTTTGAAATTAATCAACCTTTAACCAAAGAAGCTATTGCGGAAATTAGTAATGCAGATATTGCTGACCCTAAAAAAGAAAATTTAAACTACGACGGTACTAGAGCGCTTGATGGTGGAGATGGTGCTTTTCGTTCAGGTATCAAAGATGGAGGAAAGGCAAAAAAAATAAGATGCTACGTTACTAAAGAAAATGCAAATCAATTTCCACATCTAAAAAATTTTATTGAGGAGCTGAGATCCCCTAAAGTTTACAAAAAAATTAGCAGCTTAATAGGAAAAGATTTAAGTAATTCTTATGTCAGACTAGAAGTTATTTGTGATAGAGAAGGTTTTTGGCTTAAACCCCATTGTGATATTAAAGAAAAATTAATGTCATCAATAGTTTTTATCAACCTTCATAATGAGACTGAAAATCTAGGAACAGATTTCTACGATACTAAATTAACCAAAGTAAAAACAGTTCCGTATAAACATAATTATGGATATTTCTTTACTAGTGGACCAAACTCTTGGCATGGTATGGAAAAAAAAGAGATTAAAAAGGAGCGCAGATGTATTCAAATTAACTACGTTACTTTCAAGACTGACTGGAAAGTAAGATAAAATTTTAAATCTCTTGTAGAGAAGTTACTTTAATCTCTTTATTTTTAAGAGACTTAATACCTTCAATACAAACTTTTGCTGTCGACATATTTGTACAATAAGGGACTTTATTTGCTAAAGTTGCTCTTCTTAATGCTAAAGCATCGTTTAGTTGTTTTTCACTATTACCTCCACCAGTATTAATTACTAGAGCAATTTTTTTTGCATTAAGGACATCGACAATATGAGGTGATCCTTGATTGACTTTATTTATTTTTTTACATTTAATTCCATGCTTATTAATATATGCAGCTGTTCCTCCAGTACCGCAAAGTTTGAAGTTAAGCTTATTTAACTGTTTTGCCAAATCTACACCTTCGTTTTTATGGCTATTTTTTAGTGATATAAATGCTAAACCTTTTGTAGGAAGCGAGTTAGAAGCTGCCATTTGACTTTTGGCAAAAGCCATACCAAAATTTTCATCGAAACCCATTACTTCTCCGGTAGATTTCATCTCTGGACCAAGTAAAAGATCACTATTTGGAAATTTATTAAATGGGAATACCGCCTCTTTTACCGCAAACATTTTTTTTGTTTTACTTCTTAAATTAAATTTAGATAATTTTTCACCCGCCATTACTCTAGATGCAATTTTGGCTAATGGAAGATTTTTTGCTTTTGATACAAATGGTACAGTTCTGCTTGCCCTAGGGTTAACTTCTATAACAAAAATTTCATCGTTCTTAATTGCAAATTGTACATTCATAAAACCCTTTACCTTAAGTGCTAGGGCCAACTTTTTAGTTTGGTTCTCAATCTCTTTAATCAAAAAAGGTTTAATAGAAACTGGAGGCAAACTGCAAGCCGAGTCACCGGAATGAATTCCTGCTTCTTCAATATGCTGCATGACTCCTGCGACAAATACTTGTTTGCCATCTGATAGTGCATCAACATCTACTTCCATTGCATTATCTATAAATTTGTCAATTAAAATTGGATTTTTTTCTGCCGCTTTAAATGCCTCCTGTACAAAATTCTTAAGTTGTTTTTTTTCATGTACAATTTCCATTGCTCTTCCTCCTAAAACATAGGAAGGTCTAACCATAAGGGGTAATCCAATTTTTTCAGCTATTTTTAATGCCTGTGAAAATGTTTTTGCTATTCCACTTTTAGCTTGTTTTAATTTTAATTTACTCAAAAGATTTCTAAATCTATTTCTATCTTCAGCTAAATCGATTGAAGTATATTGAGTTCCTAATATTGGAAGTTTGTTTTCATGTAAAAACTTGGCCAACTTTATAGGTGTCTGTCCACCAAATTGCGTAATGACACCTACCAAGTTTCCTTTAACTTTTTCTCTTTTAATAATATTAAAAACAAATTCTTCTATTAATGGCTCAAAATACAATCTGTCACTCGTATCATAATCTGTTGAAACAGTTTCAGGATTACAATTAACCATTATTGTTTCATACCCAGCTTTTTTCAAAGCAAAACTAGCTTGGCAACAACAGTAATCGAATTCAATACCTTGGCCAATTCTATTAGGGCCACCTCCAAGAATAATAATTTTTTTTCTATTAGATGGATCCGCCTCACACTCGGAACCAACGGAAAAATTTCTCTGATAAGAAGAATACATATATGGGGTAAATGATTTAAATTCAGAGGCGCAAGTATCTACTTTTTTATAAACAGGAAAAATTTTCAATTTTGATCTTATTTTTCTGATATTTTCCTCTGTGGTATTAGCTAACTTAGAGAGTCTTTTATCTGAGAAACCTATTGATTTTATATAATTAAATTCATTAAACGTTTTTGGTAAACCGTTTTTTTTAATCTTATTTTCTTCATCTACAATTTCTTTTATTTGACTCAAAAACCAGTTATCAATTTTTGAAAGTTTTTGTATTCTTTTAATATTAATTTTTTTTCTAAAAGCTTCACCAATTAGTAATATTTTATTAGGTATATTTTGTGCAAGTTTTTTTTCAATTTGTTTGACTTTTAAATTGAATATTTGGTCTACACCTGAAAAACCAGTTTCAAGAGAAACTAAAGCTTTTTGCAAGGATTCCTTAAAGTTTCTTCCTATAGCCATAGCTTCTCCAACTGATTTCATAGATGTGCCTAAAATTGCAGTTGAGGTTGAAAATTTTTCAAAAGTAAATCTAGGAATTTTAGTTACTACGTAGTCTATTGTTGGCTCAAAAGAAGCTGGAGTGACTTTAGTAATCTCATTTTTTAATTCATCTAAAGTATAACCCACAGCAAGTTTTGCAGCTACTTTAGCAATTGGAAATCCAGTGGCTTTTGACGCTAAAGCAGAGGATCTAGAAACTCTTGGATTCATTTCTATAATAACCATTCTTCCGTCTTTAGGATTTATTGCAAATTGAACATTTGAACCTCCAGTTTCCACTCCTATTTTTCTTAAACAAGCTATCGATGCATTTCTCATTACTTGATATTCTTTATCTGTAAGAGTTAATGCAGGAGCGATAGTTACAGAGTCACCAGTATGAATTCCCATAGGATCAATATTTTCAATCGAACATATTATTATACAGTTATCATTTTTATCTCTTACTACTTCCATTTCAAATTCTTTCCAGCCCTCTAAACATTCTTCCACCAAGACCTGGTTAACCGGTGACTCATGTAATCCATTTTTTAATATTTTAAAAAATTCCTTTTTATTTTTTGCTATCCCTCCACCAAGTCCTCCTAGAGTAAAGGCAGGTCTTATAATTGCTGGAAGACCGATTTGTTTTAAAGCATTTGATGCTTGACTAAAATTATTTACAATTTTTGACTTTGGCAGATCTAGGCCAATATCAAGCATATTTTTTCTAAATTTTTTTCTATCTTCTGCGTTTGAAATAGCTCTAGAATTAGCACCAATAAGTTCAATTTTATATTTTCTTAGAATTCCCTTTTTTTCTGCTTCCATAGCTAAATTTAATGCAGTCTGACCTCCCATTGTTGGAAGAATTGCGTCTGGTTTTTCTTTAGCTAAAATTTTTTCTAAAACTGTTAAAGTTATAGGTTCAATATATGTTTTGTCTGCAACATCAGGGTCCGTCATGATTGTTGCTGGATTAGAATTAATTAAAATTACTTTATAACCTTCATCTTTCAAAGCCTTGCATGCTTGAGTACCAGAATAATCAAATTCACATGCCTGTCCAATAATGATAGGGCCAGCGCCAACTACTAAAATTTTTTTAATATCTTTTCTTTTTGGCATTTTGTTTCATGGTTTTTATAAATTCTTCAAATAAATAAACACTATCTTGAGGTCCCGGATTCGACTCAGGATGATATTGAACGGAAAAAACTGGTTTAGATTTAAGTTTAATTCCCTCTATACTATTGTCAAAAAGAGATTGGTGAGTAATTTGAATATTGCTTGGCAAATTTTTTTTTACTATTTCAAACCCATGATTTTGACTTGTTATTTCAACATTTCCTTTTATTAAATTTTTTACTGGGTGATTAGCACCTCTATGTCCTAAATTCATTTTTTTTGTTTTTGCTCCCAAGGTTAATCCTAATAACTGATGACCTAGACAAATTCCAAATATAGGCAGATTCATCTTAATAAGTTTTTTTATAATTGGAATAGCATATTTTCCTGTAGCCGCTGGGTCTCCAGGTCCGTTAGATAAAAAAATACCATTAGGTTTTAATTTTGAAATATCATCTGCACTTGTCTTACACGAAACAATCGTTACCTTGCAATTATAATCGGAAAAATATCTAAGTATATTTTTTTTTATTCCGTAGTCTATTGCTATTACATGTAAATTTTTCTTCTTATTTCTTATAAAACCTGATCCTTTTTTCCAAGTTTTAAAATCTTTCCAAACATAACTTTTTTTGGTCGTAACTTGTTTTGCTAAATCTAAATTTTTTAACCCACTCCATTTTTTTGTGGCCTTTAAAATTTTTTTTAAATCAAATTTACCATTTTTTAAAAAAACCACTGTTCCTTTAGGAGCACCTTTATCCCTAATGAAATTGGTTAAATTCCTTGTATCAATACCAGTTATTCCAACTATTTTATTTTTTTTTAACCATAAATCTAAATGTTTTAAGGAACGATAATTGCTTGGATCAGTGATCTCGGTATTAAATATTACACCTTTTGTCCATATTTTATCAGATTCATGATCCTCTTTATTTGTTCCAACATTTCCAACATGAGGAAAAGTAAAATTAATAATTTGTCCTGCATACGATGGATCTGAAATTATTTCTTGATAACCAGTGATAGAGGTGTTGAAACAAACTTCTCCAGTTGCATGTCCCTCATAACCTAAACCTAAACCTTTTAATATATTTCCATTTTCAAGAACTAAAATAGCGGTGCAATTGATCTTTTTAAGATTATTTTTTGAGTATATATTTTGATCAATCTGTTTCAAATACAACTCATGAGTTAAAGTAAAAAACTTATAAACATGATTTTGCGAAACATATGAAAAACTTTAAAAATCGTCAAGAAAGATCTTTTTATTTTAAATATAATTTGTGATTAAACTACTAAAAAAAATGTCTCTAGAAAAAAAAATAGAAGAAAAATTAAACGAAAGTCTTAAAAATAAAGATAAAACAGTCTTTCCAACTTTGAGACTTATAATTTCAGCTATTAAAGATTTTAAAATAGCCTCTAAAGTTAAGGAAAGTTCTTTGAAAGACCAAGAAATCATCACAATATTAAAAAAGATGAATAAACAAAGAAATGATTCGTGTGAAGCTTACAAAAAAGCAGGGAGGGAAGACTTACTCAAAAAAGAACAAGAGGAAATTTCAATTATTAATGATTTTCTACCTAAACAAATGAATGATGAAGAAACTAAAAATATTTGTAAAAAAGTAATTGAAAATCTTCAAGCAAAATCTATTAAGGACATGGGAAAAGTTATGGGAGTTCTTAAAAAAGATTACGGAGATGTCTTGGATTTTTCTAAAGTAAGCAACTTTATTAAAGAATTTTTAAAATGATAATGAAGTATCCAAAAGAATATTTAGACGAAATTAAACTTAGAGTAAAAGTATCACAAGTAGTAGGTAAATATGTTCAGTTAAAAAAAAGAGGAAAAGAATTTATTGGTTTGTCACCTTTCAAGAATGAAAAAACACCTTCATTTACTGTAAATGATGAAAAGGGATTCTATCATTGTTTTAGTAGCGGTGAGCATGGGAACATATTTGATTTTTTAATGAAGACCAGATCTTTAGGCTTTGGTGAAGCAGTCAAAGTTTTAGCTTCAGAGGCTGGAATGCAAATTTATAAATTTTCCAAATATGATAAAGAAAAAGAAGAAAAGTATAATAGGTATAAAAAAATTATTAAAGAATATTCAGATTACTCTCAAAATCAGTTATTTGATAAAAAAAACTCTTTTGCATTAGATTATTTAAAAAAAAGAAAATTATCGGAAGAGACAATTAAAAAATTTCAGTTAGGTTACATTCCAATTAATAATTTTTTCAGTGATTTGTCAAAAAAATATTCCATAGAAGATATCAAATCTACAGGAATATATTACTTAATAGAAAAAAATCAGAAATATTTAGATAGATTTAAAAATAGAATTATTTTTCCAATTTTTAATTTGTCTGGAGACGCAGTTGCGTTTGGGGGAAGAATTATAAAAGGTGATAACATAGCTAAATATATAAATTCTCCAGAAACCGAATTTTTTAAAAAAGGAAGACAGTTATTTAACTTAAATTTTGCAAAAGATGAAAGAGCAAATACAAAAGAGGTTTTAATAGTCGAAGGCTACATGGATGTAATATCTCTTTATTCAAGAGGAATTAAAAATGTTATTTCAAATTGTGGTACTGCTCTCACAGAGAGTCAGATTAATTTAATTTGGAAATTTTTTTCAAATCCAATAATATGTTTAGATGGAGATAAAAGCGGTCAGCAAGCAGCTTTAAGAATAGCAGAGAGATTATTTTCTTTAATTAGTGAAGAAAATAAAATTTATTTTTCTATTCTTGATCAAGGTAAAGATCCAGATGATATCATAAATGATTTAGGTAAAGAAGGTTTTTTAAAATTCTTGGAAAACAAAACTATTATTCAATCTTTTATTTGGAACACTTATGCTAATAAAATTAATACAGAAAATCCGTATGAAGTAACAAAATTTGAAAAACAAATGAGAAAGTTATGTTCATCTATTAATGACAGCACTTTAAAGAAATACATTTTAGAGGACTTTCTTGTTAAAATTAACAAACTTACACCTAATGTAAATAATAAGTTTGACCACAGTTACCCTAAAAGAAAAAACTTCAAAGTTCTTAATGAGACTAAAAAAATACATTTGCAAAAAAAGGATCTTACAAGGGAAAATTTATTAGAATTTTCAATATTATTTATAATGATATTTTATGGTGGAGCCATACAAAATAATTTTGAAAATATATCATCAATTGTATTTTCAAATTCTGAAAATGAAAAACTTAAAAATTTTTTGATAGATCAAATTAAATTAAATAAAAATGAAAAGGAAATTGAAAGTGAGACATTTAAAGTTTACCATGATCAAGTTAAAAGAATAGTCGATAATTCTAATTTAAATTCAATTATAAGTAAAAAAAACTATAATCAGATTAAAGAACTATTTGATGACTTCACTAGTGATCTTATTGAAAGTCAAAACAAAAAAAAGATAGAATCTTTGGAGAAAAAATTAATTAATAATATGGAAGAGCAGGCATATTCAGAATTTATAAAGCTCAAAAGTCAAATAAATAGGGATTAATTAAGGATAGATTTTTAATATTTAGTGTTTATATATAATTCACTATTTATTTCAGTTTATGGGTGAAAAATTAATTACAAAATCTTTTGAAAGAATACTTGAAAAGGGTAAGAACCGAGGGTTTATAACCTACGAGGAACTTGGGAAATCACTAGGTAAAAGAGGTGGCTCATTTGAAAACACCGAAAAAGCTTTTCTAATAATTGCTGACAATAAAATTACTTTAGTAGAAAAAAAATCAGAGTATCAATCAAATAAGAAAAAAGAGTCAACAAGTAATACAGAAGAAAAAACATCTGAGAAAAGTGATGATCCTATTAGAATGTATCTACGTGAAATGGGAGGTGTTGAATTATTATCGCGTGAAGGAGAAATTGCTATTGCTAAAAGAATAGAAGCTGGAAAAGATGTCATGATAAATGCTCTTACTCAAAGCCCTATCGTAGGAAAAAAAATAGCAGAATGGAAAGGGAAAATTGAAAATCAAGAAATGTTGGTCCGAGACATTATTGATATAGATTCTACATATGAAGATTTTGAAGCTTCAGATGATGAAGAAATAAAAGCTAAAAAGAACACCGACAAAAAAGTAAAAATTAAAGATGAAAAAAATGAGCATGAAAAAAACTTAGAAGAAAAAGGAGAAGTTACTGAGGAAGATGAATTTAACTTGTCTCTTGCAAAAATGGAGGAGGAAATTAAACCAAAAATACTTAAATTATTAGAGTCTTTAAATAAGAATTACCTAAAGTTGCAAAAATACCAAAAAGAAAATTTAGAATGTATTCTATCTGGTAAAGAACTTTCAGTTTCAAAAAATAAAAATTTTAAAAAGATTCAATTAATTTTAGTAGATAATTTTAAAAACTTACAAATTGCACCCCATATAGTTGAGGAACTAGTACAGTCTCATTATAAAGAAAATAAAAAGATAGTTTCTTTAGAAGGAGTTCTATTAAGACTTGCCACTGACAATAAAATTTCTAGAGAAGAATTCTTAAAATATTACATAGGCAACGAAATAAATCCAAAATTTGAAACTTTTCTAAATCAAAATTCACTTTGGAAATCTTTTTTTAAAAAATTCAAAAAGGATTTTTCTGAAATAAGAGATAGACTTGTCGAATTTAGTAAAAAAATTGGTCTTTCAGTAGGTGAATTTAAAAGATTAGTAAGCAGAATTCAAAAGGGAGAAAGAGAGTCTAGAATTGCAAAAAAAGAAATGGTTGAAGCCAATTTAAGATTAGTTATTTCAATAGCTAAAAAATATACGAATAGAGGTCTTCAGTTTTTAGACTTAATACAAGAAGGGAACATTGGTTTGATGAAAGCAGTTGATAAATTTGAGTATAGAAGAGGTTACAAATTCTCTACTTACGCAACATGGTGGATCAGACAAGCGATTACGAGATCAATTGCAGATCAAGCTAGAACAATACGTATTCCTGTTCATATGATTGAAACAATTAATAAAATTGTCAGAACCCAAAGACAAATTATGAGTGAATTTGGTAGAGAACCTACTCCTGAGGAACTTGCTAAAAAACTTGCAATGCCATTAGAAAAAGTAAGAAAAGTTTTAAAGATTGCAAAGGAACCAGTTTCTTTGGAAACTCCAGTGGGTGATGAGGAAGATAGCAGTCTTGGAGATTTTATTGAAGATAAAAATGCACTTCAACCTTTAGATACTGCTATTCAATCTAACTTAAGCGAGTCAACCACAAAAATTCTCGCATCTCTTACTCCAAGAGAAGAGAGAGTTCTTAGGATGCGATTTGGGATTGGAATGAATACCGATCACACATTAGAAGAAGTTGGTCTTCAATTTTCAGTAACCAGAGAAAGAATAAGACAAATTGAAGCTAAAGCTTTAAGAAAATTAAAACACCCAAGTAGATCAAAGCAATTAAAAAGTTTTCTAGAAAAATAACCTTTTCTAATGTAAAAGAAAGCTATGGGCCTGTAGCTCAGTTGGTTAGAGCAGTACACTCATAATGTATTGGTCCCAGGTTCGAGTCCTGGCGGGCCCACCAACTAATTTGATACAAATTCCTCTAACTTACTAATAAGTGCATTGATATCATTATTATTAGAGTTCAATATTGAAGAGAATTCCTCTTTTTGAGTTCTTGCTAAACTTAGACCCTCAACTACTAAATCTCTTATCAAAGGTTTTTCAGGATTTTTAGTATAAACCCTCCAATCGACTTTTATCTCAGGCGATTTAACACTTTCAACTATTTTAGATTTTACGATTGTATAATTTGAGCTTTTAAGCTCAGAGTCGATAACTTCAAATTTTTGAGAGGAATAGTCAGTCAATCTTGAAGTTAAACTTTTTAAAAAGTATTTTTGAAAAATATTTTGATAATTTTTCATACTATTTTCGTCTAATTCTTTTCTAATTTTTCCTAAAGTGTATAGACCCAAAGCTTTGATATCTACGTTTTCTAGTGCAATTTTTTCTATAACTTCATTTTTTTCTTTTTCAGTTAAAGACTTATCAGATAAAGTTTTGACTGCATCATCTACAAGTTCTTGTATAAAAATTTTTGGTTCAGAGTTATAAGTAACTGAATAAAGAGAGTTAAAATATAAAAGAATACAAGAAATTAGAAAAAATAGTTTCTTTTTCATTGAAAAAGGGTTTATTTATCCAAATCTCCCCAAGAATCATCATCCGAGGTAGACTTATTTTTAATTTTTTTTGATCTATCTTGAAGATATAAGCTTTTTGTAGCGGCGTAGACATCAACCGAATTTTTTTCTAAACTTTCAAAATTTAACATATTATCACCTCTGAAATCGACCGCTGTTGCTGCTTTTACCCCAACGTAATCTAATTTATTTCCTGACAAGTTTTTAATTTCTTTTTCATGCCATGTAACTCTAGCAAATGCGTCTAAGTAGTTATTATCAAGAACCATTCCAAATGAGTCTCTTACAGTAGTTGGCCCCAAAACTGGCAAAACGAAATAGCATCCACCGCCAACACCATATGTTCCTAAAGTTTGACCTAAATCTTCTTTTTGATTTTCTAAACCTAATGCAGCAGCAGGGTTTCCTAATCCAAGAATTCCAACAGTGGTATTAACTAAGAAACTACCAGTTGCGTGCCCAGCTAAGCGTAGCTCACCTTGAAGTAGATGATTAGGTATTGAAAGTAAAGTAGCTATATTTGAGGTAAAGTTTCCTGTGCCATTTCTTACTGGTTCTGGAAGTTTATTATACATTTTTGCTACAGGCTCTAAAATAATATTGTCGAAACCTTGATTAAATTTAAATACTCCTCTACTTACTTTTTCAAAGCATTCATCTTCTGCATGTGCGTTAGCTAATAAAAAAATATTTAACAGAATAGAATAAAATATTATTTGTAATTTTTTAATTCTCATATTGGCTATATATATAAATTATTAAGAGATTGCACATAAATCATGCCTTTATTTTGAGATATTTTACGTATAAATTTACGTAATTTAAGAACAAAAGTGTTTAATTTATGTTGCTAAAAGTTAATAAATCGTTGAATTTTTCTAAAAAGGCAAGATCTTTGAAAAATATTCGTTTTTTAATAATTCACTACACTGGAATGCAATCAACACGTGTATCCCTGAAAAGACTGAAAAACCCCAAATCCAAGGTAAGCTGCCATTACTTTCTAGATAGAGACGGTAATATTTTTAGGATGGTGGATGACAATAAAATAGCTTGGCACGCAGGAAAATCTAAATGGAAAAACATTAATAATTTAAACAAATACTCTATTGGGATTGAACTTCAAAATCGAGGCCATTTTATAAGCTACCAAAATTTTCCAAAAAAACAAATTTTTTCACTCATCAAATTAATAAAAATACTGATGAAGAGATACAAAATAAATAAAAGAAACATTCTCGGACATTCAGATATAGCACCACTTCGAAAATTAGACCCAGGAGAGAAATTTCCTTGGAATATTTTAAGTGCAAAAGGAATAGCTGTTTGGTATCCAAAATTTGAACTTAAAAAAAAGAGTTATGAATACAAATCTGAGGTAAGGAGAAAAATTTTTTTTCAAAATATTTATAAAATTGGTTACAGATTTTTTAATTCATCAAAAAAAACAAAAAAAGATCGTAAGATAGTTATGGCATTTCAAAGAAGATTTTTGCCTGATGAAGTTAGTGGCAACATAACTGATAAAACCCTTAAAATCAGCCAATTATTGTCCTAGAAACGTTATTTTACTTGATTTTATTCAATATTAACATTATTTAAGTTATGCCAGATAATTGGACAGTCGCTATCTAATTGGTAGAGGAAAGTCCGGGCTCCGTAAAGACAATTTGCCAGTTAACGGCTGGCGAGGGCGACCTCAGGGCTAGTGCCACAGAAATAAACCGCCTAATCAAGGTAAGGGTGAAACGGTGTGGTAAGAGCACACCGGGTTTTTGGTAACAAAAATCGCTAGGTAAACCCCAGATGGAGCAAGGCTAAATAGGGATGACATTGCGTTTTACGCTAAAAACAGTCTTTAGTTCGTCATCCGGGTTAGCTGCTTGAACATATTCGCAAGAATATGTCTAGATAAATGACTTCTTAAATGACAGAACCCGGCTTATAGATTATCTGGCTAATCTAAATTTCATTCCTAAATGTTCCTTTTTTGTACTTTTTAGTCTTAAATTTAATATATTGACTAAGCTGCTAAATCCCATATGATCCCAAATAATCCCAAATTGGAGGATTGATTGAATATTAAAAAAACAAAAAGAAAATTAAAAAATTATGTTTTTATCAAGTCACGAAAACAAGATAGACAAAAAAGGAAGGGTGTCAGTGCCTGCAGCATTTAGATCGTATTTAACAACTCTAGGTTATAATGGTTTTATCTCTTATCCATCTTTTAGTAATCCAGCTTTAGAGTGTTGCACCCAGGACAGGATAGAAAAGCTATCAGACTCAATTGATACTTTAAATCCGTTTGAAGAAAAAAGAGATTATTTTGCAACTGCTGTTTTATCAGAAAGTTCAAATTTAGTTTTCGATACTGAGGGCAGAGTGCAATTTTCAAAAAAAATTTTAAATTTTGCAAAAATTAAAACTGATATTTTATTTGTAGGTTTGGGTAAAACTTTTCAAGTTTGGGATCCAAAAAATTTTGAAAAATTTAAGTCGTTTGCGAGAAAAAAAGCTTTACAAAGCAGATCAACACTTAAATGGGACAATAATTAAATAATGATAAAAGGGGGAGATATGAGTATTAATGTAGGCGGTGGTGAATTAAAAGAATTAAAACCAAGAATATTAGTTATGGGAATTGGAGGCGCAGGCGGTAATGCAATTAATTCTATGATTGAGTCTGGAATGCAAGGTGTGGAATTTGTTGCGGTAAATACAGACGCTCAAGACTTAAGGGTAAATAAAGCAGAAGCAAAAATTCAAATTGGAATGAATTTAACAAAAGGTCTTGGTGCTGGCGCAAAAAATGATATTGGACAAGCAGCTGCTGATGAGTCACTTAATGAGATAGTAAGTTACATTCAAGGAAGCAACATGATTTTCATCACATCTGGCATGGGTGGAGGGACTGGTACAGGTGCTTCTCACATAATAGCACGTGCTGCTAAAGAGTTAAATATACTTACAGTTGGTGTTACAACTTTACCTTTTGCATATGAGGGGCCCAAGAGAATGAGAAGAGCAGTAGCGGGATTAGAGGAGTTAAAAAAACATCTTGATACTGTTATAGTTGTTCCTAATCAAAATCTTTTTAAAATTGCAAACGAAGGTACAACTTTAAAAGAAGCTTTTACTTTATCTAATGATGTTCTCAAACATGGTGTTCAGAGCGTTACAGATTTGATGGTCAGACCAGGTATGGTCAACTTAGACTTTGCTGATGTTGAAACTGTTATGAGTTCGATGGGTAAAGCTATGATGGGAACTGGTGAAGCTGAAGGAGAGAATAGAGCTAATGTTGCTACTGAGATGGCTCTGAACAATCCTCTTATAGATGAGTATTCTCTAAAAGGTGCTAAAGGCCTTCTAGTTAATATTACTGGAGGTGAAGATATTACTTTATTTGAAGTGGATCAGTCAGTAAACAAAATTAGAGCTGAAGTTGACCCTGAAGCTGAATTAATTTTTGGAGCTATACAAGATGAGAAACTTAAAGGGAAAATGAGAGTTTCAATTGTTGCAACTTCTTTAGACGGACACAGACCCGAGTCAAAAACTGTTTTGAATATGGTAAATAGAATTCAGAATAGAAACCCAGGATATTCTGACAATCTTTTCAAAAATCCGAATATTGAACAAAATACTTTAAATTCAATAGATGGAGCTACAGCTTTGAAACTTGATGAGCAACTAGAAATTGATACTACTCCTTCTAGTGTAAATGACTCATCTTTTGCTCAAGAGACAACTGAAAATCTAGAGACTATTCAGGATTCTAGCCCTCATGGCGTCTCGATAGAGAACGCATCCTACATTGAAAACAATTTAGATATAGATAATAAAATTGATAATTTAGATGCAGATGAGGATCATGATCCAAAATTATTTTCAGATGACATCGCTAATAATAATGTAGAAGAGATGGATACTCAAAATGAAAAGCTATTTGATCAAAACTCTTCAGATGATGAGGAATTTGAAATACCTGCTTTTTTAAGAAAGCAAAAATTTTAATGCAAATTTTGAAGAATAATAATAATAATGAAATTACCCCACACATCACCGGAAGCAAAACATCTTCCGGTGATGATAGATGAGGTTTTAAAAATTTGTACGCCTAAAAATGGCGGCACTTTTATGGATTGCACCTTTGGGGCTGGTGGATACTCAAAAGAACTATTAAAGTTTCCTAAAACAAGTGTTGTAGCTTTAGATAGAGACAACCATGTAACCGAGATAGCAGAAAGATTAAAAAAGAAATTTCATTCTAGATTTTTTTTTCATAATAAAAGATTTAGCAAACTGGACTTCGACTCATCAATTAAATTTGATGCAGTTATCTTTGACTTAGGTTTATCTTCAATTCAATTAGATGATTTATCAAGAGGATTTTCTTTTAAATCAAAAAATGAATTAGATATGTCCATGGGACAAACTGAAAGATCAGCTAAAACAGTAATAAACTCATACGGCAGTCAAGATTTGAAAGATATTATAAAAACATTTGGCGATGAAAAAGAAGCTTCAAAAATTGCAAAAAATATTATCAAAGAAAGAGCTTCTATGCCAATTCAAACCACTGATCAACTAGTAAAAATTATTAAGAATTCTAAAAACAAAAATTACAAAAAAATAGACGAAAGCACAAAAACTTTTCAAGCTATTAGAATTTTTGTTAATCAAGAAATATCGGAGCTAATTGAAGGAATAACAAAAGCATCAAAAATTCTTAAACCTGGAGGCAAACTTGTTGTTATAAGCTTTCACTCGATTGAAGATAAAATTGTAAAATTCTTTTTTAAACATTTTTCAAAAAATCATTCCAGGTCAAATAAATATTTACCTGAAAATATTAAAAATTTATATTTATTTGAGGATTATAAAAACAAAATTATTAAGGCTACTTCAAACGAAGTTAAAAGCAATCCAAGATCTAGATCAGCGAAATTGCGTTTTGCAGTAAGAAGCGAAGACGTATTTTATGATCCAGAAGAATTAAGAATTAAATTTAAATACCTTACTGATTTGGAGAAAAGAATTGCCTAGTACTAAATTTATAATTTCCATAATAATTTTCTCTTTTTTATTGTTTTGTACTTCAATTATAAAAAATAAAACAAGAGCAATTGAAAAAAATATAATCTCTTATGAAATAAAAATTTCAAAGTTAGATAAAGAATTATATGAAAGTCAATTGGACTACTACTATTTAACTTCTCCAAAGTTATTACAAGAAAAAATTTCCTTTTTGACCAGTGATTATTATCAATACATGAATATTTCGAAAATATATCTTGATTACAAAAGTTTTATCGAGGATCAAAAAAAAATTACAAAAAAATAGTATATGAGAAAAAAAAAGAAAGAAAAAAAATTTCATGCAAACCAACACAGTTTCTTTTTTGAAGATTATTTAAGTACTAATCAAAAATTTAAAAAAGAAAAAAATTTTATCATTAATGAGGATAGAATTTACATTCTTTTCTTCTCGTTTTTTTCACTTATTTTGATTTTCTCATTAAAAATAGTTTTTATTTCTTTTCAAAGCCCAATTCATAATGAGAGAACAAACCATATATATAATTTTAATCCTGTTAGAACTGACATCGTAGATAGAAATGGTATTCTATTATCAAGAAGTGTGACTGCTTATCATGCAGCTGTTAAACCTAACCTAATTAAAGATAAAAAAAAATTTTTAGTAAAAATCAAATTGGTTTTTCCAAAAACTGATAGTAAAAATCTAATTAAAAATTTAAATCAAAAAAAATATTTTTATTTAAAAAAGAGGCTTACCGATACAGAAAGAGAAAAGCTTTGGAAACTTGGGGAAAAAGGTATAATTTTTGAACCTTTCCAAACTAGGGTATATCCTCATTCTGATCTTTATAGTCATATTATTGGTCAAACAGATTTTGATAATTTCGGTATTTCAGGAGTTGAAAATTATTATGACAATTATTTAAGAAATAAAAAAAATTTGGCCAAACCATTACAGCTTTCATTAGATACAAATATACAATATCTTGTTAAAAACGAACTTGATGATGCACTTAAAATTTTTAAAGCACAAGGCGCTGCCTCATTATTAATGGACACAGAAAATGGTGAAATACTATCTTTAGTTTCACTTCCTGATTTCAATATAAATAAAAGAACAGATCTTAGAGATAAAGTTTTTATGAATAAAATAACAAAAGGTGTTTTCGAGCTAGGGTCAATTTTTAAAACTTTCACAATAGCCTTGGCTTTAGACGAGAATTTGGTCGATCAAAACACAATAATTAATGATATTACAACTGATATTAAATGCTCTGTACATAAGATTTCAGACATCAAAAAATTTCCCGAATCCATGACAGTTGAAGATATACTGATACAGTCATCTAATATCGGCACTATCAAAATAGCGAGAAAAATAGGAGAGGAAAAATATAAAAAATTTTTAAATAAATTAAATCTTTTAAAAAGTCCTGAAATCGAGCTAGACGAAATCGGAAATCCACTTCCATTTGAATGGAACAAATGTAAACTTGAAACAGTTTCATTTGGCCATGGTATTACTACAACTCCACTTCAAGCAGCAACGGCCTATGCTAGTTTAATAAACGGCGGGAAACTTCTATCACCCACTCTTGTAAAAGATAAAAATAACAACTTAAAAACAAATCAAATAATCTCCAAAGAAACAAGTCAAAAAATTAAAAAAATCTTGAGAAAAGTTGTTACAGATGAAAATGGCACTGCCAGTTTGGCGAACATTTATGGATATAATGTTTCGGGAAAAACTGGAACTTCTCAGTACTATAATGATGAAAACAAAAACATTAATACTTTTATCTCGTTTTTTTCTGTCTCAAATAAAAACTATATTCTCTTAGTAATGTTGGATAATCCTCAGATAGCAAAGAATCTTACCTACAATTACAGGGGTCTAAAAATTAAGGGAACAAGAAACGAAGCAGGTTGGAACGCTGTTTATACGTCAGGCAAAATTATAGAAAAAATTGGACCTATTTTAGCCATAAATAATAAAGAAGTTCTAAATCATCATGTTGTTAAAAAAACTAATTAAAAATTGCCCAAAAAAACTCTCAGACTTAAAAGTCAAAGGACTATCATGTGATACAAGAAAGCTAAAAAAAGGAGAATTATTTTTCGCCTTAAAAGGCTTGGAAAATAGTGGTGAAAAATTTATAAATGAGGCAGCAAAAAAGGGGGCATGTGCAATTATTTCCTCAAAAAAAAATAGCGGAAATTCAAAAACTATTATTGTTAAAAATGTCAGAGGCCTTTTAGGAAAAATTTGTTCTAAATTTTATAGAAAAAAACCAAAAAATATTTTTGCAGTAACTGGTACAAATGGGAAAAGCTCAGTTGTCGATTTTTTTCACCAGATATTCTCTTTAAATAATTTACAAGTAGCAACAATCGGAACTCTCGGAATTAAAACGAGAACTGTAAAAAAAAATTATCTTACCAGTCCTGATGTAATAAGTTTACACAAAGAACTAAATAATCTGAAAGAAAAAAAAATTGATAATGTTTTATTAGAAGCTTCAAGCCATGGTTTACACCAGGGAAGACTTGATGGGATAGATTTTAAAGGAGGAATTTTTACAAATTTTAGCCAAGACCATATGGATTATCACAAATCAATGAAAAAGTATTTAGGGGCTAAATTGATACTTTTTAAAAAATTGTTAAAAAAAAATGACTTTTTAATAACTGATAAAACAATTCCAGAATTTAAAAAGTTGAAAAATATCGCACAAAAAAGAAAACTTAAAATTAAACTTATAAATTCTTTAGAAAAAAATTATGATTTTACTAATTTTAAACTTTTAGGAAACTTTCAAAAGAAAAATTTAATGATGGCAATTATGGTTTGTGAAACTCTTGGTTTAAATAAAAAAAAAATTTCTAATTGTTTACATAAGTTAAAAAGTGTAAAAGGTAGATTAGAATTAGTAAAAGAATTCCCTGATCGAACAAAAGTTTTTGTAGATTTTGCCCACACTCCTGATGCAATTAATACTGCAATAAAATCTTTAAAAACACATTTTAAAAAAGATATAACTATTGTATTTGGATGTGGCGGTGAAAGGGATAAAAACAAAAGGGGAAAAATAGGAAAAATAGTAAATAAAATATGCAGTAAAATATTTATTACAGATGATAATCCTAGAAGAGAAAAACCAGAAGCTATAAGAAAATCAATTATCAAATTTATCAAAAAAGAAAAAGTCACTGAGATAGGCAATCGAGCTTCTGCTATACACAAGGCTATTAAAAATTCCAACCCCAATGAAATAATCTTGATAGCTGGTAAAGGACATGAAGATATTCAAGATTATGGAAAGAAAAAAATTAAAATTTCTGACTTTCAAATAATAAGAAATTTAAAAACAAAAAAACTTAAGTCGAAAAACGAAAACAATGTTCAACAAAATAAATATATTATTAATCAGATTGCGAAAAATAAGCTTAAACAAAATGGATTTCTTGGGGTGTCTATAGACTCTAAATCGTTAAAAAAAAAAAATCTTTTTATTGCGATTAAAGGAAAAAATAATGATGGTCATAATTATATAAAGGAAGCTATTACAAAAGGAGCTAGTAAATGCGTAATATCAAAAAATTCTATCAAGATCTCAAAAAATAAAGTGTTAAAAGTTGCAAACACTCATACTTTTCTAAAAAAATTAGCGTCGCTTAAAAGAAATTACACTAACGGAAAAATTGTTGCTGTAACTGGTAGTTCAGGAAAAACTTCTGTGAAGGACTTAATAGGAAATTTACTTAAAAACTACGGTGAAACTTATTTTTCTCCTAAGTCCTACAATAATTTTTACGGAGTTCCTTTAAGCCTTTGTAATCTTGAACAATCACATAAATTCGGAGTTTTTGAAATAGGAATGAGTAAAAAAGGGGAGATAGATACTCTTTCAAAAATTGTTAAACCTGACATAGCAATTATTACAAATATAGCAGAGGCACACATAGAAAATTTTAAAAATTTATATCAAATAGCTAAAGCCAAGGGAGAGATAATTGAAAATATTTCAAGCCAAGGAAATTTAATAATTGATAGAGACAGTAAGTTTTATAGCTATTTTAATTCCAAGGCAAAAAAAAATAATATCAAAGTAACTACGGTGGGTTTTAATACTAAATCGGATATAAAAATTGTTAAAGTGCAAAATTTTCCTAAGTACAAATTAGTCAAAATTAAATTATATAAAAAAAATCTTGTGATAAAAACCGGGAATCAATTAGTAAAAAATATAGCTTTCGCAATTGCAGTGTTAGAAACTCTAAACTTAGATATTAATAAGATTAAAAATAAAATTCACGATATTAATATTTTAGAGGGCAGAGGTAAAATTTATAAAATAAAATATAAAAATTTAAATTTTAATTTAATAGACGAAAGTTACAATGCTAACCCATTATCGATGAAACAATCAATTCTAAATTTATCAAATATTAAAAATAGAAATTCAAAATATATGTTACTTGGCGACATGTTAGAATTAGGAAAAAAATCACGAAAATTACACAAAAAGTTATCTCCAATAATAAATAATTCAAATATAAAAAAGCTATTTATTCATGGAAATTATATAATGGACACATATAAAAGTGTAAAAAAAAGTAAAAGAGGAAATATTCTACAAAATAAATCAGATTTTAAAGATTTATTGCTTCCAATTTTGCAAAGTGATGATTATTTAATGATCAAAGGTTCAAATGCAACAGGATTAAATGAAATATCTAAAAATTTAACTAAAGGAAAATTTAATGCTATTTGATTTTTTAACTTCATTAATAGATGAATATTCATTTTTAAATGTATTTAAATATTTAACTTTTAGGACAGGTCTATCTTTGATGACCTCATTAGTAATTGTTTTCTTGATTGGTGGCCCTTTGATTAAATTTTTTTCAAAAATGGATATTACGGGACCTATAAGGCAGGATGGTCCCATTGATCATATTGTAAAAAAATCTGGGACCCCAACAATGGGTGGAATAATTATTATTATCGGTATGTTAACCAGTACACTTCTTTGGGCAGATTTAACCAATATTTACATTTGGTCTTTAATATTTATTTCAATAAGTTTAGGAACTTTAGGATTTATAGATGATTTATTAAAAATAAAATACAGAAATTCAATTGGATTAAATTCAAAACTCAAATTTTTTGGTCAATTTTTTATTGGCTTAATAACTTTGTTAATTATCATTTATTTTTCAGAACATGAATTTATAAACAATATTTATTTTCCTTTTTTTAAGAATTTAATAATTGATCTTGGAATATATTTCATTCCATTTGGTTTATTTGTCATTATTGGTTCCTCTAATGCTGTAAATTTAACTGATGGTTTGGACGGTTTGGCCACTGTTCCTATAATGTTGGTTGCACTTTCTTTTACATTTATTAGTTATGTAGTGGGTAACATTATTTTTTCAGAGTATTTGCAAATACAATATATACCTGATGTTGGAGAAACGGCAATTTTTTGTGGAGCAATTGTAGGATCTTGTTTAGGTTTTCTTTGGTACAATGCTCCGCCAGCAAAAATATTTATGGGCGATACAGGATCTTTATCTTTAGGAGGCTCATTAGCAGCTGTAGCAATAATAGTGAAACATGAAATTGTTTTAGCAATAATTGGAGGCTTGTTTGTTTTAGAGACTGTATCAGTAATAATACAAGTAATTTCTTTTAAGCTTACCGGAAAAAGAGTTTTTATGATGGCTCCTATTCACCATCATTTTGAAAAAAAAGGTTGGGCTGAGTCCACAATAGTAATCAGATTTTGGATTATCGCTATAATTCTAGCTTTAATAGGACTAGCAACATTAAAATTAAGATAATGCGAGTATCGACTAATTTTAAAGATAAAAGTTTTGCTGTCTATGGTTTAGGATTAACAGGTAAATCTGTTGTAAATTTTTTAAAAAAAAATAAAGCTAGCAAAATTTGTGCTTGGGACGATTATCTAACTAAATCTGACAGAAAACTAAAAGATAAATTTAAAGTAAATATTAATACAGCAGATTATATTGTGATAAGTCCTGGTATCAACATTAATAAATCAAGTTTTAAAAGTTTATTATTAAAAAATAAAAAAAAAATTATTACAGACCTAGACTTATTTTTTATTAAAAATGATATTAAAAGGTCAGTAATAATTACTGGGACCAATGGGAAATCAACAACCTGTTCACTAGTTCACCATATTTTGACAAAAAACAAAATCAAAAATAAATTAGCAGGAAATATAGGAAAACCAATTTTAGATTTAAAATTTGTAAAGAAAGAAATTTATATTATTGAAGCCTCCTCTTTCCAGTTAGAATATTCTCAGTTTATAAAACCATATTGTGCAGTAATTTTAAATATATCACAAGATCATTTAGAGTGGCATGGATCAAAAAAAAATTATATTAAATCCAAATTTAAAATTTTTGAAAACCAATCGAAAAATGACTTTGCTATTTTAAATAATAAAAAATTAAAAAAAATTTATGATGAAAAAAAATATTTAGGAAAATTAAAATTTATAAAAAACAAGTCAATTAAATTGACCAAATTAAAAAATAGATATCTTCAGTTAGAGGCTAATACAGACAATGTAAAATTTGCTTATTTTATAACAAAACTTTTTAATATTGATAAAAGAAATTTTATTAAATCATTAAATTCATTTAATGGATTAGCTCATAGACATGAAACTTTTTTAAAACTTGACAATTATACCTTCATTAATGATTCTAAAGCCACATCGTTCGAGTCAACTAAATATGCTTTAAAGTCAAATAAAAATATAATTTGGATAACTGGAGGTCAGCCAAAAAAAAACGATAAAATAAATATTGAAAAATTTAAAAATAAAATTATAAAAACCTATATTATTGGTAAGCATTCAAGTTTTTTTGTAAAATACATTAATAAAAAAATTAAATTTGAAATTACAAAAAATTTAAAAACTACTATAAATAAAATATTTAAGTCTTTTGTGAGAAATAAAAAGATTACTGTTTTATTAAGCCCGGCGAGCGCATCATACGATCAATTTAGAAATTTTGTTCAAAGAGGTGAAGAGTTCAAAAAACTAGTAAAACATTATGCTGAAAAACTTAATTAATTCTGAAAGATTAAGCGATTATTGGAGAAATATTGATAAGAATATTTTATTTAGTTTTTTAACTTTGTTTTTCTTGGGAATATTTTTTTCATTTTCATCAACATCATCACTAGCTGGGGAAAGATTAAATAAAGATTTTTATCATTATTTTTCAAGACATTTGATATTTTCGGTTTTGGCAATTTTTGTGATGTTTGTAATTTCTTACATAAATATATCCTTTTTAAAAAAAACAATTTTACCAATATTTATTTTATCTTTAATTTTACTTATATTAGTTCCTTTATTTGGTGTCGAAATTAAAGGTGCAAAAAGATGGTTAGATTTATTCATTTTTCGCTTACAGCCAATTGAGATAATAAAACCTTTCTTTGTTTTAATAACCGCAAGTTTAATTTGTAGAGGAAAAGAAAAAAATTCAAGGTATTCATACTTTTTAAGTTTAATTTTACTATCAATTATTTTAGCATTACTTTTAAACCAACCTGATGTTGGTCAATCAATTTTGTTAATAACAACTTGGATATCAATAATATTTATTTCTGGAATTAAAATAAGTTATATTTTTTTAATTTTTGGTTTGATGATTTTTTCATTAATTTCCTTATTAACAATTTTTCCTGAAAAATTTGGATATATAGCTAACAGAATAAATACTTTTTTTGATCCAACAAAAGGAGATAGTTTTCAAACTGACAAAGCTTTAGCTGCAATAAAACAAGGAGGCCTTAAAGGCCAGGGTATGGGTGAAGGTATTTTAAAGGATAGCGTTCCCGAAGCGCACACCGATTACATAATAGCTGTAATAACCGAGGAGTTCGGTTCAATCATATCAATATTAGTGATAACAATTTTTTTATTTATTTCTTACAAGATTATAAAAAACTGTATTAAAATATCAGATGAAAATTTAAAAATTTCACTTTGTGGACTATCATCTTTATTAATTTTTCAGACATTTATACATATAGGAGTTAATACAAGTTTATTACCTACAACAGGTATGACTTTGCCATTTCTAAGTTATGGGGGATCTTCTTTAATAGGCAGCTCAATATTAGCAGGGGTGATTTTAAATTTTACAAAGAATCGTTTTAAAGATGAATGATAATAAAAACATAATTATAGCAACTGGAGGTACTGGGGGTCATGTTTTTCCTGCAATTAGTTTAGCTAATTATCTTACCAATGCTGGATTTAAGCTTATTTTAACAACTGATCAAAGAGGTTTAAAATTCATTGATGATAAATTTGTAAATAAGATAAAAATAATTAATAGTTCACCATTAAGTAAAAAAAACATATTTATTTCATTTTTTAAAATTTTAACAGCTTTTTTAAAATCATTTATTTTCTTATTAAAATCAAGGCCAAAATTTATATTTGGCATGGGAGGCTATGCTTCTTTCCCTATTTGTTTTGCAGGAACAATATTAAAAATTCCTTTTATTATTTATGAGAACAATTTATCTATTGGAAAGGCGAATAGATTTCTCGCAAATTTTGCAAAAAAAATTTTTATTTCATACGAAGACATCGAAGGGATAAGTGATAAACATAAAAACAAAATAATTATAATTGGAAATATTTTAAGAGAAAAAATTTTAAATAATTCTCAGATTGAGAAAAATGAAACCAATAAAGATTTAAATATTTTAGTGTTGGGAGGAAGTCAAGCCGCAAAAATATTTGCTGAATTGCTACCTGATATATTTGTAGAATGCAAAAAAAATATGATTAATTTTAAAATTTACCAACAATGTTTAAATGAACAAAAATTAAATTTACAAAAAAAATATGAAAAAAACGGAATTAATTATGAGCTCTTTAGTTTTACATTTGATATTTTAAAATACTATAATTTATCAAATTTGGTAATTACAAGAGCAGGCTCTTCAGCTCTCGCAGAACTTTTAAATTGTAAAATTCCTATAATTTCAGTACCATTACCTTCATCTTCTGAAAATCATCAATTAAAAAATGCTCAATATTTTAAGAAAAAAGGTTATGGATTCATGATAGAAGAAAAAAATATTAAAAAAGAGCTGTTTAATTTGCTTCAATCTATGCATAAAGATAAATCAATACTAAATTCAATAAAAACAAATCAGAAAAATCACTCTGATATCAATGTTTTTATGATTATTAAAAAAGAAATTAATAAAATATTTTATGAAAATTAATATTGGTCAAAAAGAAATTATACATTTCATAGGCATGGGTGGTATCGGCATGAGCGGTCTTGCGCAAATAATGAAAATCATGGGTTTTAAAGTTCAAGGGAGTGATATAAGCACAAATAAAAATATTGAGAATTGCAAAGGTCTAGGAATTAAATTTTTTTTAGGACAGAAAAAAAAAAATATAAAAGATGCCACCATTTTAGTCAAATCCTCAGCGATAAAAAATAATAATCAGGAGATTGTAGAGGCAAAGAAAAGAAAACTTCCAATTTATGAAAGAGTTGAAATGCTTTCAAATATTGTTTCATTGAAAAAAAATATAATAGTTTCTGGTTCGCACGGAAAAACAACAACTACATCTTTAGTTTCTAAAATATTGATAGAGTCAAAACTAGATCCTACCATTATTAATGGTGGAGTGATAAATTCTATTAAAAATAATGCAAAACATGGTAAAGGAGAATGGGCAGTACTAGAAGCAGATGAGTCTGACGGTAGCTTTTTAAGATTACCTTTTAATTATTCTATCGTAACAAATATAGATAAGGAACACATAGATTTTTATAAAAGCTTTAAAAATTTAGAAAACTATTTTATTAAATTTATAAATAAAACTCCACCCATCGGAAAATGCATAATTTGCATAGATGATAAAAATATTAAAAAATTAAAAAAGAAAGTCAAAACAAAAAATATTTTGACTTATGGTTTTAACTCATTGTCTGATTATCAAATTATAAAGCCAAAATATAACATGAATTATTGTAAATTTGATCTTGTAGTAAAGAATTTTCTAGGAAAAAAAATGATTATCAAAAATATAGTTTTAAATCTAATTGGAAAACACAATATTTTAAATTCTGTTGCAGCTATAAGCGTTTGTCTAAACCTGGGAATTAAAATTAAAATTATCAAAAAGGCTCTATTAAAATTTACCGGTGTTCAAAGAAGAATGACAAAAATATTTGAAATGAATGATAACGAATTTTATGATGATTATGCTCATCACCCAACGGAAATATATTCTGTCTTGGAAGGTATAAAAAAAGTTGCTAGTAAAAAGAGAATAACTTCAATTTTTCAACCACATAGGTTTAGTAGAGTAGACTTACTCAAAAAAGAGTTTTCTAGATCTTTTAAATATTCAGATAGAGTAGTTTTATGTCCTATCTACGCAGCAGGAGAAAAAATTAACAAAAATTTTAACTTGTTAAAATTTGGTAAGATGATCTCTGAAAATTCAAATGTTGATGTTATTATTATAAAAAATGAGGAAGACTTAAAAAATTTTTTGAGAAAAAATTTAATAAGAAATGAGATGATTATTGGAATGGGTGCCGGATCAATATCTAATTGGATGAGAAATTTAAAAAAAACTTTATGAATTTGAATGAAAAAGAATTAAAAAATAAATTTGGGAAAAATATATCTTTTCACGAGGGTTTATCTAAGTATAGTTGGTTCAACCTAGGTGGGCCTGCCCAAATTTTATTTAAACCAGAAAGTGTAGATCAACTGATAGATTTTTTAAAAATAATTAAAAACTTTCACAAAATAACATGTTTGGGTGCAGGATCTAATACATTGATAAGGGATGGAGGATTTAAAGGAGTAGTGATTAAATTAAGTTCTAAATTTTCTTATATAAAAAAACTTGAAAAAAATATCTTAGAGGTAGGAGCCGGGACACTCGACAAAACTTTGTCTAGATACGCTGCAGAAAATTCTATAAAAAACTACGAGTTTCTATCTTGTATCCCAGGCTCAATAGGCGGCGCCATTACAATGAATAGCGGTTGTTATGGAGATGAGATTTCAAATATCTTAATTTCTGTTCAAGTATTGGACTTTAAGGGAAACATTTTTGAGATTAAAAAAAAAGAAATTGAATTTGTTTATCGAGGCAGTAGTTTAGCAAAAAATTTAATAATATTATCTGCTAAGCTAAATGTAGAATATGGTGATAAAAACTTAATTCATGAAAAAATTAAAAAATTTGCTAAAGAAAAAAAAGACACTCAACCAAGTCAAATCAAAACATGTGGAAGCACATTCAAGAATCCTAAAAATGAAAAGGCTTGGAAATTAATAAAAAATTCTAATTGTAATACCATATCTTTCGGTAAAGCTAGTATATCAAAAAAACATTCTAACTTTTTTGTAAATGAAGGAGGCGCATCATCAGAGGATATTGAGAAATTAATAAATTTTGTAAAACAAAAAGTCTATGAAAAACACAATATAAGACTAGATTTAGAATTAAAAATAATTGGTGAAACAATTAAAAATGACTAAAAAAAGAATCCTTGTTGTTCTAGGTGGAAATTCGAAAGAGAGAGAAATAAGTTTAAAAACTGGCAAAGCATGTATCGCAGCCCTGAAAAGGCTAGGCTATAAAGTTGAAAAATTTGATCCGAAAATAAATTCATTTTTTGACATTAACAAAAGTAAATCGGATATTATTTTTAATGCTCTTCATGGTGAAGAAGGAGAGGATGGTTATGCACAAAGCTTTTTTGAATATTCGAAAATTCCCTATACACATTCTGGAGTATTACCCTCTATGAACGCAATGAATAAACTTGTCTCTAAAAAACTATTTATAAAAAATAAAATTAAAACGCCTAAATACGAAGTAATAAAAAGAAAAAATTATATTTTTTCAAACTTAAAAAAAATTTTAAATAAAAAAAGTTTCAAGTACCCTATAGTAATTAAACCCAATAACGAGGGATCAAGCATAGGTGTTAAAATTTGTAGAAATCTAAAAATTTTAAAAAAGAATATAGAAGTTTTACTTAAAAATTATGAAACCTTAATTATGGAAAACTTCATAGGTGGGCAAGAAATACAAGTTGCTGTTTTAAATGGTAGAGCATTAGGCGCTATAGAGTTAAAACCAAAAAGGAAATTTTATGATTACAAAGCGAAATATTCAAAATCTGCCAAAACAGATCATATAATGCCAGCTAACATACCCAAAAAAAAATATAATGAAGTTCTCAAAATTGCAGAAAGAACACATAAAATCTTAAAATGTCGAGGTGTAACGAGGTCAGACTTTAAATTTCTAGAAAATAATTTTTATCTATTGGAAATTAACACTCAACCTGGAATGACAGACTTATCTCTAGTTCCTGAAATTGCAAATTATAAAAAAATTTCTTTCGATAAACTTGTAAAAAAATTGATCCTTGATGCAAGCTTAACTAAATGAGAAAATTTTCTATTATTTTATCCTCCTTATTATTAATGGTTACACTTACAACATTCAATCCAAACTATTTTTCAGGTTTTAAATTCTTTAAAATAAAAAAAATTGATGTTAAAAATCTAAAAATCTTAGATAAAAAAAAGATTAAGGGACTATTTTTAAATGAATTATCTGACACTAATCTGTTAATTATAGATGAAAAAAAAATTAATAAAATTTTGAAAGATAATGAATTAATTGATTTCATAGAGTTAAGAAAGATTTACCCATCAAAGCTTGAAATCGTTATTCACGAAAAAGAGGTTATAGCCATAATTAATAAAAAGCAGGATGTATTTTATTTAACAAGAAAAGGCGAGGAGATCAAATTTTTCAAAAATCTTGAATTAGAAAAATTACCAAATATCTTTGGAAAACAAAAAAATTTTTTAGAGGTTTATTCTGCTTTATTACAATTAGAATTTCCTATTTCAAATATTAAGTCATTTTACCATTTTGAAATTGGAAGATGGGATATAATTTTAAAAGAAAATAAAGTTATTAAATTACCAGTCAAGAACTTTATTGAATCTCTAAAAAATTACATGGAATTGAAAAAAAAGATTAATTTTGAAAATTATTCAATTTTTGATTATAGAATTAACAATCAATTAATTTTGAATTAAATGAATAAATTAGAAAAAAAAAATCTTTTTGTAGAAATTAGTGATGAAAATTTTTTAATTGCTATTGGAGAACACGATGATGAACTCAATTTTAAAATAATTGAAAAAGAAATATTTTCACCATCAGGTTTTAAAAACGGAAAAATAATAGATTTAGAAACAACCGTTAATAATTTAAAAAAAACCATAAATAGAATTGAGGACAGATCTAAACTTTATTTTTCAAAAGCTAATTTAATAATAAACCAAACAAATTTTGATTGTATTAATATAAGTGGATTTAAAAAATTAAATGGAAACCAAATATTGTCTGAAGATATATCTTACATTTTAAATGATATTAAATCTAAAATAATTGAATCCGAGAAGCATAAAAAAATTATTCATCTTTTTAATACAAAATACTTATTAGACAATAAACCAATTGATAATTTACCAATCGGTTTGTATGGAGATTTCTATTCTCATCAATTAACATTTTTTATGATGAAAGATAATGATTTAAAAAATCTTCAAACTTTATTTAATAGGTGCAATCTAAGTTTAAACAAAATTATTTTAAAAAGCTTTACAGAAGGAATTGATATAATTAATAAAGAGAAAAAAAATACTTTTATAAAAATCAAAATTAATAGAGAAGATACACAGTTGACTTTCTTTTCTGACTTTGCCTATTGTTTTTTTCAAAAATTTAATTTTGGTTCAGATATTATTTTAAAAGATATCTCAAAACTATGTTCCCTTGAAATAACGGAGGTAAAAAAAATAGTTTCAAAATGCAATTTTGATATTTCAGATGAAAATACTTATGTAGATAAAAAATATTTTCATGAAAATAAATTTAGAAAAATAAGTTTGAAACATTTAAAAGAAATTTCATCTGCCAGAATAGAGGAAATGATAAATATTATATTTAAAAAAAATAAAAATTTATATAATTTCAAAAAAAAAGAAATTCCTATATATTTTGATATTTATGATCGAGATATATTTAATAAATTTAAAGAAATTTTTGAAAATTATTTTAGTGAACATAATTTAATTGCTAATAAATTAATCGAGAAAGATCCCTTTTCATCTATCAAAATATCTGGAACACTACTAAGCAAAGGTTGGATAAAAGAGGCAATACCGATTATTATTAAAAAAAGATCTTGGATTTCCAGGATATTTTCAGGACTATTTGAATAAAATTGTTATTTTTTGAAACATTTTTTGTTTTAAGAAAAACTTTTTAATTTTATATACAACACTAATGTTTTCAACTAAACAAAAAACTATTAATAAAACGATTAAATTATCGGGAGTAGGTTTGCACAGCGGTGTTATAGCTGAGTTAGTGATAAAACCAGCAGACGAAAATTTTGGTATTAACTTTTGCAGAGTCGATATTAATAGAAGTGATTTAATAACCGCAAATTTTAAAAATGTAATTGAACCAATATTGTGTACAAAAATTTCTAACCAAAATGAGGTAACTGTTTCGACTGTGGAACATTTAATGGCGGCTTTCTTTGGTGAAGGTATAGACAATGCTTTAGTTGAGATTAATGCGCCTGAAGTTCCCATACTTGATGGATCAGCAAATGGGTTTGTAGAAGCTATTAGATCTGCTGGAATAAAAGAACAGTCTGCTCAAAGAAAATTTATTAAAGTTGAAAAAAAAATAGAAATTAGAGAGGGAGAAAAATTTATATCTATAGAACCGTCCGATAATGATCTTATAGTTGACTTTGAAATTATTTACAAAAATCCATTAATAAGAACTAGAAGAAAAAAGTTTAAGCTAAGCACAGATGAATTATCTGAAATATATAACTCAAGAACATTTTGTTTATATGAGGATATTGATTTTATAAAAAGTAAAGGTTTGGCAAAAGGTGGATCTTTAGACAATGCAATAGTTGTAAAAGGAAACGAAATTTTAAATGATGATGGTTTAAGAAATAGACATGAATTCGTGTATCATAAGATTTTAGATTGTATTGGAGATTTAATGTTATCAGGAAATAGAGTAATCGGTCACATTATAACTTCGCAGGGTGGCCATGCCTTAACTAATAAATTATTAATAAAATTCTTCTCTGATAAATCCAACTGGTCTTTAAAAAGTGGAAATTCTTTAAAAAAAAAAGCTCAGATTAGTGAGACATTTAAAAAGCCTCTTGTAGCGAGTATTTAAAAAACAAAATTTTACCTAATATAATTTTTTTGATATGAATTAAAAATGTATCAAAAATTAATTGTAATTTTTTTCCTTATTTTATTTGTAACAAACTGTTCTAAAAAAGATGAATTATCAATCAAACCTCCTGACGAAGGTGAGTCTTACAAAATTTATAAAGAAGGATTAGAAGCTATGAATCAAGGAGAATTTTTTTTCGCTGCTCAAAAATTTTCAGAGGCAGAAAAAATCTTACCTGTAGTAGAACATTCAGCTAAAGCTTTATTAATGTCAAGTTACTGTTTTTACACTATAAATTTTCATGATGAAGCTATTTCATCATTAGAAAATTTTTTAAGGAAATATCCTGCAGATGAAAACGTTCAATACGCCTCATATTTAATTGTGCTTTCAAATTATGAGCAAATTCTTGATGAAAAGAAGGATTTAAAGCCGCTCCTTAAAACAAAAAAAAAAATTAATAAATTTATAAAAAAATATCCCGATACGGATTATTCACTCGATTTAAAATTTAAATTAGGATTAATAGAAAATCAGTTAGCAGCTAAAGAGGTTTATGTTGCCAAGTATTATATAAAAACTCAGAAATGGATACCCGCAATAAATAGATTAAAGGTAGTAATAAACGATTATCAAGAAACTATTTTTGTAGAGGAGGCTTTGCATAGATTGGTAGAGATATATTATAATTTAGGACTAATTGATGAAGCTGAAAAAACAGCAAAAATTCTAGGATATAATTATAATTCAAGTAAATGGTATGAAAACTCTTATGCCCTTTTGAATAAAGATTATAGAAAAGAACAAAAACGTTTAGAAAAAAAATCTAAAAAAGAAGAGATCGGTTTAATTAAAAGAACAATTGAAAAAATTCTTAAATAATGAACAAACAAGATATTAAAAAAAAATACAATAAACAAAAAAAATTATTATTTAAGTATAATCATCATTATTTTAATTTAGACTCTCCTTTGATATCCGATTCCAAATTTGATCAATTAAAAAATGAGATAATTAAATTAGAGAAAGATTTTCCATATCTTAGGAAAAACAATTCTATTACTGATCAGGTTGGTGCACCTGTGCTTAAAAAGTTTAAAAAAATTAAACACGCAAAACAGATGCTATCTTTATCAAATACCTTTGATTCAAAAGGCATGAAAGACTTTATAAATAAAATTTCAAATTATTTAAACTTAAAAAATAAAATATTCGATTTTTCATCAGAATTAAAAATAGATGGAATATCTGCGTCTTTAACTTATGAAAATGGATTATTAATTAAAGGATTATCGAGAGGTGATGGGGTTACAGGAGAAGATATATTAGAAAATTTAAAAACAATTAAAGATATTCCAAAAAAAATATACGACGACAAACTTCCAAAAATTTTAGAGGTAAGAGGAGAAGTTTACATTGGAAAAAATGATTTCAAGAAAATAGAAAAAAATTTTGCTAATCCGCGAAACGCTGCTGGAGGCTCATTAAGACAAAAAGATCCTAAAGAAACAAAAAAAATTCCTTTAAAATTTTTTGCATATGGATTTGGAGTCATAAATCCTATGATTTACAAAACACAATCTGAGTTTATTTCAAAATTAAAAAAATGGGGTTTTATTGTAAATCCTTATAATATTTTAGTGAGTGGAATAAACGAAATTGAAAAACATCATAAAAATATCGAGTCATTAAGACATTCGCTTGACTATGATATAGATGGTATAGTTTTTAAAATTAATGATTTAAATTTACAAAAGAGGTTAGGAAACACTTCGAACTCCCCTAGATGGGCTACGGCTTATAAATTTTCGTCCGAGAAAGCAATTTCAGTTATTAAAGACATAGTAATTCAAGTTGGTAGGACAGGAGCTATAACACCTGTAGCTAAAATAGAACCAGTAACTGTAGGTGGGGTTGTTGTCTCAAATGCAACGTTACATAATGAAGATGAAATTAAAAGAAAAGATGTGCGATTAGGTGATACGATAGTAATACAGAGAGCTGGAGATGTTATACCTCAAGTAGTTTCTGTAAACTTACAAAAAAGAAAAAAAAACTCAAAAAAATATATTTTTCCAAATAAATGTTTGTGTGGAAGTATAATTCAAAAAGAGTTTAATCTATCTACAAAAAAAGAAGATGCTGTAAGAAGATGCAACAAAGGATACGATTGCTCGTTTATAGCAAAAGAAAGATTAAAACACATTGTTTCTAAAGAAGCTTTTAACATTGATGGCTTAGGCAAAAAAGTTATCGATCAATTTTGGAAATTAAACTTTATAAAAAAACCGTCAGATATTTTTGAACTCGATTTTGATAAGATAAAAAAATTAGAAGGGTGGGGCGACCTGTCAGTTGAAAATCTCAAAACAGCTATAGATCAAGCTAAAAATATTTCTTTAAATAGATTTATCTATGCAATAGGAGTAAGGCATATTGGACAAGAAAACGCAAAAATCTTGGCAAGTTTTTTTAAGTCTGCAAATCAATTTGCATATATTCTTAAACAAGCACATAGAGACGACATACTTAAAAATTTAAATGATTTAGATGGAATCGGAGAAACTCAAATTTCTTCAATTAAAAATTTTTTTAATAAAAATAAAAATGTTGAAATAGTTCAAAAATTAATAACAAAATTAAATATCCAAGATTTTAAGGGAACAAATGTAAAAGGTAAGCTTAGCAATATAAATGTGATGTTTACTGGGGGATTTGAAAAAATTAGCAGATCTGAAGCTAAAACGTTGACAGAAAATCTAGGTGGAAAAGTTCTAGGATCTGTTTCTAAGAAATTAAATATTTTAGTGGTAGGAAACTCTAAGCCTACAAAAAAGAAAATTGAGAAGGCAAAAGAGCTTAAAATTAAAATTTATTCTGAAAATGAATGGTATAAACTTTTAAATATTTGAACAAGAATTTTTTAAAAAATTTAATTCTTTTTTATCCATATATTTTTTGAGAATATTATAAACTTTTCTATGATATCTATTCAGCCATATTATTTCTTTTTTATTTAATAATTCTTTTATGATTAAGTTTTTATCAATTGGAGCATAAGTAAGATTATCAAAAACCATCCCCTTTTTATTTCTTTTAATATAAATCAAATTCTCAATACGTATTCCAAATTTTCCTTTTTTATAGTATCCAGGTTCATTCGAAAGAATCATGCCGGGTTTTAATTTTACTTTATTCGCTTTAGAAATTGATTGTGGCCCTTCATGAACATTCAAAAAATAACCAACTCCATGACCAGTTCCATGTGCATAATCTAATTTAATTGCTTTTAAATTTTTTCTAGCAACTTGATCTAATATCGATCCACAAGTATTTTTTTTCATTTTAAAATTCGACAAATTGAGATGGCCTTGCAAAACTCTAGTAAAAATTTCTTTTATTTTTTTACTTTTGTTACCTAAAGAAATCGTCCTTGTAACATCTGTTGTACCATAATGGTATTGTCCTCCAGAATCTACCAAATATATATTTCCTTGTTTGAGTACTCTGTTAGTTTTTTTGGATACATTATAATGTACTATAGCTCCATTGGGACCAGTGCTTGATATAGTTGGAAAACTTGGATATTTAAATTTTTTAAATTGTTTTCTAAATTTTAAAAGCTTTTCTTGTGCAGACAACTCAGTAATCTTTTTTTTTTTATAATTATTTCTTATCCAAAAAAGAAATTTTGTTAAAGCAGCACCATCGTATTCATGTATCTTTTTAGTATTTTGAATTTCAGTTTTATTTTTTTGTGATTTAAAAAAATAAATTGGATCGGTTTTTTGTACAATATTATTATATGTTTCAATTTTATTTTTGTAAAAAATTGAACAGGTTTGATCATCTATTAAAAAATTTTGATTTTTTATTCTTAATAAAAAACTTTCCAATTCATTGATTTTGAGAATATGAATAAAATTAAGTTTTTTTTTAAATTTTGAGTTAATTTTATTTAAATCACAAAATAGAAAAACTCTCATTTTTTTATCAATTACGAGATAGCAATTTGGAAGAGGTGAAAAATCAGAGTCATGCCCTCTTATATTTAATAACCAAGCAATATTTTCTGATGATGTTAAAAGCATAATATCTATTTTGTTTTTAAAAAAATATTTTTTCAAATTTTCAATTTTACGTGAACAACTTTCACCAGTTGCTGAGTCATCTAAAACATAAAAATTGTTTTTCTTCTTAAAAAAAGTTTTCTTTTCTTTAATAAGTTTTACTAGATTGTTTTTAATAGCGATACATTCAATACCAAGTTTATTTGAAAATTTTTTTATAAAATTTTCATTGAATAGTTTTGGATCAAATCCAATTCTCTTGTTTTTTAGTTTTAAATTGTTCTTCTTAACTATTAGAGGATGTGGCATGACTTTAAAATTTCTCCCACATTCAATACTAGCTTGTATCGTGTACCTTCCATCAACAAATAAAAAGTTATTTTTTTTGAGAATTAATGCCAAACCGTATGATCCCGAAAAATTAGTAATGTATTGCAAATCATCTAGGTGCGGCGGAATATATTCACTAAAAAATTCGTCATTTTTTGGAATTAAATATCCATCTAAATTAAATTGCCCAAATTTATTTTTAAGTTTATTTATTTTTTCCATTTTATTAATTTTTTTTTAAGTCTGTTCCATCCTGGACTTCTAAATTCATCTCCTAATTCAATAGAATTGTCTTGATTAAAATCAAAATTATCGTCGTTTTCCTTTTCTACAATTTCATTTTTTTCTATATTATTTTCAGGTAATTCATTTATAAACCTAGAGGGAACAGCGTCCATCCAATCGCCTTGATAAGCCCTTCTCATTGCAAAAGATAAAAAAGCTTCTTTCTTCGCCCTTGTGATCCCAACATAAGCCAATCTTCTTTCCTCTTCTAAAGCAAAATCACCTTTTTCTTGTAAGGATTTTTGATGAGGAAATAAACCTTCTTCCCAGCCAGGTAAAAAAACGACATCAAACTCTAAACCTTTTGCAGCGTGCATAGTCATTAAATTTACTTTTTCACCTTCCCACTCTTGATCGGCTGAAGTAGCTAATGATACATGTTCCAAAAAATCTTGTAAATTCTCATAATCTTGCATTGCTCTTAACAATTCCTTCAAGTTTTCAAGTCTATTTTCATTCTCTAAATCTTTTTTATTTTTTAATGAAGATGAGTAGCTTGACTCATCTAAAATTAATTTCAGCAAATCATAATGTTTAATTTTTTTTGCATCAATTCTCCATTTCTCAATCATTTTTATTAAAACAGAAAATGTTTTTTTTATTTTTGGTTTGAATTGATTTAATTTAATTAAATTAATTATTGCATCTTCTAGACACAGTTTTTCTTTAGATCCGTATTCGTATATTTTTTTTAGAGTGGCATCACCAACACCCTTTTTGGGTGCACCAATTACTCTTTCTAAGGCTAAATCATCAAATTTCTGATTAACAATTCTTAAATAGCTTATTGCATCCTTTATTTCAGCTCTTTCGTAAAATCTTATACCGCCTAAAACTCTGTATCCTAAGCCAATTTTAAGAAATCTTTCTTCAAATTCTCTAGTTTGGTAAATAGCTCTTACAAGTATACATACATTATTTAAAGAGTATTTTTTCTTAATTTTTGTTTCAATTATATCACTTACTCCTGTGGCCTCATCTTTTCCACTACTATAACAGTTTAATTTAACTAGATCTCCATTGTTCCCAGAGGACCAAAGTTTTTTTCCTACTCTACTATTATTATTGGAAATTAAACTAGATGCAGTTTCTAAAATATTCTTTGTAGATCTATAATTTTGTTCTAATTTATAAACTTTACAATTTGGATAAATTTTATCAAAAGTAAGAAAGTTCTTAATTTCAGCACCTCTCCAACTATAAATTGACTGATCATCATCCCCAACACAGCATATATTTTGTTTAGAGTTTACTAATAAATTTAACCATTTGTTTTGAATAAAGTTGGTATCTTGATATTCATCAACTAAAATATACTTAAAATTTTTTCGATAAATTTCAGCAATATCATCATTATTTTCAAATAATTTAACTGTAAACAAAATTAAATCCCCAAAATCCATCGCATTTAAATCTTGTGCTTTCTGTTGATAAATTGAGTAAACTTTTAAAATTTGTGATTCTAAGGTGTTATTTTTTTTAATCTTTACATCCTTGTGTGTTAATCCCTTATTTTTCCAATTATCTATGAACGAAATAATAAATTGAGGAGATATTTTTTTTGCATCTATATTCTCAGCTTCACATATTTTTTTTATTAATTTTTTCTGATCATCAGTATCTAGAATAGTGAAGTTGCTCTTAAAGCCAATAGCCTCTGCGTGCCTTCTTAAAAATTTCACACTTATTGAGTGAAATGTACCAAGCCACGGTACAGCGCTATTTTTACCTTTAATAAATCCTAGAACTCTATTCTGCATTTCCTTTGCTGCTTTATTTGTAAAAGTTACGCATAAGATTTGATTAGGCCATGCTCTTTTTTCACTAATTATGTAAGCTAGTTTGGTAGTAAGCACTCTTGTTTTTCCAGATCCTGCGCCAGCAACAATTAAGTTTGGTCCCTCAGTATCTAATACAGCTTTTTTTTGCACACTATTTAAGTTATCTAGTAATTTATTTTCAGATGACATGACTTCTAATTTACTTTTATACACTACTAAATATAATAAAAAAGATGATAATTAATACTTCTCAAAAGGTGAAATAGAACTTATTTAGGTTTAGTCATTTTAATTGGATCCATGATCTTATCATATTCACTTTCTGAAATAAGATTAGTTTTTAAAACTTCCTCTTTCAACGTAGTTCCATTCTTATGCGCTGCTTTAGCAATTTTAGCAGCATTGTCATAACCTATTTTAGGAGCTAGTGCTGTAACAATCATTAAAGAATTATCTAGCAAATTTTTAATCCTTTTTTTATCTGCTTTAATCCCCTTAATACAATAAAGAGCAAAAGTTTTAGATGAGTCCGCCATGATCTCGATAGACTGAAGAATGTTGTGTATAATTAAAGGTTTAAAAACATTTAATTCAAAGTGACCATGAGACCCTGCCATTGTTATTCCATTGTGATTGCCAATAACTTTTACACAAACCATAGTTACCGCTTCAGACTGCGTTGGGTTCACCTTTCCTGGCATTATAGAAGAACCTGGTTCATTAGATGGTAATATTAATTCTCCATATCCTGCACGTGGTCCAGAACCGAGAAATCTAATATCATTAGCGATCTTCATTAAACAAACTGCTGTAGTATTCATGGTGCCTGAAAAATTTACAATTGCATCATGAGCCGCGAGTGCTGCAAATTTATTCTTTGCTGGTTTAAAGGGTAATTTTGTAATTTTTGAAATTTCTTTAATAATTTTGATATCAAAATTTTTTTTTGTATTTAATCCAGTCCCAACCGCAGTACCGCCCTGAGCGAGGTAATAAATTTCTTCTAAAGCATCCTCAATTCTATTAATGCATTTTTTAAGTTGTGCATGATATCCTGAGAATTCTTGTCCTAAAGTTATTGGTGTTGCGTCTTGTAAATGCGTTCTTCCAACTTTTACAATTTTATTAAATTCTTTTACCTTTTTAAGAAGCTCTTTTTCTAATATTTTTAATGAGGGTAAAAGTTTTTGTTTAGTTTTTATTGCTATGGAAATGTGCATTGCAGAGGGAAAAACATCATTAGTTGATTGTGATTTATTTACATGATCATTAGGGTGTACAGGTTTTTTTGTTCCAAGTTTTCCCCCAAGCATTTCTATAGCTCTATTTGAAATAACTTCATTTACATTCATATTAGTTTGTGTGCCTGATCCTGTTTGCCAAACTTTCAGCGGAAAATGATTGTTTAGTTTTCCTCTTATTACTTCTTCTGATGCTTTAACTATGTATTTTGAAATTTTAGAATCTAAATCACCATTATTTTTATTAACTATAGCTGCAGCTTTTTTTATTATAGCGATAGATTGTATAACTATTGGTCTTACTAGAAAATCACCAATGTTAAAGTATTTATTAGATCTTTCAGTTGAAGCACCCCAATACTTATCACCAGGTACTTTGATTTTGCCTATACTATCAAACTCGTTTCTATACTTCATTTATGATTCTCTGATATATTATTTTTATAATTAAATTAAAAAAATATAAAGGCGGAAATATGAGTAATTTTGAAAAAGTGGGAAAATTCATGAAAACTTTTGGTCAAGAAGTTAATAATAAAGCGAAATTTCCAGAAGAAAAAATAGTTAAGCTCAGATATGATTTAATTGCTGAGGAGCTTGAAGAGTTTAAGATTGCCATTAAGGAAAAAAATATTAAGGAGGTTGCAGATGCTTTAACAGATATACTTTACGTAACCTATGGCGCAGGACATGCGTTTGGTATAGATTTAGATAAGTGTTTTCAAGAAGTGCAAAATTCTAATATGAGCAAACTTGGAGCGGACGGAAAGCCCATTTACAATGAGTTTGGGAAAGTAATGAAGGGACCAAAATATTTTAAACCTAATTTAGAAAAACTTATAAATGAAAGATAAAATTTTTTGGATTTTAACTGGTATTGCCTTGGGGTTGTTATTCTATTTAGGAGACAAATATATTTTTTAAAAACCCATATTCGACCAATTGTCTTTATCTTTAAATCTCTTTAACTCCTCTTTTGAGGTCGGTCTTAAAAGATAATAAATTAAAAATAAAACTACAACTACAAATATTATTTCCATAATTTAAATCTAAATAATTATTTCTCTAAATCAATGCGACTGATTTTAACAGTTTTTTTTTTCTTTAATATTATTCAAATGTTCTGCTCTTTTCGCTGCTGCAGTAATTGCTTGATCTATATTTTTCATTGTCACTCCATATCCTGGTATAAAAAATAATATTGCCCCAATATTGTGAGGTTTATCCATTTTCTTTGCTTCTTTGGCCTCATCGGCATATTTATTTGCTAATGCAATTTCATTGCTTAATTCTTCACAACTTAAATTACTATCATTTGGCCCAATAACATTGACTATTGTTGGATTAGCGCAAGAAACGCTATAAAAAAATAAAATTAAAAATAAAAAATTTTTTTTCATTACCAGCGGAGTTGTGTTGCGAGATACCTTTCAACCCATTGTTGTCAGGTACCCTTAACCTAGTCTCTAGAATCCTTATATACCAACAAAGTCGTGATTGCAAAATTCTGAAATTCGAAGAAAATTAAGAGTGACTTTGTGATAAGATAATGAATTATGGACTTAATACTTGTTGCTCTAGTTTCAGTTATTTTAGCAACTGGAGTTTTCAATACTGAACCTAAGGTCAGTGAAGAAAATAAAAAAACAGAGAATATAGAAATAGTAAAAGAATCGTCAGAAACGAATTCAACTGAGCAAGAGGTCAAAGCTGAAGCACAAGCTCAGGCTGAAGCGGAAGCTAAAGCAGCGGCTGAAGCTCAAGCTCAAGCGGAAGCAGAAGCTAAAGCAAAAGCAGAAGCAGAAGCACAAGCTCAAGCAGAAGCTAAAGCAGCAGCAGAAGCACAAGCTGCAGCAGAAGCGAAGTCTCAAGCAGAAGCAGAAGCAGAAGCAGAAGCACAGGAAGCAAGTAAAGAAATAGACAGTACGAAAGACTCGGGAACAAATTATTTGAGGTTAGCTCTATATATATTTGGTTCAATAATGGTTATTTCTATAGGTGCTTATTTTTATTTTAGACAACGAGATAATTTGTCATCAAGAAACGTAACCAGAACACCTGATAGTCCTAGAAGAGATTTTAGAAAAGAAGTTGTAGTTGAACCTCAAGAAGAACAGCCAAGACAAGAGGAGGTTAAACCTGAACCTCAAGAAGAACAGCCAGCACAAGAGGAGGTTAAACCTGAACCTCAAGAAGAACAGCCAACCGAAGATGAAAAAAAATAAAAAAATTTTTAAAATATAAATAAGGAGGTAAATATGGGAATACTAGTCAAAGGTGAAATTACAATTACTAAAGGATTTAAAAGTTGGAAAGAGATGGTTTATGCTCAGGACGAAAAATTAAAAGAACATGGAATCAAGTTTATTTTTGCAGGCACACAAAAAAATGATCCATCAAAACTGCATACAGTGATGCAATTTCCAAACATGGAAGCACTCCAAGCTTTTAGGGATGATAAGCAACTTACTGAGAAAAGAAGGGAGGCTGGAGCTGTTATAGAAAGTGCTGTAATGATACCAATTTCAGATGAATATCTTACTAACTATCCAGATGCATATACTAAACACTAATTCTAGATCATAAAAAACGTCATTTTTTTTGCTATATGTACCTGTATTGTGCTCACCAGTCAGTCCGGATATTATGGTTTTATGTCGAGAATAAATGTTATCGTCCTCATTTTTATCTCAATTTTAATTTTTTTTAATAAAAAAATTGTTTCTTACTACTACATAAATAAATTTTCTAATTGGGTTGAAAGACCAGTTGAAATTAAAAAACTGAATTTTAATTATTCTGGCTATGTCAAAATAGAGGATATTAAAATTTTAAATCACGAAAAAAATTATTACAGAAATATATTTAAAGCTGAAAAAATAGAAATTAGTTTTGACATGAACTCTATTTTTTCAGACTTAATATTAATTAAAAGTTTAGATATATATGGTCCAGAATTTTTTTTAGATATAAATGTAAAAAAGGATAATAAAAATAATGATAATAAAAAATTTTACGAAGATAATATTGGTCTAGCCAAAAAAATAAATGAAAACACACCAGACAAAATTTGGCCAAAAAAAAATAAAGATATTAATTTTTTGATAAAAAAATCAAATTTATATGGCGGCGTAGGTTATATTAAGGTCCCTCAAATATTAAATCCATCAAAGGTGAAACTTTCACGGATGAAATTTTCTTCCTTCGGAAATGATAAAAATTATAGACATTATAAAGATATTCTAAATTCGATTCTTTTTGATTTGTATGCTAGGACAGATGAAATTAAATTAAAACAATTATTAAAGGAAATTTACAAATTTTAGGGACGTTCTGTATCCCGCCCTCGGTCAGTTCATACCATAAAATACAACTTTTTGGAAAGGTACATAGTTAGGTACATAGTAATTTAAGGTTTTTTTTGTTATAGATTTGCGTTTGAGGTACATAGTAATATTTGATTAAACTTACTTTATGAAAAGTGTTTTAATTAAATACTGGTATCTAGTATTAATATTTTTTTTATTCTCATATCATTCCTGGTTAATGCAAATGTTTCCTTGGGAAAAACAATTATTAAAATGTAAATTAGATTTCAATAATATCAAAATTTACAATGTACCAAAAAATATTGATTTAGAGATAAACGGTTGGGGTACAGGGAAATTTACTAACAATCAGTATTTTGGATCAAATTCATTTGGAGTAAACACTAATGGAAGTAATCGTTCAGATTTTTTAGTGAGAATTTTAGGTTCTTATCAATATGATTTTGAAATACATGTAAAAAAAGATAACTGGGGTTACGAGTTTGGTTATACACATTTGTTTTTAATTCCAAAAAAAAGAGAAACCTTTGTAGACAAAAATGGAAATAAAATTAAATTAAAATCTAGGTCTTTATATCTTATGGATATCTCGTACGATGGTAATGAGAATCCTGAAGCATTATGGGATTGTTTTGATGAATCAATGTAAGTAGGGGCGTTCTGTTGCCAGGTGCCCCAGACCCCGTTCACTTAATTAACAAGTTAATTAAGCAGCAAGTGCAAATTTATTATTTGCATTTATAATTAGCCCGTTACGTCGGAACTATCTCGAACGAAAGAAAAACCTTTAGACACCCGTCGAGCCTAATTCACCCCCTCAAGTTGTAAATGGTGGAGGTGGTGGGTACTGCCCCCACGTCCGCAATGTTTATTACGAGATTCGTTTATCGTCATAGTTGGAAAACCAACATTTATAATATAAAACTCTTTTTTAGAGATTCAATAACTTTATTCAAAATGAAACTAACAAAAGAACAAAAGCAAGAAATAGCTGAACAACAGTCTCAAAAAAATCAGACGAAAAGAGTAACTTCACCAGAATTAGAAAAAATTCTTTACGAAGCATTACCTGTTTTAGACCATGGTTTTGTGAGAGTTGTTGACTACATGGGAGATGATACTTCTATTGTACAATCGGCAAGAGTCTCATACGGAAAGGGAACAAAAAAAGTTTCAACAGATGAAGGTCTAATTAAATATTTAATGAGACATTGGCATTCAACACCTTTTGAAATGTGTGAAATTAAATATCATGTAAAACTCCCAATATTTATCGCAAGACAATGGATTAGACACAGAACTGCTAATGTAAATGAATATTCCGCTAGATATTCTATATTAGATAAAGAGTTCTATATTCCTGCAAAAGAACAACTCTCAGCTCAGTCAACTTCTAATAGACAAGGAAGAGGAGATCTAATTACAGGTGATCAAGCAAACGAAGTTTTAAAGATTTTAAAAGATGATGCTACTAGGACATATGAAAACTACGAAAAAATGCTAAATGAAAGATTTGATGGATCTACTATTGACGAAGGTAAGGCAGGATTAGCAAGAGAACTTGCAAGAATGAATTTAACTTTAAATTCATATACTCAATGGTATTGGAAAACAGATTTATTAAATTTGTTAAACTTTTTATTTCTTAGGGCTGATAGTCATGCTCAGTATGAAATTAGAGTTTATGCAGAAACTATGTTAGACACTGTAAAAAAATGGGTTCCAATAACTCATTCAGCTTTCTTAGATTATAGAGTTGGAGCGGTACATGTCTCTGCTAAAGGCAAAAAAGTAATTCAACAAATGGCAAAAGGTAAAAAAGTTTCTTATGAAGACTCAGGTCTATCTAAGAGAGAGTGGAATGAGCTAATGAGTTCTTTTGAATTTAAAGAAAAGATTGTTTAATTTTTTCAGCAATATTCTTAAATATTTTCGAAACTTCATGATCAGGTTGAGAATGAGTGAGAGGATCTCCGATATCAGCTGAATTTCTCAAATCTTGATTTAATGGAAGATGACCTAAAAATTCTTTATTAAATTCTTTTGCTGTTTTCACTACTCCACCCTCCCCAAATATTTTATATTCTTTTCCATCATCTCCCTTAAAAAAACTCATATTATCTATTAAGCCTAAAATTTTAACGCCAGTCTTTTCAAACATTTGTATCCCTCTTTTTACGTCAAGAAGAGCTAAATCTTGTGGAGTAGAGACAATTATAGCACCATCAACTTTTACTTCTTGAGCAAATGTTAACTGAGTATCACCCGTGCCTGGCGGCATATCTATGATGATAACATCTCTGTCTTTCCATAATACTTTTTGTGTCATTGTTTTTATAGCACTGATCACCATTGGCCCTCGCCATATCATTGGTGTTTGTTCGTCAACTAAAAACCCCATTGACATACATTGAGCGTTATATTTTTCAATTGGAATAATCTTATTACCATCTTCAGTTTTTGGCTTTTCATTTAAATTAATTAATTTTGGCAAAGAAGGTCCGTAAACGTCAGCGTCGAGAATTCCAATCTTTAATCCTAATTTTTGTAAAGCAAAAGCTAAGTTGACCGCAACTGTGGATTTACCAACTCCGCCTTTTGCGCTTGAAATTAATAATGTGTATTTTGTTCCAATGATTGGAGTCTTAACAAATTGCTTAGGAGGTGGTTTTTTACTCATAATGTTCCTCTATTTCGGTCATAATATCGCTATTACTTAACTTGTTTTTACAATAAAAGTCACTATATAAAGTGTCATGAGTTTAATAGGAAGTATATTCAAAAATCAATCACCTTGGGGATCTTCAGGCCCAACAGGTGGTAGCGGAAACGGTTCAGGATCACGGAGAGAACCGCCAAATATAGATGAACTCATAAGAAATATTCAGAACAAGATAAATAGATTTATGCCAGGGGGAAAATCAGGTGGTGGCAAACCAATAGTTTTGGGTTTAATAATTTTATTAGTGATCTGGGTTTTAAGCGGTCTTTACAGAGTGTTACCAGATGAACAAGGAGTAGTTTTAAGATTTGGAAAATTCGTAAACACAACACAGCCTGGATTGAACTATCATTTACCTTTCCCAGTTGAGAGAGTTCTAAAGCCAAAAGTAACAAAAGTTAACAGAATAGATGTTGGCTTTCGAGGAGCTAGCGATAGTGGAAGATCTTCCGGTGTTGGAGAAGTTCCAGAAGAAAGCTTAATGTTAACTGGAGACGAAAATATCGTAGATATAAACTACTCAGTTTTTTGGGTTATTAAAGATGCGGGTAAATTTTTATTTAATATTCAAAGTCCAGTTGAAACTGTCAAAGCGACTTCAGAAACAGCTATGAGAGAAGTTATAGCAAAGAGTGAAATTCAATCAATTTTAACTGAAGGACGATCTAACATAGAAGTTGAAGTCCAGGAAATTACTCAAAGTATTTTAGATGAGTATGGATCTGGTATTCAAATAACACAAGTTCAAACACAAAAAGCTGACCCGCCAAGTCAAGTTATCGACGCCTTTAGAGATGTACAAGCAGCTAGAGCAGATAAAGAAAGAGCAAAAAATGAAGCAGAAGCTTATGCTAATGACGTCATACCTAGAGCACGAGGAGATGCAGAAAAAATATTACAAGAAGCTGAAGCATATAAAAAAGAAGTTGTAGCAACTGCTGAGGGTGAAGCTTCTAGATTTCTAGCTATTTATGGTGAATACAAAAATGCCAAACAAGTAACTCAAGAAAGAATGTTTCTTGAGACCATGGAAAAAGTTTTAGCCGACATAGACAAAGTAATTATTGATAAAGAGTCTGGTTCAGGTGTAGTACCTTATTTACCTTTACCAGAAATTAAAAAGAAGAGCGGTAGTTAATGAAAGTATCTAAATTTTTCATTCCAATAATAGTTGTTTTAGGTATTACTGCCTTCCAATCAATTTTTATTGTTCAAGAAATCAACCAAGCTATAGTATTACAATTTGGTGATCCAAAAAAAATTGTAAATAAATCAGGTTTGAATTTTAAATTGCCATTTATTCAGAACGTTGCGTATTTAGACAAAAGAGTATTAAACTTAGACAATCCTCCAGAAGAGGTAATTGCAGCAGACCAAAAGAGGTTAATTGTTGATGCGATTGCTAGATTTAAAATTGTTGATCCACTTAAGTTTTATATTTCTGTTGGTAACGAGAGAGTTGCTAGACAAAGACTTGCGACAATTATTAATTCAAGAATAAGAGGTGTTTTAGGTAAACAAGAGCTTGCTACTTTATTATCAAAAGATAGAGCCAAACAAATGTCGATAATCCAAAACGATGTGAACACTGAGGCTAAAAATTTTGGAATTGAAATTGTTGATGTTCGAATTAAACGAGCAGACTTACCACAAGCTAACAGCGAAGCGATTTATGCCAGAATGCAAACCGAAAGGCAGAGAGAAGCAAAAGAATTCAGAGCCCAAGGAGCTGAGATAGCTACAAGAATTAAATCTACAGCTGATAAAGAGGTAACAGTAATCTTAGCAAACGCTAAGAAGAAATCAGAAATTATGAAAGGTGAGGGAGATGGCCAAAGAAACAAAATATTTGCAGATGCTTTTGGTAAGGACCCGCAATTTTTCAGTTTTTACAGAGCGATGCAATCTTATGAAAAAGCTCTTATAGGCGGAGACACATCTTTAATACTTTCACCAGACAGTGATTTCTTTAAATTTTTTGGAAAATCAGGTCTAATTAAAAAAAACTAATTTAAAATATGAGTGATCTTATAACGGCTATAGGATTACTTTTTTTTATAGAGGGGCTTTTACTTGCCATGTTTCCGTCAAGAATAAAAAATATGCTTAAAGTTATAGAAAATATGTCAGAAAATAAGCTAAGATATTCAGGTATATTTTTTTTACTGATAGGATTTTTAATAATTTGGTATATGAAGCATTAGATGAGAATATTTAAAAAATTTATCATAATTCTATTAATTTCCTCTTTTTCTAGCAATATAAGCGCAAATACTAGACCAGACTCATTTGCCGATTTAGCAGAAAAACTCATGCCATCAGTCGTTAACATTTCAACTACACAAACAATTCGTACAACAAATAATAACCAATTTCCTTTCCAATTTCCTCCTGGATCGCCTTTTGAAGATATGTTTAAAGAATTTCAAAGACCAACTGAGCGAAAAGCTTCATCTTTGGGATCTGGCTTCATAATAAAAAAAGAAGGGGTTGTAGTAACAAATAATCACGTTATCGCCAATGCAGAGGATATTATCGTACGAGTTGGTGATAAGGAATATAAAGCAGAAGTTTTAGGTTCAGATCCTTACGCTGATGTTGCTGTTTTAAAAATTAAAGATAGCAAAAATGATTTCGAAGTCGTGGAGTTTGGGGACTCTGATAAAGCAAGAGTTGGAGACTGGGTTGTAGCAATTGGAAATCCTTTTGGATTAGGTGGAACTGTAACTTCTGGAATTATTTCAGCAAGAAATAGAGATATTAATTTAACACGATACGATGATTTTATTCAAACTGATGCATCTATAAATCAGGGAAACTCTGGCGGTCCTCTTTTTAATTTAAAGGGTGAGGTAATTGGAATTAACACAGCTATAATTGCTCCTGGTCAAGCTGGATCAATTGGAATTGGTTTTGCAATTCCAGCAAACGCTGCCTCAAACATTATTGATCAATTAATAAAATATGGTGAAACAAGAAGAGGTTGGCTTGGAGTTAGAATTCAAGAAGTCACCAAAGAAATAGCAGAAGTAGAAAATTTAAAAAAACCATCCGGAGCATTAGTTGCAAGTGTAGGAGAAAAAAGTCCTGCTGATAAAGCTGGTATAAAAGCTGGAGACATCATTTTGGAGTTTGATGGAAAAAAAATTGATACAATGAGAAAACTTCCTAAGGTAGTTGCAAGCACTGATGTCGGAAAAAGTGTTACGCTTAAAATTTGGAGAAATAAAAAGTTGATCGATAAAAGACTTACTCTAGGTAGACTTGAGTCTTCGAGTGAGTTTAAAGAAAAGAAAGCTGAGTTACCCAAAAAAACCAAAGAGTTAGATGTAGACACATTAAAAATAACTGTAAGAGATTTAAACTCAAATGATATTAAAACAAGAAATTTAAATAAAGCTTTAAAAGGAGCAGTCATCGTAGAGATATCTAAGAGAAGCCCTTTAGTAGGTTTATTAAATGTTAATGACGTGATAATTGAAATCCAAAAAAAACCGATACAAAAAATTGATAACTTAGATAATTTAATTAAAAAAGTTAAAGATAAAGGACAACCTTTATATCTTACAATTATCAATAACAATAATCAACGAAGATACCTTGGCGTAAAACTCAAATAGTTTTGAAAAGAAAAATTATTTTATTAGCTGGTCCAACTGCATCAGGTAAAACAAAAATAGCAATCAAATTAGCAAAAAGAATTAACGGTGAAATTATTAATGCAGATAGTATGCAAGTATATAAAGATTTTCAAATTTTATCGTCTAGACCAAGTAAAAATGAATTAAGATTAGCACTACATCATTTATATGGATTTCAATCTTCTGGAGCTGTTTTTTCTACAGGAAAATGGCTTAAACTTGCTTCAGATAAAATTAATCAAATAGTCAAAAAAGATAAAGTTCCAATACTAGTAGGGGGAACTGGTCTATACTTTAAGGCAATAACTGATGGTATAAGCAAAATTCCAAATATAAAGATTTCTGATAGGAACAGGATAAGAAATTTACATAAAAAAATAGGTCAAAAACAATTTTATAAGAAATTAATTAATCTAGATCCTATTTCAAAAAATAAAATTTCTTCAACTGACACTCAAAGAACACTCAGAGCATATGAGGTAAAAAAATTTACGAAAAAATCAATTTATGAATGGGCGAAAAAAACAAAACCATTATTTAAAAATTATGTATTCAAAAAAATTTTTATTAATACACCAAAAAATCAACTACTTAAAAATATTGAGTTGAGAACTAATTCTATGATTAAAAAAAAATGTATCAACGAAGTCATAAAGTTTAAAAAAAGAAAGCTAAAAAAATCACTTTCACCCAATAAGATAATTGGAGTCCAAGAAATTCAACGATTTTTGAGTGGAGATTTAGACCAAAATAATCTTGTAGAATTAATGAACATTAAAACGAGACAGTATGCTAAGAGACAAAAAACTTGGTCTAGAGCTCATATGAGTGATTGGCATATGATATATTCAAGTAATTCTTCTATTCTTTTAAAAAAAATTTTAAATCTCGTTAGCTAAAACTTGACCAAAAACGATTCTCCGGTAGATTGTATAAATGTCTAAATTATTTACTGGTGCAGAAATAGTTTTTAAGGCCTTGGAGGATCAAAAAGTTGATTATATTTTTGGTTATCCTGGAGGGGCCGTTCTTCCTATTTATGATGAACTAAAAAACCACAAATCAATAAAACATATTTTAGCGAGACATGAACAAGGTGCAGGACATGCTGCTGAAGGTTATGCTAGATCAAGTGGTAAGCCAGGTATATTGTTAGTTACCTCTGGTCCTGGCGCAACTAATGCTGTTACAGCTTTAACGGATGCCTATATGGATTCAGTTCCACTAGTTTGTATATCTGGGCAAGTACCAACTCATTTAATCGGGACTGATGCTTTTCAGGAATGTGACACAACTGGTATTACTCGTCCTTGCACAAAACATAATTGGTTAGTTAAAGATGTTAATGATTTGGCAAGAGTTTTACATTTAGCTTTTGAAGTAGCCACAACAGGAAGACCTGGTCCGGTATTAGTTGATATTCCAAAAGATATTCAATTCAAAAAAGGGAAATATAGTTTTTCTAAAAGCACTCTTAAGAAAAAACTGAATGGAAGAGCTACACATAAAATTTCAAATAATGATTTAGATAAATTTATTGATTTATTAAAAAAATCTTCAAAACCAATTTTTTATACTGGGGGAGGAGTTATTAATTCTGGACCTCAAGCCAGTGAATATTTAAGAGAGCTAGTATCTTTAACTGGCTTTCCAATCACTTCAACATTGCAAGGACTAGGTGCTTACCCTGGAGATGATCCACAATTTTTAGGAATGTTAGGTATGCACGGAACATTTGAAGCTAATAACGCAATGCATGATTGTGATTTAATGATTAACATTGGTGCAAGATTTGATGACAGAATAACTGGCAAGGTTGATGAGTTTTCTCCTGGATCAAAAAAAATACACGTTGATATTGATCCATCCTCTATAGGAAAAAACATAAAAGTTGACTTAGCGATTGTGAGTGATGTTTCTGAGTTTTTAAAATCGTTAATAAAACGATTTAAAGAAAAAAATAAAAATTTTTTAAGTTCTAATAAACAGAAAACATCGAAATGGTGGAGCACAATTGAGAAATGGAGAGAAAAGAAATCTCTTAACTTTATTAATAGCAACAAAATAATTAAACCACAACACGCAGTTCAAAGACTATACGAATTAACAAAAGACAAAGACACATTTGTGACAACTGAGGTTGGTCAACATCAAATGTGGGCTGCACAACATTATAAGTTCAATAAGCCTAACAGATGGATGACCTCTGGAGGATTAGGTACTATGGGCTATGGTTTACCAGCTGCAATTGGTGTTCAAATAGCCAATCCTGGCAAATTAGTAGTAGATATAGCTGGGGAAGCTTCAGTTTTAATGACGATGCAAGAAATGTCCACAGCAGTGCAATATAAGTTACCAATAAAAATATTCATTTTAAACAACGAATACATGGGAATGGTCAGACAATGGCAAGAATTGTTGCATGAAAAAAACTATTCTGAAAGTTATACCGCTGCACTACCTGACTTTGTAAAACTTGCTGAGTCATATGGATGCGTTGGCATGAGGGCAAAAACTCCTGATGAGCTTGATGAAAAGATTAAAGAGATGGTTAATGTAGATAGACCAGTAATTTTCGATTGCTTGGTTGATAAAGCTGAAAATTGTTTTCCGATGATACCTTCCGGCAAACCACATAATCAAATGATTTTAGGACCTGAAGAAGAGGAAGAAATTTCTGACGAAGGAAAGATTTTAGTTTAATGGCAAAATCAAAATCAGCGTATAGTGTACCTGGTAAAATTGGAAAAATAGAGCGTCATATTATTGTTGTTTGGGTAGACAATGAAGCTGGTGTCCTCGCTAGAATAGCTGGATTATTTTCTGGCAGAGGTTACAATATTGAATCTTTAGCAGTGGCTGAAGTAGATAAAAAAAAACATATCTCTAGAATTACTATTGTAACTGAAGGAACACCTCAAGTTATAGAACAAATTAATTTACAACTAAAAAAATTAGTTCCAGTTCATAAAGTTGCTGACTTCAAACGTGGTGAAAAAGATATTTTATTTAGAGAGCTTGCATTGTTCAAAATGCTTGCTAACGCAAAAAAGCAAGAAAAAATAAAAAAAATATGTAAAAAATTCAATCCCGTAGTTTTAGACAAAACTAACAAGTCTTTCGTAATTCAAGTAACAGCTTTAAGAGCAGAAATTGATAAATTAGCTATTGATTTAAAAAGATTAGGCCTTATAAGCACTTCTAGAACAGGTGCTGTTGCTATGACGAAAGGACCAAAAATTTTTAACTAAATATGAAAACTTATTACGATAAAGATACTAACAAAGACTTAATAAAAAATAAAAAAGTTGCAATTTTTGGTTATGGAAGCCAGGGTCATGCTCACGCACTAAATCTTAAAGATAGTGGAGTTAAAGAAGTTGTTGTAGCTTTGAGAGAAGGATCTTCAAGTATAAAAAAAGCTGAGAATGCTGGTTTAAAAGTTATGTCTCTTTCAGATGCAGCTGCATGGGCTGATGTAGTAATGATGTTAACTCCAGACGAGCTTCAATCAGAAATTTATAAAAATCATATTGAACAAAGAATGAAAGAGGGAACTAGTTTAGCTTTTGCACATGGTTTGAACATCCATTTTGATTTAATTAAGGCAAGAAAAGATTTAGATGTTTTTATGGTCGCTCCTAAAGGACCAGGCCATACTGTTAGAAGTGAGTATCAAAAAGGTGGAGGTGTTCCGTGCTTAATGGCAGTTCACAAAGATAGTTCAGGTAAAGCAAAAGATTTAGCTTTATCTTACGCTTCTGCTGTTGGTGGCGGCAAAGCAGGAATAATTGAAACAACTTTTAAAGACGAATGTGAAACAGACTTATTTGGTGAACAAACAGTTTTATGTGGTGGTTTAGTTGAATTAATTAAAAATGGATTTGAAACTCTAACAGAAGCTGGTTATCCACCTGAGATGGCATATTTTGAAACTCTTCATGAAGTAAAATTAATTGTAGACTTAATTTATGAAGGTGGAATAGCTAACATGAATTATTCAATTTCAAATACAGCTGAATATGGCGAGTATGTTTCTGGAAAAAGAATAGTAGACTCAAAAACTAAAGAAAAAATGAGAGAAGTGTTAAAAGACATCCAATCGGGTAAATTTACAAAACAATGGATGGAAGAACATAAATCTGGTCAAAAAAACTTTCTCAAAATGAGAAAAGATTTAGCTGATCATCCTATAGAAAAAGTTGGTAAGGACCTTAGAGCCATGATGCCATGGATTGGAAAAAATAAATTGGTCGACAAAGACAAAAATTAGCCCAATCTGAACTAAATTTTCCAAGATTTAACTATAAGTATTTGCATATTCTCGTTTTGCTTGTAATATGTTTTTCAGTTTATGAGTGACAAAAACAGAATTATAATTTTCGACACAACAATGCGTGATGGTGAACAATCACCAGGCGCAACAATGAGCTTAGAAGAAAAAATTCAAATAGCGAGATGTTTTGATGAACTAGGAATTGATGTGATTGAGGCAGGTTTTCCTATAGCTTCTCCTGGAGATTTTGAAGCAGTTACAGAGATAAGTAAAGTTTTAAAAAAATCTATTCCAGCAGGACTTTCACGAGCCACTAAAAAAGATATAGACGCTTGTAAAGATTCTCTTAAACATGCAAAAAGATTTCGAATTCATACTTTTATTTCAACAAGCCCACTACATATGAAACACAAACTTAATAAATCTCCAGAAGAAGTTTTAGGATTAATTAAAGAAAGTGTTACGTATGCTAGCAAGTTTACTGATGATGTAGAGTGGTCATGTGAAGATGGGACAAGAACAGATCTTGATTTTATGTGTAAATCTGTAGAGCTCGCGATAAAATGTGGAGCTAAAACAATTAATATTCCTGATACAGTTGGTTATTCAGTCCCTTCAGAATTCAAAAAAATCATAGAAACATTAATTAACAAAGTTCCAAATATTGATAAAGCTATTTTATCTACTCATTGTCATAATGATTTGGGATTAGCAGTTGCTAACTCCTTAGCTGGAGTTATGGCTGGAGCAAGACAAATTGAATGCACAGTTAATGGTATCGGAGAAAGAGCTGGTAACGCTGCCTTGGAAGAAGTTGTAATGGCAATGAGAACTAGAAATGATTTAATGCCTTACACTACTGGAATTAATACTAAGCTTTTAAGCAAAGCATCAAAAATTGTTTCGAACGCAACTGGCTTTCCTGTGCAGTTTAATAAGGCAGTAGTCGGAAAAAATGCATTTGCTCACGAGTCAGGAATACACCAGGATGGAATGTTAAAAAATAGAAATACTTATGAGATAATGACACCGGAAAGTGTTGGAGTTAAAAAAACTTCACTTGTCATGGGCAAACATTCTGGTCGACATGCTTTTAGAGATAAACTTTCAGACATGGGTTATGTCGACGTTACTGATGATATCATAGACATTGCTTTTGGAAAATTTAAAGTGCTAGCTGATAAGAAAAAACATGTCTACGATGAGGATATCGCTGCGCTTGTTGATGATAGTTTAATTAAAGAGGACAACGTTATCAGACTTAAATCATTAAAAGTTTATGCTGGGACTGGTGAACCGCAAAAAGCAGTAATGAAATTAGAAGTTATGGGAGATGTAAAAGAAGCTACCGAGTCTGGGGATGGCCCAGTAGATGCAATATTTAAATGTATAAAAAAGTTATACCCACACGAGGTAAATTTACAGTTATATAATGTTCACGCAGTCACCGAGGGAACTGATGCACAAGCTACTGTAAGTGTAAGAATTGAGGAAAACGGAAAAACAACAGTCGGGCAAGCTGCTAACACAGATACATTGGTTGCTTCGGCAGACGCATATTTGAATGCGCTCAATAAACTAATAATCAAAAGAAAAAAAACTGCTCCAGAACCAATGGACTTGAGTGGTTCAAAATATATAAGGGAAAAAGATGGCACTATTTAAATCATTATCAGGATTATCAGGAATGTGGTCGCAGGACATGGCAATAGACCTTGGAACTGCAAACACTTTAGTAGTTTTAAAAAGTCAAGGAGTTGTTCTAAACGAACCTTCAGTTGTGGCGGTAATAACAGAAGGGGGAAAAAAATCAGTTTTAGCAGTGGGAGATGAAGCTAAAACGATGTTAGGTAGAACTCCAGGTAACATAGCAGCCATTAGACCACTTAAAGATGGGGTTATTGCTGATTTCGTGGTGACTGAAGAAATGATTAAACACTTTATTAAAAAGGTGCATAAAAAAACAGCTTTTGCTAATCCTAGAATATTAATATGTGTTCCGACTGGGTCAACTCCAGTTGAAAGAAAAGCTATTCAAGACTCTGCGCTTGCTGCAGGAGCAAGAAAAGTTCAGTTAATAGAGGAACCAATAGCGGCAGCTATCGGAGCCGGACTTCCAATTTCAGAAGCTACTGGCTCAATGGTGGTAGATATTGGCGGTGGAACAACAGAAATAGCAGTAATGTCTTTAGGTGGAGTTGTATATTCAAAATCTCTAAGAGTGGCAGGAGATGCTATGGATGGATCAATAATAAATTATATGAGGAAAAAATTTAATTTATTAATCGGTGACTCGACAGCTGAAAAAATTAAAAAAGAAATAGGAACCGCAGTTCCGACTGGAACTAACACTTTTTTAATGAAAGGTAGAGACATTAGATCAGGAACACCAAAAGAAATATCATTAACAGAGGAAGATGCTTGTGAGGCTCTAATGCCTATTTTAAATCAAATGCTAGCAGGTATAAAAGAAGCACTTGAACAGACTCCCCCTGAATTGTCAGCAGACTTAGTTGACATGGGTCTTGTTTTAACAGGCGGAGGGGCTTTGTTAAGAAATATAGATAAATTAATTTCAAAAGATACAGGGCTTCCAGTTACAATTGCAGATGATCCATTATCTTGTGTAGCAGTAGGAACTGGAAAAGCATTAGAAAATGAAGAATTATTTTCTACTATGTTATCTGAATACTAATGGACAAAGAAAAAAATGTCCTCAAGCAGAGATGATTTTGGAATAGCTATTCGTTCAGCTCTATTAAAAAAAGGAGCTAGACAAAAGTTTTCTTTAGTTTTTTTATTAATTATCGCAACTATAATTTTCTTATTAGACTCATATCAATTTAAAGCAATACAATTTACAAAAGTAATTATAAATGATGGAATTTACAGACTTACCAATATCTCTACTGCACCCTTAAAGCTACTACCACAAATTAATGATAAAATTAAAGAAACAACATTTGCAATAAGTGAAAATAAAAAGCTAAAGGCTGAGATTCAAAATTTTAAAAATAAAGAATTTCAAGTTGAGTTTCTTAAGAATCAAAACGACAGTCTTAGAAGAATATTAGACTCTGATGCAAAAATCAAAGGCGAGAGCATATTAGCAAAAGTTCTCCTTGATAAAGACAGCCCGTATCTTAAATCTATTATTATTAATAGAGGATCAAAATCAGGAATTATAAAAGGGATGCCTGTAGTTGATGGAAGTTATTTAGTTGGTAAAATTGTTGAAGTTAACTATTTATCCTCAAGAGTCCTTCTTTTAAATGATCTTAATAGTAGAATACCAATAACTTTTGGAGAGAATTCTATTCAAGCTATTTTATCTGGAAAAGGTAAAAGCAAACCAATGCTTACGTATTTACCTGATCTATATGAGCCATACGGAAATCTAACAGTTTTTACGTCTGGAAAAGACGGAGTTTTTCCTCCAGGTATACCAGTTGGTAAAACTGAAATGGATGAATTAGATGTCAAAGTAAATCTATTTTCAGATCCTAATCAACTTTCTTTTGTGACAGTTCAATTAATTAATATGAATAAGGATAATTTTTAATGGCAATTTTATATAAAAATTTGAGGATAAGTTTTGTTAATTCAGTGCCTTTGATAACTCTATATTACTTATCTATAAGTGAAATCGATACGCATTTTAGCAACATGTTTGAAATTTTATCATTTAACCTTCAAATAATAATTATTTATTATTGGATGTTAAAAAACTCTAGTGTTCTAGGAAACGGCCATATATTTTTTGCTGGAATAATTAATGATGTTGTAATGGGCTTGCCATTAGGGATAAGTTCAATATCTTACTTAACTGTTTCATTTGTTGCTTCCTATATTCGTCAAGTAACTGTCAATATATCATTGTTCACAGATTGGTTTACCTTCTTATTGGCTATATTTTTTTCAAATTTAGTTTATTTAATCTTAATTACAAATTTTTCTGATCTGCAAATATCTTATGTAGATATTTCTTATAATGCTTTTTTTACATTTTTATTTTATCCTTTTATTTGGGCTGTTTTTAATTTTTATAAAAAAATAATGTTTTTGAGGGCGGATGATTAATTTTGGTTCTGGTAACACTGTAATAAAGTCTAAATTAATAAGTAGAAGAATGTTTATTTTGACTGCTGCTAAAACAATTGTTTTTTGTGGAATTTTTGGAAGACTAGTTTCATTGCAAATTAATGAGGCAACTAAATATAAAACTTTATCAGACAAAAACCGTTTTAGAGAGTGGAAATTAGCTCCTCAAAGAGGTATTATAAGAGATTATTTCGACAAAGAAATTGCATCCAATGAAAAAGTTTATCAGTTACACATTACTCCTGAAAATTCACCAAATTTAGAAACTTTATTTTTTAGGCTCAAAACAATTTTAAATCTCACTGATAAAAGAATATTTTATCTAAAAAGGAAAATTGCTAAACAGAAACCTTGGGAGCCTATAATCGTTTCAGATAATCTTACCTGGTCAGAATTTTCAAGAATAAATTTATTTCTTCATGAACTTCCCGGAGTAGAACCAATTGTATCAGTTGCACGACAGTATCCAGATCAATCCACAGCTCATTTGGTAGGTTATGTTTCTCAAGTAAGTCAAAAAGATCTTCAAAATAAACAATATTTAAAAGATATGTCAGTTGGAATAGCAGTTGGAAAAACTGGATTAGAAAACAAACTAGATAAAGATATTATAGGCAAAGTTGGATTTCAACGCTATGAGGTTAATGCCTTTGGAAAAAGAATAAAACAAATTCAAGTCGACCCAGGAGAATCAGGAAAGAATTATAGAACCACACTTGATCTAGACGTTCAAAAGTACACCTCAGAAATTTTAGAGGAAAAAGCTGCATCCGTCTGTGTCATGGATATATATAATGGAGATATTATTACTATGGCTTCTTCACCTAGTTTTGATCCCAACTCCTTTGTCCATGGAATTGATAAAACCTATTGGAAAGAATTAATTTCAAATGAAAAAAAACCTCTTAACAATAAAGCTATAGCTGGATTATATCCTCCAGGATCAACCATAAAAATAATTGTTGCACTAAGCGCTCTAGAAAATGATGTATGGAATCCTAAAAGATATTTAAACTGTAGTGGTGTAACAGAACTCTACGGAGAAAAATTTCACTGCTGGAAAAAAAAGGGTCACGGTCCAATGAATATGAGATCAGCAATTCAAAGATCGTGTGATGTGTACTTTTACGAAGTAGCAAGATTACTTGGAGTAGATAGGTTATCTGAAACTGCAAAAAAATTCGGTTTAGGGAAAAAAGTTCTTGATGGATTTATAGAGGAGAGAGCTGGAGTAGTCCCAAGCACTGCATGGAAAAGAAAATTCATTGGAAAAAATTGGTATTTAGGAGAAACTTTGCACTCTGGCATAGGACAAGGATATTTTCAAAGTACACCGTTGCAGCTATGTTTGATGACTGCTCAAATTGCAAACGGTGGATTTGAAATAAAGCCTAGAGTTCTTGTAAACAACAATAAAAATAATTTACGTAATTACATAAAATTCAAAAATGAAAATCCAAACGAACCTTTGCCAATAGACATGTTGGTATCAAATTTTGATCTAAAACCTTTATTTAGAAATCAAGAAAATATTAATTTTGTTAAAGACGCTATGTTCGCAGCTACTAACGAAGCTGGTGGCACTTCATTTAGATCAAGGTACAATGATCAAAAATTTATGTTTGCAGGAAAAACTGGATCTTCTCAAATTAAAAGATTCACAGAATTACAAAGAGAACTTGAAATTAAACAAAAAGATATTGAATACAAAGATCGAGACCACGCTCTTTTTGTTGCATTTGCACCTTATTCAGATCCAAAATATGCTATTAGTGTAGTTGTAGAGCATGGAGGAACAGGAAGTGGTTCAGCAGCTCCTATTGCAAAAAAAGTAATTAAAAAGGTTTTAGAAAGAGATCAGTTAAGAGAAAATGTTAAAAATTTAACTGGAGAAGAAATATAATGTTTCAACCAAGATCGATACAAACATCAATGACATATAGGGATAAGATTATGTCTATGGATTATGTTTTAGTTATATCAATTTTATTATTAGGTGTTGTAAGTATGTTTGCAATGTTTTCTACAGACGGTGGAAAATTTGATTATCATACCAAAAGTCATATTTTAAGATTTGGCGTTTTTTTTCTAATGTTTCTAATAATATCCATGTTTCAAATTAGATTTTGGTACCAAACAAGCACACTTTTATATTTAGCATTTTTTATATTACTTTTAGGTGTAAAATATTTTGGTCTAACTTCTTCTGGATCACAAAGATGGCTTAACTTTTATTTTATGAATCTTCAACCATCAGAGCTAATGAAGATCGGTTTAATTTTATTTTTGGCCAAATATTATCACCGAATATCAACGCAAGATGTTAATAGAATCAAGTTTTTATTTTTACCTGTTGTAGCACTGGTAGCACCAGTTTTATTAGTAGTTGCTCAACCAGATTTAGGAACCTCAATACTTATTGCCCTTGGAGGTGTAACAGTTTCATGGCTTGCTGGAGTACGCGTCAAATTTTTTGCTTATGCATCTATTCTATTTATTTCATTAACACCTATAGCAATTGCATTTTTAAAGCCATATCAGAAGTCAAGAATTTTAACTTTTTTAAATCCAGATAGAGACCCACTTGGTGCTGGCTATCAAATTATTCAATCAAAAATTGCTATAGGCTCAGGGGGTCTTTTTGGTAAGGGCTTTTTAAATGGATCACAAAGTTATTTAGATTATCTTCCCGAAAAGCATACAGATTTTATATTTACTCTATTTTCCGAAGAATTTGGCTTTGTCGGCTCCTTATTCATCTTGTTACTATATAGTGTGATAATTTATAGAATAATCAGTATCGGTGATGTAACTAGAAGTAGCTTTGGAAAGTTGTATTGTTACAGTTTTGCAACCGCATTCTTTATATATGTAGGGGTAAATATGGGTATGGTTCTAGGACTTTTACCAATAGTTGGTGCCCCATTACCAATAATGTCCTATGGTGGTTCTTCAATGATGGCAATTATGCTAGGCCTTGGAATAGTTATGTCATGCAAAATTTACAAAGATACCCCAGTAAACTAATTTCAACCACCTATAATATTGGACCAAAATGAACCTAATTTAAAAAAATTAGTGCTTGCTTTAGCTAGATTAAGATGATCTAATTTTAAATATTAAAATATGTTTGGTGATAAAAAATCGTTAAAAGACTCAGAAAGATCTTTAATTAGTGAAACAGTAAGTATTGACGGTACTGTTAATAGTTCTGGAGCAATAGATGTAGCTGGTTTAGTAAAAGGACCTGTTTACTCAAAAGAGATAGTAATTAAAGAAACAGGCTCAATATCTGGTGGTGTTGAGGCGGAGACAGTCGAAATTCATGGTCATTTAGATGGAAAAGTTTCTGCTGATAACGTAGTTATTGGTTCCTCTGGTGTAGTGAAAGGTGATATAGAATTTTCAAATAATTTAAGAACTGAAAATGGTGCGGATATTGAGGGTTACATCAAAAAAACTGCAGCAAAAAGTAAAATCACAGGAGATTTCTTATTTTCAAAATCAAAAGAGGAAAAGAAAACTAAAAAGAACGGCAAACCTGAAGCAAATGTGAATAAAGAGAGCGAAGCTCTGATCTAATCTATCGCACTATAAATATTTCAAATTTTCAACTATATTTAATGCATGAATAATTATAAATGCAACTCCGTTGGTATTGTAGGCGCTGGAATACAAGGGGTCTGTATCGGTCTACAACTCATTAAAAAAAAAATACCAGTTACAATTTTTGATAAAAATGATCCTGGCAGTATGAGTTCATACGGTAACGCGGGTCACTTCTCTCCATATGCGGTAGTTCAATTAAATAGACCTGATGTGATCTACGATATACCAAAAATGTTACTAAGTTCTTATGGACCTCTAGCTTTGAAGTGGAATTATATCCCTAAAATGATACCGTGGATTTTAAAATATCTTAAATCTTCAACAAAAAAGTCAATGATGCATACAACAAGATACATGCATCAAATTCTAGATTTATCTCTTGATGCGTATGATGAAATTTTGAGTGAGATAGACACAACTAATTTAGTAGAAAGAAGGGGAATTATTTATGTTTGGACAAATAAAAACTTAAAAAGTAGAAAAATGGAAATTAAAATTAGAAACGATCTCGGTATTAAGCAAAGACTCTTAAATAAAGAGGAAGTTTTAGAACTAGAACCTAATCTAAGTCCAGTCTTTGACGCTGGTGTAATTTACGACTATGCTTATCACGCAAGAGATCCTAAGGAGATAACAAAAAAACTTTTTGAACTTTTTTTGAAATCAGGAGGTGAGTTTAAAAAAAAAGAAGTTATAAGTGTAGAACAAACTAGATACAACCAAACACAGATCAAAACTAACTCAGAAAAATTTAAATTTGAAAAAATTGTTTTAGCTAGCGGCGCATTCTCAAAAAAACTAACCGATCAATTAGGTGAAAAAATCCCTTTAGACACAGAAAGAGGATATCATGTACATTACAAAAATATGGATCATCTTCTTAAAAGACCAGTTATTTTTCTTGATAGAGGTTTTGGAATGACTCCAATGAATCAAGGTTTAAGAGCAGTTGGAACTGTAGAGCTAGGAGGATTTGATAATCCTATATCAAAAAAAAGAATTGACTATATAGATAAGTGTGCAAAAGAGCTATTACCACAACTCGGTGATTATCATGACGAGTGGTTAGGTTTTAGACCAACACTCCCAGATTTTTTACCTATTATTGGACCCTCATTAAAAAATAAAAACATTATCTACGCTTTTGGTCACCATCATTTAGGCTGGACTCTCGGCGCAATAACTGGAAAGATTGTTTCAGGAATAGTAAATGAAGAGAAAACTAATTTAGATTTATCTCCTTATAGTTCCGCAAGATTTAATTAGGGGGTTAATTTGTCAAAAAATTACTTAGCATATACACTACTTGTGTTTGCTACATTATGTTGGTCGGGCAATTTTATAGTAGGTAAATTTGCCTATCTATTTGAAGTACCCCCATTAACTTTAAATTTTTTAAGATGGGTTTCAGTTTGGATAATTTTAATCCCGTTTACCTATAAAGAAATTTTCAACAATTTTAATTACATTAAAAAAAATTGGATGGTAATAAGTTTTATGGGAGTTATTACTATAAGTACGTTTAATTCTGTAGTATATTTTGCGCTGAACTATACCCAAGTAATAAACGCTGTATTAGTTCTTGCTGCAATTCCAGCTGTAACAATAATTATTTCGTCTTTTATGAAAGTAGATAAAACAAATATTTTTCAACTAATAGGATTATTATTATCAATTATAGGAATTAGCGCAATTATTTCAAATGCTGACCTAAATAGGATCCTATCTTTAAGCTTTAATAAAGGTGATATATGGATGTTGGTTTGTGTTCTCTCTTGGTCAATTTATTCAACATTACTCAAGAAACATAGTTTTAAATTTTCTCAATTCACTTTGATACAATTAATGGTCACGGTTGGAATAATATTTTTAATTCCACAATTTTTTTATGAAAGATCGATCGGTTTAGATGTAAATTTCAATAAAGCGTTTTTTGTTATTCTTTTTTATGTTGTAATTTTCCCTGCTTTAGCAGCTTATTACTGTTGGCAGAAAGGTGTAGAGATAGTCGGACCAAATCGAGCAACAATGTTTGTTCAATTGATGCCATTACTGAGCGCTATATTAGCAATAATAATATTTAGAGAAAAACTTGAATTATACCACTTTATAGGCGCCTCATTTATTTTGTCAGGTATTTATTTATCAAACAGAAAATTAAATGCTTAAAGTTGCAGTATTAGACGATTATCAAAATGTGTTTAATCAGATTATAAATGTAGAAGACTATAAATCAAAATACGAGTTTACAGTTTTTAATGAACCATTTCAAAATGAATTAGCGGCAATAGAAGCTCTAAAAAAATTTGAAGTTCTTTTTGTTATGAGAGAAAGGACCAAAGTTACAAAATCATTAATTTCAAATTTACCTAAATTGAAGTTTATCATGACTTCCGGAACTAGAAACAAAGCTATAGACCTAAATGCTACAAAAGAAAAAAAAATATTAGTTTGTGGTACTGAAATTAACTCAAATCCTGCTGCTGAAATTACTTGGGCTTTAATACTAGGCTTAATGAGAAACATTAGACAAGAAATTGATAATATGTTTCAAGGTTACTGGCAATCAACTATTGGATATGAACTAAAGGGCAAAAGATTAGGAATAATTGGGCTCGGAAAAATCGGAACTCAAGTTGCTAAAATTGGCCAAGGTTTTGGTATGGAGATATCTGCATGGAGTGAAAACTTAAATTTATCTGAGGCGAATAAATTAAAAGTTTTACCAATGAGCAAAGAAGATTTGATAAAAACATCAGATATTTTATCTATTCATGTTGTTTTGGCTGATAAATACAAAAATTTAATTACAAAAAAAGAATTTAAACAAATGAAGAAATCTGCCTTCATAATTAACACTTCTAGAGGAGAGATTATAAATGAAAAAGATCTTATAGAGGCCTTAGAAAATGATGAAATTGCAGGAGCCGGTTTAGATGTGTATAGTGAAGAGCCATTACCACAAGATCATAAACTAAGATTTTTACCAAACGCTTTATTATTGCCGCACTTGGGGTATGTAACTGTGGAAAATTACTCAAAGTTCTATTTTCAGATGATTGAAAACCTCAATTCCTGTATGAATAACAAGCCGATTCGAGAAATTACGTAAAAATAATTTACAATTTCTAGTTGTTTTTGATAAGCTCAATGTGAGCAAGTAAATGTTTTTATATGGCATAAATAACATATAAGCATTTGTAAAAAAAGAGAGAGGGAATTTGAAAAAAGTTTTATGTAGCATAATGTTAGCTATGTTTCTGACCAGCTGTGCAGAAACAGTGGCTTTTCTTGGACCAATATCTACTGCGGCAGGTGGTGGGAATGTTGCAAGATCTACCATTACTACAGCGGTTGATTATGGAATTAAAAAATCAACTGGCAAATCTAGCGTTGAACACGCCATAGGTTTTGCTGAAAAACATAACCCAGATAGAAAAAAAGAAAAATGTGTTAACTTTCTCGAAGTTACAGAAACTGAAGTTTGCACAATGCTTAAAAAAAGAGTTTCTGAATTAAAAAGCCAAATAAATAAAAGTTCAAAAATCAAAATCTTAGATTAATTAACTGGCTGAGATTAATTTTTTTTGGTACCTTAAGGTTGTGAAAAAAAAATATTCAATTACAAGTATAGTCAAAAACTCACTTTCAAATAATGAAAATTGGGGAAAAATGTGGAGAAGCCCAAATCCAAAAAAACACTATGATGTTATTATAGTTGGAGGCGGGGGTCATGGATTAGGAACTGCTTACTATCTTGCAAAGCATCATGGAATAAAAAATATCGCAGTTATCGAGAAAGGCTGGCTTGGTAGCGGTAACACTGGAAGAAATACAACGATAATTAGATCCAATTATTTGTGGGATGAAAGTGCATATTTATATGATCATGCGGTCAAATTGTGGGAAAATTTATCTGAGGATTTAAATTATAATATGATGTTTAGTCAAAGAGGAGTTTTGAATTTAGCACATAATGAGCATGACATAAAAGAAATTAAAAGGAGAGTTTCTGCAAATAGATTAAATGGATTAGATACTATGTGGTTAAATAAAAATGAAGTCAAAGATTTAGTTCCTATTATGAATACAAACAATCTTAGATACCCTGTTCTTGGAGCCGCTTACCAACCTCGAGGAGGTGTAGCGAGACATGATGCTGTAGCCTGGGGATATGCAATGAGAGCAGACGAGTTAGGAGTTGACATAATTCAAAATTGTGAGGTCAAAGGAATTAAAACAGATAATTATAAAGTTGAAGGGGTTGAAACTACAAAAGGTTTTATTAAGTCTAGTAAAATTGGGGTGGTAGCATCTGGTCATACTAGCGTGCTCGCTGCGACTGCTGGAGTAAGATTGCCTTTGCAAAGCAGGCCTCTGCAAGCTTTAGTATCAGAACCAATTAAACCAGTAATTAACACAGTTGTAATGTCTAATGCTGTACATGCCTACGTAAGTCAATCAGACAAAGGAGAATTAGTGATTGGAGCCGGTACTGATGGCTATAATTCTTTTACGCAAAGAGGCGGTTATGATGTAATTGAAGAGACAGTCAGAGCTATTGTAGAACTTTATCCAATATTTGGAAAAATGAAAATGTTAAGACAATGGGGAGGTATAGTTGATATATGTCCTGATGCAAGTCCCATAATAAGTAAATGTGATGTTGAGGGCTTATATTTTAATTGCGGTTGGGGAACCGGAGGTTTTAAGGCTACGCCAGGAAGTGCGAATGTATTTGCTCACACAATTGCAAATGATGAACCGCATAAAATCAATGCTCCATTTGCTTTAAGCAGATTTTCTGATGGAAGACTGATAGATGAGCACGGTGCTGCAGCAGTAGCGCATTAGTCATGATTTTAATTAAATGTCCATATTGCGGTGAGAGAGATCAATCTGAATTTACTAGCGGAGGAGAAGCTCACGTAGTTCGACCTAAAAACCCAGATAGTTTATCTGATAAAGACTGGGGGGAATATGTTTTCTATAGAAATAATCCTAAAGGAATCTTTTATGAGAGATGGGTTCATTCTCATGGATGCAAAAAATGGTTTAATGCAGTAAGAAATACTTCTACTGACCAAATATTAAAGGTTTATAAAGTGAATGAAAAAAGGCCAGATTTTAGTGACTTTGAAAACACTTTAAAATCACCCTCTGGGGAGCCATCAGTAGGATCAGGAAATTTTGCAGTAAAGAAGTGAAATATGTCAGCTATTAATAACAATTGTGAATATATCTCAAAAAAACAAATTAAAATTACTTTTGATGGCAAAACTTATCAAGCTTACGAGGGAGATACTATTGCCTCTGCACTTTTAAGAAATAATATCAGATTAGTTGGTAGAAGTTTCAAATATCATAGACCTAGAGGAATTTACACTTGTGGAATTGAAGAACCTAACGCATTGGTACAGATAATAAGTGAGCATAATGAGCCTAATACTCGGGCAACGATTAAACGAGTTTATGATGGAATGGAGATTACAAGTCAAAATCGATGGCCATCCTTAAGATATGATTTTGGTGCAATCAACAACATTCTTTCACCAATTTTCTCAGCTGGTTTTTATTACAAAACTTTCATGGGTCCGAAAGGTTTCTGGAAAAATATTTACGAACCTTTAATAAGACGTTCTGCTGGATTAGGTAAACCACCAAAAAATTTCAGATCTAAAAGCACCCACCAATACCACAATACTGACGTCGTCATTATTGGGGGAGGGTTGAGTGGATTAGTTGCAGCTAAGAAATTTATAAATACGAAATATAAAGTTTTACTTATTGAACAAGACAGTTACTTAGGAGGTATACTAAAAAATTCAAATAAAGTAAAAACTATAAACGGTTTAATCCCTCAAGAGTGGATAAGTGAAACAGAGGAACAAATTTTTAATTCAAAAAATATCACTATTTTAAAAAATACTTTAGTAACTACATATAACTTTACAAATCATCTCATAGCTTTAGAAGACAAGTGCGCTGGAAAAAAAATTGATTTAAATAAACCCGAGCTTACACTTCACAAAATCAGAACCTCAAATACTATAATAGCTAATGGTCATATTGAAAGATTTATTTCTTTTAGAAACAATGATTTACCAGGAGTTATGTTAGCGTCCTCTTTCGAAAAATATATTCATAGATACGGTGTTGTTCCTGAAAAGGAGCCAGTTATATTTACAAATAATTCATCCTCCTTAAGTCTACTTAAAACTTTAATTAGCTTAGGATGTAAACCAAAAGCCTACGTTGACTCAAGAAAAAAAGATAATATTGAGACTGAAATAAAAAAAATTTTAAAGGAAAAAGATATTTTATTTTTTAGCGATGCAGAAATAGAGGGGTGTGACGGCAATAAAAAAGTAGAAACCATTACTATAAGACAAGGTAAAACATTTAGTAAAATTAAATCTCCAATGTTATGTGTTTCAGGCGGATATAATCCTGATATACATTTATTTACACAATCTAAAGGATTAGTTAAATGGGATAAAAATATACTTTCATTTAAACCTGATACGCCTTTTCAAAAAACTATTACTTTAGGATCAACGAGTGGGAACTATAATTTTAAAAAATTATGCGATGAAATTAATGAAAAACTTTCAATTTTAAAAACAAAAAAAGTTTTGTTAGATATTAACTTAAACGTGCCAAATAAATTTTCTATAAAGGAATTGTGGGAGACAAAAAAAAAGAGGATTTCTCGTTGGTCAAAATCTTTTATTGACCTTCATAATGATGTTACAACCAAAGACTTGAGACAAGCTATAACAGAGGGATTTGATCGAATTGAACATTTAAAAAGATATACAACAAATAGCATGGGAACCGACCAAGGTAAAATTAGTAGTATTAATTCACTTGCTATAGTTTCAAAAATGTTAAAAAAAGAAATATCAGAGGTTGGAACTACAACCTATAGACCGCCTTATGCACCATTAAGTTTTGCGGCTATTGCGGGAAGAAGTACTTACGAATTTTATGATCCAGAAAGAAAAACCTCAATTCATTCATGGCATTTAAAAAATAATGCTATTTTTGAAGATGTGGGGCAATGGAAAAGACCCTGGTATTTTAAAACTTATGAAAATGAAACAATGCATCAAGCAGTGCAAAGAGAGTCAAAAATGTTAAGAGAAAATGCTGGAATTTTAGATGGTAGTACCTTAGGGAAAATTGAAATTAAAGGAAGAGATGCCTTGGAATTTGTGAATTTAATGTACACCAATGCATTTTCAAAAATGAAACCAATGACATCAAGATACGCTATGATGCTAGGTGAGGATGGCATGATAAAAGATGACGGGATAATCTGCAAGATAAGTGATCAGCATTTTATAGCTACTACTACATCAAGCGGAGCACCAAAAGTACTTGCTGATATGGAAGAATATTTACAAACAGAATGGCCTCATTTACAAGTCTATTTAAACTCTATTACTGAGCAGTTTTCTACATTTAACATTAGCGGACCTAAAACGAGGGAAATTATGATGAAAGTATTTCCTGATATTGATTTTAGTAACGATGCTTTCCCGTTTATGACTTTTAAAAACTTTGATTATAAAGAAACTAAAATCAGAATTATGAGAGCTAGCTTTACAGGTGAATTAGGTTATGAAATTTATATCACTCCCAAATTTGGTTTAGATCTCTGGGAAGAGATATTTTCTTGCGGTAAAGAGTTTAATTTAATTCCATACGGAACAGAAACCATGCATTTACTTAGAGCAGAAAAGGGCTACATAGTTATAGGTCAAGAAACCGATGGAACAGTAACTCCCATAGACCTCAATTATAATTGGATGATAGGTAAAAATAAAAAAGACTTTATCGGCAAAAGATCTCTATCTCGTCCCGACACCTCTAGAGAAGATAGAAAACAACTTGTTGGTCTTTCACCGATCAATAAAAAAGATATTATAGAAGAAGGACAACATATAGTCGAATTAAACGAGTTGCCAAAAAAAATTACAAATCCGATAAAATATCTTGGACATGTTTCTTCAGGTTATCACAGTCCAAATTTAAATCATTCAATTGGTCTTGCTATGATAAGAGGCGGTAAAAATTTACTTGGGCAGAAATTTTTTGTCACTGCCACGGGAAAGACTAAAAATATTCCTGTGGAAATAGTAAATCCAGTATTTATCGATCCAGAAAATAAAAGATTAACTTCATGACAAACATATTATCAATTCCTGGTGTCAAAGTTTCCCAAAAAGATTATCATCAAATAATAATTAGAGGGAATGGACTTGAAAAATTCAATAATATAATAGAGGAGAAAACCTCAATTAAACCTCCATCAAAAAACTTGGAGATTATGCACGATTTAAATTATCTATTTGCAAAAAACTCTTTTGATCAGTGGAGTTTAATTTTAACAGAAAAAAAAGAGCATCATCAAATTTTAAATTTGGTATCATCGATTAATACTAACGAAAATATGTTAGCTTCTGATTACTCATATGGGCAAGTATATTTTGAAATTGAAGGAGAAAATAAAGACTACTTTTTAAACCAATTAACCCATTTTGATTTAAGAGAAGAAAAATTTCCAAAATCAACTATGGCTCAGACTGTAATAGCAAGAATTGAGTGCTCAATATATAATTTAGGAAATAAATATATTATTACATGCAATAAATCTTTTGAAGATTATTTTCAGCAAAGACTCAAAGATACTGCTAGCTTAAATTAACTTTTTTTATTTTCAGTATTAGACAAATCAACACCCGTATCTGGATCTAATTCAATTCCCAGTGGAGTAATATTTGTTGGCAAAGGTGTAAAAGTCGAGTCAGGGTTATCTTCATATTTTCTTTGATTCATTCTGTATATTCCAAAAATAATTATTAAAACAAAGAAAATTATAAAGTGGATAAATAATCCGTTTGGTCCAAGTAAATTCATCAACGCTGAGCACATTATCGGGCCTGCTATCGCTCCTATTCCAAAAATAATATTAAGACCCCCTCCTGCAGCAACGAATTTTTCTTTAGGTATTTGGTCATTTACTAAAGCCAAGTTTAATGAGAATAGAGGAAGTGTAGCTCCAGACAAAAGAATAATAAACAAAAAGAGTTTTGTTTTATCCATTGTGGTTGAGAAATAATTAAAACTTACTGTAGTCTCAACAAATAAATTTGGTATAGAAGCACCAGCGCCTGAAACAATTACTGCAAAAATAGCAAATACCGAGGCTGCAAGTGAAGATCCAATAATAATTATTCTTCTGTCATATCTATCTGATAATGATCCAATCGGCCATTGAAACAAAGCACCAGCTAACATCGTTCCAACAAGTAACAAAGAGGTTTCAAATATAGAAAGCTTCATTGTAATTGCGTACACTGATAAAAGTGTGAATATTGGCGCAAATATAAAACCGGTGCAAATCATAGAAAAACTGCCAAAAGGGGAGATTTTAAATAACTCTTTAATTTTAATTGAGGTAGTTTTTTTAAATTTTGGAGGTTTTCTTTTTGTTAAAAGTATTGGAACTAAAGCTATAGAAAATAATAAAGAAATTAGAATGAATGGCTCGTAGTTTTTTGGATTACTAACGTTAAGCAATAGGTTTCCAAGAGCAAGGCCAGCAAAAGTGATGAACATATATAAAGATAATACTTTTCCTCTTGTTTTATTATTTGCTCTATCATTTAACCAGCTTTCAACGATAACAAATATACCTATCATGCTAAATCCAGTTAAAAACCTTGCTAATACCCAAACCAAAGGATCAACAAAAACTACATGAACCAAAGAGCTTAATGAGGCCATGGAAGCAAATGCTGCAAATACTCTTATGTGCCCAACTTTAGCTACTAGATTAGGTATGATGTAAGCTCCCACAAAAAAACCAGCAAAATAACCAGACATCATTGTTCCTGTTGCTATATAATTAAAATTTTCTAAAACTGATCTAATTCCTAAAAGGTTTCCCTGAAATCCATGTGAAATAATGATAATCGTAAATCCAGTAAAAAGAGCCCATGAATTTTTTATTATCTTGTACATTACCAGCCATATAGACCAATTCTACGCAAAAGCAATAAAAATTGATTATTTTTTACTTTTTTATTATTATCTTTTGTATGGAGTGGATACTAATAATTGCAATACTTTTCGGTTTGGCATTCGGGGTATACAAATTAGCTGAACACAAAAATAGAAGTGCTGGCGGTTGGCTAATACTTGCCGTAATTTTTAACCCAATATTAATTATAATTATTCTAGCTTTGATGCCCAAATTAAGTAAAAGATCAACTGGCGATGAAAATTTTAAAATTAAAAAAAGGAAGAAAAGAAGATAGTTGATTTTTACATATTTCCGTATTTAGGTCCACCACCACCTTCGGGACAAACCCAAGTGATGTTTTGAGAAGGCTCTTTAATATCACATGTTTTACAGTGGATACAGTTTTGAGAATTAATAACAAACTTCTCTTTTTGGACTTCATACACTCCAACTGGGCAATATCTTTGAGCGGGCTCATCATATTTTTGAAGTGTATACTTAATTGGTAAATCGGGGTCCTTCAATCTTAAATGGACAGGTTGATTTTCAGTGTGATTTGTTCCTGTTAAGTAAACTGAGCTTGTCTTATCAAAAGTTAATTTTCCATCAGGTTTTGGGTACTCAATCTTAGGCATTTCTTTTGCTGGTTTTAAAGCTTCATGGTCTGCATGTTTATGCTTTAAAGTGAATGGCAATTTTCCCCTAAATAAAATCTGATCGATACCTGTAAAAATTATACCTAATATCAATCCCCAATTAAAACTTGGTTTAACGTTTCTAGCTGCATGTAATTCCTTATATGCCCAGCTATCTTTAAATTTCTTTTCGTAAATTGATAGATCAGCTTTATTTTTGATATTTTCTACAATTGCTTCTGCAGCAACTATTCCACTTTTCATGGCAGTATGAGAACCTTTTATTTTTGGCATATTTAAAGTTCCAGCATCACAACCTATCAGCAATGCGCCAGGCATATACATTTTAGGCAAACTTTGAATTCCACCTTCAATTAAAGCTCTTGCACCAAAAGAAATTCTTTTGCCACCCTCAAACATTTTTCTTATGGCTGGGTGTGTTTTAAATCTCTGAAACTCATCAAAAGGTGAAAGATAAGGATTTTGGTAATCTAAACCTATTACATAGCCTAAATATATTTGCCTATTTTCTGCATGATAAATAAAACTTCCACCATAAGTTTTGCTATCTAATGGCCAGCCTGCTGTATGCATAGCTAAGCCTTCTTGATGTTGTTGTTCACTTACTTCCCAAATTTCTTTAAGTCCGATACCGTATTGCTGTGGATTTTTACCATCATCTAGATTAAATTTTTTTATTAGTTGCTTTCCTAAATGTCCCCTACAACCTTCAGAGAAAACAGTAACTTTAGCATGCAATTCCATACCTTCTTGATAGGTATCTTTTTTATTACCATCTTTGTCTAAACCCATATCTAATGTAGCAACACCTTTTACTGATCCATCGTCATTATAAAGAATTTCACTTGCTGGAAACCCTGGAAAAATTTCTACACCCAGTTTTTCAGCTTGTTCTGCTAACCAACGACAGAAATTAGCAAGACTTATTATGTAATTTTTATGATTTTTTTGTACCGCCGGCAAAAGCCAAGTCGGCCAACTTAAAGATGATTTTTTACTTAAAAATAGAAACTTCTCCTTTGAAACTTTTGTTTTTATTGGAGCATTTTCATTTCTCCAATTTGGAATTAACTCATCAAGAGCCTTTGTTTCAAATACATTTCCACTTAAAATATGAGCTCCAACTTCAGAACCTTTTTCAAGTATACAAACACTTAAATTCGGGTCGAGTTGTTTCAGTTTAATCGCAGTAGTTAATCCAGCTGGTCCTGCACCAACAATAACTACATCATATTCCATTGCTTCTCTTGCCATGAAATGACTATATCAAACTAATTATTTTTGGATAGTATTCAGTTTGTTCAACTCAGCTAAAAATTCAGGAAGAGCTTTAAATAAATCTGCTTCTAAACCATAGTCTGCAACACTAAAAATTGGAGCTTCACCATCTTTGTTAATTGCGACAATTATTTTACTCTCTTTCATACCAGCTAAGTGTTGAATTGCTCCAGAGATTCCTACAGCAATATATAAATCGGGGACTACAACTTTACCTGTTTGCCCAACCTGATGATCGTTACTTATGTAACCTGCATCGACAGCAGCTCGTGATGCACCAACAGCAGCATTAAGCTTATCAGCGATATCTGTGATTAATTTAAAATTTTCTCCACTTTCTAATCCTCTACCACCTGAAACAACTATTCGCGCAGTTCCAAGTTCAGGTCTTTCTGATTTAGTTTCTTCTCTTTTAATAAATTTTGATATATTCGGCACATCAACAGCTTCAATCTTATCAACTTGTGCAGAGCCACCAGTTTTTTCAGCAGGATCAAAAGAAGTTGGTCTTATTGTTACACACTTCTTTTTGTCATTGCTTTTGACTGTAGCAAAAGCATTTCCAGCATAAATAGGTCTAATAAAAGTATCAGGACTTGATACTTTAATGATATCACTTACTTGTGAAATATCTAACGCAGCAGCTACTCTTGGCATAAAATTTTTTCCAAACGTATTTGCAGACGCTACAACGTGATCATATTTTTCAGCAGTCTTTGTTACTAAAGGTGCTAAATTTTCAGGTAAATAATTTTGATAATTTGGCGAGTCACACCATAAAACTTTTTTAACAAGCGGGACACTCGCCACTTCTTTTGCAACATTTTCACAATTTGCTCCAGCTACTAAAACATGAACATCACCATCAATTTTCGATGCTGCTGTAATAGCATTTAAAGTAAATGGTTTTAATTTTGAATTATCGTGTTCTGCAATTAATAATACTGACATTACAATACCTTAGCCTCATTTTTAAGTTTACTTACTAACTCAGCAACATTTGCAACTTTAATTCCTGCTTTTCTTTTAGGCGGTTCTTCAACTTTTATTTGCTGAATTCTATTCGTAAGATCTATTCCTAAATCTTTTGCATTTATTTGTTCCATTGGTTTCTTTTTTGCCTTCATAATATTCGGTAAAGAAGCAAACCTTGGTTCGTTTAATCTCAAATCACAAGAAACTACAGCTGGTAAATTTACTTCAATTGTTTCTAGTCCTTCATCAATTTCTCTAACTATATCAACAGACTTCTCTTTTAAATTTACCTTAGAAGTAAAAGTAGCTTGAGGCCAATTAAGCATTGCAGCTAACATTTGACCAGTTTGATTACAATCATCATCAATAGCTTGTTTTCCTAAAAAAACCATATCCGGTTTTTCTTTTTCTACAATTTTTTTTAATATTTTTGCTATTCCTAACGGCTCTATATAGTTATCAGCTTTAACGTGAATTCCTTTATCAGCACCTACTGCAAGAGCTTTTCTTATTGTTTCTTGTGCTTTATCTTCACCAATTGAAATAGCGACAACTTCTTTTACTTTGCCAGATTCTTTAAGTTTAACTGACTCTTCCACAGCATTATCATCGGGAGGATTAGTTGACATTTTTACATTATCTGTATGGACACCAGAGCCGTCCTCTTTAACTCTAATTTGAACGTTGTAATCAATAACCCTTTTAACTGCTACTAAGATTTTCATTAAGCTCTGAGTAATTTATTTTCGACATCGTAAGGAGAGTCTTCTACTATAGAAGCCTCATGCATTTTACCAAGAATATCAATTTTTAATTTTTTTCCTACTTTTGCTAGCTCAGGTTTAACCATTCCTAAAGCAATAGATTTGTTTAATCTAAATCCAAAATCACCACCTGTAGCTCTTCCAACTACTGATCCATTATCATAAATTGGATTATTTCCTAAAACATCAGCATCTGTAACACCATGAATCTCCATTGTTACTAATTTATTTGAAAAGCCTTTAGCTCTCCATTTGTCTAATGCCGCACGGCCAATAAAGTCCCCTTTATTTGGATGTATAAATCTATCCAATCCTGACTCGTAAGGAGAATATTCAATTGATAATTCTGTGCCCACTAGTTTATAAGATTTCTCCACTCTCAAACTATTCATAGCTCTTATACCATATGGTTTAATACCGAACTCTTTTCCTGCCTCCATAAGTTGATCAAAAATATGATTTTGATATTCGATTGGATGATGTAACTCCCACCCTAATTCACCTACAAAGTTTACTCTCATAGCATTACAAGGCGCTAATCCAATGTTAATATTTTGAGCACTTAACCACTTAAATCTCTCATTAGAAAAATCTGATCTTGAAACCTTTTGCATTAACTGTCTTGCTTTAGGGCCGGTTACTACTAATACTCCCATGCTGTTTGTTAAATTTTCATATTGAACAGTCCCATCTTCTGGCATCCATTTATGTATCCAATCGTGATCAAGTCTTTGATATGCACCAGCGGAAACTAAATAAAAACTATCTTCAGCTTCTCTCATTATGGTAAACTCTGAATGAACCCCACCTTTTGTATTTAATGCGTGACAAAGATTAATTCTTCCTATTTTTTTTGGTAATTTATTGGCAACTAGTTTATCTAAAAACTCTTCAGCCCCTGGACCTTTAATTCTACATTTCCCAAAGGCGGTCATGTCTAGTAATCCGACGTTTTCTTTAACATTTTTACATTCACGTTCAACATTTTTAAACCATTTAGATCTTCTAAATGACCAATCGTCTTCTTGTTTCTCTCCTTTTTCTGCAAAAAAGTTTGCTCTCTCCCATCCAAACTTTTGACCGAAAACAGCTCCAAGTTTTTTTAATCTATCATAACAAGGTGCTTGTCTTAATGGTCGACCAGCTTCACGCTCTTCATCTGGATAGTGAACAGTAAATACATTCGCGTAAGCTTCCTCATTTTTAGCTTTAAGATAAGATTTTGTAACGTATGCACCGTATCTTCTTGGTTCTACGCCTAACATATCTATTGTTGGTTCACCGTCTATTATCCACTCAGCTAACTGCCATCCAGCACCACCTGCTGCTGTAATACCAAAACTATGTCCTTCATTTATCCAAAAGTTTTTTAAACCCCAAGCAGGCCCAACAATAGGATTTCCATCAGGAGTATAAGCAATCGCTCCATTATAAACTTTTTTCACACCAACTTCTCCAAATGCTGGCACTCTTTTAATTGCTCCCTCTATATGTGGAGCTAATCTATCCAAATCCTCTTGAAATAATTCATACTCACTATCTTTTGAAGGTCCATCTACGTAACAACATGGAGCACCTTTTTCATACGGACCGAGTAATAATCCACCAGCTTCTTCTCTCATATACCAAGAGTTATCACTATCTCTTAATACTCCCATCTCTGGTTTACCTTCTTTTTTTCTTTTTTGAATTTCTGGATGTGGCTCAGTTACGATGTATTGATGCTCGACTGGCATTACTGGTATTTCTAAACCTACCATACGCCCTGTTTGTCTTGCAAAGTTACCACTACAAGAAACTACGTGTTCACAAGTAATGTCCCCCTTATCTGTTTGAACTACCCAACCATCTTTTGTTTGTTTAATTCCATTTACTGTAGTGTTTCTGTAAATTTCTGCACCATGATTTCTTGCACCAGTTGCCATAGCTTGTGTCAAATCTGCTGGCTGAATATAGCCATCTTCTGGATGCTGAATTGCTCCGACTAAACCCTCTATATTACATAAAGGCCAAATTTCTTTTACTTGTTCTGGTTTTAAAAATTTTACATCAACTCCAATTGTTTTTGCAACACCTGCGTATTGATGATATTCATCCATCCTATCTTGAGTTTGAGCTAATCGTATATTTGAGACCACACTGAAACCAACATTTTTTCCAGTTTCTTTTTCTAAAGATTTATAAAGTTGAACAGCGTATCTGTGAAGTTGACCAACAGAATAACTCATATTAAATAAAGGCAATAAACCAGCTGCGTGCCAAGTTGAACCAGATGTGAGCTCTTTTCGTTCAATAAGAACTACGTCTGACCAACCTTTTTTAGCTAGGTGATAAAGCGTACTGACGCCAACAACACCTCCACCAACTACGACTACTTTAGTTTTTGATTTCATAGAAATATTATGAAATCTTATTTTGAAGATGTTGTCACGTCAAGCAAATCTAATTCACAAAGCAATTATGCAGCTAAAGCTTGTTCAATATCCGCAATAATATCGTCAGGATGCTCAATACCGATGGACAATCTGACGTACCCAGGCGTTACACCAGCTTCAGCCAACTGTTTATCATTCAATTGACTATGAGTTGTTGATGCTGGGTGAATTGCTAAACTTCTAGCGTCACCAATGTTTGCAACATGATAAAGCAGCTTTAAATTATCTATAAATTTAGCGCCAGCTTCTTTAGTTCCTAAATCCATACCAACTAAAGATCCATAGCCACCTTTCATATATCTTTTAGCTCTTTCTCTGATTTCACCTTGGTGATTAGTTGGATAAATTACATTCTTCACTTTTTTCTGTGACTCGAGAAATTTAACCACTTTTTCAGCGTTAGAACAATGTTGCTTCATTCTCAATGCAACAGTTTCAAGTCCCTGTATTATTTGAAAAGCATTAAATGGTGACAACGGAGCTCCTAAATCTCGCAAGAGAACTACACGAGCTCTGATGGCAAAAGGAATATTTGCTCCAGTTAGTTTTGGAACATCTCTTCCCCATACCGCTCCATTGTAACTTGGATCAGGTTCATTAAACAAAGGTTGTCTCTTTGGATCTTTTACCCAATCAAAAGTTCCACTATCAACTATTATTCCACCAATCGATGTACCGTGACCAGCGATGTACTTAGTTAAAGAGTGCATCACTACTGCCGCTCCATGTTCTAAAGGTTTACAAATTACAGGTGCTGCAGTGTTATCGATAATTAATGGGATACCATGTTTTTTACCGATGTCAGCAACTTCCTTAATTGGAAAAACTCTTAGATAAGGGTTAGGACATGACTCACCGTAATAAGCTCTTGTTTTTTCATCAGTTAATTTTTCAAAGTTTTTTGGATCAGCAGGATCTGCGAACCTTACTTCGATACCTTGCATCCTCAATGTATTTTTGAAAAGATTTACTGTTCCACCGTATAAATCTGTTGAAGAAACAATATTATCACCAGCCTGACAAACGTTTTGAACACAGAAAGCCGACGCAGCTTGACCAGAACCCACTGCTACAGCAGCCATTCCGCCTTCTAAAGCCGCAACCCTTTTTTCTAACACATCACAAGTGGGATTCATTATTCTTGTGTAAATATTTCCAAATTCCTTCAATCCAAATAAATTTGCAGCTGTTTCTGCATTTTTAAATTGATAAGAAGTAGTTTGGTAAATTGGTACAGCTACAGATGTTGTTGCAGGATCAGCTCTATATTCTCCACCATGCAAACCTATTGTTTCTGGATGTTTTATTTTACTCATTTTTTTTTCTCCTTTTTTAGTACTTCGACGAAATGTCAGGTGTACAATACAGTTCAAATACCCGGTTTTAATTTTGTTAAAAAAAAACCACCGACTAAAGCGGTGGTCTGAGACTTAACGCTTTAGCTGGATTTGTTAAGCGCCCGCAATTTGTATTAACTCGGCGCTATAGGATAATTATATCAAGTTTAATGAATACTAGTCAATGACTAATTCTTCATTGTTTTCAGCTCTAAAACGTTACCGTGTGGATCTTCTATAAAGAATGTTTCTTGTTCCTCTTTTTGTCCCTTAAACCTAGTGTACGGATTATCAAGATAATTAACTTTATCGTGTTGTTCTATATTTTTCTTAATTTTATCGAATACATCTGAAGTTAAATGAACTCCAAAATGAGGAACAGGAACTTTTCCCATATCTACGTCATGTCTCTCTCTTGGAAGCTTAATTTCAGTTTTGTGTAGAGTAAGTTCATTGCCCCAAAAATCAACATCAATCCATTTATCTTTTTCTCCATTACCTAATTTGCATCCAAGAACGTTTTTATAGAAGTCAATTGCGGTATCTAAATTACCTGCTGGTATAGCTAAGTGAAACGGTTTACTCATAATTTAAGACGTTATAAATAATTCTTTAAATTTTTCAAGTAGTCATTATATACATAACTATGATCGATTATTTAGAGTCTATAAAATCTAGAGACCCTGCGGCAAAATCTTTAGTGAGTATCATTCTCACTTACCCAGGTGTGAAGGCTGTATTTTTTCATAAAATATCAAATTTTTTCTCTATCGCAGGATTTGATTTAATTGCTAGAATTATTTCTCAAACAGCGAGATTTTTTACAGGTATAGAAATACATCCAGGGGCAAAAATCGGAAAAAATTTATTTATAGATCATGGAATGGGAGTAGTGATAGGTGAGACTTCAGAAATTGGAGATAACGTTACAATTTATCATGCTGTTACTTTAGGAGGCATTTCACCAAGTATCGATAGCGAAAGACAAAGGCATGAAAAAAGACATCCCTCAATTGGAAATAATGTTGTAATAGGATCTGGTGCTCAAATTTTAGGCCCAGTTAAAATTGGAGATAATGCTAGAGTAGCCGCTAACGCAGTTGTGGTTAACGATGTCAAAGAAAATGCAACTGTAATAGGAATTCCTGCTAAAGAAATTAAAATTGGAAACAAAGGTACATTCAAACCTTACGGCGTTGATGACAAAGTTAAAGATGAAAAGTAAAGATTGGGATAGTAATCTAACTCCTGAGCAGAATTATATATTAAAACAAGAGGGTACAGAGCCTCCAGGATCAAGTCCTTTAAATAATGAAAAAAGAGAAGGCACTTATCATTGTGCTGCATGTGGAATAAAATTATTTGAGTCAAATATGAAATTTGATAGCGGAACTGGCTGGCCATCATTTTTTAAATCACTTCCGAATGTATTTGAAACAAAAACTGACAACTTGATTGGTTATCCAAGAACTGAATACCATTGTAAAAATTGCAAAGGACATCACGGACATTTATTTGACGATGGTCCAAAGCCTACAGGCAAAAGATATTGTAACAACGGCACATGTTTAGTTTTTAAACCTAAATAATGAAAAAAATTTTATTATTTCTAATTTTTTTTCAACTCTTTACTAATCAAAATTTAATCGCAAAAGATTTATGGGCTGAAGCAAAAGAGGGAGACAAAATAATATTAATTAGACATGCGCTAGCCCCAGGCGGAGGAGATCCACCAGGGTTTAAAATTGATGATTGTAAGACACAACGAAACTTAGATAAGGTTGGAATTGAACAATCAAAAGCTATAGGCAAATTATTTAAAAAAAATAAAATTCCTGTTGATAAAGTTTTAAGTAGTCAATGGTGTAGATGTAAAGATACAGCAAAATATGCTTTTAATAATTATTTTGAATTTCCTGCCTTAAATTCAACCTTTCAATCATCTTTTGCAAAAAATGAACCAAAACAACTTAAACAACTTCAAACATTTGTAAATAATTGGGATGGTGATGGAGGTAATTTAGTTTTAATAACTCATTACAGTATAATAACTGCTATTACTAATGCAGTTCCTAGTTCAGGCGAAATAATAATAACAGATAAAAAATTTAATGTTCTAAGCACTATCGCTACAGATTAAAAGAAAACAAAATATACAATAAAGGCGATCAAAGCATATTCAAATACAGTTTTTATTTTAAGAAGGTTTTCTTGTCCTACTTTTTTACTTAAATAATTAGATAAAAAGGAAAAACCTAGGTGAACAATTACTACTGCTGTAGCAATTCCAATTAATGTTGCTGTAAATGAAAAGTTTTTGTAACCAAAATAACAGGCTGCAATAAAAGTAAACCAGGATACTTTTGAAATAAAAACTTTAAACAATAATGCGGTTTTATTACTAAAAATTGATTGTGTTCTTATAAATGAGTAGGACCATATTAGCCCTAGTAAAAAACTTACATATTTAATAATCATTATGATAATTGTATCATTAAATTATGTTAATTAAATCTTTCTTAGCGTTCGGAGCAGGTTTTATCAGCTTCCTAACTCCTTGTGTTTTACCAATAATACCAGGTTACATATCTTATATTACAGGCAAAAAACTTGATGAAATAGATAAAGACAAAAAGATTGTTTTAATCAAAACAATTATTTTTGCATTAGGATTTTCTTTTGTTTTCATTAGCTTAGGAATGGCTGCTTCGTTTTTAGGAAATGTTTTAATCTTTTTTGGCAAAGAACTAAGGATAGCTGCTGGAATTATAATTATTTTATTTTCATTAAATTTTATAGGTATATTAAATTTTAATTTTCTAAACCAAGACAAAAAAATAGACACAGGAAGTTATAAAGATAATTTCGTTTTCCCTTTTGTCGTTGGTTCTGCATTCGCTTTTGGATGGACGCCTTGTATAGGTCCTGTATTAGGTTCAATTTTAGCTTTATCAGCTACTGAAACAACTATAGTCAGTGGAGTGATATTACTCTCTTTTTACTCTCTTGGTTTAGCAATACCGTTCATACTTTCCGGATATTATATGACAATTTTTCTAAACTCCAAAAAGGGGTTTAGTAAACATTACTCAAAAGTTAAAAAAGGTGGCGGAATAATTTTATTGATCACTGGTGTTTTAATACTTACAAATTCAATACAGGTAATAAGTTATTATATTTTGACAACTTTTCCTTTTCTCACTAAGCTTGGTTAATGAGTGAAGTTACTGTTCTAGGTATATTTGTTGCAGACTTAAGTTTTTCAGCAAATAAAATTCCAACAACCGGTGAAACTATTCTTGGTGATAAATATAATATTGGCCCGGGCGGTAAAGGCTGCAATCAAGCAATAGCTTTAGCAAGATTAGGATGTAATGTTAACTTTATTTCTAAAATTGGGAATGATGACTACGGAAAACTTGCTTTAAATTCTCTTGAACAAAATAAGATAGATACATCCAACATTATAATTTCAAAAGAGCATCAAACAGGAGTAGCAGGTATTCATGTTGATCGTAATACTGGACAAAATGCGATTACTGTTATCAGAGGGGCACCAGCGAGTTTTACCAAAGATGACATAGACATTAATATAATAAAAAAATCAAAAATATTCTTAACACAATTAGAAATTCCAATAGAAGTAACATTGCATTGTTTAAAAGTAGCTAAAGAAAGTGGTTTAATTAATATATTAAATCCTGCTCCTGCATGTAAATTAGATAAAGAATTTTTTAGTTTATCTGATTATTTTACTCCAAATGAAGCTGAGGCAGAATTTTATACCGGGGTTAAAATAAAAAATGAAAATGATGCGAAAGAAAGTGCAAAAAAACTTTTAGCATTAGGACTTAAAAAAGTAATAATTACTTTAGGTGAAAAGGGACTTTTTTATTCTGATGGTAAAGAAGAAATCTATATTAAGGCTCTGCCATTTAAAAAAGTTGAAGACACGACAGGTGCAGGCGACGCTTTTAATGGTGGTCTGGCATATGCCTTGTCAAAAAATAAAAGTATTAAAGAGTGTTTAAACATTGCCAATCAAGTGGCAGGTTTATCAACTTTAAAACTTGGGGCAGGTAACTCGATGCCTTTATTAACAGATTTAAAATAAGATTAAGATAATAATTTGTCTAATTCACCACTTCTATTTGCAGACTGAAGCTTATCATTACCACCAATATAATGGTCACCAATAAAAATTTGTGGAATTGTTCTTGCCCCATTAGTTCTTTGCAACATTTCTTTTGCTTTTGCAGGATCTTTCCAAATATCAAATTCTTCAATTTCAACATTTTTTGTTTTTAAAAGTGCTTTTGCAGCTTCACAAAATGAGCACGGGCTTCCAGTATACATGGTAACTTTTTTCATAATTAACTTATATCACTTATCCTTATTTTTTCTCTGATTTTTTTTCTTTCAAACTTAAATTTTTTTCTATGTTTAATACTAGTGTTGTGAACTCTTTTTCTCCAAAGTCTAAATGCAGAGGGTTTTAAGTTTTTCCTCATTATTTTAATTACATCTGACTCACTATTTCCAGTTTTCTCTTTTATTTCTTCAAAAGTAATTCTGTCTGCCCAAGCAGCCCAAATAACCCAATCAGTGCCTTTTTTTTTAGGTTCAGGATTTTTAACTTTTGTTTGGGGAATATAACTTTTCTTCTTCATATATTCATATATAGTCATAAAAATAATGTTTCCCACAGATTTTTTAATTTTTTTACAAATAATTTTATTTTTGTTTATTACTCCAGGACCACCTCGTGTTGTTATTGTCTCTCATACTTTGAATTATGGAATTAATAAGTCAATTTGGACTGCCATAGGCGATATCTCTGCAAACTTTTGTCAGGGAATACTTGTTGTATTTTTTATTGGTACATTCTTGAGTGATAATCCTGATATATTACAAATGTTGAAATGGGCGGGTATTCTTTATTTAATATATTTAGCCTACGATACTTACACATCTAGAATTAGGATCGTTGAAAGTGGAAATAAAAACTTAAGATCTATATTTTCTTTTTACAGAGATGGTTTTCTAGTTGCTGGACTTAGTCCAAAATCAATAATTTTTTTTGGAACAATATTTACTTCTTTTATAGACTTTTCATCTAACTACTTCGCTCAGTTTTTAATTTTAATAATTACTTATGTCATTTTAGATTTTACTACTTTAATGATTTATGCTTTTGCAGCTAATAAAGTTTCTATTTGGCTTAAAGATAATCCTAAAGTTTTAAATACAATCTCTGCGTGTGTATTAATAATTATCGCAGTTTATGTCGCGGCTTCTCAAAACTATTAATGGATTCTAACTGTTGTTATTTTTATAAAATCTTGTTTAAATAATTTATTAATTAATTAATTAACAGAGAGGAAATAATGAATAAATTAACAAAACTATTTATTACATTTATTTCAGCTATCACATTAATGCTATCAAGCATGTCATCTTCTTTTGCAAAAGTTGATGGTGAGTACATAGTATTAGGTGCTGCAATTTCTCTAACTGGAAAATATTCTTCGAATGGAGTTCACACTCAAAACGGTTACAACTTAGCCGTTGAAAGAATCAACAAAATGGGTGGAGTTGAAGTTCAAGGGAAGAAATATAAATTTGAAATCATTTATTACGATGATGAGTCAAATCCAAAGAGAGCCGCACAATTAGCTGAAAGACTAATTAACCAAGATGGCGTTAAGTATATGCTTGGACCTTACAGTTCAGGTTTAACAAAAGCCATCGCACCGGTAACCGAGAAATATAAAATTCCTATGGTTGAAGCGAATGGTGCATCTAGATCTTTATTTACAAAAGGATATAAATATTTGTTTGCTGTGTTATCACCAGCTAACCAATACCTTGAAGTAGCTATCGATTTAGCGGTAGAGAAAAACGGTGGTAAACCAGTAAGAATTGCTCAAGCATTTGAACAAGACGCATTCTCACAAGACGTGAGATTAGGTATCTTAGATGCAGCAAAGAGAACTGGATCAGAGATTATTATCGATGATAAATTACCAAAAGAACTTAATGATATGGCAGCTACACTAGCTAAAGTAAAAGCTACTAAGCCAGATGTGCTTGTTGTATCAGGTCACACAAAGGGTGCATTGACTGCAATCAGACAAATAGCTGAAATGAAAGTAGATGTCCCTATGTTAGCGATGACACACTGCGACGCTGCAAAACTTTCTAAACAACACGGAAAGAAATCAGAGTACGCGTTATGTGCATCACAGTGGCATAAAAACTTAAGCTATAAAGATAGCTTTTTTGGAACTGGTAAGAAGTATGACAAAGACTTTAAAAAAGAATTTGGTTATGCTCCACCATACCAATCAGCTGAATCTTCTGCTGCTTTATTAGTATTCAAAGATGCGTTCGAAAGAGCAAATTCTTTTGATGGAGATAAAGTAAGAGACGCTCTTAAGACTACTGAAATGCAAACTTTCTATGGAAATATTAAATTTGGACCTGGCGGACAAAACACTGCTAAGCCTATGATTTTATTCCAAGTAAGATGTAAAGGTGATACGTGTGAGAATAAAGTTGTTGCTCCAACAAAATGGGCTTCAGACAAATTCTACCACCCAATCCCTAAGTGGTCTGAAAGAAGTTAATATCTAATTAGATTTGAAATGCCCCCTAGTATTTAGGGGGCATTTCTTTTATAAGTTTTAGGTTTATATGGACTTTCTTATTTTTAAAGCTCCAATCCTTATGGTCCAGGCTTCTCTGGACGGAATTCTTCTAGGAATTTTATTTGCTTTGATTGCCTACGGTATGGCTCTGCAATGGGGAGTAATGAATATAATAAATATTGCACAAGGAGACCTAGTAATTCTTGGAGGTTATATTGCTTATACAATGTATCTTGCTGGAATTCACCCAGCGTGGGGAGTTATTGTTTCACCAATTATAATGTTTTTTGTTGGATGGGCACTTTATAAATTAGTTATTAATAAAGTCGTAGATCGCGATTTATTTATCTCAATTTTAGCTACTTTTGGTATCGCCATTATATTTCAACAATTAATGAATTTTATTTTTGGTGCAGATGTTGTTGTTGCTCAATCAGAATACGGAACAACAATGCTATTTGATAATTCAGTAACGTTACCTAACTCAAAAATTTTTTCTGCAGTAGTAAGTATTTTGTATGCGATCGCTTTAGTAATATATATGAAAAAATCGAGACTTGGACGAGCTATAAGAGCCACAGCACAAAATGCTAGAGCTGCAAAAATTTTAGGTGTTGATACAGAAAAAGTTTATGCAGCAACTTTTGGTATAAACGCAGCATTGTGTGGAATTGCTGGTGCTTTAATTGCAATTACACTTACTCTGCACCCTTACGTAGGCCTTCCTTATACAGTTAGATCTTTTATGATAGTGATCGTTGCAGGTCTTGGAAATTTACCTGCGGTAGCAATTTCTGGAATGGGTTTAGGACTTTTTGAGGAATTTGCAGATTATATTTTAGGAACAGAATTTAGAATTGGAGCGGTGTTTATGCTGCTAGTTTTCATATTAGTTTATAGAAGATTTAAACTTTCAAAGAAAAGGGAGTATTTGAAATAAATGGACAAAGTGAAACAAAAAGATTTAATTTTGTACTCCGGCTTAATAATCTTAGGACTTGCTGCTCCATTTTTATTCCCAGGTTTTAAAGTTCAGCTTACAATACTTTGTGTTTTAATAGTATTAGCTATGACATGGAATCTGCAAGGTGGAGAAATGGGTTATAATACTTTTGGAAACATCCTTTTTTACGGTCTTGGAATGTATCTAACTGCATCGGTTCAAGTTGGAATGTTTTTTCCATTAGCTGAATGGACGGAAAGCGGTGGTGAGAAAACATTTGTACATACTACATCTCAATATTTTCAAGGTATGGGCGTTGGTTTATTAGTTGCTGCGTTAGTTCCGACTGTTATTGCAGGCGCTATTGGTTACGCAATTTTAGGATTAAGAGGCCACTATTTTGCTATTTGTACTTTAGGCTTAGGTATTGCTGCAGGTGAAATTGCTGGAGGTATTGAAATTATTGGAGCAGGCCAGGGCTTTACTACACCGCCGTTCCCAAAAGATATAGTTGATCCTGGAGCTAGAGGAGATTTTTTCTATTTTTTAAGCTTTGTCTTATTAATTGGTACATTTGTTTTTATCAAATGGATTTATGGATCTAGATTCAAATTAATTTTAAATGCAATAAGAGACAATGAAGATAAGGCTGAAGCGATGGGTATTCAAACAATGAAATATAAAATTGTAGGATGGATGGTATCCGCTTTTTTTGCTGGTCTAGCTGGAGGAATAATGGGCGGACTAATCGGTTACATAGATTCAACAGATGTTGCTTTTGATGGAAGAGAAATGGGAGTGTTTATGGTCTTAATGGCAATTCTAGGAGGTAAAGGAACTTTATGGGGACCGGTTATTGGTGCAACCTTATTCCATTTTTTAAAAGAGGGTTTTTGGACTTTAATCTTAGGTTGGCAATACGTTGCTCTAGGAGTTTTAATTGTAGTAATTGTAATTTATTTCCCTGAGGGACTAATGGGTTGGCTAAGAGAAAAATATCCTGAAAGATTTGGTGAAGTAATTGATGAAAAAGATCGTAAAGCGCAGGTGGAATTAAAATGAGTATTTTAGAAGTAAAAAATGTAAGCAAATCTTTTGGCGGTGTCCAAGCCAACGTTGACATTTCTGTTTCAGTAGAGGAGGGATCAATAGTTGGTTTAATAGGACCAAATGGTTCTGGTAAAACAACTTTATTTAATTCGATTGTAGGAACTCACCCAATAGATCATGGATCTATTATCTTTGATAATACAGAGGTTTCTGAAATGCCTGTACCAGCTGTAGCAAAACTAGGCTTATTAAGAACTTTTCAACAAACACGAATTTATTCGAAACTCAATTGCGTAGAAAATATGCTCATAAGTCATAAAGCTAGCGACACCGGATTTATATTTGCTAAAGTGCCGACAGAGTTGACTGAAAAAGCGGAAAACCTTCTTAACTTTGTTGGCCTATATCAGAAAAGAAATTTAAGAGCAGGAGATTTATCATTTGGACAGCAAAAATTACTAGAATTAGCTATGGCACTAATGAATGAGCCAAAAATGCTTTTATTAGATGAACCAACGGCAGGAATAAATCCAACGTTAATAAACGGAATTATAGATAGATTAATTAAAATAAATAAAGATTATGGAATTACGTTATTAGTTATTGAACATAATATGAGAGTAATAATGAGCTTAGCTCAAAAAATATTCTGTCTAGCACATGGAAAAATGTTAGCAGAAGGTTCACCAAATCAAATTAAAAATGATAAGCGAGTTGTTGATGCTTATTTAGGAGCACAGTAATGGCTAATCAATATGATGTTTTAGGAAAGGCTCCAGGGTTAGAAGAATTAAATAAACTTTCTCCAAACGATGTTCATTTAACCATAAGAGGGCTGAACGCAGGTTACGGAAAGATGGAAATTCTTCATAAATTTGATTTAACAGTGAGTAAAGCTCAATCGTTATGCTTAATTGGACCAAACGGTGCAGGAAAATCTACAATTCTTCACTCTATATATGGTTTCACAAATATCTTTGATGGAAAGATTGAATTAGAAGGCAATGAAATTACTAAGCTTACTCCCGCAGAAAAATTAAGTAAAGTTGGTATTGCATATATTTTGCAGGATAATTCTGTTTTCCCTGACATGACAGTGGAAGAAAATCTTTTAATGGGAGGATATATAAAAGATAAACAAGATGAAGCCTACGAAGAGGCTGAAAGAATTTTTCAAAAATATGACAGACTTAGAAATAGAAGAAATCAACCTGCAAAAGTTTTATCAGGTGGAGAAAGAAGACTATTAGAAATCTCTAGAGCTTTAGTAATGAAACCTTCGGTACTTCTAGTTGATGAACCTTCAATTGGTTTAGAACCTAAGTATATAGGTATGGTATTTGAAATTTTAGAAGACCTCCAAAAAACAGAAAAGAAAACAATTATCTTAGTTGAACAAAATGCTAAAAAAGGGTTGGAATTTGCTGACATAGGATATGTTTTAGTTTCTGGTCAAACGGCGATTGCTGGCAAAGGCAATGATCTTTTAAAAAATCCTGACGTAGGCAGATTATTCCTTGGAGGATGATAAATTCAAAAATTTTTTTTAAAGGACTTAAATCATTAATAGGAGTAAGAAGTCCGGCGATACCTTTAGCTGCATGTTTTGTTGCGCTTGGTGCTCTACTTAAGGATGCAGGCTTAAACATTCAACAAAGTGCTGCATCAAGTTTTTTTACTTACGCTTTACCAGGTCAACTTGTTATGGCCGAGTCTTTATTAATCGGTGCATCAATAATTAATATTTTCATAGCTGTTTGGTTAGTGAATTTCAGACTATACCCAATGACCGTGTCTCTTTTCCCTTTACTTAAACATAAGTCTCAACCTAGATGGAAATATTATTTGTCATGTCATTTTCTTGCAATCTCATCTTGGCTCATAGCTAAAGACACGTATAAAAAAATTGATCAGAAATACAGAATTGACTTTTGGATGGGTATAGGGTTTGGAACATGGACCACAGCAATCGTAACAACTTTAATAGGTTTTACTTTAGCAGACTATCTAAATAAAGATATTATTATAGGTTTGGCAATCGTAAATCCTGTTTATTTCTTTTGCATGATGATTGGAGCAATGAATAACTTAAAAATTTCTTTAGCTATTATATTAGGAACTACTCTAGGCCCAGTATTTTATTTATTTTCAAGTGAGTGGGCTATACTTTTTGCCGGTTTATCAGCAGGCTCAATATCATATTTATTTGGAGTGAGAGATGGATCCAAATAAAATTATAATATTAGCAATAATCGCAACATCTGTTGCAACGTTTATATCACGTTTTTTAGGAGCGTTAACTTCAGAAAGAGTTGATGCTAGTTCAAAACTTTTTGATTGGTTTAATTTAGTTGCCTACTCAACTTTAGCAGCTTTGCTTGGAAGAATTATAATTTTTCCTGCTGGGGTATTAGCTGATGCTGACATTATAATACGTTTGATAGTCCTTATTAGCTGTATATTTATTTTTATAATAATGAAGAAAAATTTGGTTATACCAACAATATTTTCTGCTATACTTTTATCTGTTTTAACAAGTATATGAGTTTAAAAATTGAAGATCATAAAAATTCTAAGCGAGTAAAGGTTATAAAAATACCCGAAGAAGATTTAGATAGATTAATATTTCCATTTAAAAAACACTCAATTACATCATTAGAATACAAACCCTTTACAAGGTTTACCATTGCTAAAAGTTTAGATGAATTATTTAAAAATGAATTAAGCACACAACTTAACAAAGTTCTTAATGATAGAAATTCAGGAACAGCAATAATTGAACCCGAGATAAATAATAATAAATTTGATAAAGAATTTTTAGTTAAACTATCAACATCTTTAGCTTATCTTGTGGGAACTCCTAATTTTGATTCAATGTCAGGTAAATACTATGCAAGATTTGAGGTGAAACATGTAGACCAAAGTGACTCTTATTTACGAAAAGCATATAACAATCTAGATCTTCATACAGACGGGACCTACGTAAAAGAGAAAACAGACTGGTTAATAATGACTAAGATGGAGGAACAGAATGTTTCAGGAGGAGAGAGTGTGATATTACACTTAGATGACTGGGAATACTTAGAAGATTTAAGCAAAGATCCAATTGGTAGACAAAATTTTATTTGGAGTTCGCCTAAGAGTAAAAACGTAGATTATAAAGTTGAACACCCAGTATTTTCTAATGATGAGAAAGGTAAACCCATTATTTCTTATATTGATCAATTTCCTGAGCCTAAAAATATGCAGCAAGGTTTATTCTTACAAAAATTGTCTGATGCATTAGAGGAAAGTAAAAACAAAATAGTTTTTCCTTTACCAGTAGGTTCTACAATTTTTTCAAATAACTATTTTTGGCTCCATGGGAGAAAAGCTTTCAAAGAGCATTCTGGGTTATCTAGAGAACTGTTAAGAATTAGAGGAACTTTTTTCCATTAAATCATATTGACTCTTACTCATTAATTATTTTTAATCATAATAATTAACAAACAATGGGGGAAACAAATGTTAAGTAAATTTAAAAAACTTATCAGTCTTGTATTTGCTACCGTTCTTTTAACTTCAATCTCATCAACTAGTTTTGCTATCGACAAATTACACTTTGTAATTGGCGGTGGAGCTGGTGGTGGTTGGGATGGAACTGCTAGAGGAACTGGAGAAGCGCTTACAAAAGCTGGTTTCTTAAAGAGTGCGTCATTTGAAAATATGTCAGGTGGTGGTGGAGGTAAAGCTTTATCATTCATGATTAATACTAAACCAACTGGTACAGTATTAGTTCAATCAACACCTTTAGTATTAAGATCAATCACAAGACACAAAGGTTACGTGAGTGGTAGTGGCGTTCTTTCATACAAAGATGTTGTACCAATAGCTGGAGTAATAGGTGACTATGGTGCAATCGCTGTTGCAAAAAATTCACCGTATAAAAACTTTAAAGATGTAGTTGCTGCTTATAAGTCCAATCCAAAATCTGTTAAGATGGCGGGTGGATCTGTTAGAGGAAGCATGGACCATTTGATTGGTGCTTTAGCATTCCAAGAAGCGGGAGCTGATCCAAATAAAGTTGTATACGTACCTTACGATGCTGGCGGAAAAGCATTAGCAGGTTTACTTTCAGGGGAAACGCAAATTCTTTCAACTGGTTTGGGAGAAGTAATGGGAGCACGAGACCAAGTTAGAATAATTGGTATTACTGCACCTAGCAGAGTTGCAGATGCTCCAGAAGTACCAACGCTTAAAGAACAAGGCTTTGATGTTCAGTTCGTAAACTGGAGAGGATTTTTTGGTCCACCAAACATGAGTAGTGCAGATAAAAAGAAAATAGCAAAAATGTTAGGTGATGTTCAAAAAACTCCAGAATGGGAAGCTGTGAGAAAAAGAAATGCTTGGGTAAATATTTATAACCCTGACAAAAAGTTTGTGAAGTTTTTAAAAACACAAACTAAAGAAATGACAGCTCTAATGAAAAAACTTGGAGTAATTTAATTACTTACTAATTAGGAGGAGCAGTGCAAATAAGTCCAGTAAAGATTATTTCACTGCTCTTCTTTGTTTTTTCGGGATTTTATTTATATCACGCATATCAAATAAGAGTTTTTGCCTTTGATGAAAATGCTCCTTTTAATGCAAAAACTTTTCCAATTTTGTTAGGTTACGCAGGAATTTTCTTTTCTGGTTTATACATTGCATTACCTGAAAAAAGACCTGCAAATGTTAATCTATCTGTTCTTGATTACAAAAGAACAATTACACTAGTCATTTTAATGATCATTTATGGGGTTACAATTTTAAAAGTAGGCTATTTTCTATCAACCTCTATTTTTTTAGTTCTATCTTATATAACACTTGGAGAAAAAAGATGGTTTTGGGTTTTTACGCTATCATTTCCTTTTGTTGCAATCTTTATGTTTCTTTTACACGGTTTATTAGACATTTATCTACGTGACCCACTTTTAAAATATTTAGGAATAATTGGATGATTGAAGGAATTCTCATAGGTTTAAATACTGCGCTATCAATTAAAAATATCATAATGGTAATGATAGGATGTTTTGCCGGAACTATAATTGGAATGCTTCCGGGGTTAGGACCTATGACAGCGATAGCTCTGATGATACCGATCACTTATGGTTTTGAGCCTTCAACCGGATTAATTTTGATGGCGGGAGTTTATTACGGAGCAGTTTTTGGTGGTTCAACATCTTCAATATTAATCAACGCTCCCGGAATTCCAGGAACTGTAGCCACATCTTTTGATGGTTATCCGATGGCTCAACAAGGAAAAGCTGGAAAAGCTTTAGCGATCGCTGCGTATAGTTCTTTTGCTGGAGGAACAATTGCAGCAATTTTTTTATTGTTTGCTGCACCCAGTTTATCAAAAGTAAGTTTAGCTTTTAGATCACCAGATTATTTTGGTCTAATGATTTTAGGTTTAACCGCAGTTTCCGCATTTTCTGCCAAAGGTCATTTTTTAAAAGCAATGATGATGGTCGTATTGGGATTGATGTTAGCTTCAGTTGGACAAGATACATTGTCTGACATTCCTAGATTTGTATTTAATAATATGAACTTAGCAGATGGTATAAGTTTCGTACTTGTGGTTATGGCCACATTTGCAATGAGTGAGGCTCTTTCAATTATTTTTAAAGGAAGCGACCCGACACAAGCTGCAAAACAAATTTCATTATCAAAACTTGGATCAATAAAACTTGATAAAGAAGAAACAAAAAAAATGGTTACAACTATTCCTAGGTCTTCAATAATCGGCTTTATAGTAGGAGTATTGCCTGGAGCTGGTTCTACAATTGCTTCTTTTTTAGCTTATGGAATGGAAAGAAATTTTGTAAAAGATGAGGAAAAACTAAAATTCGGAAAAGGTAGTGTTAACGGTTTGTCTGCACCAGAGACCGCAAATAACGCAGCTTGCTCTGGTTCATTTGTTCCTTTATTGACACTTGGTATTCCTGGAAGTGGTACGACCGCTGTTATGCTTGGCGCTTTACTAGGATTTGGTATACAGCCAGGGCCAAGACTTTATCAAACAAATCCTGAAATCTTTTGGTCAGTTATAATGTCAATGTATATCGGAATGGTAATTTTATTAATTTTAAACTTACCTCTAATTCCATATATAGCTAGAATTTTAGCAGTACCGAGAGCTTTTTTAATTCCTCTAATTCTATTTTTTTCAGTTACTGGAATTTATTTAATGTCTTTTAACAATTTTGATATTTATTTAATGATAGGAATAGCTGTTGTTGCAACCATTTTACGTTTATACGAATTTCCAATGCCACCTTTAATATTAGCATTTGTGCTAGGAGGGTTAATGGAAGAAAATTTAAGGAGATCACTACTTATAAGTGATGGTTCATGGGCTTTTCTTTGGGATAGACCTTTAACATTATGTATTATGATAACTATTTTGTTTATTGTTTTTTGGCAAATTTATAATAGTTATTTTAAAAAGAAGTAGATTTTTTATAAACGAACGTATTTTTTTTTCTTCTCCATTGAAAAATCTTTAGCACCATGAACTACCAAAAATAACATTCCACCTGCAAGACCAATATTTTTTAGGAATGCAATTACCTGCATTTGATTAGAGAAATCAAAGTGGAAAATAAAAGCGGTTAATAAAGAAAATAATAAAAGACCCCCAGCGGCAAATCTTGTTTTGTATCCAACAATAACCATAAGTGGAAATAATATCTCAATTATAATTGCTGGTACTAATAAAAATCCAGGTATACCAAAACTTTCCATCCAGCCTATAGTGCCATCATATTTAAAGATTTTATCAATTCCGCTAAATAAAAAAATAGCTGAAATCATTATTCTTCCTACCAGATCAAAAAAATTTGCCATAACAAATTTAACTCTAAATTTTTATTAATGTCAAAAACGAGAGGTTAAAATTAGGTTTTTTTCTGCATTAACCGCAAGATTACTGGCACAATAAACAAGATCATTAATAATCTAATAATGTGGTGAAAAGATACAAATTCAGGATCCAAATCGAAAAAAATCGCAATTACCGCAACCTCATAAATTCCACCTGGGCAATAAGACAACAGTAAAGTGAAGAAGTTCTTATCTATTACTAAACTTGCAACATAAGCAGCCAACACACCTAGAATGACTAAAAAAAAGGTAGCAACAAAACTATGTAAAGCATTTTTTCCAATTTCACTAAAAGTTTTGTTTGCAAACCTACAACCAACTGAGGACCCAAGTATTAATAAACAAAAATCAATTATGCCAGGAGACAATTTATAACTTGCAACTTCTGTTATCTGTAAAAATCCACTGGCTACAAGTGTGCCCGCTAAAAGGGCTGCGGGTACTTTTATTTTATCAAAAATGAAAATAATTAATAAAGATAAAATTATTAAAGTTAGTAAGTCATAAATATTTTGTTCAAGGATCACATCTATCTTTTCAATTTTATTTTGATCGTAGAAACTATCTACGATAAATGGGAATACAGTTATTATAATAATAAGCCTTATTAAATGTGAAGTTGCAACTTGACTTAAGTCAGATTTTTCATCCTCAGCTAAAATTAAGAGTGGACCTAGGGCTCCTGGAGCGGCCGAAAAAATAGATGTTTTTTTTTCATATCCAGAAAATTTTTCTAGATACTTAGAAACAAACAGGACACTTAAAATTATGTATCCCAACATAATTAATGATGTCCAAATCCATTGATGCATTTGAGAAAATAAATTTTTATCAATGTAATTTCCTATATAGAGTCCAAGCAATACCAAATTTATACTTAATACCAATCGAGGCATTAATAGTTTTAAACCAAATAAGGATAATAAAGATGTTGCAATCATTGGACCTAAAAACCAGGCTAGGGGAATATTGAAATATTCAGCCATTATTGCTGCAGGAGTAGAAAATATAATTACCAAAATAAATTCTTTAGAAAAAATCAGTTTAAAATTTTCTTTATTAATTGGTATAGACTGGTTATTCTGCATTTATTATGAATATTGGTTTTTTAGGCTCAGGGCATATTACTTCTTCTATAATTGAAGGAATTTTCAAATCAAAGCTTAAAATCAAAAAAATTTATATCTCCCCTCGGAATAAATTAATATCAAAAAAAATAAGCAAAAGATTTAAAAAAGTGACTATTGCAATTAACAATCAACAGGTAATCGATAGATCCAATTGGGTTTTTTTAGCAGTAACACCTCAGGTAGGAAGCAAGATTTTGAGTAAACTCAAGTTTAGTAAAAATAAAAAAATAATTAGTCTTATATCAACGATTAATTTAGAAAAATTAAAAAAATATACAAAAAATAAAAATATTTCTAGAGTTATTCCTTTACCATTTATAGGTATGCGAAAAGGGCCTATAATAATTTGTCCTAAAAACAATCAATTAAAAAACTTTTTTAAACATCTCGGTAAAGTTATAGAATTAAAGAATGAAAAAACTTCAAAAGCTTTTTGGTCAACCTCGTCTTTCATGGCTTCTTTTTACTTTTTATTAAATCAAACCAGTAACTGGTTAACCTCGAAAGGTATAAAACGAAAAGATGCAGAAGATTATACCAGAGAACTTTTTTTGGCGTTGTCAGAGGACGCAATAAATAAAAACAAAAATTCTTTAAAACAACTGGTACTAGAATCACAAACGCCTGGGGGAACCAATGCTTACGTGCTTAATCAGCTGAAAAAAAAGAAATTTTACAAAGTCCAACAAACAGTTTTAAATAGCATCTTTAAAAAATTTTAAAACTCTAGATATGGATATTGCTTATTTCTTACAACAGTTAATTAATGGCGTAACTCTTGGATCAGTTTATGGATTGATAGCCATAGGCTATACCATGGTTTATGGAATAATCGGCATGATAAATTTTGCTCATGGTGATATTTTCATGGTTGGAGCATTTATTGCTTTAATCTCATTTATATTATTTGCACTCACAAGTATTGCATTGCCAATAGTGTTGTTACTGACACTCTTAATAGCAATGGTTTTTACAGCTTGTTATGGCTGGACTGTAGAAAAATTAGCTTATAAACCTTTAAGAAAATCTTTTAGATTAGCTCCTCTTATATCAGCGTTAGGAATGTCAATAGTTTTACAGAATTATGTGCAAGCTGCTCAGGGCGCGAGAATAAAAACTTTACAACCAGTTATTCAAGGTGGTTTTACTTTTATGGAAGATACAGGATTTACAGTATCTTTAAGTTACTTACAGATTTTTATTATTTTAGTAACTATTATTTTAATGGCAGTTTTTACTTTGCTTATAACTAGAACGGCACTTGGCAGAGCTCAAAGAGCATGCGAACAAGATAGGACTATGACTGCATTAATGGGAATTAATGTAGATAGAACGATATCAATAACTTTTATAATTGGTTCATCACTTGCCTCAGTCGCTGGCATGATGTTTGTAATGTATTATGGTGTCATAGATTTTTATATAGGTTTTCTTGCAGGGATTAAAGCATTTACCGCTGCTGTGCTCGGAGGAATAGGTTCTATACCTGGAGCAATGCTCGGGGGATTGTTAATAGGTTTAATAGAAGTTTTTTGGTCAGGATATATTTCAATTGAATATAAAGACATAGCTGCATTTACGGTTTTAGTAGTTGTTCTAATATTTTACCCAACCGGATTTCTAGGCAAGCCCGATATTGAAAAAGTTTAAATGAGAAAAAATTTTCTATATTTATCTATTAAAGATAGTCTTTTTACAGGATTAATTGCTTTAGCTTTGTTCGGTCCAATAGTAGGCTTAAGAACAGTTGCTAAAAATGAAGTTCTAGTTGTAAGCCCCAAATGGTTCATCGTATTGGTTATCGTTATAGTTTGTGCTTTAGGTAGATTTCTTACTAACTTATATATTTACAATAGGGATCAAAAATTTGGAATACAGTCAACCATTGGCAAATCAATTACAAATTTTTTAGATACCAAAGGAACTCAAATTGCATTAAGCGCAATTATTTTCTCAGTTATTTTTCCTTTTCTCCCTTTTACTGATCGATACCTGATGGATATAGCCATTATGATGTTAACTTATATCATGTTGGGATGGGGTTTAAATATTGTAATAGGATTAGCAGGATTACTTGATTTAGGTTACGTTGCATTTTATGCTGTAGGCGCTTACTCTTATGCATTGTTTGCAATCCATTTTGGATGGTCTTTTTGGATTTGTTTGCCGATAGCAGGAATATTCGCTGCGATGTTTGGAGTTTTGTTAGGTTTTCCAGTTTTAAGACTAAGGGGTGATTATCTCGCAATTGTTACATTAGCATTTGGTGAAATGATAAGAATCCTTTTATTAAATTGGTACCAGCTTACAAAAGGACCAGATGGTTTAACAGGCATACCAAGACCATCTTTTTTTGGGTTACCGTTTAAAAGTTTTCCAGATGAAGGAGAGCAAACATTTCACACTTTTTTTGGTTTAGAATATAGCCCAATGCAAAGAATAATATTTTTATACTATCTTATTCTCGTGTTAGCTTTAATAACCAATCTTTTTACAATCAAAATTAGGCGATTGCCAATTGGAAGAGCTTGGGAAGCTTTAAGGGAAGATGAAATTGCATGCAAGTCATTAGGTGTTAACCCAAGAAATACAAAACTTACTGCGTTTGCTATTGGCGCAATGTTCGGAGGTTTTGCTGGTTCTTTTTTTGCAACTAGACAAGCTTTTATAAGCCCAGAAAGTTTTACTTTTATTGAGTCAGCTATAATAGTTGCGATTGTAGTGCTTGGAGGTATGGGTTCACAAACAGGCGTTGTTCTAGCGACTGTCTTTTTAATTGGATTAATTGAAGTTTTTAGAGATTTTGAGTCTTACAGAATGATAGCATTTGGTGGAGCTATGGTTCTTATAATGATTTTTAGACCTAGGGGAATATTAGCGACTAGAAAACCAACAATAACACTCCAAAAAAAAGAGGCTACTAAATGACAGAGAAATTATTAGATGTTGAAAATTTAACTATGAAGTTTGGTGGCCTAGTAGCAATTGATAACTTATCCTTTTCGGCGGCTAAAGATCAAATTACATCAATTATTGGGCCTAATGGAGCTGGAAAAACAACCGTATTTAATTGCTTAACAGGTTTTTATAAAGCTACTGCAGGCTCAATGTTTCTAAATAAAGAAAATGAAAGATTAAATTTAAAAAGGTTTTCAGATTTTAAAGTTGCTCAGAAAGCAGGAGTGGCTAGAACTTTTCAAAATATAAGGCTTTTTCCACAAATGTCTGTATTAGAAAACTTAATGGTTGCTCAACATAATAAACTCATGGACGCATCAGGGTTTACAATTTTAGGGTTGTTCAATGCACCCTCTTTTGTAAACAAAGAAAAAGAAGCAGTAGAAATTTCAAAATACTGGTTAGACATAATAGGTCTTACCCATAGAGCTGATGATGATGCAGGTGATTTACCCTATGGAGATCAAAGAAAACTGGAAATAGTAAGAGCAATGTGTATTAACCCTCATTTATTATGCTTAGATGAACCAGCAGCTGGATTAAATGCAAAAGAGTCTGCTGAATTAAATAAGTTACTTCTATTTATAAAAAAAGAAAAAAAAACAGGTATTTTATTAATTGAGCATGACATGAGCGTCGTAATGGAGATTTCTGATCATGTAGTTGTTTTAAATTATGGAAAGAAAATATTTCAAGGATCTGCAAAAGAAACAAAAAATAGCCCAGCAGTTATTGAGGCGTATTTAGGGACAGAGGAATAAAATGTTATTAATATCAAAAGTTGAAACCTTTTATGGAAATATTCAAGCTTTAAGAGGAGTAGATGTAAAAGTAAATAGCGGAGAAATTGTTACTTTAATTGGTTCTAATGGAGCAGGTAAATCAACTTTATTAATGACAATAAGTGGTGTTAACAAAGCTTCAACTGGTGAAATTTTATTTGATGATCAACACATAGAAAATTTACCACCACATGAAATAGTGAATCTTGGAATTTCACAAGTACCTGAAGGTAGGAGAATATTTTCAAGGCTTTCTGTAGAAGATAACTTGAGACTAGGAGCTTCAGCTTATGAAAAAGGAAAAAATTTTGATACTGATGCTAAAGATGTTTATGATCTTTTTCCAGTTCTTAAAGATAGATTAAATCAAAGAGGTGGAACTCTTTCAGGAGGAGAACAACAAATGTTAGCCATTGGTAGAGCAATGATGGCCAGACCAAAAATGCTTTTGTTAGATGAGCCATCTCTTGGTATAGCTCCAAAACTTGTTAATCAAATTTTTGTAGCAATTAAAAATATTAATAAAGAAAAAAAGGTTACTATTTTTTTGGTTGAACAAAATGCTAAAAAAGCTTTAGAGTTAGCGGATAGAGGTTATGTTTTAGTCAACGGAAATGTAACATTAGAGGGAACCGGTCAAGACCTATTGAAAAACAAGGATATTCAAGCAGCATATTTAGAAGGTGGTGGAAAAAAATAGCATTTTTCCATATTTACAAAAAACCAAAGGTAGTGTTCAATCATCAAAATTAATTAATTAATTAACAACAAAAAGAGGAACATATGTTTAAGATTATGAAAAATATTCTTTCAATAATTGCTTCAATCTTTTTATTAGGATCAATAACTGCAAAAGCTGACGTTGTTGTAGCTTCTGCTGGACCAATGAGTGGTCAATACGCATCTTTTGGTGCTCAGTTAAAAGCTGGTGCTGAAATGTGGTTAAAAGATACTAATGCAAAAGGTGGTATTTTGGGAGAAAAAGTTAAATTAGTAATAGGTGATGATGCTTGTGATCCAAAACAAGCTGTGGCTGTAGCAAACAAATTTGCAGGTCAAGGAGTAACTTATGTTGCTGGACATTTCTGTTCAGGATCTTCTATACCAGCTTCTAAAGTTTACACTGAAGAAGGTATAATTCAAGTATCTCCAGCATCAACTAATCCAGCGTTCACAGACAAAGGTGGACCAAATGTATTTAGAGTTTGCGGTAGAGATGACCAGCAAGGTGAAGTTGCTGGCGCATTCTTAGCAAAAGAATACAGTGGAAAAAAAGTTGCAATTATTCATGACAAAACTGCTTACGGAAAAGGTTTAGCAGATGCTACTAAGAAAAACATGAATAAAGGTGGATTAAAAGAAACTATGTACGAAGCATTTACAGCAGGTGAAAAAGATTACTCTGCTTTAGTTTCTAAACTAAAATCAAACGGTATCGACGCTGTTTATCTTGGAGGTTACCATACTGAAGGTGGTCTAATCGTAAGACAAATGAGAGACCAAGGTATGAAAACTAAATTGATCAGTGGAGACGCACTTGTAACTGCAGAGTATTGGCAAATTACTGGTGATGCTGGTGAAGGTACTTTAATGACTTTCAGTCCAGACCCAAGAAATAATCCAGAAGCTGCACCATTAGTTAAAAAGTTCAAAGCTGCAGGAATTGAGCCAGAAGGTTACGTGCTTTATTCATATGCTGCGTTACAAGTATTTGAACAAGCTGCAACGCAAGCTGGATCTCTTGATAGAAAAAAAGTTCTTAAAGCAATGAAAAAAGGAAAATTCAATACAGTGCTTGGAACTTTAAGCTTTGATAAAAAAGGTGACGTAAGTTTACCAGGTTACGTTTTTTATGAGTGGAGCAAAGGTAATTATAAACAATTATAATTATTTAACTTAAAAATTTAAAAGGGGGCGTAAGCCCCCTTTTTTTTATAAGGAGATAAAATGGAAATTAATTATGAAGATTTTAAAAAGGTTTCAATCAAAGTTGGCACAGTTTTAGAAGTAAAAAAAAATGAAAAAGCTAAAAAACCCTCTTTAGTAATAAAAGTAGATTTTGGAAAAGAAATTGGTATTAAACAATCTTCAGCTCAAATCACGCATTACTATAATGCTGATAATTTAGTAGGCAAACAAGTTATCGGGGTGTGTAATTTTCCGATTAAAAATATAGCTGGTGTAGTATCAGAGGTTTTGGTGCTTGGAGCGATAGAACAAGATGGAAAAGTTGTCCTAGTGCATCCTTCTCAAAAAACTGAAAATGGTTTGGATATTGCTTAGCAATTAAGTATATTTTTTAAATTTATAGTATTTTTTTAAGAATTTTATCTTTAAAAATAAAATGATGAGCTATCACTGCAAAAATATGAAGTGTTACAAGTGCTAAAAGTAAATAATTAGCATAAACATGAACATCATAATAGGCATCGGCTAAAATAAAATTATCCTTTTTAAAACCGTATTTAAAAAATATGAAATTAAGTGTTTCTCCCATATACAGTTTTTTAAGTATACCTGAAATAGTTATGGTAAATATACTTACATATAACAAAAAGTGATTAGCTTTTCCGATGAATACTTGTCCTTTAAAAAAACTTTTAGTTTCAGATGGACTGGTGTTAAAAAATTTCCAAATTAATCGAAATAAAGTTAAATAAAAAATTGTTATACCAACTAATATGTGAATGTTTTCGAGCTCTATCCTTTCACTTGAAAATTCAAGACCGACTAAATAAAATCCAAATGGTACCTGTAATAATAAAACTAAAAAAGTAATCCAGTGTAACAATTTGCCCAATAGACCGTATTCTTTACTGCTGTTAAATATTTTCATTATTGACTATAATACTTTATGACTTCTAAAAAGCTTACTAATTTCATTATATTATTAATTTTATCCGCATCACTTTTTTTTGCCTATAATTTTGTCGCAGATAAACAAAAAGTTTTAGCAAGCACAAATAATAAACTGAATGTTGAGGTTTTTAAAACCCCATCCTGTGGATGCTGTTATGGATATGTTTTGTTTCTAGAAAAGGAAAAATTTAATGTTAAGCAGACAGATATGAGAAGCCTTCATTCAATAAAAAAAAAATATAACATTCCAATTGAAATGCAGTCTTGTCATACTACTATTATGGGTAAATATTTTATAGAAGGTCACGTTCCACTGCAGGCAGTTAATAAATTATTAAAAGAACAACCTGATATAGACGGAATAGCCTTACCTGGGATGCCAATAGGAACACCTGGAATGCCTGGAGAAAAAGAAGAGCCTTATGTCATTTATCAGTTAATTGATGGGAAATTTTCTGTATTCATGACAATATAAACTATGAAAAAATTAATTTTAACATTAATCTTTTTTTTGTTCTTTTTTATACCGTCACATTCTAATCAAAGTGTAGAAGAAATTATCAAAGGAAGAAAAGCTATGTTTAGTGAGAACTATCAAAACGCTAAAAAAATATCCATTTTATTAAAGTCAAAAAGAATAGAAGAAGCCAAACCTCTTATGGAAAAAATTTCGAATAACTATAAAGAATTATTAAATTATTTTCCTGAAAATACACAAGAAGGTTTTAAAACAGAGGCTTTACCAAGTATTTGGGAAAATAAAGATGAATTTAATGCATTGATGCAGAAAGCTTCAGACGATATGATTGAATTAGCTAAAGCTATTAACACAGTGAAAGATTTTCAAAAAATTCAAAAAGAGTTAATGTGGAATAATTGTTCATCCTGTCATAATAGATTTAGAGCTCCACACTAAACAAAAATGCAAGTTCTTCCATTAATCCTATTTGGTATTGCTACAGCTTTTTCACCTGGACCTAATAATATAATGACATCTTATACAGCATTTAACTTTGGTTTTAGAAAAGCTATACCTACAATGCTTGGTGTAATAATTGGGTGGACGCTTCTGATTATACTTTTGCAATTAACATCCGCTGCAGTTTTTGAGAAATATCAATTTATTCAAACCACAATTAAAATTCTTGGATCAATTTATCTTTTATATATGGCTTACAAACTGTCTTTTGGTGGTCAAACAAAAGATAATAAAATTGATCCAAAACCAGTAACTTTTCTAAATACTTTCTGGTTTCAGTTTGTAAATCCAAAGAGCATTATTGTTGGATTAACTTCTATTTCTCTCTTCATAGACACTGAAAATAATTACTTAAGAGACTCAATAATCTTAACGTCGGTGTGGTTCTTTATGGCCGTAGGAAGTCAAACCGCTTGGTGTTTAATGGGAAAATACATGAGAAAATTCGCCACAAGTGATAAATTTATAAAGAATTTTAATTACGCAATGTCTTTTTTGCTTATCGTTTGTGTAATTTTGTTCTATGTATAGCGCATGCAATTTAATAGTAAAAATTCCTTTAAATCACTAGACAGTATTTCGTCATCTGGCAAAGAATATAAAATCTTCAATTTAAAAAAGGCAGAAAAAAATGGTTTAGAAGGTATTTCAAAGCTTCCAAAATCTCTTAAAGTTTTATTGGAAAATTTGTTAAGATATGAAGATGATTTGACTGTAAATAAAAAACAGATTTTAGCTATTAAAGACTGGTTAAAAAATAAAAAATCTAATACTGAAATAGCTTACAGACCGGCTAGAGTTTTAATGCAAGATTACACAGGTATCCCAGCAGTGGCAGATTTAGCTGCTATGAGAGATGCTGTTAAAAATAAAAACAAAGATCCTGAAAAAATAAATCCTTTATCCACTGTAGATTTAGTAATAGACCACTCAGTGATGGTTGATGAATATGCCTCTGGCAAATCATTTGATAAAAATGTTGAGAGAGAATTCTCTAGAAATGGAGAACGCTACTCATTTTTAAAATGGGGGCAAAAAGCATTTGATAATTTCAGAGTGGTGCCACCAGGTACTGGAATTTGCCATCAAGTAAACTTAGAATATTTATCTAAAGTTGTTTGGTCATCCAAAAGTGGAAGCGATTTATATGCTTACCCTGATACTTTAGTAGGAACAGATAGCCACACAACAATGGTCAATGGTTTATCAGTATTAGGATGGGGAGTAGGTGGTATCGAAGCTGAAGCAGCAATGTTGGGACAACCTATTTCAATGTTAATTCCAGAAGTAATTGGAGTTGAATTGAGAGGAAAATTAAAAGAAGGCACAACCGCAACAGACCTAGTTTTAACAATTGTTGAAATGCTGAGAAAAAAAGGAGTTGTAGGAAAATTTGTAGAGTTTTACGGAGAAGGACTTAAAAATTTAACTTTAGCAGATAGAGCAACTATTGCTAACATGGCGCCTGAATATGGTGCGACTTGTGGTTTTTTTCCAGTTGATGAAGAGTCGTTAAAATATTTAAAACTATCCGGAAGAGACAACGCTACAATATCTTTAGTAGAGAAATATTCTAAAGAGCAAGGACTATGGTCAAGTAATGACGTTGAGTTTACTGATACAGTTTCACTTGATGTAAGCACAGTTGTCACAAGCATTTCTGGACCTAAAAGACCTCAAGATAAAGTTCTGCTAACTGAAGCAGCAACAGCATTTGCAAAAGTTTTCAAAGAAAATGCAAAGCGATCTAAGCCTGTAGAGACTGATGTTAATGGTGCAGATTTTAAACTAAAAGATGGAGATATTGTCATAGCTGCAATTACGTCATGTACCAATACCTCAAATCCAAGCGTTTTGATTGGAGCAGGACTTCTAGCTAAAAATGCCTTCGAGAAAGGATTGAGAGTAAAGCCCTGGGTCAAAACTTCTTTAGCGCCAGGTTCACAAGTTGTTACCGACTATTTAGAAAAGGCTGGCTTAAATAAATATTTAGATGAGTTAGGTTTTAATCTAGTAGGATATGGCTGCACTACTTGTATTGGTAACTCAGGTCCACTTAAAAAAAATATCTCTGATGCCATAAATGATAAAGATTTATACGCTGTATCAGTTTTATCTGGAAATAGAAACTTTGAAGGCAGAATTAATCCTGATGTAAAAGCCAATTATTTGGCATCACCCCCTTTGGTAGTTGCTTATGCATTAGCAGGCAATATGAATTTTGATTTATACAAATCTTCACTAGGAAAAGATAAGGTCGGAAAAGATGTATTTTTAAAAGATATTTGGCCAAGTAATAAAGAAATTGAAGATATAATGCTTAAATCATTAAACGCTGATATGTTTAAAAAAAGGTATTCAAATGTTTCTGAAGGTCCAAAAGAGTGGAGAGAAATAAATACAGTTGATAGTGATATTTATAACTGGGAACAAAACTCAACTTATGTGAAAAGGCCACCTTTTTTTGATAATCTTCCAGATAAACCCGAAGGCTTTAAACCCATAAATGATGCCAGAGTCTTGTTATTATTAGGAGATACGGTAACCACAGACCATATTTCACCAGCTGGCAGTATTAAGAAAGATAGTCCAACTGGCGATTATTTTATGGAACATCAAATTCAACAAAAAGATTTTAATTCTTATGGCGCTAGAAGAGGAAATCACGAAGTAATGATGAGAGGAACTTTTGGTAATATTAAAATAAGAAATGAAATGGCTCCTGGAACCGAGGGTGGATTTACAACTTTACAACCAGATGGCAAAGTAATGAGCATTTATGAAGCTGCAATGGAATATAAAAAAAGAAATAATGATTTAGTTGTTATTGCTGGAAAAGAATATGGAACTGGTTCTTCAAGAGATTGGGCAGCTAAAGGAACGAAATTGCTTGGTATAAAAGCAGTGTTAGCAGAAAGTTTTGAGAGAATTCATAGGTCAAATCTTGTTGGCATGGGAGTATTGCCCCTGCAATTCAAAGAAGGCTTTGACCGAAAAATTTTAAAGATAACTGGTAAAGAACTTATTACGATAGTAGATATTGAAAAAGGCTTAAGACCTAGAGAAGAAATAACTTGTGAAATCAAATATGAAGACGGCTTAAGTAAATCCATTAAAGTTTTGAGTAGAATAGATACAGAAAATGAAATTGAATATTATAAAAACGGTGGAATACTTCAGTATGTTCTTAGAAATATGCTCAACTAATAATGCAGGAAATAAAAGTAAAATCATATCCGTCTTCTGCTTTGCTTAAAAAAGAAGATCAATTAGCTTGGAAAATAGCTGAGATAGCTGCCGATAAATCAAAGCCCTCGGCTGACACAATTGAGATGGTGATTAATAGAATAATAGATAACGCCTCAGTGGCGGTAGCATCTCTAAATAGAAAACCAGTAATTTCCGCAAGAGAAATGGCTTTAGCTCATCCAAAAAAAAACGGAGCAACTTTATTTGGAGTTGACCCAAAAATAAAAGTTCATTGTGAATGGGCAGCTTGGGCAAATGGTACAGCAGTAAGAGAGTTAGATTACCATGATACTTTTCTTGCCGCAGACTACAGTCACCCAGGTGATAATATTCCAGCTATTTTGGCTGTTGCCCAGCAAAAAAAAATAGATGGATTTAATCTTATAAAGGGAATTTTGACTGGTTATGAAATACAAGTTAATCTTGTAAAGGGCATCTGCCTTCACGAGCATAAAATTGATCATATAGCTCACTTAGGACCTAGCGTAGCTGCGGGTATTGGGACACTTTTAAAATTAAAAAAAGATATAATTTACCAATCTATTCAACAAGCTCTTCACACAACAATTTCGACTAGACAATCAAGAAAAGGAGAAATTTCTAGCTGGAAAGCTTTTGCACCTTCGCATGCAGGTAAAATGGCAATTGAGTCAGTTGATAGATGTATGAGAGGTGAGGGAGCACCTAGTCCTATATATGAAGGAGAAGATAGTGTCATTGCCTATATACTTTCTGGACCTGAAAAAGAATATAAGGTTCCTTTACCAAACATTCATCAAGAAAAAAGAGCCATTATGGAAACTTACACTAAAGAACACTCAGCCGAATATCAATCTCAAGCTTTAATAGACTTAGCAAGAAGCTTAAGCAAAAAAATAAAAGACAAATCTCTAATTTCAAAAATAGAAATTCATACCAGTCACCATACACACTTTGTTATCGGAACAGGTGCAAATGATCCACAAAAAATGGATCCAAATGCAAGTAGAGAAACTTTAGATCATTCTATAATGTATATATTTGCGGTTGCTTTAGAGGACGGCAATTGGCATCACGTGAAATCATATACACCTGAAAGAGCAAATAGAAAAAGCACAATTGAACTTTGGAAAAAAGTAAAAACCTTTGAAGATCCTATTTGGACTCAGAAATACCACGATCCAAATCCAACAAAAAAATCTTTTGGTGGAAAGGTGATAATTAAAATGAGAGATGGCTCTGTTATTGAAGAGGAAAAAGAAGTGGCCGATGCTCACCCAAGTGGATTAAGACCTTTTAGAAGGGCAAACTATGTTGAAAAATTTAAAAGTTTAACTGATGGATTAATCACCAAGTCTGAGAGTAAAAAATTTCTTAGTTTGGTCCAAAATTTGAAAAATCTAAAACACAAAGATCTTATCCATTTGAATCCAAAAATTAAGAAAGATTTAATTGTCAAAAAAACTCAAAAAAACAGCATTTTTTAGAAAATTAGCTGTACCGTGTGACTTATATGTCACAAAAAAAGTCAATAAAATCAACATTTTTTTAAGATTTTATAAAATTAATTAAATCGTTTTAAGTGGACAGGGAAACTATAATATCTTAAAGAATACGTAGTTAATTGTACAATTTACTAAGGAGTAAAATGAAAAATATTAGAAATATAGCTTTAGCAATACTTATAAGTATTTTTAGTTCAAGTTACGCACTTGCTGAATTTACAGTGGGTGTAAGCGGAGCAATAGCTAATATAGAAGCGAGCGGTACTGAGACTGAAGGTAACGAAAAAACTTCTAAATCACTAAACCACATAACACCAGTTGGTTCTATATTTGTAGAATACAATGATGTAATGGGTTCAGGTATAACTTTAGGAGTTGATTACATTCCAGTTACTGCTGATGTTGCTGATGGAGTTCAAAAGAGAACTGATACCGAGCTTTCGGTTACAGGCGACAATGACCACACATCAACAACACGAAACCAAAAAGCTCAAGCAGAGATGAATGATCACTTTACTTTCTACGCAGCTTTTAACGTAACGGATGACGTTTATTTAAAAGCCGGTTACGTAACAGTTGATCTTGAGACCACAGAAAGTTTAGATACAGGTTCTAAGTACGGTAATGAGACTATGGACGGTATCTTAATTGGTGTTGGTTTCGAAAGTGAAATGGGTAATAGCATGATTGGAAGAGTAGAACTTTCTCACACAAGTTATGAGGAAATGACTTTCAAATCATCGACTGCTAGAACTGGAGTTGGAGTTAATAACGTTATAGACGCGGACATTGACATCACTCAGGTTAAAGCTTCTTTAGGCTATAAATTTTAATTTATTTAAAATTTAAAAAAATTAAACCCGTCTAGATTTACTAGGCGGGTTTTTTTTTATTTTTTTGTATAATGCAACTGCGCTATTCCAACTAGCTTCAGCATTTGGACCAATAAACCAATCTCCACAAATTCCAATTTGATATTTTTGATTCCAAAGACATTCCCGATTTGTTTTATATTTATTATAAGAATATTTCCATCCGTGTATTTTAAAAGGTTTAAATCTTTTACTTTTAATATTTAAAATATTCGAGAATTCTTTAATTATTTGATTTGAATAATAATTTCTATTTTTTTTATAAAGATTAATAATTTTTTTTGAGTAATTTTCTGAAGTTTGAATTGTCCAATAATTATCTTTGCTAAAGAATCTTTTTTTACTATTTTCGCTTGCCGCCCAAGAAACTATCTTATTTCTTAATTTAATACTACTTATCGGTATTTTTTTGTTTGTTCTTTGTTTAACTAATAAAGTAATATTAGGAGTCATTTTAATATTTTGATTTAAAAAATTAGTATCTAGATATCTTTTTGCTATTTTTTTGGTCTGATTAAAAGGAAAAGTAATTATTAAATTTTTTGAGAAAAATTTATCATTTTTTCCTGATATCTCCCAATATGTCTTTTTAAATTTAATTCTTACAATTTCTTTATTCAGATTTTTTTTAATATTCTTTATTAAATATTTATTTAAATCGTTATTACCATTCACCCCGATTATTTTTTGGTAATTTGTTTTTTTTTTAAAAGTAAAATCTAAGTGATTTCCTCCCCAAATTTTAAGAACTTTCTGTTTGATTAACTTTTTTAAAAAATTTCTAAATTGATCATCTTTTGGTGAATAATATTGAAGACCATGATCAAAACTGATAAGTTTATTCAATTTTTTATTTGACGATCTTCCACCAATACCTTTTGCTTTGTCAAAAATTTCAACTGAGTAATTTTTACTTAATAGACTTGCAATCTTAGATCCAGATAAACCAGATCCCAAAATACAAAAATCTATCATACGCTGAATAAGATTTCGTATTTTTCATTTATGGTTAAAACATCTAAATTTACAAGTCCTCCGATTATGAGTTGTAGAGCTACGATGATAATTACAAATATACCAACATAACCTAACCACTTGTGTTCTTTAATATAATTTGCAAAATATGTTGCTAGAGTGGCTACTAAAAAAACTGAAAGAAGCAAGCCAGTTATCATTAAATAATAGTAATCCTTAGCAGCTCCAACAACTCCTAAAACGTTGTCAAAACTTAAAGTAATATCTGCTATTAAAATTCTGTAAACACCAGTCTTAAAAGATACTGGCTCTTTTGATTTGACCTCTGGTGATCTGATCTTATTTTTTCCAAATAAGTCTTGTCTAATATTATAAACTATCCATAAAAGTGCTAATCCACCGATTATTTTAATCCATGCATATTCCAGCATATACTCGGTACCGAATGCAAAAAATATTCTAAAGATAAATGCTCCAGCAACTCCCCAAGCGATAATTTTCTTTTTATTTTGTGGAGCAAAATTTGCAGCTATTAGACCTATAATGATCGCGTTATCCGCAGCCATTACAATATCAATAAGTATGATCTGTATAGCGATTATGAACTGTTCAACCATTTTATTGATTTCTTATATAATTTAATTGTTTCTATATAAAGAATAATTTATTCATTGATATGGCCGCTATGAGGTTAACTGTTAATATTACAAAATGGCAGATATTTAGACTTTCAATGCCCATTTTCTTTTCTAATTTGGCTATTCCGCTCGTTGGTATTGTGGATACAGGTCTAATGGGTCATATGGAAAATGAGAAATTTCTTATAGCAGTAAGTATATCTGCTACCTTTTTAACAATGATTTTCTGGAGTTTTGGGTTTTTAAGAATGGGAACTGTTGGTCTTATTTCCCAGGCACTTGGAAAAGCTGATTATAGAGAATTAGTTTATATCATATTGAGAAATATCATCATTGCAATTTTTATATCATTATTAATCATAATTTTTAAACCATTATTGATACATGCTTTAGGAGAAATCTTTGAGACATCTATTCAAACAAAAAATCTAATAGAAGATTATATTTCCATAAGAGTTCTTTCTGCTCCCGCTGAATTGGTGATTTATGTTTTAATCGGTTTCTATTTAGGGATACAAAGAACATTTATTTCAAGTTTATTAATCATAATTTTAAGTTTATCAAATATATTTTTTAGCATTTATTTCGTAAAAGAACTAAATTTAAACGTTACGGGTGTCGCTCTCGGCACATTTATAGCTGCATATTTAACAGTTATCTCTTTTTTAATTTATACTTATTATTTCATTATTAAAAAGTTCAATGTAATACCAAGGTTCAATAGTAAAAGCGTTTTTAACCATAAAAAATTATTTAAACTTTTAAATATAAATTTTAATATATTTGTAAGAACTATTCTTTTAACTTTTTCTTTTTTTTGGATAACCTATTTAAGCTCAACTTTAGGAGAAAAATACGTAGCAGTAAATGCAATTTTGATTCAATTAGTCATTATTTCATCTTTTTTTCTTGATGCATACGCCTTTTCTACTGAGGGCATAATTGGTTATTCATTAGGAAAGAGATCAGAAAAAATGTTTTTATCTTGTGTGAAAAATTCAATTATACTCAGTTTCACTACTGGATTAGCGATAAGTTTAATATATTTTTTGTCGTTTAAAGAAATTATAAATTTAATTACTGACATAGAGTTTTTAAGATATTTATCATATAAGTATGCTTTGTGGGTAATTATAATACCACCTATTGCCTCCTTTTGCTATCAACTAGATGGAATATTTATAGGTGCTACTCAAACTAAGGAAATGAGAAATAGTATGATAGTATCTGTAGCCATTTACTTAACTTTATCTTTATTTCTTGTTAAAGAGATTCTCAATTACGGAATCTGGTTTGCTTTAACATTATTTATGATTTTGAGAGCGGCAACTTTACATTTTTACTTTCCACAAATTCTTAAAAAGTTTAAATGAATTCAATTTATAAAATCCCTGGGTATATATTATGTTTGCTAGGTGGCTTTTTTTTAAGTTGGGGCGGTTTGATAATCAGATCCTTTGAGACTGCCGATATTTGGCAAATTCTTACTATCAGATCCTTTTTTTTTATAATTGCTTTAATAATCTTTTTAGTTTTTACATATAAAAGAAATACAGCAAAAATTATTAAGCAATCAGGCATTCCTGCTGTCATTGCAGGATTATTCTTATCTTTAAGTTTCGTTGCCTACATTGTTGCCATGTCTAAAACATCTGTTGCTAATGTTGTTTTTATTATAAGTACCCAAACAATTTTTTTAGCAGTATTTGGTTTTTTATTTCTTAAAGAAAAGATAACACTAAAAGGCTTTATTTCTATTGCACTGGCTTTCGCTGGTTTAGTTGTAATGTTAGGAGACTCAATTAATCAAGGAACTTTATTTGGAAATATCGTTGCATTTGCTATCCCTATTAATTTTACAATATTAGTAATGATTATTAGAAAATTTCCTGAGTTAGATATGGTTCCAGCAATTTTTTACTCCGGGATATTTAGTGGATTATACGGAATAATTTTAGCAAGTAATTTATCTTTTTCCCCAAATGACATATTAATGGGTTTTTTTTTAGGTGTTCCTCAATTAGCCTTTGGTTTTATATGTGTAACTATCGGTTCTAAAACGACACCAGCCGTTACAGTTGGATTGTTAATGTTATTGGAAACAATTTTTGCCCCGGTTTGGGTTTGGCTTTTCCTAAATGAAATACCACCACTAAGTGTATTTGTGGGTGGAGCGATAATTATTTCTGCAGTGATACTAAAAAGTTTTGATAAATCAAAGAAAATTAACAACAATAATAATTGACTTTTTCTGAAGAATGGACCAAAGTCTACTCGTAACGGGAGAGTCTACTTTTTGTAGCGCCGAAGGAGCAACCACCCCGGAAACTCTCAGGCAAAAGGACCGTTGCCGTAATAACTCTGGAAAGCAGGCTTTGCCTCACCGAAGGAGTAAATCTCTCAGGTTTCAAAACAGATGGGGTACAAATGAGTTATTATGGGTGTACAAAAAACAGCTTTATATGATTTGCACAAAAGTTTAGGAGCAAAATTTGTTCCGTTCGCAGGTTATGAAATGCCTATACAATATAGGGACGGTATAGTTAAAGAACATATTTCAACAAGGACACATGCAGGTTTTTTTGATGTATCACACATGGGACAATTTTTTTTAGAAGGAGACGAAAGCTTAGTAGAAGCCTTAGAAAAAATTATTCCTTCAGATTTAAAGTCATTACAACTCAATCATTCGAAATATTCTTTTTTATTAAATGACAACGGTGGAATTATTGATGATTTAATAATTACAAAAACAAATAAAGGTTTCTGCATAATTTTAAATGCTGCTTGTAAGGAAAATGATATCAAACATATATCAAAATTTTTGGGTAAAAATCATAGTTATTTTTTGAACAATGATTTATCTTTGATCGCATTACAAGGACCTAAGTCAGTAGAAATTTTAGAGAAACTAATACCAGGTGTTTCTGAATTAAAATTTATGACAGGAAATAATTTTAGTTACGACAGCGAAAGTCTTTACATAACAAGATCTGGATATACAGGTGAAGATGGTTTTGAAATTTCAATTTCTAATAAAAAAGTAAAAAATCTAATTGATTTTTTGATAAAAAATGGAGTCAAGCCTATAGGTTTAGGAGCTAGAGATACATTAAGATTAGAAGCTGGACTTTGTTTATACGGTCATGATTTGAACGAAAAAATTAATCCTGTAGAAGCCAATCTTAAATGGGCTATTGCAAAAAAAAGGAAAGAGGCTGGTGGCTTTAATGGATGGAGTAAAATAAAAAATTTATTAACAAACGGGAGTGAAAAAATAAGAGTTGGCATTAAACCAGAGGGAAAAGTTATAGCTCGAGAAAATACAAAAATTTATTCTTATAATGGTGAAGAAATAGGTTTTGTTACAAGTGGAACTTTTGGCCCGAGTGTAAACAGACCAGTTGCGATGGGCTATATAAAGTCAGAATTTTCTGAAATTGGAACCTCAATACAGCTCGAAATCAGAGGGAAAAAATATGAAGGTAAAGTTTCAGAGCTACCATTTTATAAAAAAAGTTATGTTAAATAATAAGGGAGGCAAAAATGAGTGAAAAAAAATTTTCAAAAAAACATGAATGGGTTTCTTTAGAAGGCGATATAGCAACAGTTGGTATAACTAAACACGCAACTGAAATGCTTGGAGATATAGTTTTTGTTGAAGTGCCTGACGCGGGAAAATCTATAGAGAAAGAGGGGCAGGCCGCTGTTGTAGAATCAACTAAGGCAGCTAGCGATGTTTATTCACCAATTTCAGGAGAAGTTACAGAAGGAAATAAAGCTATAGCTGATGATCCAGGTAGTGTTAACGGAGATCCAGAGGGAGCGAGTTGGTTTTTTAAATTAAAAATTAAAAATAAAGCTGAGCTTGACTCATTAATGTCGAAAGATGAATACGATAAATTTTGTAAGGAGAATCCAAATTAAATGATTGATGATAATTCAAAAGAATTCATAAAAAGGCACATCGGACCCTCATATGATGAGCAGTCAAAAATGCTTAAATACGTAGGATATAGTTCGCTTGAAGATTTAATGAAAAATACTGTTCCAGAAAAAATTTTATTAAAAGATGATCTTAATATAGATGAGCCTATGTCTGAAAATGATGCTTTGAAAAAATTAAAATCTATATCAAAAAAAAATAAAATTTTTAGAAACTTTATTGGTATGGGGTACTATAATTCTATTACTCCAAATGTAATCTTAAGAAATATCTTAGAAAACCCAGGCTGGTATACATCTTATACACCTTATCAACCCGAAGTAGCTCAAGGCCGTCTTGAAATGCTTTTAAATTTCCAACAAACAATTATTGATCTAACAGGAATGGATATTGCTAACGCTTCTTTACTTGACGAAGCAACTGCTACAGCAGAAGCAGTCGGCTTATGTCAAAGATTAGACAGAACAAATGCAAAAAAAATATTTATTTCAAGTAATTGTAACCCACAGACAATTGATCTTATTAAAACTCGGACGAAGCCTTTTGGATTAGAACTTATTATTGGCGATGAAAAAAAGGAGTTATCAAACATTAATCAAGATATTATTTGTGGAGTTATAGCCTACCCGGGAACTTTGGGTGAGATTATGGACCCCAGCGAAAGTATAAGTCAAATTCACAAAAAAAATGGAAAAACAATTTTAATCTGTGATTTATTATCTTTAGCCAGGTTAAAAACTCCAGCAGAACTTGGTGCCGATATAGCCGTTGGTAGCGCTCAAAGATTTGGTATTCCTATGGGCTATGGCGGTCCACATGCAGCATTTTTTGCTACTAAAGAAGAATTTAAAAGATCAATGCCGGGTAGAATTATAGGTGTATCGAAAGACAGACATGGAAAAAAAGCATACAGACTTTCTTTACAAACAAGGGAACAACATATCAGACGAGATAAAGCAACCAGTAACATATGTACAGCTCAAGCATTGTTAGCAATAATATCTGCAGCATTTGCTATCTATCACGGGCCTGATGGAATACTTAAAATAGCTAATAGGACTTCTAAATTAGCAAAATTATTTGCTGATGAAATTAAAAAAGGTGGCTTCCAAATTTTATCAGACTATTTTTTTGATACAGTAACAATTAGAACAAACGACAAGACAAACGTTATTTATCAAAACGCTTTAAAAGAAAATATTAATTTAAGAAAAGTTGATGATAAACACATATCAGTTGCATTTGATGAAGCAAAAAAACTTAACGATGTAAATATTTTGTTAAAAATATTTGGAGTTTCTAAAGTAATTAATCAGGATGTAAAAGTTGAGCTTAATAATCTTCCTAAAAATCTTTTAAGAACATCAAAGTATCTAGCTCATCCAGTTTTCAATAAATATCATTCAGAAACAGAGATGCTAAGGTATTTAAAAAAACTTGAAGATTGCGACATAGCACTTAATCGATCTATGATTGCTCTAGGTTCTTGTACTATGAAACTTAATGCAACAGCAGAGTTAATGCCAATTACTTGGAAGGAATTTTCTTTGCCTCACCCATTTGTGCCAACGGATCAAATGGAAGGGTATAAAATTTTATTTAATGACCTAATAAATGATTTAAAAGAAATAACTGGATATGACGCAGTTTCTTTACAACCAAATTCTGGTGCTCAAGGTGAATACGCTGGGTTGATGACAATCAGAAAATTTCACGAAAGTAACGGACAAGGTGCCCGAGATGTTTGTCTAATTCCAAACTCAGCGCACGGTACAAATCCAGCAAGTGCTCAAATGAGCGGGATGAAAGTGGTTGTTGTAAACTGTGATGAAGACGGCAATGTGGATCTAGACGATTTGAAAAACAAAGCAGAAAAATATTCAAAAAATTTAGCTGCTTTAATGGTTACTTACCCTTCTACTCATGGAGTATTTGAAGAAAAAATTATTGAAATTTGCGATGTAATTCACAAACATGGTGGCCAGGTATATATGGATGGAGCAAATTTAAATGCTTTAGTTGGCATTGCAAAACCAGGAAAATTTGGACCAGATGTTTGTCATATTAATTTGCACAAAACATTTTGCATACCACATGGTGGTGGGGGTCCGGGAATGGGACCAATTGCGTGCGCAAAACATTTAGCTGATTTTCTTCCAACTCATGAAATAATTAAAGACGCAGGACCAAAAAATGGAATGGGGGCTGTTTCGGCTGCACCGTGGGGAAGTTCAAGTATTTTACCCATATCTTGGATGTATATAAAGATGATGGGAGCTGAGGGTTTGAAAAAAGCTTCACAAATTTCAATTTTAAACGCAAATTATATTTCAAAGAAATTATCTAAAGACTACAAAGTTTTATACACTGGTAAAAATGGTAACGTGGCCCATGAGTGCATAATAGATATTAGACCAATTAAAGCTAGTTCAGGAATTTCAGAGGAAGATTTAGCTAAAAGATTAATCGATTTTGGTTATCACGCCCCTACTATGTCATGGCCGGTTGCAGGAACAATAATGATAGAGCCCACAGAAAGTGAAAATTTGGAAGAAATAGATAAGTTTTGTAATGCATTAATTAAAATAAAAAAAGAAATTGATTTAGTGGAGTCATCAAAATTTGATAAAATTGACAATCCATTAAAAAATGCTCCTCACACTTACATTGAATTAGCCTCAAATGACTGGAGCCACAAATATACCCGAGAAGAGGCGGCTTTTCCAACCGAGTTTGTAAAAAATAATAAATATTGGCCTCCGGTTGCAAGAGTTGACAATGTTTATGGAGATAGAAATCTTGTATGTTCTTGCCCGTCAATGGATGAATATAAAGATGAAGCTGCTTAATAAATGAAAATAGCAGTAATTGGCTCTGGGATATCCGGACTATCTTCTGCATACTTTTTGTCAAAAAAATTTAAAGTTGATTTATATGAGAAAGCCGATCACTTTGGTGGACACTCTTTTACCTATGATATTAAAGAGGGTGATAAAATTGTACCAGTTGATCTAGGTTTTATTGTCTTTAATGAGGTAACTTACCCAAATCTAGTTAAATTTTTTAAAGATCTGAAGGTTCCATATGAAAAAAGCGATATGTCTTTCTCTGTTTCAATAAAAAATACTAACATAGAATATAGCGGAAGCGGTCTTAGCGGAATTTTTGCAAATAGAATTAATTTATTAAATTTTAAATTTTTAATAATGATAAAAGAGATAATATCGTTTTACAAAACGGCACCAAAAATACTTAAAAATAAAATAACAGAGCAAACTTTAGGAGATTTTTTAAATAATAAAAAACTTTCAGCATATTTTATAGAGTATCATATTATACCTATGGTTGCAGCTATATGGTCAATGCCGTTTGATAAAGCAAAAAAAATGCCAATAAAATTTTTTTTAAATTTTTTTGTTAATCACGGGTTATTTAAATTAAAAAATAGACCACAGTGGTATACAGTTACAAATAGAAGTAGAGCTTATGTTAAAAAAGTTACAAGTAAAATCAGCGGTGAAATATTTAAAAATTATAAAGTGAGCAAAATAGTTAGAAGTGATGATAATATTCGAATTATAATTGGAAATGAGTATATAGATTACGATCACGTAGTTTTAGCTTCACATGCTGATGAAAGTTTAGACATGCTAGAAAAACCGACTACACAGGAAAAAAATATTTTAGGAAAATTTAAGTATGTTGAAAATGAAGCTATTTTACATACTGATGAAAGTTTAATGCCTCAAAAAAAAAGAGCCTGGTCCAGCTGGAACTCTATTTCAGATGGAAAAAGAACATGTATAACTTATTGGTTAAACAAACTTCAAAATTTAAAAACACCTAGAAACTATTTTTTAACTTTGAATCCTATTCATAATGTTCAAGATAACCTAATTGTTAAAAAAATAAATTTTACTCATCCATATTTAAACACTGAGAATACGCTACTTCAAAAAGATTTATATAAGATTCAAGGTAAAAAAAGGACCTGGTTTTGTGGTAGTTATTTCGGTTACGGTTTCCATGAAGATGGATTAAAATCATCAATTGAATTAATAAACAATTTTAAAATTTGATGAACTCTTGCATTTATAATGGTGAAGTTACCCATACAAGATTTAAGCCTGTTAGACATTTTCTAAAATATAAAACTTTTTCACTTTTAATCGATTTAGATGAGATAAATATTTTGGACAAATCAATAGGTATTTTTTCACATAACAAATTCAATATTTTTAGTTTTTATGACAAAGATCATGGAGATCGAGATGGAGGTAATTTGAGGGATTGGGTAATTTCAAATCTAAAAAAATTCCGGATAAAAGAAAACATAACAAACATTAAAGTACTTTGTTATCCTAGAATACTCGGATACGTTTTTAATCCTTTGAGCATTTTTTATTGCTATGAAAAAGATAAATTAGTAGCAATTTTTTATGAGGTAAAAAATACATTCAATGAACAACATACGTATATCTTTAAAATTAAAAACAATGAGGAAATAATTCAAAAATGTAGAAAAAAGTTTTATGTATCTCCGTTTATGGATATGGAAACTTTTTACAACTTTAAATTATTAAATCCAAACGACAAGCTATCAGTTTTTATAAAACAAACGGATGCCGATGGAACAATTTTAACCGCAACTCAAACGGGAGATAAAAAAGAATTTAGTTATAAACAGCTTGCAATTAATTTTTTAAAGTATCCATTAATGACTATAAAAATTATTAGTTCGATACATTATGAAGCATTACTATTATGGAAAAAAGGAGCAATATATCGGAAAAGAGAGGTTAAATTAAAAAATAACTTAAGTTTTGAGGAAAACTAATGAGCTTAACTAAAATTTCTGAAAAATTTGTTTTAAATAAATTAAAAAATATTTCACAAGGAAATTTAAAATTAATTAATTACGATGGAAAAGTTTTTCATTTTGGGGATTTAGAAAGTAAACTATCTACAGATATCAAAATTAATAACCCAAGTTTTTACTTAAATGTTATACTAGGCGGAAGCTCGGCTTTAGGCGAAGCACATATAAAAAGAGATTTTTACACATCAAGTTTAACTAATTTAATAGAACTTACTGCAAGAAATATTAATACTATTTATTCTTTTTCAGGAAGTTTAAAATTACAAAAAATAAAGAATTTTTTAAAAAAAATATTTGCGTCCAATACCAAATCTAAAAGTATAAAATATATTTCAAAGCATTATGACTTAGGTAACGATTTTTTTTCATTATGGTTAGATAAAACTCTTACTTACTCAAGTGCAGTTTATAAAGACGAAAAAGATGATCTAGAAAAAGCACAAAAAAATAAATTTCAAGAACTTATTAATTTACTAAACATTAAAGAAGGAAATAAGATATTAGAAATTGGCTGTGGCTGGGGCGGTTTTGCTGAATATACAGCAAAGAAATATGATGTAAGTATTGATTGTATAACGATTTCAAAAAATCAATATGATTATACAAAAAAGAGAATATTTAAGTCGGGCCTGAATAATAAAGTTAACGTTAAATTTTTAGATTATAGAGACTTAAAAGATAAATATGACCATGTTGCTTCAATAGAAATGATAGAGGCTGTAGGTGAAAACTATATGGATAAATATTTTCAAACTATAAAAAAAGTTTTAAACAATAATGGTACTGCTGCACTTCAAGGTATTGTTATAAAAGATGAATTATTTGAAAGATATCGAGCAAATGAAGATTTCATTCAAAAATATATTTTTCCTGGCGGTTTTTTACCTTCTATAAATTTTATGGAAAAGCTTATAAAAAAAAATAATCTCAAACTTGAGAAAATAAACACTTATTCTGATGATTATGCTAGAACCTTATCTGCTTGGCGAAAAAATTTTTTAGATGTTTGGGACAAAATAAGTCCACTTGGTTTTGACGATTATTTTAGACGTATGTGGGAATTTTATCTATCTTATTGTGAGGGTGGCTTTAAGTCTAGAAACATTAACTTGATTCAATTCTCTATGTCGAATAAATATTTCTCATGAAAAAATTTATAGGACTTTTTTTATTAATAATAATAACAGGATGTGCAAATAAAATGAAACCAACCGATTTTAAAGATCAAAAACCTAGATTAGTCATAGAAAATTATTTATCAGGCAATGTTAAAGCCTGGGGAGTATTACAGAATAGATCTGGAAAGGTTACAAGGCAATTCAAAGCAGATTTAAACGGAAAGTGGGACGGTTCGAAATTAATTTTAGATGAGGTATTTAATTGGAACGACGGAGAAAGACAAACCCGACAATGGACAATCAATAAACTAGATGAACATAATTATGAGGGAACTGCTTCGGATGTAGTTGGAACTGCAAAAGGCTATTCATATGGCCCTGCCTTTAAATTTGAATATGTTTTACTTGTACCAGTAAAAGGTAAAAATATTAAAATTACTTTTGATGATTGGATTTTTATGCAAGATGAGCGTGTAGCAATAAACAGAGCTACAATGACTAAGTTCGGAATTAAAGTAGCGGAATTAACTGTGATGTTTGTAAAAGATTAATATGTTTGAACTTCCTAAATTAAATTACCCTAATTCAGCCCTTTCTCCAATAATGTCAGAACAAACTTTAGATTTACATCACGGTAAACACCATCAAACATATATTACAAATCTAAATAATTTTATAAAAGGTTCTGAATATGAAAAATTGACTTTGGAAGATATAATAAAAAAATCATCTACTGAAAAAAAATTAGGTATTTTTAACAATGCAAGTCAACACTGGAACCATAATCTTTTTTGGAGGTGCATGAAACCTAATGGTGGTGGAAATGTTCCATCTAAACTTGAAAATAAGATTAAACAAGATTTTGGAAGTGTTAAAAAATTTAGGGAAGAATTCATCAATGCTGGAATTGCTCAGTTTGGATCTGGGTGGTGTTGGTTATCTTTAAAGGAAGATAAGCTTGTAGTAACTAAATCACCTAATGCTGAAAATCCCATAATTCATAATATGAAACCTATTTTAGGATGTGATGTATGGGAGCATTCTTATTATTTAGATTATAAAAACAAAAGACCAGTTTATTTAGAAAATTTTTTCGATAAATTAATTAATTGGGAATTTGTTGAGTCTCTTCTCTAATTACCTCTTAACGAGCTTGTCCACTAAAAATAAATAAAGTCTATAAGGTAATATTCTTAAAAATTTTAAGGTCAAAGTTAATCCTTTTGGAAAATGAATTTCAAAAGCACTACTTTTTACTAAGCCATTAAAAATTTTTTCTGCTGCATACTCAGGAGTTTTTAAAAATGGCATCGGAAATTCGTTTTTATCAGTCAATGGGGTTTTTATAAACCCAGGTGATACAACTGAAACTCTCACTCCAAATTTTTTAAAATCAAAATAAATGCTCTCACTAAAATTAGTTAAGGCAGCTTTAGATGGTCCATATCCACTTGAATTTGGTAACCCTCTATAACTCGCAATAGATGAAACTATTGAAATATGTCCAGATTTCTTATCTTTAAAATATCTTTCAACAGATTTTACACAATCAATTACACCTATAAAATTTACATTTATAACATTCTTTATTTTGTCAGGATCGATATTTTGTTCGTCTTTCGGCTCATATGTACCGCTAGAAAATAAACATATATCTAATTCGCCAAAATTATTTAGAATATTTTTAAAAACTTCATTAATTTGATTTCTATTAGTAACATCGAGAGGAAAAGATACTATATTAGGATTTTTAGCTAATTCATCAAGAAGTTCTTTTCTTCTAGCTGACACTGCAACTTTCCAACCCTCATTAGCAAACTTTTCAGCAACTGATTTTCCTATCCCGCTACTTGCACCAGTTATCCAAATTTTTTTCTGTTTTTCTGACATATAAAGTTTATATTTTAATAATGAATAATAAATATTTATCATTATTTATAATATTAACCATTACTTTTTTAGCCTCTGCAATTGGCGGTTTTACTACTTCAGCTTTTAAAGAACCTTGGTACTCACAATTAACACTAGCACCTTTTAATCCTCCAGCATGGGTTTTCGGACCTGTTTGGACAACGTTATATATTTTGATGTCAGTAGCAATATGGAAAATTTGGTTTAATACAAAAAATAAATATATTCTTAAGATTTATTTTATTCATCTTTTTTTTAATAGCACATGGAGTATTGTTTTTTTTGGATTTCACCAAATAGGTTTAGCATTAATAAATTTAATTATTATATTAGCGTTCATCACATTTCTTTTGAAAGAATACTTTAAAATAGACAAGATCAGCTATTATTTAATGATCCCTTATTTTTTATGGAGCACATACGCATTAATTTTAAATAGCTATATTTTTATTTATAATTAGAAAAATTTCGTTGGATAATTTCTTTTTAATAAATATTTGTTTATTAAAATTGACAAAATAATTATAATTATTGCTCCAGCTGCGACAGGTAAGAAGATAAATTCAAATGATACATCCGATAAAAGGGCTATCAAAGGATTTGCAGCTGCTGGAGGATGCTCCACTTTAAAATACATCATCAAGGCTAAAGCAAATCCAACTGCTAATCCTAAAGTAATAAATGACATTCCAAAAATTTCATTAAATAAGATACCTACTGTTATTGATACAAGATGACCAAAAAAAACATTTTTGGGTTGAGCCATATCGGCTTGATAAAATACTAAAACACTAAAAGTTGTAGCGCCAAAAGAAAATACTAACCAATATCCATAAGGAGTCTCAAAACTCAAAAAAGCCAACACTCCTATGATAAGTGCCGCTGATAAGCCTAAAATTATTGGGATTATCTTTTCGTTTATTTTCATATTTAAAAACTTTTTAATTAAGTTATATACTTATATGGACCAGAATAAAGCTATTAAATTTTTATATAATTTATCCTCTAAACTAAATAAGTTTTATAAATCAAATTCCAAAAAAAAATTAATTATAAACAATAAATCAAAAAGAAAAAAAATATTCAATCCAGTAACTAATTTCGATAAAAGTTTTGAAAAGATGATAAGAGCTTATATTGTAAAATCATTTCCCAATGACGGGATTATTGGAGAGGAATTTAAAGAGAAAAAAACCAAAAACAAAAACTACTGGATAATTGACCCAATAGATGGAACTAAGGCATTTGTTGCAGGTCTTCCTACTTGGTCTAATTTAGTTGGCATGATTTACAAAAAGAAATCAATAATAGGTATGGCTAATTTTCCAGAATTAAAAAAAACCTATATAAGCTATAATAACACTTCATACATTTTAGACATAAATAAAAAAAAAAAATTGAAAACAAATTCGGTAATTAATTTCAAAAAAACAAAAATTCTATGCAATTTTCATAATCAAAATAAAAATTTAAAAATCTTAAAAAAGTTAGATAAATTGAATAAGAATATAAGCAGGATTACACTTGATGCATTCAGTTATTGTTTACTTGCAGAAGGTAAATTAGATGCGGTAATAGAGTCTAATCTTAAAATATATGATGTTGCCGCAATTATTCCAATTGTGGAAAATGCTGGTGGTTTTATTACCACATGGAATAATAAAAATGCTGAAAAAGCTGGAAATATCTTGGCAACTTCAAACAAAAAATTGCATTATAAATTATTAAAGATATTAAAGAGTTAATTTTTGAATGTTTAACAATTTATTTGATAGAATATTTAGAGCGATCAAAATTGATGTTGAGCTCTATGAAGAGGTTGAACGAGATAAGTCAGCAACTGTTCAAGCTGGACTCGTTGTGGTACTTGCAAGCTTAGCTGCAGGTGTAGGAGCGTTACAGTTAGGTGCATCAAATTTTATTTTAGCTCCAATTGCCTCTTTACTAAGCTGGTATATAGTTAGCTACATAATTTATTTTTTAGGAGTAAAGCTTTTTCCTGAAAAATCTACTAAAAGTAATCATGGAGAGTTACTAAGAACTATAGGGTTTGCTAATGCTCCTGGTTTAATTAGAGTTTTCGGAGTCACCCCAGATTTAATGTTTGTAACTTTCATTGGTTCACAATTTTGGACTCTAGCATGTGTTGTTGTTGGAGTCAGAGCTGCCTTAGATTATAAATCATTATGGAAAGCGTTAGGAGTTGTAATAGTAGCCATGTTAATTCAAGGTGTTCTACTATTTTTAATATTGGTTTTATCTCAAAATCTTTAAATTGGAAAAATTGTTTTTGATAGTTTGCAGCTATTACAAAATTTAAAACCATGCATAATTAAATTTTGTTTGACACTTTCATCTTCTTTTTTACATTCCTCACAGATAATATTATTTAAATCACTATTTTCATCTATGACAATATGATCATCGTTTTTCATAATAATTAATATATCATCTTTTCAATGAAAAAAATTATTCTAATCTTATTTATTTATTTTATAAACCACAGCGTATTTGCAACAGAGACTAAAAAAGCATATTTTGCAGGAGGTTGCTTTTGGTGCATGGAAGAGTCTTACGACCAAGTAGATGGAGTTTTATCATCAATTTCCGGATACTCGGGAGGGCATCTTAAGAATCCAAAATATGAGGATGTTATTTACAAAGATACTGGTCACGTAGAAGTAATAGAGGTTACATATAACCCTTTATTGGTGAGCTATAAAGATTTATTAAATGTTTATTGGAAAAATATTGATCCCTTCGATGCTTCAGGTCAATTTTGTGATAAAGGCAAAAGTTATAGATCTGTGATTTTTTTTGAAAATAATAGTCAAAAAGAACTTATTGATAAATCATTTAAAGAAATAGAGAAAAAATTTGATAAAAAAATCGTTACTTTAGTTTGGAAATTTGACATTTTTTACCCTGCTGAAAATTATCACCAAGATTATTATGAAAAAAATTTTATTCGTTATCTAATGTACAAAAACGCTTGTAAAAGAGAAGAAACATTAAAAAAGATATGGAATTGAAAAAAATATTTATAACTTTAGTATTTGTACTTACATTTAATACTCTAAATGCAGAAATGATTAAACCATCAAAAGATTTATCTGCTTTCGATGTAGTAAAAATTCAACTAGAAGCATTAAAAAAAAATAACAAGTTAAATGATGGAATAAAACAAACTTGGCTTTTTGCTCACCCAGATAATAAAAAATTTACTGGCCCATACAAAAGATTTGAGGGTATGTTGCTTGGCCAGCAGTATAAAATTCTTTTAAACCATTCGTCACATAAAATAAATTTAATTAGTAATAGCCCTAATACTTTTATTTATGGTGTTGAAGTATTAGACGATGATAAGAAATTATTTTTTTATGAGTGGCATGTTCAAAAAGGCAGCGATAAAGATTGCACCGATTGCTGGTTTACTTCTGCTGTTTCACAACCATTTGATCAAGGGAACACTATTTGAAACGTCCTCCTTTCATTTATAGATATATTATAGTTGGATTGATACTAGTAGGACCGCCAATTTTAAGTGCTCACTATGGTTCTATATATTTAGGAAAAGAAAATGGAGTGCTTCTAGGATTTTCTGTTGGAATAATTTGCGTAACATTTGCCTGTTGGAAATTGTACATAGATGACTGGAGGGATGACGAGGATTAATGCAATTTGTAACCTCGAGATCAGAAGCTTTAGATAAGCTTAATAAATATATTGAAAACGATATTTCAAATTATAATTCAAAAAGAAATTTCGATTTTGGTGTAAATAATAGGAGTAATGTTTCTTGTTTATCTCCATATATTACTCATAGATTAATCAACGAATATGAAACTGCGAAACTTGTACTGAAGAAATATCCTTTCCAAAAAGTAGATAAATTTATTCAAGAAATATTTTGGAGAGTATACTGGAAAGGATGGCTTGAACTAAGACCAAAAGTTTGGACTGATTTTATAGAAGATCTTAAGACGATAAAAGAAGATGAAAAATATCTAAAAGCCGTAAAAGGAGAAACTGAAATTGAATGTTTTAATGATTGGGTAAACGAACTTATAAATTTTAATTATCTTCATAATCACACACGGATGTTGTTTGCTAGTATTTGGATATTCACATTAGGATTACCTTGGCAAAAGGGAGCAGAGTTTTTCATGAGACATTTATTTGATGGGGATGCAGCTTCCAATACTTTAAGTTGGCGATGGGTTGCTGGAATACAAACAAAAGGAAAAAATTATTTAGCCCAATCATGGAATATAAGTAAATTTACAAGTAATAAATATAAAAATGTTAAGTTGAATGAGACTGCCTTACCGATTATTGACAAAAGAGAATATAAAATTTCACCTTTTCAAATAAATAAAAGTGAAGAAATGAACGAACAATTAATTGTATTTGAAAATGAAATGCACATCGATTTTTTTGATGTAAAAAAATACAAAAAAATTTACTTTGTTTTATTGGATAACAAAAATAGATCTCTTAAGCTATCTTCAAAAGTTATAGACTATAAAAAAGCTGTTATTAAATCACAATTTAATGAATATCAATTTAAGGCTGAATTATTAGATGAAAATGGTTTAATAAATTTAATTAAAAACTCTAAAAAATTTGATGTTGTATATCCTTCTATCGGAGAAAATTTCTCATTTTTAAAAAGATTGATAAAGAATAATGACCTGGCTGTAAATTTTATTACCCGAAATGAAGATGAGTTTTGTTGGAAGTTCTCTAATAAAGGTTATTTTAATTTTAAGTCAAATATACCAATAATATTATCTACTTTTAAATTGAATTAGATTTAGAGCATTTCTTAGAGCAATATTTTACTTTTTCCCAATTAAGCCTCCATTTTTTGCGCCAATTAAAAGATTTATTACATATGGGGCAAACCTTCTTTGGAAGTTGGCTCTTTTTCATTTTTTTAAAAGGTGTTTATTTTTAAGAAATAAAAAATAAGCGGCAATTTCATAAAAAATATTTAGAAAAAAAAATAAGGGTTTAATTTTAAAAATTTTATATAAAAAATTATATTTTGGAATATTTTTCCATATAATTAAAAATGACTCAGCGCCATCGATAATCTTACCGTCTTGTATTACGTGCATCCTTCTTAAAAGTTCCCTATAAGATTTTGAGGTAATATTTTGTGCTTCCTTATTGTCTGTAACATCAATCCACCTAATATTATCATCACTATGTTTTTTATAATGGTTAATTTCTGTTCTACATATATTACAAGAATTATTGAAAAAAACTTTAACCATTTGTATTTTCTTTTATAAAATTATTTGCTGCTTTAAATATTCTAGTTTTTCTCTCTTTATTCATTTTTTCTGAGATTCTTACCATCATCGCAAGGCGAGGATTTTTTAAAAAGAATGTTTTGTGCCTGTCAATAAATTTCCAATATAATCCATCCATTACATCACACCAAGGACCTTTTTTAAAATGCATCATCTTTAAAAAATAACTTGATCCACAAATATATGGTTTTGTAGCAAATATACCGCCGTCACTAAATAAACCCATACCATAAACGTTAGGGGACATCACCCAGTTAGAAGAGTCTACAAACATTTCCATAAACCATTTATAAACTTGTTTTGGATGAATTTCACAGAGATTCATGATGTTTGCTAATATCATTAATCTTTCTATATGATGTGACCATCCAAAGTTTTTTGCATTATTAATTGCGTGATCAAGAGGATCTAAACCAGTGGTTCCATTATACCAAGTATTTTTCATTTTTCTTTTATGATTAAAAAAATTTGTTTTCTCTAATCTTTGATCAAAATTTTGATAAATTCCTCTCATAAATTCTCTCCAACCAATAATTTGTCTTATGTAACCTTCTAAAGAATTTATTGGAACTTTATTCTCAATCTTTTTTAATTTCTCCAAAATCTCATTTGGAGTTATTAATCCCAAATTAATTAATGGACTTAGAGCACTATGAAATACAGTATTGGATTTATCAGTGACTGCATCCTCGTAATCACCAAACAATTTTATTCTCTCCTTTAAAAATTCATCAAGCCATTTGTTTGCATCCTTTCTAGTCGTCGGAAACCAAAATTGATTAAGATCTCCGGGATGATTTTTAAAATTAGAGCTTATAAATTTTTTTAGTACTGTAGTTTCCTTAGTTTCTTTAACTTTTGAAATTTTAGGAATTTTTATCGAATTTGGTAATTTTTTTCTATTTTCCTCATCAAAACTCCATTTATTTCCTTTTGGCGTGCCATTCTTATTCATTAGTAAATTCATTTTAGTTCTTACTATTTTATAAAAATTAGCCATAAAAGGCCTTTTATTTCTTGTAAGATAGCTTTTAAATTCATCTCTATTAATTAAAAACATTGGCGTTTTAATTTGATTTACTTTTAAAGAATTTTTTTTAGTTAATGACAAAATTCTTTTCTCAAAAAATTTATCTTCTATTTCAAAAAAAGATATTTCTTTTACTTTTTTTTCTTTAATTACTTTTTCAAGTTTTTTTTCATAAGAGAGTTTAAAATCTTTATTTCCGTCTCTATAAAAAACATTGAAATTTTTGGATTTTAATTCATTTTTAAAAGATCTCATGGATGATAAAAAAAGAAGTATTTTAAGTTTGTGATGTTTTTCATAGGTACAAAGGTTATAATCCTCAGCCATAAAAAATAAGTGATCTTTATATGGGCTTAAATACTTTGGATGAAACAGCTGATTTCCTAGAATGATGAATAGTTTCATAAGTATCAATTTATATTGTTTTTATTACAAAATACACGCGTCATTATTAAGCTGTCCAATTTCTCAGATCATGGTATTTAACCCTATGAAAAAATTAATTATAGGCGCTACTGGATCTATTGGATCTGCAGTTTCAAGAAATATCCAAAAAAATGGTGGAAACACTCATTTAGTGGGAAGGAATGAGAAAGAAATCTCAAGTTTAGCAAATGAACTTGGCTCTTCCTTTACTGTGGCCGATGTATTAAACGAAAATTTTAGTGACAAAATTTTAAGCGACTTGGGAAATGAAGAAATTGATGGTTTAGCTTTTTGTGTAGGGTCAATAGATTTAAAGCCCTTAAAACTTACAAAAAAAAGTGATTACATGCAGTGCTTTAATTTAAATCTTATATCTGCAACGGAAATTATAAGAGCGACTTATGATAAATTAAAAAAAAATAAAGGTTCCATAGTTTTATTTTCAACCGTTGCTGCTAGAAAGGGATTTTTAAATCATAGTATTATAAGTTCTGCGAAAGCAGCTGTAGAAGGTTTAACGGTTGCATTGGCTGCCGAGTTTGCGCCGCATGTAAGAGTAAATTGTATAGCACCAAGTCTCTCTAAATCAAAGATGGCTGGTTCAATGTTAAAAAATGAAAAGATGGCTGAAAGTATTGCAAAGATGCATGCATTGAAAAGAATAGGTGAAGGCAATGATTTTTCTTCTTTAGTTAATTTTTTATTAAGTAAAGATAGTTCTTGGATGACAGGACAGATTATAGGAGTTGACGGAGGAAGATCATCTGTCGCATGACAAATTTAAGAAAAAAAACTATGTTAAAGCTATGAAAAAAATTTTCATTATCATAATAAGTTTTTTCTTCATTAACAACTTTGCTCTTGCAGCAGGCGGAGATAGTGGAGGAAGTTCATCAAAAGTCTCAATGTATGACGAAGCTGTAAAATTAATTAAAAGAGCAGGAAAGCTTGAGAAAAAAGATAAAAAGGATAAAGCAGTTAAACTTTATAAAGAAGCTTTTAGCAAGTTGCAAACAGCTAATAAAAAAGACAAAAACAATCCGAACATATTAAATTATATGGGTTTCACATCAAGAAAGTCTGGGAATTTTGATGAAGCAGAAAAGTTTTATTTAAAAGGGTTAAGCTTAGATCCAAAGCATAATGGAATAAATGAATATTTAGGTGAACTTTATGTTCAAACAAATAGAATTGAAAAAGCGAAAGAAAGATTGGCAGTCCTTAAGAACTGTAACTGCAAAGAATTTCAAGAACTTGAGTTAATCATTAAAACTCGAGGATCAAAAATTTACTAAGACAAATCAGCAGCAAATTTTTTTAATTTTTCTAAAGGTATTAGTTCGAGTGTTTTGATATTTGTTTTCTTTAAAAAAATAGTACAAGCTTTATTCTCATCAATAGACCTTGCGTACCAAGTAGCACATACACACCAACAATCTCCATCTTTTAGACCGGGAAAACCAAATTCGGGATGAGGTGTGATTAAATCATTTCCTACTTTTTTGGACCATTCTAAAAATTCATGAGTAACCTTCGCACACACAGTATGAACTCCACGATCATTTTTGTCAGAATTGCAACATCCATCTCTAAACCAACCCGTCAAAGGTTCATTTGAACAGGGTTCGAGAGGTTCACCAAAAACATTTTTTTGAGTTTCTTTAGACATATTTAAAGTTTAGTTGGATTAGGTTGTCCTTTATAAACTTTTTTTGGATCAAATTTTTTTTCTTTTTCTTCGAATTTCATTTCAACCTTTTCAGACTGATCTATTTTACCTAACGGTATCGATCTATAAAAACATGATTTATATCCCACATGACAACTAGCACCGTTTCCAATATCAACACTTAACCAAACAGAATCCTGATCATCATCTATTCTGATTTGAATTACTTTTTGAGTGAACCCACTGGTTTTTCCTTTGTGCCAAATAGATTTTCTTGACCTGCTCCAGTAATGAGCTTCTTTTGTTTCTATAGTTTTTTTTAAAGACTCAGAATTCATATACCCATGCATTAAAACTTCTCCAGTTTTAGTGTCAGTGGTGATTACTGGAATTAAGCCTTGGTTATCAAATTTAGGAGATAAGAATTTTCCTTCTTCAACTTCAAAAACACTCTCTCTTTTTTTAAACATGTAGCTAAAATAGTGAAAAAAAGACAAAATAGCAATTTGCATTAACAACGTATGTCCTATAATAATGTTTAAAAAATTATGAAATTAGTCAAAGATATAGAGAAATCATCGATAAATCAGAGCGGAGTCACTGATAAAGAAGCAGAAGACGCTTTCAAGACTATTCTGAAGTGGATAGGCGAAAATCCGGATAGAGAAGGTCTAAAAGAAACACCAAAAAGGGTCGTTAAAGCATTTAAGGAATATTTTAGTGGATATCATCAAGATGCAAACAAAGTTCTAAATAAAACTTTTGGGGATGTTGATGGATATGATGACATGGTTTTAGAAAAAAATATTTCTTTTGAGAGTCATTGCGAGCATCATATGGCTCCGATTATAGGTGTAATTCATATTGCTTATATTCCAAATAAAAAAGTTGTTGGTTTAAGTAAATTAGCTAGAACCGTAGAAGTTTACGCTAAGAGATTACAAACTCAAGAAAGACTAAATATGCAAATAGCTAAGACTTTAATGAGTGGATTAGAAGCCAAAGGTGTAGCCGTAACTATAGATGCTTCCCATCAGTGTATGACTATGAGAGGTATTAAAAAAGAAAAAGCGATGACACTCACAAATTATTTTTTAGGAACATTCAAAGATGATCTTTCACTTCAAAATAGATATTTAAAGCACATCGGAAAATAATGACTGTAAAATTCAAAGCAGTAGTTATAGATAATCAAAACGAGAAATTTACAAGAGACATTAAAGAAATCGACAGCAGCCATTTAAAAGATGGCAATGTTTTAATCAAAATTGATTACTCAAGTTTAAATTACAAGGATGCTTTAATTCTTAAAGATGGTGGAAAAATAGTTAGAAAATTTCCATTTGTTCCAGGTATTGATTTTTCTGGAAAAGTTGTTGAAAGCGGTGACGATAAATTTAAAAAAGATGAAAATATAATTTGTACAGGATTTAGAGTTGGAGAAATGTATTATGGGGGATTTTCGCAGTACGCAAAAGTAGATTCAAATTTCTTAATTAAAAACCCGAAAGACATTGATGCTGAAAAATCTATGATGTTAGGTACTGCAGGTTTTACAGCTTTACAATGTTCATTTGCTATTAAAGCAAGAGAAGAACTTCTTTTAGGTGAAAAAGTAAACGATGTTCTCGTAACCGGAGCTACTGGAGGAGTAGGAAGTATTGCGGTAATGATTTTATCAAAAATGGGTTACAATGTTCATGCTGTAACAGGTAAAAAAAGATAAAAATGAATATTTAAAAGGTTTAGGAGCAAAAAATATTATTGATAGAAAAGAATTTGATGGAGAAAGCAAGTTATTAGAGAAAGGAACATGGGACGGTGTCGTGGATACTGTGGGCGGACCATCACTCACAAAAATATTGGCTCAAGTAAAGCCAAATGGTATTGTTGCATCTTGTGGAAATGCTGGAGGAATAAAAATAAACACGACTGTGATGCCTTTTATAATCAGAGGAGTTAAACTATGGGGAATCGACTCATCTGGTGCCTCAATTAGAAGAAGAGAATTTTTATGGAATGAAGCTGTTAAACTAATAGATTTTAATAAATTAAAATCATTTACAAAATCTCTTTCATTTTCTGAACTTTTAGACACATATCCAAAGCTTTTAGAAGGTAAGTTCTTCGGAAGAGCTATAGTAAATCCCAACAAATAATCTATAATATTTTCTCATGGACTGGGATAAATTAAAGATATTTCATACAGTTGCTGAGGCTAGTAGCTTTACAAAAGCATCAACAATTTTGAATTTAAGTCAATCAGCTATTAGTAGGCAAATCCAATCTTTAGAAAGCGACCTAAAAATTAAGCTTTTTGAGAGGCACGCTAGGGGATTAGCTCTGACTGATAACGGCAAATACCTTTTCAAAACAGCGCACGAGGTAATTTCCAAACTTAAAGATGTCGAGTCTAATTTAAGCGAAGAAAAAGATAAATTAAGTGGCAAACTTGTTGTGACTACTGTTGTAAGTTTTGGAACCACATGGTTAACCCCTCGTATAAAAGAGTTTATGGATTTAAATCCTGGTATTGAAATAGAATTGATATTTGATGACAAAGAACTTGATTTATCAACTCGTCAAGCCGATGTGGCCATAAGAATGAGAAGACCAAAACAACTGAATTTGATTCAAAAAAAGTTTGTTGATTTTAACTATCACATTTACGGTTCAAATGAATATTTAGAAAAAAACGGTTATCCGAAAACTTTAAAGGATTTAGATAAACATAAATTTATTACTTATGGTAAAGGTGCGCCATCTCCTGTTTACAATCCAGACTGGGTATTAAAAGTAGGTAAAAAAGATGGAAAAAAAAGGAAGTCTTTATTGAGAGTAAATAGCGTTTACGGGCTATTATTAGCAGTTCAAAGTGGAGTTGGGTTAGCGGCATTACCAGACTATATAGCCCACAACATAAGCGGTATAACAAAAGTTTTACCAGCTGAGCCTGGAAAGCCAACAGAAACACATTTTGTTTATCCAGAGTCGCTAAAAAACAATGCTAGGTTAGTCGCTTTTAGGAATTTTCTTTTTAGCAAGGTAAATGAATGGAAATTTTAAATTTTATAATACCATTTATTGTTTTACTTACTATAGTTGTATTCGTTCATGAATACGGCCACTATTATTTTGCTAGAAAATACGGTGTAGGAGTCACTGACTTTTCAATAGGTTTTGGCAGAGAATTATTTGGTATAAATGATAAAAATGGAACAAGATGGAAATTTTGTTTAATACCTTTAGGAGGGTATGTAAAGTTTTTTGGTGATCGAAATGTTTTTAGTCAATCTGAACAAGCGGAACTTTTAAAAAAATATAATGAGAGTGATAGAAAAAAACTTTTTGTAGTAAAACCTCTTTACCAGAGGTCATTAATTGTCTTTGGCGGTCCATTAGCAAATTTTATTTTGGCCATCATCATTTTTACCTTTATATATATGTTTTCCGGCAAAGATTTCACTCCTGCTAAAATTTCTGAAATACAAGAAAATAGCCCAGCCTTTTCATCAGGATTAAAAGTGAATGATGTTATTACAGAAATTAATGATAATAAAATAAGTAGTGTTTTAGAAGTTTCTACACATATTAATGCAACAACAAATGAAAATGTTGAAATTAAAGTTTTAAGAAATGAGCAAGAATTGTCATTCATCATAGAACCTAAAGAAGTAATGAGTGAAGATAATTTAGGCAATAAAGTTAAAAGGAAAATTATTGGTATAAAAATATCTCCTCTAAATAATGAATTTGATAAACAAAAATTAGGGCCGACTAAAGCCATGTATTATGCGGTAGGAGAAACATGGTTTGTTACCAAAACCACTTTAAAATTTGTAGGTTCCATGTTTCAAGGAAAAGGAGATAGTTCACAATTGGGTGGACCTATACGAATAGCAAAAATAACAGGTCAGGTTGCTCAATTCGGCTTAATAGCTTTTTTAAGTATAATGGCTTATATTTCGATAAGTTTAGGTTTAATAAATTTATTTCCAATTCCCCTTTTAGACGGAGGACATTTGATGTTTTATGCTTTTGAGAAAATACTGGGGAAACCTCTTTCCCAAAAAACTCAAGAGGGTTTTTTTCGAATCGGGTTGTTTTTGCTGTTTTCTCTAATGTTTTTCACGACATTTAACGATCTCAAAGATTTAGGCTTATTTTAAGCCATTTTTTACCTACAAAAATGTAAGTAAAATCAACACTTTTTTAAACACCATATTTAGTGTTAACATTTTTATTTAATACTAAAAATAATGTTGATTTTACTCAGTTTTTGTTGAGATTAGAATTAACCATAGGGGCAAAAATGAATAAAAAACAACTAGTAGCAAAAATATCGTCCACATTGGGCCAAAGTAAAGCTGATGCTGAAAGAACTTTTGACTCAATTACGACTATTATTTTAGATGCGCTAAAGAATGACGATACTGTAAAAATCGCTGGTTTTGGGACTTATAAGGTAGCTAAAAGAAAAGCTAGAGTTGGTCGAAATCCAAGAACAGGTGAGTCCATTCAAATAGCAGCTTCTCAAAAAGTTAAGTTTTTACCTGCTAAAAGCTTAAAAGAAATGTTTAACCGTTAAATCTTATTTTTAGCCCTTATTTGAAAAACTCAAATAAGGGCTAAACTACTTGCAAAAACTGCATAGCTCAAATTAACAGATTTCAATTCTTTAAATTTTTCAAAGTCTTATAAATCACTCTTCAACAAACAAGGGAGTTTATTATGAAAAAATACTTAGGATATTTCTTTGCTGGAACAGCAGTTTACTTCGGTTTTGCAGGACTTGGATATGCCGAGACAACTGTATCAGCAGAGACTCAATATATATTTAATACCCTATTATTTTTAATGTCAGGTTTCTTAGTCATGTGGATGGCAGCCGGATTTACAATGTTAGAATCAGGTTTAGTAACATCCAAAAGTGTCTCAGCAATCTGTGCTAAAAATATAGGTCTTTATTCAATCGCAGGATTAATGTTCTGGTTGGTTGGATACAATTTAGCTTATGGTATCCCAGAAGGTGGATATATAGGATCATTTACTCCATGGAGTGATGGATCTGCAGTAGATACTGGTTATTCAGACGGATCAGATTGGTTTTTCCAAATGGTATTCTGTGCAACAACAATGTCTATTGTATCTGGAACATTAGCTGAAAGAATTAAAATTTGGCCGTTCTTCTTATTTGCTGCAATTTTAACTGGAATAATTTATCCAATTGAAATGGGCTGGCAATGGGGCGGTGGATGGTTATCAGCTGCTGGATTTTCAGATTTTGCTGGTTCAACATTAGTACATGCCGCTGGTGGAGCTGCCGCTTTAGCAGGAGCAATTGTACTAGGTGCAAGAACTGGTAGATTTAGTTCAAGCGGTGGAGTTAAAGCGATGACACCATTTGCTGCATCATCAATTCCGTTAGCAACACTTGGAGTATTTATACTTTGGTTAGGTTGGTTCGGTTTTAATGGTGGTTCACAATTAGCTGCAGGTACATTTGATGATGTAACTTCAGTTGCAACAATTTACATTAATACAAACTTAGCTGCCGGCGGTGGAGTGATGACTGCTGCAGTAATTTCAAGATTACTTGGTGGTAAAACAGACGTAGTAATGATGCTAAACGGTGCGATTGCAGGTTTAGTAGCAATTACAGCAGAACCATTAACACCAAGTCCATTAGCTGCAATATTCATTGGAGCAATTGGTGGATTAGTAATGTATTTCTCAACAAAACTTCTATTTAAGTTAAAAATAGATGATGTAGTTGGAGCGATCCCAGCCCACTTAGTTGCTGGAGTTTGGGGTACATTAGCAGTTCCATTAACTAATGGAGACGTTTCTTTTGGAGCTCAATTCCTAGGAACAATTTCAATTGTGGTATTTGTTTTTGTAGTATCACTAATAGTGTTCCAAATTATGAAAGCTACAATCGGTCTAAGAATCAGTAAAGAAGCCGAAAGACTTGGAACTGATAAAGCTGAAGTAGGAGTTGTCGCTTACGGTATAAGGGACTAAAACTTCTTATCTTATCTCCTCCCTCGTTAGTTGGAGAAAACTTAAGGCCCAGCCCCCCGCTGGGCCTTTTTTTTATTTTAATCTTTGTTCATTTCCCACAGATCTTTGGCATTAATATTTGGAGATAATCCAAACACTGAGTTTACGTTAGTGCAATGCAAAGCTAATGAGGGAATAGGAGAAAAACAGTTTTCTTTATCATAAATACTATGCAAAATAGTTTCATAAGGCTCGTGCTCAATTTCACCCATCTTTAACAGATCACTGTAATACTTATTGATCATTTTTTTACTAGTTAGAAATGTTAGCAGAGACTCTTTTACAGATCTCCAATGATTTTTTTGGCCAATTAAAACATTAGTAGATTGATTTTTTTGGTAAAGATAAGGGTAATCTACTGGAACTATAAATATTTCATCTTTCAAAATAGTAGAAAATTTCTCATAAGCGGATATCATTTCTGAAATACTTTCATCGTCATGGATGTAATCATCCTCTACGAAATAAACCAGGTCATCAAGATCTTTTGCTAGCTCAAAAGATTTGATTATACTTGCCATTGTTGATTTCATATTATTTTCAATTTGATAATTATTTCTTTTAATAATTTTTATTCTTTTTAAATACTCATTTAAATTTAGGTATATGATATTAAATTTTAATTTTGAATTTTTTAAAAGCCTTTCAATTATGGCCATGTCTTCTTTAGGGGAACCAGCATCTATAATTGTTATATTAAAACTTATATTACTCTTTTCCTTTGATGCTTTTTTAATACTCTTTATTAATGAATTGATAGTTCTCATCGTATATTCTGATTTTGGTTGTTCGAATATTCTCTTTTTATTTTGAGAGACTAAATTCACTGAAGTACATGTTTTTAAAATAATATCAAAATTTTGAACTTTTCTTGTAATTTTTACTTCTCCTAAAGGCAATGTAATAGATTTTCTTCCGCTTATTGAAGGATTTTTAAGATTCTTAGATGTCACAAAAGACATATCAGCTTGATCAATAAGCTCGTAACCCAATAGTCTAGACAATTTTACAAAAAGTTTTTTAAAAATTCCTTTTTTTTTTGTGTTATTTAATTGTCTCATTGCAATTTAATTATTATCTAATATCTTACTATCATGAATATAAAAACATCTAAAGAACTTGTTGATGAAGCCAACAAAGAAATAAAAGTTTTAAGCGCTGAAGAAGTTAAGTCTTCTTATGAAAAAGGAGATATAACTTTAATAGATATAAGGGATATCAGAGAATTATGGAAAGAAGGTACTATTAAAAACTCAATTCATATTCCTCGAGGTATGTTGGAGTTTTGGTTAGATCCACAAAGTTCTTATTTTCAAGAAAAAAAAATTGGTGACATGAAAAATATCGTTTTGTTCTGTGCTTTAGGATTTAGATCGGCACTTGCCACAAAAGCCTTAAAAGAAATGGGCTTTAAAAATGTTGCAAATGCATCCGGAGGATTCGATGCGTTAAAAAACGTGGGTCTTGAAGTAGTAAATAAAGAGAGAAAATAATTATTTTACTGCCTCGGCAATGGCATATTGAAGTCTGTCTTGACCCCAAAAAATTTTATCTTTAACTATAAAAGTTGGAGCTCCGAAAATTCCTTTTTTATATGCATCGTTAGTTTTGGATCTTAATTGATCTTTAATATTTTGACTTTGCACTCTTAAAAGAAAAGTTTTTGGATTTATGTCTATATTCTTTAAAACTTTTTCTATTACAACTTCGTCGTTCATATTTAGACCATCACCCCACACTGCATTAAATATTTTGTCAATGTATAAGTCTTTAATACCGTCTTCTGCAGCAACAAATACACCTCTCATTAAATTTAAACTTTTTATTGGGAAATAAGAATTGAACTTAAAATTTATCTTATTTTTTTCAGCAACCATCTTACAATCTCTAATCATAAATTTAGCTTTAGAAGGTATGAAAGCTGGAGCTTTAATTTCATGTAAGTTATGAAGTCCACCTAATAGAATAGGTTGGTAGTTTATTTTAAACATATATTCTTTTTCAATTTTTTTTATTTTATTATGAGCAATGAATGCATACGGACTAATAAAATCAAAATAAAAATCAAAAGATTTATTCATTTAATGAAACTTTTCTAGCAAAGAAAATTCTAATCACCCAATATACAAATATTCCAAGTGGGCCAGTAAAATAGGTTGTTATTAGTGACAAAGCAGTCAAAAACTTTGGAATCGAATATCTCATTGAATCTCTCGCGATCCATGCACCCACAAACAAACTGATTGAAAGAAAATGCAACCAAAAAATTAATAGGAAATTTTCGTCAGAAAAAATTGCGTAAAGATTTTCAATTCCTAAGTACAGTCCAAAACCATCTAAAAAATTATCATTTAAATAAATTTGATAAACGACAAATATATAAGCAATACCAAGTATTAAAGGAATTATAACAGAATGTACTAAAAAACGTGTAAGTGTACTATTGGGTGAAAATAGTAATAGCAACCAAAAAGGTATTACTCCCCAATTAGAGAAAAGAAATATGTTTTCTAAAGTTAAATATTCTTCAAAGTTATTTATCATTTAAAATAATATAGTATATTAGAATGATGAATCCCACATCTAATAAAAAAGATTTTGATGAGCTAAGCACAGCTTTAAAGGATATGGCTTACTCATATATTGAAAAATATAGTCCATCTAAACAACAGTTAAAAGTCTATTTAATGAAAAAAGTTTTAATTAAATTTAAAACCACAAAATCAAAAAAAGAAATTTCAGAGTTAATTGATAATGTTTTGATTAGTTTAGAACAAAATAAATTTTTAAATGACGAATTGTATTCAGATTCAAAATCAAGAACTTTATTAAGAAGAGGCTACTCACTAAATAAGATTAATCAATCTCTTAGGATGAAAGGAATAGATCAAAAATTTATTAAACAAAGTATAGAAAAAATTAAGAATAAAGAAATAGAGCCAGATTTCGTATCTGCTCTAAAGCTATGCAAAAGAAGACGCATTGGAGCTATAAGACCAAATGCAAATAGAGAGTTATTTTATAAAAAGGATATGGGTGTTCTAGCTAGAGCAGGATTTGATTATGACCTATCTAAAAGGGTTTTAAATTTAGAGCAAGAAGAGTTTCAAAAATTAATCAAAATTGTTTGATTTTTCGTCTTCTACCAGTTGATCAATTTTTCTCTTTAAAGCATTTCTTACAAGAACAAAAACTATTAAACCAAAAATAGCAACTGAAATAACTATAATTAAAATTGTTTTAATCATTTAAATTTTTTGACCTAAGCATTAATAAACTTGGATTTCTATAATCTTCTTTTCCATACAAAAAAGGCTGATTATCTAAAGTAGTTATAATTGCTCCTGCATTTTCAGCAACAGCATGACCTGCAGCATAATCCCACTCATTAGCTCTTTCTTTTGCTGCGTAAATATCAAAAGTACCATCTGCAATAAGACAAAACTTATATGAGCTAGCGACTTTTGCTATTGAAGAAACGTTATACTCATTTAATTTTTTCATTATTAACTCTGGTGGTTTGCTCATACTAGAAACTGCAATAATATTATTTCTATTATTTTTCTTTTTACAATCTATTTTTTTATCATCACCATTTTGTCTTATAAAACTTTGACCTAAAGCGTAGGAGTAAAACAACTGTTTTTTTTTAGGGACACCTACCAAGCCTATAATAGGTTTTTTATCAACTACTAATGCTGCATTTAAAGTGTATTCATCTTTTCCAGAAATATATTCTTTAGTTCCATCGATTGGGTCAATTAACCAAAAAACAGTATTTTTATTTTTTTCTTTTATATTAACAGTTTCCTCTGAAATAATAGGAATGTCCGGTGTAAGTTGCTTAATCTTTTTACTGATTATCTCGTTAACTTTTAAATCTCCATTACTAACTGGTGATCCATCTTCTTTAATTTCAATCTTTAATCCTTTGTTATACAAATCTATCGACTTTTGGCCAGCTTCTTCAAAAATAGGAATTAATTCTTCAGCAATCTTCTTATAATCAATTTTCATTTATATTTACCTTTTCTAAAATTATGTGATTTACATCTATAACTTGTTTACCGCTATTCTGGAAATTAACTGTTATTTTATTTTTTATAATAGATTGTATTTGCCCTGTACCCCATTCTTTATTCCTAGGGTTTATAACGAAATCGCCTGGCTCAAGATCAAATTGCATTATGGAAATTAAATAATATATATAATATATACTTTATATGATCAACTCACTAGGAATAAATAAACCGAAAAAAAAAACAAAAGTGGTTGTAGCTATGTCTGGAGGCGTAGACTCGTCTGTAGTAGCGGGTTTAATGAAAGAAGAGGGATATGACGTTACAGGAATTACTTTAAAATTATACGATGACGCTAAGCAATCCAAAGAAGGAAGACAATGTTGTGCTGGACAGGACATTTTGGACGCCAAAAGAGTCTCTGAGCAACTAAACATAAATCATGAAATCTTATATTATCAAAAAAAATTTAAGCAAGAAGTCATAGATAATTTTATAGAGAGCTATTCTTTAGGAGAAACTCCTATACCTTGCGTTCAATGTAACCAAACAGTTAAATTTAGAGATTTGTTCAAATATTCAAAAGACCTTAAAGCAGACGCATTAATAACAGGTCATTATATTAAGAGAATTCAAATAAATGGAAAAAGCTCTATGTATAGAGCAAAGGATTTTTCTAGAGATCAAAGCTATTTTTTATTTAGCACAACGCAAGATCAACTTGATTATTTAAGATTTCCTTTAGGAGACATTGAAAAAATGGAGACAAGAAAGATAGCAAAAAAACTCAATCTTAATGTGGCCGAAAAACCTGATAGCCAAGACATTTGTTTTGTCCCCAACGGCGACTATAGCTCAGTAATAAAAAAATTTAGACCAGAGTCTTTCAACTCTGGAAAGATCATAGACATCAAAGGTAAAGTAATAGGACAACATGACGGAATAATTAATTACACTATTGGACAAAGAAGGGGAATTAAAATCGCTGATAAAGATCCACTTTATGTAATAAAAATTGACAACAACAATAATACTATTGTTGTTGGCCCAAAGGAGGCCTTAAAAATAAATAAAATAATTTTGAGAGAATTAAATATTTTAGGAAGTAAGAACGAATTAGAAAAAGAAATTAAAATTAAAGTTAGATCTACTGGAAAATTACTCAGAGCCAAAGTAAAAATTAATTCTAATAAAGCTGAGGTAAATATTTTAGATGGTGAAAGCGGCATTTCACCTGGCCAAGCTTGTGTATTCTATTTAAATAATGAGACTGGGGATAAAGTTTTAGGTGGGGGATGGATCGACAAGACATTTAATAAAAATTTATCCACTTAATCCACAAGCAAATTTAAGTCAACTAATAAGTGATACATATTTTTCTTAAATATGATTTAATGAAATTAATTAAGAGGCAACTCTTAACTGGCCAATTAAGGAAAAACCGAGAGGTTCAAGCTTAAAGGGCAGAAAGGTCAACTGAGTAGCGCTAAAATGGTTGATCGGGTGGGTTCGGCGGTAGCGCCTACAACGACGAACCAAAACTACTAAATTTCTGGGCGAAAGCCTAGAAATTTACGTGGTTCTTCTCCAGAAATAAAACGTCAATAAATAAAAAGTTATTACGCCTACGAAATAGTTCCATTCAAGAGCATGCTTAAAATGTGTGTTGCCTTTAGTAACTAAAATAGGAAGACTGGCAAAAGCCACAACAACTAAAATTGAAACTAATATCATTTTAATTACTAGAATTTTTTTATTTGTGATATCGGAAATTTTTGATTTTATATTAAATAAATAATAAACCAGCATACCTTGAGCAATCAATTCAAAAATAATAAATAATAGCAAAACTACTCTCCTAAATAACTTATAAATTTGGATATCAAATTTAACTCCCAAAAAAATTGAATGAATAATTAAAAATATTGCTGACAGTATCCCAAATATACGAAATTTATATTTAAAATTTTCTGTATTTCTTATTTTACAAATTAAATTATTATTATTATTCCAATAGTAGAATAAAAGAATTCCAGTAATAATCATTGAAGGTTTAAAAATTAAATATTGAGGAAAAGTTCTAGAGGCTCTGCTTATAGAAAGACTTCCATCCAAATAAGGAATTGAAAAACCTGACCTTCCTATTTGATTAACAGTAAAAATAGTTCCCTCTAAAAGATTGGGATTGACAGATATAAAAAGACAAAGGTTAATGGCAATTAAAGGTAGGAAAAAAATCCATAAACTTAGTCTACGGATTTGTGTTATTTCTTTCATTTATAAAATCTTATTTACGTTTATTTCTTTTTCTTGCTCTTCTTTTTTTTGATCCTATTTTTCGTCTACCTCTATGTTTTTTAGGGTAACCCATATTTTTGCCTCCTTTTTTATATCTTAATTAAATAAACTTATATAAAGTTCACTTATACTCTTTTTATGAAAAAGTCTATAAACACATTTTTAAAACATCCCACTAAAGATAATGATAATAGATCTGCAAATCCACCTGTAACACGAGCTTCAACAATACTTTTTAATACAATGCAAGAGATGATTTCTCATGAAAAAAAAATTAAATTTCACAAAAATATTACCCACTATTCTTATGGTCGATACGGCAGTACAACAACAATTGAATTAGAAAACATTATAAAAAAACTTGAGGCAGCTTATCACGTTTTTTTAACAGGCACGGGATTTGGAGGAATATCCTTAGCTTTAATGAGTTTGTGTAGGCCAGGAGATGAAATAATTGTTTCAGACAATGTATACGGGCCGACGAAGGAAATTACAGAAGATCTCTTAAAACAATTTAACATTATCGCGAAGTTTTATAACCCAGAGAAATTTGAGGATTTACGAAATAAAATTTCAAAAAAAACTAAAATGATATTTGTAGAAAATCCAGGAAGTAATACTTTTGAATTCCAAGATTTAACTAAAATTGTCAGAATTGCAAAAAAGAAAAATATTGTTACTATGCTTGATAATACTTGGGGTACACCGCTATATTTAAAACCACTTAAAATTGGATTCGATATATCATTTTCATCCGCAACAAAATATTTTTCCGGTCACTCAGATGCAATGGGTGGAACTTTAGCGGTAAATAAAAAAGTTTATAAAAAAATTATGTTTTTTTATAAATTATCTGGATATAGAATGTCAGCTGACGAAGCTTATTTAATTATAAGAGGTCTTAGAACTTTAGATGTAAGGCTTAAACAACATTATGAAAATGCTATAAAAGTTATAGATTATTTAAAAAAACATAGAAAAGTAAAAGAGATTTTATTTCCTTACAAACCAAAATCTAAAAATTACAAACTTTGGAAAAAATATTATTCTGGTGCAACAAGCCTGTTTTCTATAGTTATTAAAAGTAGAAAAAAATCTTCAGTAATAAAATTTGTAAATTCACTTGAATTATTTGGAATTGGTTATAGTTGGGGCGGATTTGAAAGTTTGGCGATTTTACAAGATTTAAAAAAAAAAACTGAATACATAAAAGGGCGACATTTCTATCGTTTTGGTAAAGACGAACATATTGTACGATTGCATATTGGTTTAGAAGAACCAAAGGAATTAATTGCTGATCTTAATAAAGCTCTAAAATTTGTAAAATAAATGTCAGAAAAATTTATTAATAACAGATTAACTCTAATCGTTCTAATCTCAGCTTGCGTAGTGATAATGATTTCTATGGGTCTCAGACAGACCTTTGGACTTTTCTTTCAAGCTTTTGAGGAAGGATTAGGATGTACGCGAACAGAATTTGGCCTAGCAATTGGTATTCAAATGATTTTTTGGGGAATGTTCTCTCCTTTGTTCGGGTTAGTTGCAGATAGATTTGGAGGAAATAAAGCAGTTTTTATTGGTTTTCTTATTTTTGGTGCTGGTATTTTTATGCTTTATTCAGGACCTAATACAGGAATTTATTTTCAAATAAGTTTAGGAGTTTTAATTGGTATAGCCCTTGGAGCTACAGCAATTAGTGTTCCAGTTTCAGAAGTAAGCAAACATTTTCCAAATGAGAAAAGAACAATCGCATCAGGAATGGTAACTGCTGCGGCGTCCGTTGGTTATTTTATTGCACCTCTTTTTACAAAGTATTCTCTTGGTGAGTATGGTTGGGAAGAAACTCTTAGGTTTTTTCTTTACTTCATTTTATTAGGTTCAATAGTTTCAATTTTTATCTTCGCTCCACAAAAACTAATCGAGCAAAGAAAAATAATTGTAAAAGATCAAACTTTTTTAGAAGCATTTAGAGAAGCTTTCTCTCATAAAGGCTATATATTGCTTAATGCTGGTTTTTTTGTTTGTGGCTTTCAAATAACACTAATTGCAACACATATACCTGGATATATGCAAGAAAGAGGAATGGGCGGATGGTCAGCTACTATAATTTTAGCACTCATTGGCTTATTTAACATTATTGGTACTCTTGGAATGGGTTATCTTGGCACAAAATATAGAAAAAAAAATCTTCTTTGTCTTCTTTACGCTCTTAGAGCTTTATCAATTGCAATTTTTATTATTTCGCCACCATCTTTGATGATGTCAATCGTATTTGGTATTAGCTTTGGTTTATTGTGGTTATCTACAGTGCCACCTACAAATGGTATAGTAGCACAAATATTTGGCACCAAATATCTCAGCTCTTTATTCGGAATTGTTTTTTTAAGTCACCAAGTAGGAGCGTTTATAGGAGCTTATTTAGGAGGTTATTTTTACGATGTATTTGGTTCCTATGATTATGCTTTTTATATCGCAATAGCTCTTTCAATATTTGCAACTATTGTTCATTACCCAATTGATGAAAGACCTCTTTTAAAAAATAGTCAATCTGTTTAATAAAAATTTGTGTAAACAATTATTATTCCATAAATTAATGCTATAAAATTTATATATATAGAAAATTTTCTATCATCAATTTTTTTGAATATTTTTTGAATAGGAAAATAAATTATAATAGCTAATAAAACATAAAATATTTTATCAAATTTCAAATTTTCAGAATTAATAGCTAAAACTAAAATATATTGAATTATACCCATTATTAAATATCCATAACAAATATAGTATCTTGAAAGCTCTTTTACATTCTGACTTACTAACGTTGAGTAAATTGCAAGAAAACTTCCTCCCATATTTGTTAAACCATGAACACACCCAATACCAATTAATACAATTTTTTTTAATTCAAAAAATTTTTTTTTGAATGAAGAAAATCTTTTTTTATTCAAAATAAGTATTGAAGAAAATATTAGAAGAATAGCTACAAGTAATTTAAAATCAAAAAAATCTTTAAATTCTAAAGCAATTATTAGAAATACTATTAAAAATGGTAAACAATATAAATTATACTCTTTAATAAATTTTGTGTCTCTTATTTTTGATTTGAAAAACTGTAAAGAGCTAATCGCAATAGATACAGGCATTAAAATGTTTATTGTATTCGCAAAATCATATCCTAATAATAAAAAAGATGGTGTTCCAAATAACAAAAGGCCGACACCGAATATTGATTGTATAGCTATCAGCACCCCTATGAGTAAAATTTCAAATATTTGATACATAAATTAAAATGTTTATAACACCTTAGGGTTGAAAATTGAGTCTAAATATGAATCAAAGGTGAATCAAAAGGTGAACATTCACTATTATACAACTATAAATTGTGGATAAGATTTTAAAAAATATGTTTTATAAGACACGCTTTTCTATTAATCTAATTTAAAAAAAAGGAGCAAAAATGTTTTCAATAGAATTAAACAAAAAGCTAGACCAATACCACCTACTTAACCACCCATTTTATAAATCTTGGAATGAGGGAAAACTAACAAGAGAAATTATAAAAGATTACGCTGAACAATATTACCAGCATGTAAAAGCGTTTCCTAGATATATCAGCGCTACTCACTCAATTTGTGAGGATATTGAAAAGAGAAAAATTCTTTTAGAAAATTTACAAGATGAAGAAAACCCAAATGGTGATCATCCAAAGCTTTGGAAAAACTTCGCTTTAGCTATGGGAGCTGATGTAGATAAAATTGAAAATGTTAAGAGAGAATGGTTTACGAATGATATGATCGAAAATTTTTTTCATCAAGCTAGAAAATCATATGCTGAGGGATTAGCATCATTATACACTTATGAAAGACAGATTCCTGAAATTGCTGAAACAAAAATTAGGGGCTTAAAAAATTTTTATGGAGTCACTTCTAAAGAAGGTCTTGAATTTTTTGAGGCTCATAAAGCTGCAGATGTAATTCATAGAAAAGAATGTGAGAAACTTTTAGATGCTTTAACCGAAGAAGAAAAAACTAAAGCGGAAAAAGCTTCTATGCTTACAGCAAGGTATCTTTGGAATTTCCTAAGCGGGATGTCTACGAAACACAAAATACAAGCAGCAGCATAATTTTTTAATGACAGACCAAATGAAAAATGATGGTCATGTCTGGGATAATAAGAAACCTACAGCTCAAATGTTAGGAAGGTGGCAACCGTGGCACGCCGGTCATCAAAAACTATTCGAAGAGATTTTAAAAAAAACTGGCCAAGTTCTTATCATGGTACGAGATGTTCAGGGGGTAGATGACAATCCTTTTAATTTTGAAACAGTTCAAAAAAATATTCTTGGAGCTTTAAAAGATTACCAAAATAGAATTAAAATTATTCTTGTTCCTAATATAACTAATATTTGTTACGGTAGAGGCGTAGGGTACAAAATTGAAGAAATAGTTCTCGATGAAAAGACACAGCAAATTTCAGCGACTAAAATTAGGGCTCAAATGAGAAAGGATGGTAAGCTGAAATAACTGCGAATTGTTCGCACTTGACCTAAATACCTCAAACTAATAAAATTATTTATGTTTTCAATTAATCCATTTGCAGAACTAACATTAATTGTTCCAGCTTTTTTTTTACAATTATTTGTAGTAGCTATGGTGTTATTAATTATCATTGGAACAGGTCTAGATATGCTACACAAAAAAAATGTAGTTTATTTTTTTAGAAATGCTTCAAAAGCGAAAAAATCTGCAAAAAAAGAATTAAGTGCTGGAAAAAAAACAGCTGTAATTTTAAAAACAGTAGCCAGCGATATTGCAACAACTTCTGAGCTTGGATTTGGGAAGAGAAGATTAGCACACGTATTAGGAATGTACGGTACTATTCTTTTTTGGATAGCATCTGTGGTTTTAATATTTAAATACTCTGATGGCGTTACTGCACCAGCTTATATTCCAATTATTTGGCACGTAGGAGCAATCATGACGTGCGTAGGTGGATATTGGTTCTGGTTTTTTTTAAGAGTAGATGTTTCTGCAGAAGCACACCCTTGGTATAGGATTATTACTGCTGATTTATTTGTTTTAGCTTTGTTAGCCTGCGCTACTTTTGGATTAGCTTGGTCCTTTTCACAATCAATAGGAATGACAGGATTAAGTTATTTATTTTTAGTTTTATTTATTTTCGCTAACCTTACATTATTCGGAGGAGTTTATTGGTCTAAGTTTGCACACATGTTTTATAAACCTGGCGCTGCCATACAAAAAAATTTGGCAGAAGCTGATGGGTCTAGAGACAATTTGCCCCCTCCAGCGGATGCACCAGAGCAATTTGGCCTTGGTATTAAAAGAGAACAACCAAAACATTATTAACACTATGATTAATAAAACTAGTATATTATCAGGAGCTAATATAGTAATTAAGAGGAATTAAATATGTCTACTTTTGTATATATGACTAGATGTGATGGATGCGGACATTGCGTAGATATTTGTCCATCAGACATTATGCATATTGATGAAACTATTAGACGAGCTAAAAATATTGAACCTAATTTTTGTTGGGAGTGCTATTCATGCGTAAAAGCATGTCCCAATCACGCTATAGATGTCAGAGGCTACGCAGATTTTGCACCGATGGGCCATAGCGTTAGAGTGAGAAGAGAGGAAGAAAAAGGAACAATATCTTGGAAAATAAAATTCAGAAATGGCACAGAAAAAGATTTTGTATCTCCTATTACAACTAAACCTTGGGGAAAATTTATTCCTAAGTTAGCCGAGGGAGATAAACCTCGTCAAGGAGAAATGAACTCTCAAGTTCTTTACTCTGAGCCAGAGGGGTTAGATACTAAAAAGGACTTACCTACCATAAGCAAAGACTCTTTTAAAAAGGGAGTTTATTATTAATGTCAAAAAGCAAAACTGTTCACGAAAATTGCGATATTCTTGTAGTAGGCGGAGGTATGGCCGGAACTGGCGCAACATTTGAAGCTAGACACTGGGGAAGAGATCTTAAAATTATCTGTGTAGAAAAAGCTAATATAGATCGAAGCGGTGCAGTCGCACAAGGTTTGTACGCTATCAATTGTTATATGGGAATGAGATGGAATGAAAATCAACCTGAAGATCATGTAAGGTACGCAAGGAACGATCTTATGGGTCTTGTAAGAGAGGACTTAGGCTATGATATGGCTCGTCACGTTGACTCCACAGTGCATATGTTTGATGAGTGGGGCCTTCCTATGATGAAAGATAAAAAAACCGGCAGATATCAAAGAGAAGGTAAGTGGCAGATAATGATACACGGAGAAAGTTACAAACCTATTGTCGCTGAAGCAGCAAAAAAATCTGCAGATAAAATATATAATAGGATAATGGTTACTCATTTATTAATGGATGAGAATAATACAAATCGAGTGGGTGGTGCAGTTGGATTTAATATGAGAACTGGTGATTATCATGTGTTCAAAGCAAAGACTGTTATAGTCGCAGCAGGAGGAGCTTCACATATTTTTAAACCTCGTGCGGTTGGAGAAGGCATGGGTAGAACATGGTATGCTCCGTGGAGCAATGGATCTGCATACGCCTTACCTATCGCGGCAGGCGCTAAGATGACACAAATGGAAAATAGAATCGTGCTATGTAGGTTTAAAGATGGATATGGTCCAGTCGGTGCTTATTTTTTACATTTAAAAACTTACACACAAAATGCAAATGGCGAAAACTATGAAAAGAAATGGTATGATAAGACAAAAGAATTAGTGGGAGAATATATTGATCATCATCCGACACCAACTTGTTTAAGAAATCATGCATTTATTCAGGAAGTAATGGCTGGAGGTGGACCAATTCATATGGTTACAAAAGAAGCTTTTCAAGATCCTCATTTAGAAACAGTTGGATGGGAAAATTTTTTAGGTATGACCGTAGGCCAGGCAGTTGTATGGGCCTCACAAAATATCGATCCAAAATATACTAATCCTGAACTAACAACATCAGAGCCTTATGTAATGGGCTCTCATGCTACTTGCTCTGGAGCTTGGGTTAGTGGACCAGAGGATATAGCTCCACCTGAATATTTTTGGGGTTATAACAGAATGACGACAGTTGAAGGCTTGTTTGGAGCAGGTGATACTGTTGGAGGAAGTGCTCACAAGTTTTCATCTGGCTCTTTTACTGAAGGAAGATTGGCAGCCAAAGCAGCGGTTAAATATATTGAAGATAAAAAAGCCGAAGAAATAAACGTGAGCGATAAGCAATGTAATAATTTGAAAGATATTATTTTTAAACCTTTAGATAATTATACAATTGGTCGAAATGAGATTACAGGCGGAACAGTCTCACCGAGTTACATTTCTCCTATTCAAGGATTGCAAAGACTTCAAAAAATAATGGATGAGTATGTTGGTGGAATAACTGCAAATTATATGACTAATGATAATTTATTAAAAAAAGGTTTAGAATTATTAGACTGGCTTCAAGAGGATCTAGAACATGTTGGAGCAGAAGATTATCACCAACTAATGAGAGCTTGGGAATTAAAACATAGAACTTTAACATCACAATGTGTAACTGAACACACTTTATTTAGAGAGGAAACACGTTGGCCAGGTTATTATTACAGAGGTGACAAACTAAAACTTGATGACGAAAATTGGCATTGTTTAACTGTTTCTAGACGAGATCCTAAAACTGGCAAATTTACATTAGAAAAGATGCCTGTTTATCACATAGTCGGTGACGAAAAGAAAAAGAAAGCCTCTTAATCAATTAAAATGAACTTGTTAGAGAAAAGTGATGATGAAATCATTAAGATTGCTAGTCCTATTTGGTCTAATTTAGTTAAGTCCTCTAACATAAAAGACTACGGGGGTTTTACAAAAGATTTTTCATCTCAAATGTTATACGGAGCAAATGAAGTAGAATTAGGAAAACAATGGGCAAGCAATAAATTACTTACAAGTCTTTCTGAGAAGCAAGAGGTATTAGGATGTATAAGGAGAGATAACTTTATTACAGTTTTATATAAACAAAAAAGCGATACCCTTAAAGGGGAATTTCTAGGTAGATTAGTATTGGGTTTAGAAGGCGATATGGTTAAAGTATTTGGGGCAACAATTTATTAATATTGACAAGTTCTGTTTTCAAGCATACTTAGAAGCATGCTGGAAATTTATCTTCCAATTGCACAAGTCAATATAGACATCTTTTTATTATTATTCTTAAGTTTAGCTGTTGGAGTTTTATCAGGATTGTTTGGCGTTGGTGGTGGTTTTTTAATGACACCATTTTTAATATTTATGGGAATACCCCCTGTTTACGCTGTACCAAATGAAGTTAATAATATTTTGGCCACTTCTGTTTCTGGATCATTGACACATTGGTATAAGGATACTTTAGATTATAAAATGGGATTAATGATTGTTTCTGGCGGTGTAGCAGGAACAATCTTAGGAATAACAACATTTACATTTTTTTCTGACATTGGAAAAATAAGTATAATAATTTCTTTGTTATATATGTACCTACTTGCAATCGTTGGAACATTAATGTTAATTCAATCTTATAGGGAAAAAGTTCTTCAACGAAAAAAAATCTCAATTAAACAAAAACTTCATGAACATAACTGGCTTCAAGGATTACCTATCAGAATGAGATTTCCGAAATCAAAATTATATGAAAGCGCTTTAACTCCAATTTTATTAGGTTTAGTAGTTGGCTTTGTAGCTGCAATGATGGGCATTGGTGGTGCGTTCTTAATGGTTCCTGCTATGATTTATATTGTTGGAATGCCAGTCAAACTAATACCAGGAACTTCATTATTTGTAACCATTTTTATAAGTGCGATAGTAACTGTGCTGCATGCATTCAATTATGGATCTATCGATCTATTTTTAGTCGTTCCACTAATACTTGGTTCTATAGTAGGTGTTCAACTTGGTCAAAAGCTTGGTCAGTTTTTAGATAGTACAGAATTAAAATCTTTATTTGCAATGCTTCTGATTTCGGTAGCTATTGCAATCGGTTATGACTCTTTCTTCAGAGATAAATCCAATTTTAATGGAGAAAAAATTATTAAAACAGATTTGAATGCTTTAGCTGAATTTACAGTAAATTTTGCAAGTGAGGCACCTTTCTTATACGGAACGCTCGCAATTTTATTAGCTATAGCTTTAGGTGCACTAATAGCATTTATGAGAAAAATTTTAAGTCCAATTATTAGAAAAATGCTAAGAGACTTTAGAAAAAAAGAAGTTAAAAAAGTAGAAGAAGTTAAATTTCCGGAAAAATAAAATAATTTTATTGTTCTATGCGCTTCTGTATAGCTTGGTCATTACAAATTCCCTGTGACCTAAAGCTTCAGCACAAGTTAGTCGACCGTTAGCAACTCTTAACATAGTTTTAATAAGTTCATCTCCTGCTTGAGATAAGTTCATCTCTCTAGATAAAATTTTTGAAACGTCACAGTCTACGTGCTCTTTCATAAGTTTTGCTGTTAGTGGATTTGCCGTTAATTTTACTACTGGCTCAATAGGATTTCCTATAATGTTGCCTTGTCCTGTGGGGAACAAGTGTATATTAAATCCTCCTGCAGCTTGCAAAGTTACACATTCTGCTGCAGCAGATGATGTGTCCATAAAGTATAAACCTTTACCCTTTTTAGGTTCTTCAGCGGGCTCTAAAACATCTATAAACTTTAAATTTCCTATTTTTTGAAAATTTCCAAAAGCTTTTTCCTCAATAGTTGTTAATCCTCCAGCTATGTTCCCTGCTGTAGGTTGACTTTCAGATAAGTCATTTGTTGCTTCTTTTAAAATAAAGTCGTTGTAAGAACTCCAAGTTTTCATAAATTTATCCTGCGCTTCTTTTGTAGCACCTCTTGCTGCACACACTTTTTCTGCTCCAGTCAACTCAGATGTTTCACCAAAACACAAGTGAACACCGAACGGTTCTAATTTTTCCATTAAATTTCCTACAGTTGGATTTGACGCCAATCCAGAAGTCGTATCAGACTCACCGCACTTTACCGATATCCATAAATCACTTAATGGACACTCTTCTCTTTGTTTTTCAGAGGCCCACTGAGAAAACTCTTGTGCCTTTTTCGATGCCTTCATTATAGTTCCAATATCTCCAGTTCTCTCTATGTGAAAGCCTTCTACTGGTTTTCCAGTTTTTGCTATTTCTTCAACAATTCTTTTAGTCCATTTTGGCTCAATACCTATTACAATTACTGCTGCTACATTAGGATTTTTTCCTGTACCTATCATAGTTCTAAAGTGAAGTTCTAAATCTGCACCAAATTGTAATCTTCCGTAAGAGTGAGGCAGTGCAATTGTACCTTTAATATTATTAGCTACAGCCTCAGCACATGCGTTTGAAATATCGTCAACTGGGAGAATAATTACGTGATTTCTTGTTCCCGCTCTGCCGTTCTCTCTTTTATAACCTAAAAAACTCTTTGGGATATCCATTTAATTACCATTTTTTTGTTTTTACATTATGAACATGAACATGTTCACCTTTTTTTATCGGCTTAACTACTTTGCCTATATCATGACCGTATTTAAGTATGGTATCACCCTCTTTTAAATTTTGAAGAGCAATTTTATGACCTAAAGGAACTTCATTCAATGAGCTTACTTTCACAGTTTTGTCATTTTCCATGATCCAGGCACTACAATCTTGGCCTTTTTTTGTGGTTTCAATTACCACCACACCAACATTATCTTTTTCATCGTGTATAATTAAATCAGGCTGTGACATAAAATATTTAATGGATATAGACTAAATTTTGATATATTGGAAGTAAGATTAATTATATATTTAAAAGGATTTTTATGGCTAAAATGACCACTGAAGAAGCTTTTGTAAAAGTTTTACAGATGCACGGTATTGAGCATGCGTTTGGAATTATAGGATCAGCATTTATGCCTATATCTCATATTTTTCCAGATGCAGGAATAACTTTCTGGGACGTAGCGCATGAAACCAATGGCGGTCTTATAGCCGATGGTTACACTCGAGCAACTGGAAAAATGTCAATGGTTGTCGCTCAAAATGGACCAGGAATTACTGGATTAGTAACACCAATTAAAACTGCATATTGGAATCATACACCATTACTTTTAGTAACACCTCAAGCAGCTAACAAAACTATGGGACAAGGCGGTTTTCAAGAAGTAGAACAAATGAATTTATTTAAAGATATGGTTTGTTATCAAGAAGAAGTAAGAGATCCTTCAAGAATTGCGGAAGTTTTAAATAGAGTAATTGAAAAAGCTGTTAGAGGATCAGCCCCTGCACAAATAAATGTTCCTAGAGATTATTGGACGCAAGTTATTGATATAGACTTGCCTCCGATTGTAAGATTAGAAAGACAAGCTGGTGGGGCTGAGGCGATAAACAAAGCAGCAAAATTATTATCTGATGCAAAATTTCCTGTTATATTATCCGGAGCAGGAGTTGTTATAGGAGGTGCTATTCAAGACTGTGTAAAGTTAGCGGAAAAATTAGACTCTCCTGTATGCTCTGGTTATCAACATAACGATAGTTTTCCTGGAAGCCATCCTTTAGCAGTAGGACCTCTTGGATATAACGGCTCGAAAGCTGCAATGGAATTAATAGCTAAGGCTGATGTTGTTTTAGCTTTAGGGACAAGATTAAACCCATTTTCTACACTTCCAGGATATGGAATAGATTACTGGCCGAAAAATGCAAAAATAATTCAAGTTGACATGAATTCAGATCGAATTGGACTAACTAAAAAAGTCACCGTTGGAATTTGTGGAGATTCTAAATTAGTTGCACAACAATTATTAAATAAATTATCTAAAAACGCAGGAGATAGCGATAGACAAAAAAGAAAAGACTTAATTCATCAAACAAAATCTGCATGGCTTCAAAAACTATCAAGCCTAGATCATGAGGATGATGATCCTGGAACGGTATGGAACAAAGAGGCTAGGGCTAGGGATAAAAACAGAATGTCCCCTCGTCAAGCCTGGAGAGCTATACAAGCAGGAATGCCAGAGGATGTAATTATATCAAGCGACATTGGAAATAATTGTGCAATTGGTAACGCATATCCAACTTTTGAAAAAGGAAGAAAATATTTAGCCCCAGGTTTATTTGGACCATGTGGTTACGGTTTTCCCTCTATTCTTGGGGCAAAAATTGGTTGTCCAAATGTTCCAGTAATCGGTTTTGCAGGAGATGGAGCATTCGGTATTAGCATGAATGAAATGAGCTCTTGCGCTAGAGAAGAATGGCCTGCAATCACGATGGTAATTTTTAGAAATTATCAATGGGGAGCAGAGAAAAGAAATACTACTTTATGGTTTGACAATAACTTTATTGGAACTGAGCTTGACCCAGAATTAAGCTTTGCCAAAGTTGCAAATGCCTGTGGTTTAAAAGGTGTAACAGTAAAGACAATGGAAGAGACAACAAAAGCAATTAAACAATCTTGTGATGATCAAAAAAAGGGAATAACTACTTTTATTGAAGTTATACTTAACCAAGAATTAGGTGAGCCTTTTAGAAGAGATGCTATGAAAAAACCAGTAAGAGTTGCTGGTATAAAAAAAGAGGATATGAGACCACAAAAAAGTATTGATTAAATACTTTAATTTAATGAGAGTTATAATTATAAATTTAATTATTTTTTCATTATTAATACTTTTCACAGAATTCACAGTTAGAGCTTTTAAATTATCACAGCTTCAAGGCGTGGATAGAAATCTCTTTAATTTAGATAGCGAAACAGTTCTTAATCAACGTAATACCGAAGCAATGATTTTTGGAATTAAGGCTTACACTGATAAAAATGGGTTTAGAATACCATCAAAAGATTTTAAATATAAATATAGTTCATCAATATTAGTTTTAGGTGATAGTGTTAGCTTTGGTGTTGGCGTAGATGAAAATAAAACATTCATTGGAATTCTTAGAAATAAGACAAATTCAAATATATATAATGCTTCTGTAGCAGGACACAATATTATTGATTATTCTTTTTTAATTAAAGACTATCAAGAAACTTTTAAAGATATATCTAGGGTTATGGTGTTTATTTGTTTAAATGATGCTCATTTTTCAAAAGGAGTTATTAAAAATAATGAGCTACAAGAAAAACAAAGCTTAGAACCTTTTTACATAAAAATACTTAAAAAAGTGAATATATATTTAAGAAATAAATCAGCGTTATTTGTTTTACTTAAATCAAAATTTACAAAGTCCGATGAAAGACATTTTAATCTTCTTAGTGCTTACTATAACGATCAAAATATATTAAAAAAATATAAAAATACTATTTTTGAAATGCAGAACTTTTCAAAATTAAAAAAAATTAAAGTAGATTATTTCGTGTTACCTTATTCTTATCAAATAAAAGAAAACTGTAATGAGGATCTCATGCATCCACAAAAAAAAATTAATGAGATTTTTTTTGATTTAAAAATTAATATTCATGACTTGACTAATGAATTTTGTCAAAATAAAGAAAAAAAACTTTTTTTAAATTATGATCCTGTTCACCTATCTGAAAAAGGTCATCAGTTCGTTTCAAATCTTTTAATTAAAAAGTTAAACATTAATTAATTTAATTCCAAAACACTCGCAGGATCCAATTTTACGTTAAACCAATTTAACCTTATATCTAAATGGGGTCCCGTTGATCTACCAGTTTTTCCAACTGTTCCAATTTTCTCTCCTTGCTTAATTTTTTGACCAATTTTAACATCAATATCTTTTAAATGCATATAAAGTGTACTTATGCCATGACCATGATCAAAAATAAGCGTCCCTCCTGTAAAATAAAGATCATCCTCAGCGAGAGTAACTACTCCGTCTAACATGGCTTTAATTGGGGTACCTTCTGCTGAGGCAAAATCTAATCCGTAATGAGGTCTTCTAGGTTTTCCATTTAGTATTCTCTGACTTCCATAAACTCCAGTAACTATAGAATTTTTAAGTGGGACTTCAAACTTATTTTTAAAAAAATCAAGGTCGCTATCAACTGATCTAGCTTTACCTATAAGAATATTATCAGCTTTAATTCTATCATAAACTTCTTTTGGAGGCGTGACTTGTTTAGGAGGCAAACCGTCAATTCTCTGAATAACATATTTTTTTTTTAAAACTTTTTTTTCTATGACCTCTGTTTTTTCATCGTTAATTATTTTGATTAATATATTATTTTTCCTGTCCCTACCTATCCCAAAAGCGAAATAACCTTCTTTTGAAACTCGTACTTTTTTCTTATCAATATAAACTTTTGAGTTTTGACTAGTTTTTCCTAGAATAAAAGAACCTTGTTTAAAACTTCCTTGAAATTCAGCTCCATAAGAATTTATTGGTAATAAAAGAAAAGCGAATAGTAATTTTATTATCTTGCTGTCCATCCACCATCTACCAATAATGAAGTTCCAGTTACCATAGAAGCTGCATCTGAAGCTAAAAAAACCGCTGCGGATGATATTTCAGATAATTCTGCATATCTTCCTAAAGGAATATTACCTAAAACTTCTTTTCTAAAATTTTTATTCTTAAAAAATTTTTTTGTCATTGGGGTAACAACAAATGTTGGAGCAATACTATTTACTCTTATATTATATTTAGCTAAATCGATTGCCATCCCTTTTGTTAAACCCTCAACTCCAAATTTTGTCATATTATATACACTTCTTATAGGTCCTCCTACATGACCCATCTGAGAGGACATGTTAACTATTGCTCCTCCTATTTTTTTTCTGTTTTTTGTTTGAACCATTTTCAATGCAACTAAATTTGCAACATTAAATGCTGCAATCGTGTTTATCTTAACAACCTTTTCCATATCTTGTTTTCGAATTTTTAAAAAATGTTCAGGAATATTTGTCCCAGCATTATTTATTAAAACATCAATTTTTTTTTGTTCTTCGATTATTTTTTTAAGTTTCATATAATTTGTTAAATCACAAACATATGTTTTACTTTTTACCTTATATTTTTTTGCAATTTTAGATACCGAGTCCAAGTCTTTTTGTGTTCTACTTATTAAAATCAAATTTGAGCCAGCCTCAGCCAATGCTATAGCACAAGCTCTTCCTAGACCTTTACCAGCCCCAGTCACTAAAGCGTATTTACCTTTTAAATTATATTTTTTTAGATACATATTTATAAAATCAATTTTAAATCAGTGTATATTAAATCTATAGCCACAAATAGTATAGCTAATAAACCCAACCATCCAATCCATTTATATTTTTCAATCCATTTAGCTATTAGACTAGCTGCAAATGCCATTAACGCAATAGATAAAGCCAAACCAAATATCAATAACATAAAATGACCTTTTGCTGCTCCTGCAACACTCAATACATTATCAAGACTCATTGTAACGTCAGCCATAATGATTGTAAAAATTGCTCTACTAAATGAACTATTATCAACTTTAATATCTTTCTTTTCAATTTGGCCTTTAATTACATCAACGTATAATTTGTAACAAATATAGAGAAGTAAAATACCTCCAATCAATCTAAGACCAGTGATCATTAATAGATAAGTTGTAATTAGTGTGAATAATATTCTTAAAATAACTGCAGCGCTAATACCCCAAAAAATTATTTTTTTTCTTTTGTCAGGATCGAATTTTGAAGCAACCATTCCAATTATAATTGCGTTATCGCCAGCTAAGACTAGATCGATAAATATTATCTGTATTAAAATTATTAATTCTTCTGTCATTGAGTTTGATTATTCAAAATAAATTCTGCACCTTTTTCAGCAATCATTATTGTTGGAGCATTGGTATTTCCTGAAGTAATATTTGGCATTATTGAAGCATCTATCACTCTTAGATTTTTAAGTCCATGCATATGTAATTTATCATTAACAACCGCATTATCATCCTTTCCCATTTTACACGTTCCCACGGGGTGAAAAATGGTTTGGGTAAACTCGCTACCAGCTTTTACTAGTTCTTCATCATCAGTAATATGAACACCAGGCCTATATTCTTTCGGCTCATATTTTTTAAAAGTTTTAGTCTCTAACATGATTTTCCTTACAAGTTTTAGTCCTTGAGCCGCAACTATTCGATCATCTTGTGTAGACAGGTAATTCATTTTAATTTTAGGATTTACTCTACTGTCATTACTTACTATTGAAATTTCTCCCCTGCTTGAAGGCCTAATATTTGCAACAGTTGGAGTGATACCATCAAAGTCATGAAGTTTTGATGCCCCTAAAATATCTGTACTAATTGGTTGAACATGAAATTGTAAATTAGGTGTCTCTTTTGATGGATCGCTTTTAGCGAATCCACAAACCTGACTTGCTCCCATTGTCATGGGTCCACTTTGTTTAAACAGATATTCCAAACCAATTAAAAAATTTCCAAATAAACTATTTATTTTACCATTTAACGATTTCAAATTTTTAACCTTGTAAACTGGTCTAAACATTAAATGATCTTGCAAATTTTTACCAACACCTTTTAATTCATGAATAGTTTGTATGCCGTTTTTTTTAAGTTTACTTGAATCCCCGATACCTGAAACCTGAAGTATATGAGGCGATCCTATTGAACCTGCTGATAATATAATCTCTCTTCGAGCTTTTATCGTAACAACTTCATTACCTTGATAAAAACTAACACTTTCTGCTTTTTTTCCTTCAAAATTAATTTTTTGAACATGTGCGTGAGTTATAATTTTCAAATTTTTTCTTTTTTTTATTGGATTCAAATACCCTTTTGCAGCACTACATCTCAATTTTAGTAAAGACTTGTTATGATTTGTAGTAAATTGAAAAAAACCTATCCCAGTATTATCTCCAGTATTAAAATCATTAGTTTTTGGAATTCCACATTCTTCAGCTGCATTTTGAAACTCATCTAACATTTTTAGATTAATTTTTTTATTAGAAACCATAATTGGTCCACTATCGTTATGAAATTCACTTTTACCTAATTCATTATTTTCAGATTTTAAAAAATAAGGCAGAACATCATTCCATCCCCATCCGCTATTTCCCATTTGTCTCCAATTATCATAGTCATTACTTTGACCTCTTATCCAAAGAAGACCATTAATAGAGGAACTTCCGCCTAAAGTTTTACCTCTTGGATATCTAATTGATCTATTATTCATGTTTTCATCTTTTTCTGTATGGAAACACCAGTCTACTTTAGGATTGTGCATAGTTTTATAATACCCAACTGGAATGTGTATCCATGGATAATTATCTTTACCTCCAGCCTCGAGCAGCAAAACTTTATTCTCTTCTTTACTAGTAAGCCTGTTTGCTAAAACACATCCTGCAGATCCTGCACCAATGATTATATAATCGAATTCCTCCATGATATTTATCTTATAAATTAGAAAATTTAATATTACCAATAAGTCTACTACAACCTATGGTTTAAAGACTAGTGTTTGACTCTATCAATTCAATCCAACATACTACCGAAAAATAAACAAACCTAACGGGGGATAAATGAGAAGACTATTATCAATTGTTTTAGGTTTAGCTGTATTTGTAGGTTTTTCTATAACTTCAGCAAACGCTAAGACATTAAAATGTCAGACCGTTCTTAACACTAAAGCTGATGAAGTAAAAATGTTAAAGGACTTTACTGACACTGTAACAGAATTAACTGATGGTTCATTAAAATTTGAAATTTTACCAGCAGGCGCTGTTGTAGGAGTAAAAGAAACATTAGACGCAGTTGATAAAGGATTAATCGATTGTGGTTTCGCTTGGACACACTATTGGTCAGGTGATCATCCAGCAGCTATGTTATTTGGTTCGCCAGTAGCAGGTGGTGGAGTAGGTATAGACAATTTAGCATTTTTATCATGGTTTCAGTACGGTGGTGGAAAAGAGTTGTACGACCAATTATGGAAAGAAATGGGAAGAGACATAAAAGGATTTATGCTTCAACCAGTTGGACCAGAAGCTTTAGGTTGGTTTCCAAAACCAATTAAGGATATGGCTGACTTTAGAAAATATAAATTCAGAACTCCTCCAGGAATTCCTGGTCAAACATATAAAGATATCGGTATTGCATCTGTAGCAATGGGTGGTGGAGATATTTTACCAGCATTACAAGCAGGAACTATCGATGCAGCAGAGTGGTGTTGCCCTAAACCAGATTTAACATTTGGTTTCCAAAAGGTATTAAAACACTACTATCTACAAGGCTTACACCAAGTAGTAGTAAATGCTGACTTTTATATTACTGGAAAAACTTACAACAAAATGACTGCTCATGAGAAAAAATCTCTTGAAGTAGCTGCAAATGCTTCATTAGCTAAATCTTTAAGCTACAGAATCTATGAAAATGGAAAAGCTTTAAGAGAATTAACTACTAAGCACGGAGTAATTTTAGAAGACACTCCTACAGACTACTTTAAAGAATATATGGCAGCAGCGAAGAAAACATTGAACAAAAACGCAGCAGAAAATAAATTTTTTGCTAAAGTTTACAAATCAATGAAAGAATTTGCTGATATTGCTGTTCCATTCTGGAGTGGTGCACAAATGTCAAATGCTAAGCTAGGAATGGCTCACGCAGCAACATTAAAGTAATAAAATAATTAAAGAGAAATTAGAGCGGGCTTTTAAAGTCCGCTCTAATTGTTTAGGATGAACTATGAATGATAAGCCAACAAAATTAGATATCTCAGATGAAATGATTGCCGAAAGGCGAGGTGGTTCGGGCAAAATGCCAGCTGATATGCCTATGTGGATGGCAAAAACAATTACATCAATAGATAAGTTTAGTAAGTGGGTTGGGAATATAGTTTGTTGGATATTAATGCCTTTAATTTTAGCAATGACTTATGAGGTCATAATGAGAAAATTATTTTTAGCGCCCACAATTTGGGCTTACGATATTAGTAGATTTTTATATGGAGCTCTATTTATGCTTGGAGCAGCTTATGCTCTCTCAAGAGGAGTTCACATTCGAGCAGACTTTTTATACAGAAATTTTAAAGTCAAAAATCAAGGTCTAATTGATTTTTGGTTATATATTTTATTTTATTTTCCAGGATTATTTGTATTTTTCTACATGACCGTTGGCTATGTGGGCGAGTCAATTAGAAGAGGAGAACGAGGTATGGATACGACTTGGATGCCTTATATGTGGCCAATAAAAACTTGTTTATTAATTGGTATACTTTTTCTTCTTATCCAAGGAGTTTCAGAATTATTGAAAAGTTATTGGGCTGCAAAAAAAGGTGAGTGGCCAGGAGAAAGTAAATGATTGCAGAATTAATTGATCCAGCAGTATTAGGATTTATTTTAGTTGGCGTAATGCTTTTTGCAATATTTGTTGGCTTTCCAATTTCATTCACTTTAATTTTTTTGGGCTTTGTATTTGGCTATTTAGGATTTGGAAAACTTGTGTTTTATTTAATGACACTTCAGTTTTCGATGGTCATGACCGAACAAACCTTGGCCGCCGTCCCGCTCTTTGTCTTCATGGGAATTATGATGGAGCAAGCAGGATTAATGGAAAGACTATTTTCAGCATTTCAATTAATGTTAGCAAGAGTAAGAGGATCACTTTATTACGCAGTTTTATTCGTTTCAGTTATATTTGCAGCAGCAACTGGAATAGTAGGAGCTTCAGTTACAATTTTAGGAATTATGGCTGCTAAATCAATGAATAGATCAGGTTACAATGTAAGACTTGCTGCAGGAACTATTACTGCTGGAGGAACATTAGGTATATTAATTCCACCAAGTATTATGTTAGTTGTTATGGGACCAATTATGGAAATTCCTGTGATAGATTTATTTGCAGCAGCAATTTTTCCAGGAATTCTTCTTGCAACACTATACGCAGCTTACACAACAGTAAGATGTATGATGGATCCAAAATTAGGCCCACCTTTACCAGAAGATATGCAAGCTACTAGCATGACAAAAGTCTGGATAGAATTTTTATTAGGATTAGTACCACCTGCTGCTTTAGTTTTCGCAGCACTTGGAAGTATTTTATTTGGTTTTGCAACTCCAACAGAAGCAGCTGGTTGTGGTGCAATGGGTGCTTTATTACTTTCTCTTGCTTATAAGAAACTTACTTTACCAAAATTACAAGAAGCTCTAGTTAAAACTTTAGAAATTACAGCTTTAATAATGGTATTAGTTGCAGCTTCAAATTTCTTTGGTGCAGTGTTTGCTAGATTAGGAACACCAACATTATTAACTGAATTCCTATTAGGTTTAGAAATGAATAAATATCTAATTTTAGCCATGATAATGGTAATGATATTTTTATTAGGTTGGCCTTTAGAGTGGGTTCCTATCGTGATGATCATAATACCAATAATCTTACCTTTAGTTGAGGCACTTGGCTTTAACTTAACTTGGTTTGCAATATTAGTTGCCGTCAACCTTCAAACCGCCTGGCTCTCACCACCAGTAGCGCTTTCTGCTTATTTTTTAAAAGGCGTTGTGCCTGAATGGGATTTAAAGGACATTTATTACGGAATGATGCAATTTATGGTCTTGCAAATTTTTGGATTAGTATTAATAGTACTGTTTCCACAAATTGCTTTGTGGTTACCAACTTTACTTTATGGCAACTAAATATATTAAAAAAGCTTCTAAAACTCCGGAAACGGACGATCACAAAACACAGGCAGCTGTGCAAGATATTCTAAATGATATTGCAAAACGTAAAGAAGTGGCAATTAAAGAGCTTAATAAAAAATTCGATAAATACGAGGGAGAGGTAATTGTCTCTAAAGAAAAAATTGAAGAAGCAATCAAAAAAGTTGATCAAAAGACAAAAGACGATGTTAAATTTGCTCACGAACGAATTAGAAAATTCGCGGAGCATCAATTGAAAAGCATGAATAACGATTTTGAAGTTGAGCTGTCCAAAGGATTATTCGCTGGACAAAGATTAATTCCAGTTGATACGGCGGGTTGTTATATTCCAGGCGGAAGATACGCGCATATTTCATCGGCTGTGATGGCTATTACTCCTGCTAAAGTAGCTGGTGTTAAAACTATAATTTGTGCAAGTCCACCAAAAGATAAAGATGGAGCTAATCCAGGAATTATTTTTGCTGCTAATCATTGTGGTGCAGATGTAATTATGAATTTGGGGGGAGTTGCAGCAATAGGTTCAATGACACATGGTTGTTTCAAAAACCCTCCAGTTGATTTTCTAGTTGGAGCTGGAAATCAGTATGTAGCTGAAGCTAAAAGGATTGTTTATGGAAAAGTAGGAATTGATCAATTTGCTGGACCCACTGAAATTGCAATAATTGCAGATAAAACAGCTGATAAAGAAATCGTAGCCGTTGATTTAGTTGGTCAGATGGAACATGGATATAATTCTCCAGCATGGTTATTCACTACGGATAAAGAGTTAGCAGACTTTACAATGAAAAGAGTACCAGAGTTAATAAATGAATTACCTGAACTTGCCAAAGTAAATGCTACTGCTGCTTGGAAAGACTATGGTGAAGTAATTCTTTGCGATACTAATGAGGAAATGGCAGAAGTGAGTGATAAATATGCTTCTGAACACTTAGAAGTTCACGCAGAAAAATTAGACTGGTGGTTAAAGAGATTAAGAAATTATGGTTCGTTATTTTTAGGTGAAGAGACTACAGTAGCTTACGGAGACAAATGTTCAGGAACAAACCATATATTACCAACAAAAGGTGGCGGAAGGTATACTGGCGGACTATTCGTTGGAAAATTTATTAAAACATTAACTTTTCAAAGAATGACAAAAGACGCAACAAAAGTTGTTGGAGCAACAGCAGCAAGACTAGGTAGAGCTGAAGGAATGGAAGCTCACGCGCGAACAGCTGACATAAGATTAAGGAAATACGGTTTCTCAAATTAATGCATGCATTAGTTTACACTGGAACACAAAAAATAGATTACAAAAAAGAAAAAGACCCAACACCAAAACCTGGTGAAAGTATTATAAAAGTTCAGGCTTCAGGTATTTGTGGATCTGATATGCATGCTTTCCATGGACAAGATGAAAGAAGAGTTCCACCATTAATTCTTGGACACGAGATAAGTGGCAAAGCTTTAGATGGCAAATTAAAAGATAAAAATGTTGTCGTTAATCCTCTTATAAGTTGTGATAAATGTGAATATTGTAAAAATAATAGAGAACATTTGTGCCCTGAAAGAACAATGATTGGTATGAGCACACCAATTAAAAGAGAAGGTGGATTAGCCGAATTAGTTTGTGTTCCAGAAAAGAATATTTTTCAGATTTCAGAAAAACTAAATATTAAAGAGGCGGCACTAGCCGAACCAACAGCAGTTGCTCTTCATGCTGTTCTATTAGCTGAACAAAATCTTAAAAAAACTTTATCGGAAAGTAAAATTTTAATTCAAGGAGCAGGTGCTATAGGTCTTCTTTGTGGTTTAATTCTTAACAAAGAAAAAAATTCCAAAAATATCATTATGTCTGATCCAAATAAAAAAAGACTTAATGAGTGCAAAAAATACCTTTCGGCAAGTTTTGTTTCTCCTGATGATAAATCCATAAAAGAAAATAACTTTGATTTAATATTAGAGTCTGTGGGTTTAGAAGTTACACGTCAGCAGGCAATAAAATCAATCGCTCCGGGGGGTACTATAATACATATTGGATTAACTCAACCGACAGGAGATTTTAATTTTAAAAAATTAACTATTCAAGAGGTTACTCTTGTTGGAACTTACTGCTACACAAACAACGATTTTAAAAATACTTTAGATATTCTCTCTAATAAAAAACTAGGTGATCTAGGTTGGATAGAATATAGAGATCTTAAAAAAGGTTCTGAAGCATTTAACGAAATACATAACGGGACCTGCGTAGCACCAAAAATCATTCTTATTCCATAGTTCATCTTATAGTTGTAGACAAATTGCATACCTGAAACCACATTTAAACATAGTTAATTTATCGTTTAATTTATTAAAATAAGATATGAAAAAAATTATTTTACTACTAACTTTTTTAATCTTCACCTCTGCTAATGCAGGAATGAGTGATAAAGATAAATCAAAAGCATTGGATTGTGTTGGGATTTACATGGCTAATTACTTTCTACCTTCAGGAGAAAAATTTGAATACGGCATGAAAGAAAAATCCATCTCAACTGTAAAGGTCTTAAAAGCATATGCTTTAGAAATAGGAATACCAGAAAAACAATGGGATGACGAAGTAAACAAAGCAGTTGATAAACATTACGGTTCAAAATACGATAAAACCAAAACCGAAAAATGCCATTCTTTTGTCGAAGCTTTAATTCCTAATGGAGCTGAAAGAATTAAAAAAGTAATTCAAACATTATATTAGAGGAAAAATGGCAAAATTTATGAACATCGTCAGATGTAAAGTAAAATCATCTAGCAGAGATGAATATTTAAAAAAAATAAATGAAATGCCAAAATTTGATGGACAAATTTCTGCAAAGTACGTTGAGACTAAACCCAATGAATTTTTTATGATTGGTGAATGGAATTCTGAAGATGATATAGCTAAGGCAAGACCAAAGATGGTTGGTTTCTTGGATACGCTAAGACATACTTTAGATGAACTGTCTCCCGAATTAGGTGTTACAGATCCTCATTCTGGAACAGTTGTGGTGGAAAAATAAGAAAGGAGAAACAATGGCTAAATTTTATACATTAGGATGCTACACAGCAAAAGGTCTTGGTGGGTTTGTAAGTAACCCGTCAACAGATAGAAAAGCTGCTACATCTGCACTTGCTGCCTCAGTAGGAGCAAAAGTTACTCGATATGCCGGTCTAAGAGGAAAATATGATTTCATGGCAGAGATCGAAGGAACTTTTGAACAAGCTGCTGCTGCTGCAATGGTTGCTGTATCAAGTGGTGCAGTATCAGATTTTACTATTTTAGAAGATGTAGATCTAAACGGAATAGCTAAAACAGCACAAAAGATGGCAACAAGTTATAAGGAACCAGGCAAGTAAAATTAAATTATTTAATCTTGAAAAAGGGAACTATCGATATCACTGTCGCAACCTTGTGAGTTTGATAGCCCTTTTTTGAGATTTGAGAGTACATTTTTATCATCAGACCAACATGCAAAATTAATTTTTTTTCTAAAAAACTTATTAAAAAACTCTACTTCCTTAAAAAAAACATTTTCTTGATTATTAATATACCAAATATAGTCAACTTCATTTTTAAAACTCCAATCAATTACTAAATCATATATTCCTCTATCAACTGGATTATCTATATAACTATAAATAATATTAAATCTTTTTTGTTTATTATAATTAAAAATATTTCCAATAATTATGTCTGCATTATTTTCAAATAAATAAATATTTGATTTATATGGACAATCAATTAGTCTCCATTTAAACCACTCTTCATCGTGAATAATTGAAAATAATTCAGTATTAAATTTTTTTTTATTTTCTAAATTACAAAGTTTTGAAATGTCACTATTTTCAATACGTCTTGGATTAATAGATACAAAAGATTTATTTCTCTTTGATTGAAAATTAAATTTATTTATTAATGGTATAATATTCAAAATGTTGATTGGTTTGACATTTCTGTAAGTGTGGTTATTACTTTCCCAAGAAAATTTTTTAAATATTTTAAGAGACTCGTTATTACAGAAAGTAATTTGAGTAGGACATATCTTCATCCATTCTTTAGTTAAAATTGAACCGTAACCCTTGTTTCTAAACTCTTTAAGAATAATAAAATCAGTAAACCATATAGACTCTAAGATTTTTTCATTACATCTCAGTTTAGATGGAATAAGTCCAGCCATACCAATAATTCTAGAGTCAACCTCGATTACAATAGGCTCATAATCGTTATAACCTAATCTATAAAACCATTTCCAATGTTCAATTAAATTTGTATATCTGTGGGGATATGCCAATTTAAAAAAATCATAAAGAAGATTTTTACTTATGCTAGATATTTTTCTTATTTTATAATTCATAATAATATAATATGTATCCGAAAGATGATTAATTTTGTAAAAAAATATTTATCAGAAAACACAGGAATTCTCATCCGTTTAGATGATATTGCAGAAAATATGAACTGGCCATTGATGAAAAAATGCGAGTTATTATTTGATAAGTACAATGTGAAACCTTTATTAGGTGTTATCAGCAATAATAAAGATCCTGAACTCTTATCAAATCAGAAAAATGATATGTTTTGGGATCAAATAAGAAAATGGAAGGAAAAGAAGTGGGAAATTTCTATGCACGGTTATACGCATGTCTACGACAAAGATACTAAAAAAAAAGATTTCTTTAATTATGGAGGTAGATCAGAATTTTTTGGACACACATATGATGAACAGTTTTTAAGAATTAGTAAAAGTTTAGAAATATTTAAAAAAGAAAATATTGAAATAAGATCTTTTTTTGCACCAAATCATACGTACGACTTAAACACTTTTTTAGCATTAAAAAACAATAATATTAAAAACATTATTGATGGTTATGGTTTAATGCCATTTAATATTCACAACTTGAATTTTATTCCTCAATTATTTTATAAAGAAATATTTTTACCTTTCGGTATTCAATCAACCCAAGTACACTTAAATTATTGGAATGAAAACGATTTTCTTAAATTTGAAAAATTTATTATAAAAAATAATTCGCAAATAATTTCTTTTGATGAAGCAATAAAAAAAGTTAATAATAATTTTTTCTATTCATCAGTAAATTGGCTTGTGGAAAAAACATTGAAATTAGTCAGAAAATTTTAATTTTTATAAATCAAACAATCTAAAACGTCATTGAACTTAATTTTTTTTTTAAATTTAAGATTAATTTCATATATTCCTTTTTCAATTTGTTTTTTCGAAAGATTCAACAGGCAAGAGATATATCTTTTTTTTAACATATCTGTATATTCTTTTCTTGAAATAGTCACTTTAAATTTAAAACAACTCATTTTGTATTTTACAAATTTTTTTTTAATTATTTTAATTAAATACTTATCTCGTACTAGGCTCTTATCTAATTTTTTTTTCATTGCTCTGAAAACTGGTAATTCATTTCGATTAATTTTAAGAGAAAAAATTAAAATAACACCATTTGGAGATAACCTTTTTTTAATTAAATTTATTAGTTCATTTAATTCTTTAAATTTAAAAAAATGTATTGTTTGTTTAATTAATATTATATCAAAAAGAATATTTGTTTTTCTTAAATATTGAATAGCATCAATTTTTTTGAAGATTATATTTTTTTTTATTTCTTTATTTTTGACAATATCAACTCCTATTGCTTTTTTATCAAATCTATATTTTTTTTGTAAATAACTAATAATATTTGCTCTTCCACATCCAATATCTAATATTTTTGAATTCTTATTCAAATTAATTTTTGTTTTGAGAAATTTACTAAATTGGGAGATATACGATTTAGATGATAACCATGTTTTATTATCCCAGTTTTTAAGTTTTTTCATTATAGGGCAACAACGGCAGCAGCCATCGAGGCAAGTCTTGCTTGAGTATCATCTGCTCTACTTGTAATAACAACTGGCACTTTACCGCCCACAACTACTCCCGCAGCACAAGCGCCCATAAAAAATATCATCATTTTAACTAATCCATTACCCGCTTCTACATTAGGCACCAATAGAATATCTGTTTTTCCTGCAACAGCATTTTTTATTCCTTTTATTTGGGCAGCTTTTTCAGAAACTGAATTATCGAATGCCATAGGACCAAAAACATCAGCTTTAATACCTTCCTCTTTAGCTCTTTTTGTTAATTCTTTTGCTTCCACAGAACTTGGTACACTTTCTAAAACTTCTTCTGTAGCAGATAAAATTGAAACTTTAGGTTTTTCAATACCTATCCTATTCGCAAAGTCCACAGAATTTTTTAGAATATGCATTTTTGTTTCCAACTTGGGTAGTACATTCAAAGCGCCATCAGTAATGATGAACGGTTTGTCATTTTTTTCTAATGTCATGTGCCATACATGACTTAATCTTTTTTTTCCTATTAAATTTAAATCTCTTTTAAGCACAGCTTTCATTAAAACATCTGTGTGAATATGACCTTTAACTATTATTTTTACTTTTCCTTCACTAGCTAATTTTGCAGCAATCGGAGCAGTACTATTTTCATCAGGCTCATGAAAAATTTCATATTTTGAAATATCCCAATTAATTTCTTTTGAAATTTTTTCAATTAATGACTTATCTCCAACAAACAATGGTGTTATTAAATTTGCCTCAACCGCTTGCTTAGCCGACTCTATTGCAACTTTTTTTACAGCATTTACTATTACAGCTTTTACTGGACCTTTACCCTTTGCAATGTTTAAAAGATTTTCAGGACAAACTATGTTTTTATTCGTTAGCATCAAGGTCTTCCATTTCTTTCAGTATTTTTGAAGGTATAGATATATCTTTATTTATATTTTTTTTATATATCTTATTTTTTCTTTCTCCAGGATACATTATTGAGCTAAATCCTTTTGCTTTAGGAAGTTTTTTAACTAATTTGATATTTTTTTTCATCTCTTTTAAAAAATTATTTCCTGAAAAAACATTAGGATTAATCGTAATAAATAGATGACCTACGTTTTGTGGTCCTGAAAAGTCATCAAAAGGATCTTTTGTTTTTCCACCATGGCTGCTTCCAGTCAAAACACCACTTAGTATATCAACCATCCAAGCTAAACCTGAACCTTTAAATCCTGCTATAGGTAGTTGCGTACCTTGCAAGGCTTGTTTAGCATCTGTAGTTATTTTTCCTTTTTTATTAAGAGCAACGCCGAAAGGAATTTTTAAACCCAACTTTTCTGCTCTTCGTATTTTACCTCGATTTATAATTGAAGCTGAAGAATCGAATATAAAAGGTGTGTTACCTGTTGGCGTTCCAAAGCAAATAGGATTAGTTCCAAACAAAGATTTTTTTGCTCCATGCGGTGCTAATGCAGGAGGAGCATTTGTAAAACAAAATACTATTAAATTTTTCTTTACAGCTTGCTCGGCATAAAAACTAGATAATCCGTAATGACCACTTTTTTTAATAGCTACAAGGCCAATTCCAGTTTTTTTTGCATTTTTAATAGCTACCTTAATACCTATATCTGCAGCAACAAAACCAATACTGTTGTCTGCATTAATGTGTGAGATAGATGAACTGATTTTTTTTATTTTTATTTTTGGTTTTGAATTTATAAGACCTTTTTTCAGTCTATCACAATACATCTTTAATCTTGCTAAACCATGGGACTGTGCATTTATTAATTCAGCTTTAAGTAAATAATCAGCACAAATCTTAGAGTGATTGTTTGGAAGATTATGTTTTTTAAAAATTCTCTGAAGTTTTGAAAGTATTACTTTTTTTTTCACTTAATTATTTTAGAACCTTTTTGTTCCCAGTAATTTGTTCTTTGCTCCGGATTCTCGACCAAACTCTTGCACATGAGACCATATTTCTTAGCTAAAGATGAAAAATCTTTGTTTGCCATTTTCACAAACGTATCTATTTTTGTCTTAGTCATCTCAGCCATAACCTCAGGATTTAATCCCATAATTTCACCTAAATCATAGTTATACTTCAATGAAACATCAGCACTATTTTCTAAATTTTTTATAATTCCCTGATCTTTCCCAGCCTTTTTAAAGCTCTCTGCTGCAACCTTATAGAAACTATAACAATCTAAATAATCTTTTTGAATGTTTTCCATGATATATTTAGCTACTTTTTTTTCTTTTACTTTTTCATCAGCTAAGATAGTTGCCGGGAGAAGAAAAATAAATATTATGATACTAAGCTTTTTCATTAATGATTAACCTTTTCCTCGCCAAGGAATCGTTTTATCAATTATTTTTCTTATTGTAATATCAAATAACAAACCTAACATTCCCATAATAAATATAGTTATCCATATTACTTCATATTGGAAATATTTTTTAGCGACATTTTCTACGAACCCAACTCCAGTAGTACCAGCTAAAAATTCTGCAGCTACTAAAGTTCCCCAACACATTCCTGTTGCTACTCTTATGCCTGTAAGAATTTCTGGTAAAGAATTTGGAAAAATAACATGTCTTAATATTTGCCACTTAGATGCGCCAAGAGAATGTGCGGCGTGAATTTTAGACAATTGAGTTCCTGAAGCACCAGCCCTAGCTGAAATTATCATTATTGATAGTGATACCATAAATAATAAAAATACTTTTCCAAGATTATCTATGCCTAAAACAGAAATAACTAAAGGCGCCCAAGCTAATGGCGGCACAGGTCTGTAAAGTTCTATTAAAGGATCAAAAAATCCTTTTGCAAATCTATTTAAGCCCATAAACAGCCCCAACGGCACTCCCACAATAATTCCTGCTACAAGACCAAGGAACACTCTTAAAAAAGAGTCCCATATATGACCTGTTGGTATTGGAATTTTAAATAAATTGAAGTCTCCTGTTACAAAACTTAACACTTTGCTTTTAAAGTTGGGTTTAACTTCACCCTTTTCATTATGAACTGGGTACTCACCAGGTAAAACATCCGCAAACCAATCAGGAATTAAGAAACCAATAACTTTACTCACGTCCATCATTTCATACCAAATTAATGGAATTTGTTTGTAACCAACATTAGGGTTTAGCATTAATGTAAATTTATTAATTGTGTCTGAAGGTTTCGGTAGCCATCTACCTGATCCTTGTTCTGAACAACTTGGCCCACTAGAAATAATGGTACCAGACGGAAATAAAAGTATATCGACCCATCTTAAAGTGCCTTGTTCTTTTTTCTGTGCTTTATCAAAATTAATTATTGAAATCTGCATGTCTTTTAAAGTATTTGGTGGAAATATACTTGCGTATTCAATTCTTCGTGCAATTTTTAAGATATCTTTTGCAAACGAGGAAGAAATCTCCTCTGAAGAGCCAAGATTAGTTCTGAAATCCTTAATCTCTTTTTTTAGTTTTTCCAATGCTGAAGTATATTGACTATTATGATTTCGGAGTTCAAAAAACTCGTCACTTATCAAATTAAGTTCCACAGCAGCTGCTTGAAATTTTAAACCTCTTTTTGTTTTTGGTATCGAAGGTATTTCAATGGTATTTTCAATAGATGTACTTGAAGCTTTCCAACTACCTTCCTCTTTAGCAGCTTCAATCCTTTCAATTTCTTGCTCAGTGCTCTCATTTGGATAATCTTTTTTTCTAAAGTTTTTAGTTAAATCTATAATTTTGTTACTTATTATTTTAATTTGCTCTTTTGTTTCATTATTTAAAAGTTTTTCATTAGTCAGTAAAGGAATTGTATTTTTAGTTTGTGAAACAAAATTTAATAATTTGCTTTTATCTTGACTTTTTACTTCTTCTGATTTTTCAATTTCAATAATTATTTTATTTAAATTTTCTGTTTCAGTTTCAATAACAGAAGTACTCTTAAGTTGACGCTCTTCAATTGGAAAAAGATACTTGAGAGAAAGAAGGGACTCATTTACCTTTCCAACTTGACAAAGTTCATTAGCCGATCTTGGAAAAAAGGATTTTGCAATATCCCAAGAATAGTAAAGCCAAACTAATAACAAGAAACTACTTCCAACAATTACCCAATGAATTCCACCTTGTGCTCTTTCTGGATTTCCAAAAACAGCATCTACTTTTTCTGTTTTAATTAATTTTCTACCGTACAAAACACACCCAACGATAGCAAAGAAAAATACAAAAGTTAAAAAAGCTGTGATCATTAATTATCTTTACCCATTATTTCTTCTTCCATATCCCAAATCATAGAGAGAATTTCCTCTCTTTTTGAAACGAATTCTTTATTATTTTTGATTTCTCTCAGGTCCCCTTTAAGGCCCATTGATGCGAATGGTAACTTATATTCTTTATGAATTCTTCCAGGTCTTGGAGCCATAACGTAAACTTTTTCTCCAAGCAATAATGCTTCTTCAACTGAGTGAGTTATTAAAATAATTGTTTTTCCTGTTTCTTTCCAAATTTTAAGAACTAGCGACTGCATTTTTTCTCTTGTCAATGCATCTAGAGCTCCTAGAGGTTCGTCCATTAAAATTAAATCTGGATCATTTATCAAACATCTAGCCAAAGCTACCCTTTGTTGCATACCTCCAGACAATTGATAAGTAGGAGTATTACCAAAACCTTTTAAACCAACAATATCCAACCATTCGTCGACTTTCTTTTGAGTTTGAACAGCGTCTTCTTCTTTCATTCTCAAACCAAAATTTACATTCTCAGCAACAGTTAACCATTCAAATAAAGCACCTTGTTGAAAAACCATTCCTCTATCAACACCTGGTCCATTTATTTCTTTATTATTAAGAGTAATTTTTCCTGAAGTTGGTCTTATAAATCCTGCTGTAATATTTAATAAAGTTGTTTTTCCACATCCTGAGGGACCAAGGACGGTTAGTAATTCACCTTTTTTAATTGTGAAATTTAAATCTTTGAGTGCATGGACAGTCTCTCCTTTTGGAGTTTTAAAAATCATATTTAAGTTTCGTGAAATTAAATCGCTCATAAAATAATTATATTAGATATTTAGTAAAAAAAATAGGCACCAATTGTATAAATTGGCGCCTATTAATTTGATTTCTTAAACTACGGTAAAAACTTAGTAGTTACCGTACCTCTTGGAGTGTCAAATCCTTTTAAAAACTTAGCAAGGTTTCCACTCTTCATAGATTTTTTTGTTTCTTTTGGTGTTAAGAATTTAAAGCCACTTAAAGTGTCTTTCATGTCAGCAACTTTCATTTCTGACTCTTTTGACATAGCTTTCATATCACTTCCACCTTTTCTGTATCTTTCATTAGCTTCATGAGTTAACTCAACGAATGATTTTAACATTCCTGGGTTTTCTTTCATGAATTTGTTTGTAACAGAAACGATATCAATACCCATAATTCCACCAGCTCGTGCTTCATCTACTGTTAGAAGCCTTTTTCCAACTGATGTTGCAGACTTGATAGAATTACCACCAAACAAACATGCCATTACAACGTCACCACTTACTAGTGCAGCTGCACCTTCTTCGGGATCCATAGCAATAATGTTCATTTTTTTTCTATCAGCTCCAACTATTTTCATACTTTCAGTAAAAACGTATTCAGCCATAGTTCCTAGTGGAACAGCAACTTTTTTACCTTCAAGTTCTGAAGCATTCGCTTTTGTAATACCAGATTTATTAGAAGTAACACATGTTGTTCCTCCCATACCGTATTCCATAGCAACGTCGACTAAACTAATAGGTGCTTTTGCTTTAACAGCGTTAATGTACGGCATTAAACCTTGTGAGTAAGAGATATCAATATCTCCTGCTAACATAGCATCCGTCATCGCTACACCATTTGTAAAATTAGTCCATTTCACTGGCACACCAAGTGCTTTTGAATATGCTTTCTTATTCATGTCCTCAAGATTAGGAGATGGCCACTCTAAAAAGTAGGCAACTCTAACTTCTTTAGCAGCAGAAAATGCTACTGAAGAGTAAAGAGTAAAAGCCAAAATCATCCCAAGAACTGTGCTTATTATTTTTTTCATAGTTCTCCTATATATAGTTTGTTAATTGTTAAGATTTAAAATGAATTTTGTACGTAAGTAAATACAAAGAGTGTTCAATAATTGGCCAAGTTTTAAGAAATAATCAATCCTAGGTTGAAATTAAATTTTTTTATCTTTTTTAAAAAATTTTTTAAACTTTGTCATATTCATTGTAGTGTTTGAAGGATAAGAATTTCCAAAAATCTTTTTGTACGAAATTTTCTTAATTTTCGGATTATACTTTTTTACAAACTTAAAGACACTTTGAGATTTTCCGCCAAAGTTAATTATACCTTTAAGGTTTAATATTTTAAAAACTACAGGAGCTATTTCATCGTGAAATATAAAGTTAGTTAAGAAATCACTAAATGCAGATTTATGAACAAAGGGCTTTTCAGTCATTGACGCTCTTACAATAAGTGAATTTTTATAAAGTCTTACAGAACATTCTCCACCTAGTTTTGACCACGCATAACTATTAATTGGTAAAAGAGGCTCTTCCTCTTTGTAATTTCCTTTTTTGCCTGGATATACATAGCTTGATGAAAAATAAATCAATTTTATTTTCATTTTTTCACACATTTTAACAATGTTGGCAGTTCCAATAATATTCAAATTGATACTTTTACTTATATCTTTGTCATGTATCGACATAGGTCTCGATAAGCCTGCTAAGTGTATAAGATATTTAGGTCTTTTTTTTTTAAGGTATTTAAGAATAGATTTTTCATTTAGGATATTTAATTGAGTTTTTGATGGAAAATAAACACTGTAACGAGTTTTTATTTTTTTTAAAGATTTTGCAAATCTCCCAGTACCACCTGTAATTACAATACGATTTTTATAAACCAACATGTGAAAACCAGACACCTCCATTTTTTTTAAAATCTTTTTCTTTTGAAAAAATTTCTTCTTTATGATTCCAAGCAAATAAAAAAGCTATATCGGGCTTTGATTTATGAAAATCAGAAACTGGTACTATTGGTATATGCGAACCAGGGGAAAATTTTCCAATTTTTTCTTTCGTTGTGTCACAAATAAAATCAATCATTTTATTATTAATACCACAATAATTTAACACTGTGGTACTTTTCGCGGTTGCAGCATAACCACATATCTTTTTATTTTGACTTTTAAATTCTTCTATTTTTTTTATAGTTTTGAACTTTGAATTTTCGCAATTTTTTTTAAATTGAATGCAAGAGTCTACTGTGTCTAATTTGTTTTTCTGTTCCTCATCTATAATTTTACGAACATTATCATTAATTTGATGTTTTTTTCTCCTTCCAATTACATATCTCATGGATCCACCATGAGTAATTTGAGGTAGAGCATCAATTAATTCAAAATCAAATAATGAAAATATTTTTTTAATAGAACTGACAGAAAACATAAAAATATGTTCATCATAAATCTGGTCATATGAAACCTTTGAAAACATAGATCCCATGTAAGGTTCTTCAAAAATCAACAAACCATTATTTGATAGTAATTTGTCGACACATTTTATAACATTTGTTAAATCCGGTATATGAGCTATCACGTTAGCTGAACTTATTACGTCAACATCGTTATGAAAATCTTTAATTAAATCTAAATTAAAAGTATTAAAAAACTTATCAAAAGTTTTTATTCCCCTTTTATTAGCCAAGTTGGCAATTGTAGAAGAAGGTTCGTATCCTAACGCCTCTATATTCTTATCTTTAAAATTTTCTAAAAAAGTTCCATCATTAGACCCAACTTCCACTAACTTTGATCCTGAAGATAAGTATCTATCACTTAGCCATTTAGCAAAATTTTTAAAATGCTCTGTCATGTATTTTGAACTACTTGTATAAAAAGGATATCTCTCATTATGGACTGCCTCAGGATTTGAAAATTCATTAAGTTGCAATAAAGATACTTTTTTAGAAAAACCAACTTCCATTTCGTAAAAAAATTCATTTTTAAAATCTTTCTCTTCCAAAAAACCATTGGCGGATGGCATCTTTCCAAATGACATAAAAGGTTTTAAATCGTCATTAGTAATTTTACATTTCATCTTAATTTTTTTGAAAGTTCCTCAAATTTTAAATTTTTTTTATCTTTGTTGGAGAGCAACGGTTTTTTTGTTGACCATTTTATTTTCAAAGTTTTATCATTCCAGATTACTCCAATCTCATGCTTGGGGGATCTATAATTTGTATTGTAATAGTGAACTATATTTTCTTTTTGCAAAGCTAAAAATCCATGAAGAAAGCCAGGTGGAATAAATATTGATTTTCCATTTTTATCGGAAAGAACTATTTTGTAATGTTTCCCAAAAGTTTTTGATTTTTTTCTTGCATCGACTACCACATCTAAAATTGCACCTTTTACAACAGATATGAATTTTCCTTGTCCATTTTTGAGCTGCATGTGCAGCCCCCTCAGAACGTTTTTTTTTGATTTTGAAGTGCAGGAAAAAACAAAACGATTTTTAGTAAAATTTTTGGATAAAAAATCTTCTTTAAAATGACCTCTTGAATCTTTGTAAATTTTGTTTGTAACAATTTTTAAACCAGGAATCTTAGTTTTTTTAATTTGCATTATTATCTATACGATATATATTAAAAAATTAAATACTACTATTAGTTGTATATAATTTAGTTGTTTTAGTTAAGCAATAGTCTAAAAATTTTATTATGAGCTCTCAAAGAACAAATATTCCAAATTCATTAAATGAACATTGGATGCCCTTTTCAGATAACAAATCGTTTAAAAAAAATCCTAGGTTAATTACAGACGCAAAAGGGGTTTATCTAACTAATCACCTTGGAAAAAAGATGATAGATGCTAGTTCTGGGTTATTTTGTAACCCTTTGGGTCACGGAAGAAAAGAGATTACCGAGGCAGTTTCAAAACAATTAGAAAAACTAGATTACTGTCAACCTTTTAATCAAGGTTTTGGTGGATCATTTGAGTTGGCAACTAGAATAGCAAAAAAAACTCCAGAAGGAATAAATAGAATTTTTTATACAATCTGTGGATCAACTGCTGTTGAAACAGCAATTAAAATTGCAATTGCTTACCATAGAGCAAAAGGAGATTCTAAGAGGTTTAGATTTGTTGGTAGAGAAAGAGGTTACCACGGTATGAATATAGGCGCAACTACTGTTGGTGGAATGATAAATAATGTAAAAACTTTTGCCAGTGTATTAATGCCTGGAGTTCAACACATGAGACATACTCATTTACCTGAGCATAAATTTGTAAAAGGTCAACCAGAAACTGGTGTTGAGTTAGCTGAAGACCTCGAGAGGATAGCAATGAATTTTGGTGGTGAGAATATAGCAGCCTGTATTGTTGAGCCTATAGCAGGTTCGACTGGAACTTTAGTTCCTCCTAAAGGTTATTTAAAAAGATTAAGAGAAATATGTGATAAACATGGAATACTTTTAATATTTGACGAGGTTATAACAGGATGGGGTAGGACAGGTTCAGCCTTTGCTGCTCAAGAGTGGAATGTTACACCAGATATAATGACTATGGCAAAAGCAACAACTAATGGAGTAGTTCCTATGGGTGTTGTAGCTGTTAAAGAGGAAATGTATGACGCAGTTTTAGACGCCTCAAAAGCTCCAGAAGGGACTCCTGAGTTATTTCATGGTTATACATATTCAGGAATACCAGTTGCAGTGGCAGCTGCCTTAGCTGTTCAAGACATTTTTGATAGAGAGGATATTTTTAAAAGAGCAAAAGAAATGTCACCTTATTTTCAAGATGGTTTACATTCTCTTAAAGATTTAAAAGAGGTTGTTAGCATAAGAGGGTATGGAATGATGGGTGGTATAGAGATGAAAATGGTTGAAAAACCAGGAAAAGCTGGATTTCAAACTTTTAAACATTGTTATGATGCTGGAGTAAATTTTAAAAATACAGGAGACACATTAATTATTGCCCCACAATTTATCTGCGAAAAAAAACATATCGATGAGATAATTGATAAATTAAGAACAGGTATTTCAAATTATACTAAATCCTAAATGATAATCGGAGTTCCTAAAGAAATAAAGCTTCAAGAGCATAGAATTGGTTTAACTCCTGATAGTGTTATAGTTCTAGTAAAAAAAGGACACCAGGTTTTAGTTCAAAGTAATGGAGGATTTGAAGCGGGCTTTACAAATGAAGACTACAAAAAAGCTGGAGCTCAAATAATTAATACCGCTGAGGAGGTTTTTAAAAAATCAGAAATAATTGTTAAAGTAAAAGAACCTCAGATGAGTGAAGTAAAATTGATAAGAGAAAATCAAATTATTTACACCTACTTACATTTAGCTGCTGCAAAAGAGCTTACGCACGGACTAATTAAATCAAAATCAATATGTATTGCATATGAAACTGTTACAGATGACAATGGTCGACTCCCTTTACTAGCACCCATGAGCGCTGTTGCAGGAAGAATGTCAATACAAGCTGGAGCTCACTCACTTGAAAAAAATCAAAAAGGAAGGGGTTTGTTATTAGGAGGAGCGCCTGGAGTCGAACCAGCAAACGTAGTCATTTTAGGCGGAGGTGTTGTGGGAGAGAACGCCGCGATAATAGCCACCGGAATGAAAAGCAAAGTATATGTTGTAGATAAATCAAAAGACAGACTAAAACAACTACATGAGTTGTTTGGAGATAAAATAATAGCCGCGGAGAGTGGCAAAACAGATCTTAAAAAATTAGTTTCAGAATGCGATTTATTAATTGGTGGTGTCTTAATTCCGGGAGCAGAGGCACCAAAATTAGTTTCAAAAGAGATGATTAAGTCAATGAAAAGAGGTTCTGTAGTTGTAGATGTTGCAATTGATCAAGGAGGATGTATAGAAACCAGCAAACCTACAACACACGCCAATCCAACTTATATTGTTGATGATGTGGTACATTATTGTGTTGCTAATATGCCTGGTGGAGTTCCAAGAACTTCTACAATGGCATTAAATAAAGCGACTTTACCTTTATTAATCAAAATAGCTGACCAAGGTTACAAAAAGGCACTTTTAGCGAACAAAAATTATTTAGCTGGTTTAAATGTGTTTAAAGGAAAAATAACATACAAAGGAGTTGCTGAGGCCTTAAATGTTACATATTTCCCACCAGAAGAGGCAATATCAACTTAAACCCAAACCGGACTGTATTTCTGAAAAAAAGACTTACACTAAAAGAAATTTTTCTAAAATCAGCCCAGTATGAACTAAAAATATATTAAAATATTATGAGATATATGCTTTAATAACTTGAAGTATGAGCGCACAACCTGAAGAAAAAAACGTTAATCACTACTCTTGGCTTGATAATCCAAATAGCCCAAAAAAGAGAGTTAACGTAAATGATTTGGTCTCAAGAATGAACGAAGACAAAAAAAGAGACAGGAAAAACAGCCTTATATTAGGTGCTGCAGCAGTATCAGCGGTTACAGTTTTTGGAATAATTTTAACTCTTTAACAGTCATAAAAACTTAGTTTAAATAAAATTTGAGCACTGGTATAACCGTTTAATGCGAATTAAACAGTGTCGAAATTGCAAATCAAAAAAATTAATTAAATTATTTTCGCTAGGCAACTTATGCTTCACAGGAAAATTTTCATCTTTAAAAGATAATATAAAAAAAAAACCAGTAACCGTGGTTTTATGTAAAACCTGCGAATTGGTTCAATTAGCACATAACTATGATTTAAAATATTTGTATGGTCCAGACTATGGTTATCGCACAGGAATCAACAAGACCATGACCGACCATGTTAAGAAAATTACTAAAAACTTAGCGAAAAAAACTTCATTAAAAAAAAACGATTTGGTATTAGATATTGCAAGTAACGATGGAACACTATTAAATTCCTATAAAAGAAATATCATTAAATTTGGAGTTGACCCAGTTCTTAATAAGTATAAAAAAAATTATAAAAAAATTAGATATTCTATTTCTAGTTTTTTTTCTGCTAGTAAAGTCAAAGAAAAAACTAAAAAAAAATTTAAAATAATATCAGCTCTTTCAGTTTTTTATGATTTACTAAACCCAAACAAGTTTTTAAAAGATGTTAAAACATTACTTCTGCCTGAAGGTATTTTTTTACTTGAATTTGCGGATTTAGCCTCAATTATTAAAAACAAAATGTTTGATACTATTTGCCATGAACATTTGGAGTATTATAGCAGTAAAGTAATTATTGATTTAGTTAAAAAAAATGAATTAAGAGTATTTGACATAAAACAAAATTTTATTAATGGAAGTAGCAAACAATATTATATTTGCCATAAGAATTCTAAGATTAAATCAAACAGTAAAATTATCAAAAAAATCCTTATTGATGAGTCAAAATTAAAACTTAATAAAGTAAAAACATTTAAAGAATTTATTCAAAAGATAAATTTCTTAAAAACTCGGCTAAATAATAAAATTAAATATATCAAAAGAAATAATCAAAATATTCATTGTTATGGCGCTTCAACTAAGGGCAATGTTTTATTACAATATTTTAACATAAATAATAAAAAAATTAGTTTTGCGGCCGAAAGAAATAAAAATAAGTATGGATTAGTTACACCAGGATCAAAAATTAAAATTATATCCGAAGAAAATTCAAGGAAGATGCAACCAGACTACTATCTCGTTTTGCCATGGCATTTTAAAAAAGAAATTTTAAAAAGAGAAAAAAATATTTTAAGAAAGGGGACCAAATTTATATTTCCATTACCAAATTTTAGAATAATCTAAAAAGCTAATAACCGTACTTCTTTACAAATTCCAAATCTGCTTTTACCATATCTTTAACCAAACCTTCAAAATTGTATTTAGGCTTCCATTTAAGAATTCTTTTAGCTTTTGAGCAGTTACCTAACAAATGCTGAACGTCAGCGGGTCTCTGTAGACTTTTGTCAACTTTAACAAATTTTTTATAATCTAAATTTACAAATTTAAAAGCTAGTCTTGCGAAATCTCTGACAGAGTATTGTTTTCCATAACTTACCACAAAATCTTCAGGAGATCTTCTGTTTAGCATTAACCACATCGCACGTACATAATCTTCTGCGTGACCCCAATCTCTTTTTGCATCCATATTTCCAAGTTTTAAATCGTTTTGTAAACCGTATTTAATTCTTGCAACTGCATGTGTAATTTTTCTTGTTACAAATTCAAATCCTCTTCTTGGTGACTCATGATTAAATAAAATTCCACTACAGCAAAATAAATTATAAGCCTCTCTATAATTTCTTGTTAAGTCAAAACCTGCAACTTTTGAAATACCGTAAGTTGATCTTGGGTAAAAAGGTGTTTTTTCAGTTTGAGGAATTTGCTGAACCTTTCCGAACATTTCTGAAGATGCTGCAAAATAAAATTTAGTCTTTGGTGAAAAATCTCTTATAGCGGACAGAATAAAATGAGTTCCATTTATATTTGTATTGATGGTAGAAAATTCATCTTTAAAAGCATAATCAATATAACTTTGAGCTCCAAGATGATAAACTTCTTTTGGTTTAATTTTTTGTATAATTTTAACAATGCTTGCATAACTTTCGAGAGAAGCAGCATGTAGAGTAATTTTATTTAAGATATTTTTTAATCGCCATAGTCTATGTGTTTTATCTTCAGCAGCGACCCTTCGAATTAACCCATGAACTTGATATTTTTTTTTTAAAAGAAACTCAGCTAAATAAGAACCATCTTGGCCAGTGATACCTGTGATTAACGCTTTTTTAGTCATAGATGTAATTTAAAATATTTATATTTCGACCAAACTATAATAAAAATAACATTATTACTATATTTAACATTTAAGGTAATGAGAAAAAAAATTCAAAATATATATAAAAAATTAATATATTTAATTTTTATTGTGTTAAACGGTAAAATTAAGGGTATTTTAAAATTTAAAGACTATAAAGACGTTACTAGAATATCTTTTAAAGAAAATATTAATTATCGAATATATTTTTGTAAAAATTCAAGAATATATACTGATACAATTCATGACACTGCTATTATACAAAATAACCTTTTAATTGAAGGACCTTCATTTCAATTTAGAAATAATGTTATGTCCAAAATAGAAGACAATATTGTATTAAAAATAGGAACTCCTAGATTTAAAAAAAAATTTAAAGGAAAAGTTTTTTCATTATTAACAGGTGGCGGAGGTAACGAAAATTATTTTCACTGGCTTTTTGATGTTTTACCACGCCTTAAAATATTGCAAAAAAAAGTTGATATTACTAATATAGATTACTTTCTATTTCCAGATACAAAGCTTAAATTTCAAAAGGAAAGTTTAGATTTTTTTCAAATACCAGTATCTAAAAGGCTCTCAAGTAGACACAATAGACATATATTTGCAGATGAAATCATTACCGTAGATCATCCATGCGTTATTTTAAATGACCCAAATAGAGATAATGAAAATTTGCCAAATTGGATTATAAATTTTTACAGAGATAGCTTTGCATCCAATATAAATAATAAAAAAAAAAAAAATAAATTTTTTATAGATAGAGATGACTCAAGATCAAGTGTTAAGCATTTAAGAAGCATTGTAAATGAAAAAGAAGTAAAAAACTTTTTATCATCTAAAGGATTCCAAATTATTCAGTTATCATCTTTGACTTTTTTAGATCAAATTAATTTATTTAGCGAAGCGGAAATAGTTATAGGATTGCATGGAGCTGGTTTATCTAACCTTTTATTTTGCCAACCTAAAACAAAAGTAATTGAAATCAAATTATCCCATATAGGAAACATGTATAAAAATTTAGGTAACCAACTAAATTTAGATTACATAAATTTTATTGGAAAAGGAGAACAAATAAACGAGAAATTTTCAAGTCAACTAGGCACTGTTTTTGTTGATTTGAATGAACTTGAAAAGTGTATAAAATCTTAATAAATAAATTAAAAATTTTATGTCAGAATTAAAAAAAGAATTTGAAAATTTAAGAAATTATTCTGTAAAATGGGAAAAATACTTCCCAGTCTATGAAAAGTTTTTTTCTAACTTTAAAAATAAAAAAATCATATTTGTAGAAATTGGCATTTTTAACGGTGGGTCGCTACAAATGTGGAAGAATTATTTTGGCAAAGATTCTAAAATTATTGGAATTGATATCAATCCTGAGTGTAAAAAGTTTGAGGAAAAAGAAAATGATATATTTGTTGAGATAGGGAATCAGTCAGACGATGAATTTTGGAAATTATTTTTTAATAAATATGGAAATGTAGATGTTATTTTGGATGATGGAGGGCATACAAATCTAGATCAAATAAAAACTACTGTTAATACTGTTCAACATATTAATGACGGCGGTGTTTTAATGGTAGAGGATACTCATACAAGTTACGTTGATGAGTACAACTCTAGTCAAAAATATTCATTTATAAATTTTTCTAAAAAAGTAATTGATGATTTAAATACGAATATAGATCTTGATTTAGGTTTAAAAATTAATTTCTCTTTAAAAAAGTATATTTATTCAATTGATTTTTATGAGAGCATTGTTTGTTTTAACATCAATCAGGCTAAAGCAAAAAAAAATATAAAGATAAATAATAAAGGGAAAAGTCATTCAATAGAGGATTTAACTTGGCAAGGAAACGAAATTTTTGTAAAAAAATTTAAAAAATACTTGACTAAAATTCCTTTTATCAGATTGAATAAATTTACTAAGTTTCTAAAAAAAAGGATAAATAATAAAATTATAAAAAAATATTTTGAATAAATTTATATGACAGATCTAAAAATTTATTGTTTTACGCTCAACGAATATTTAATTTTGAATAAGTTACCCTCTTATATTAATATTCTAGGTTTAGGAAAAACAAACTTTAATAAAAATTACTTAGATGAAAAAAAAGGCTTAAATTTAAATTCTTTAAATCATTATTATGGTGAAGCAACTGGATTTTATTGGATATGGAAAAATGAATTAAAAAAGATGAATAAAAAATCTTGGGTGGGAACTTGTAATTACAGAAAGTTATGGCTTAATAAGTGCTACAAACATAAGCAAAAATTCTCTATATCGAGCTTGTATTCAAATTTATTACAATCAAATAATAATATTTTCAACAATTCTGAGGCAGTACAAGTTCAACCAATTATATTTGAAAAAGAGACTGTTCTTCAACAATTTGAAAAAGTTCATGGAAAAAATATTATCACAGAATGTGCAGATTTTTTAGATGGGAAATTAAAAACAGATTTTTTAAAATTTATTAACTCAAATAGTTTAAGTATTACATTTTTCTTAACTACAGCAGATATTTTTGATGAATATTGCAACACTTTATTTCCCTGGTTAGAAAAGTGTTATAAATATTGTAGTGAAATAAATGTACTTAACGGATATAACGCTCGAATGCCTGCTTTTTTAATGGAAAGATTTAATTCATTTTGGTTTAGCGCCTATATTAAAAAACTAAACTATTTGTCTTATGCGAGACTTGGCAATACAATGTTGTCTGACAATATAAATAAGTTTGTTAATCCAATGAAATTACCTTTTACACTTAGAATGTATCCAACTTTACACAAGTACTAAATTATTGAAAGTTTGGTGAGATGTATTATAACTTATATCAATGGCGAGGTAGCTCAGTTGGTTAGAGCACAGGACTCATAAGCCTGGGGTCGGCGGTTCGACTCCGCCCCTCGCTACCATCATAATTATGAAACTATCAGTAATTATAATATCATTTCAAAGCAATCATTTATTAAAAAAAATTTTATTAAATATTAAAAAAAAACATCAAACAATAATCATTGAAAATTCTATGATACAATCAACAAGAGAATTAGAAAAAAAATTCAAAAACGTAAATGTAATAATGCCAGCTGAAAATTTGGGTTATGCAAAAGCATTTAACATAGCCTTAAAAAAATGTAAAAATGATTTTGTATTAACAATTACACCAGATGTTCTAATAAATAAAAATCTAATTGAAAAAATAGAAAAAATAATTAATAAATACAAAAAATTCACATTATTGGCGCCTGAGTATAAAAATCAAAAAATTTATAAAAATTTCACCTCTTTTGAAAAAATCAAATTAGAAAAAAAAAAAATTAATGGCTTTAAAATTGAAAACGTAAGGGAAATAGACTGGTGTTTTTGTATAATTAATAAAAAAAAATTCAAAACCTCAAAAATATTAGATGAAAATTTTTTTATGTATTTTGAGACAATAGATTTGTGTAAAAAATTGGAAAAGTTAAAACATAAAATGTCGATTATAAGAGGATTAAAATTTGAACACTTAGGTACGAGCTCCTCTAATAAAAAATTCAATAATGAAATTTTGGTAAATAGAAACTGGCATTTTAGTTGGTCGAAGTTTTATTTTTTTAAAAAAAATCGAAACTATGCATATGCGTTACGAAAAATTGTTCCCAATATTTATCAAAATATATTAGGAATAATATTATCTTTGATAAAAATAAGATTTTTTGATGCAAAATTACATTTGGCTAGTCTGATGGGCGCACTAAATGGAATTTTATTACAAAAATCTTCGTATAGACCGAATTTAAATAAAAATGACCAATAATAATTTAAAAATGTTTTGTCTTACTTTAGAGCCTAATCATCAAAGTATTATAAAAGAAATGGGCTATGTACCAGTAGGTTTAGGAGAAAAAATTTTTCCAGAAAATTGCTTTAGTGATAAACAAGGGAATAATATTTCAAAAAAAAATAAATATTATGGAGAATATACATTTCATTATTGGCTGTGGAAAAATTATTTAGATAAAATAAATCAAGATTGGATTGGATTTTGTCAATATAGAAAATTTTGGGCATTAAATTTTACTCCAAATGATGAGTTAAATTTAAGCAATTTAAATAATAAAGTTTTAAAAAAAATTCCTGATGACTTTAATCAATTTGAAGTAATTTTAGGAGACCCTTTTTTTGTAAATAAAAGAAAAATAATGAAATTTTTAAAAAATGGTTTTGCTTTAATAGTATCTAATCCGAAAGTACTGTTTAATAAAAAAGCGAGAAATATAAAATTTCACTTTGATTTAATGCACGGTAGAAACAATTTAGATAAAGCGATAGATTTGTTAAACAAAGAAAACAAAGATGATTTCAGGAATTTTGTAAACAACGAAGTATCTTTTAATCCTCATAATATGTTCATTTGTAAATCTAAAAGATTATTAATTTCTTACTATAACGAAGTTTTTCCATGGCTAGAAAAATGTGAGCAATTATTTGGTTTTGAAGATCTTAAAGGTTATGGATTAACAAGAATATACGGTTTTTTAGCGGAAAGATTTATGTCTTATTGGTTTAAAAAAAATGCCAAATATAAAGAATTACCAATTCTATTTCATGATATTGGTGGGAATTAAAATAATAATCGTCTTAAATACTTTGAATAATCGCAATTACCATAAAATTTGATACTTTCTTTTAAGGTATTCTTATTTATCCATTTTTTTGTTAACGCGATTTCTTCTAGGCAAGCAATTTTAAAACCCTGTCTTTTTTGTATTGCTGAAACAAAGGAAGTTGTATCATAATAATCATCTATAGAACCAGCGTCTAACCAAGCTCCACCTCTCCCTAAAAATTCCGCACTTAGTCTATTTTTTTTTCTATATATATTTAAAAGATCAATAATCTCTAATTCTTTTCTCTTCGAAGGTTTAAGTGTTTTACTTATACTAACAACGTTTTTGTCAAAAAAATATAAACCTGTAACTGCTAAATTAGAATTTGTAGAAGTAGGTTTTTCTTTTAAACTTACGATTTTTTTATTTTTTATTGAAGCAATCCCATAAAGTTTTGGATTACTAACTGGGTGTAAAAAAACCTTTGCTCCATTTTTAAGCTTAGTTGCGTTTTGTAAAGTTTTAGTTAAACTTTGAGCATAAAAAAAATTATCTCCTAAAATTAGCGCTACACCATTTTTATCAATAAATTTTTCACCAATAATGAAAGCTTCAGGCAAACCGTTTGGTTGTTTTTGCTCTTTATATTGTATCTTAATACCAAAATTTTCTCCATTTTTTAAAATCTTTTTAAATTGACTTACTTGACCTCTATTAACTATAATTAGAACTTCTTTTATACCCGCAAGCATTAGCACAGATAAGGGATAATAAATTAATGGTTTATCATAAATTGGTAGAAGTTGTTTATTTACAGATTTTGTTATTGGACTCATCCGAGAACCAAGGCCACCAGCTAAAATAATTCCTTTTTTTATCATAAATTTAAACCTAATCTCTTAACGTATAATTTTTTAGAAATTGAATTAATAAAATTTTTATTATTTAAATACCAATCAATTGTCATATGCAAACCTTTAATTAGATTAATCTTTGATTTCCAACCAATTTGTTTTCTAATTTTAATACTATTTAGAGCATATCTAAAATCATGACCGGGTCGATCTTTTACATATTTAATCTTGACTTTTTTCCCAATGATAAATTTTTTTTTCTTAAATATTTTTAAAATAGTTTTTACCAAATTTATATTTTTGAGGTTAATGTTTGATCCTACATTATAACTTTCACCAATTTTACCTTTTTTGAAAATCTTATATAAAGCTTCACAATGATCCTCAACGTGAATCCATTCTCTTGAGTTTTGTCCTTTAGCGTAAATAGGCAGAGGCTTATTGTTTAAAATATTAGAGATAATTTTTGGAATAAGTTTTTCCGGAAACTGATAAGGACCATAATTATTACAACAATTTGAAATCATAGCCGGTAATTTATAAGTTCTTATAAAAGATTTAATTAGATGATCAGCACTTGCTTTCGATGCTGAGTAAGGTGAACTGGGATTGTATGGAAATTTTTCATTAGATCTACTTGATATGATATCGCCGTATACTTCATCTGTAGATATATGAATAAGTTTTATTTTTTTATTGTTTTTATTATTTTCCCTTATGGCTTCTAAAAGATTATAAACACCAAGTATATTTGAATGTATGAATTGAAAAGGCGAATCAATAGATCTATCAACATGTGTCTCAGCTGCAAGATTGAAAATACATTCAGGTTTATATTGTTTTATTATTTTTTTTAATTTCGATTTTTTATTAATATCAATTTTAAAAAATTTATAATTTTTTTTTGAAAGAGTATGATTATGATAGGTGTTTGAAGAATAAGTTAATTTATCTATATTTATAACAAAATATTTTTTTTTGACTAAATAGTTAACTAAATTACTACCTATAAAGCCAGATCCACCTGTAACTATTATTTTTTTCATATTTGAATAAAGAATATTTAGTGTAATTGTGTTAAAATAAAGAATTATTATACAAAATCAATTAATAACATATAAAATGAATTATAAAGATATTACCGCAGTTATCACGTCTTTTAAGAGTGAAACTAAGATCATTAACTGTGTAAAATCTTTAGGAAAAGACTTTAAAATTATAGTCATAGAAAATTCTAACGATAAAAAATTAAAAGAAAAATTAGAGAAAGAATACCCAAATATTAAGTGTATTTTGTCCGATAAAAACTTGGGTTATGCTAAAGGAAATAATCTTGGTTTAACAATGGTTAATACAAAGTATGCTTTGATAATAAATCCGGATGCAGAAGTACAAAATAAAGCAATTGATAATTTTTTTTTAACAGCCAATAAGGAACCAAACTTTGCAATTATTGCACCTTTTATTCAAGAAAAAAATAATGAAGACTTAATAATGAATGAAAAAAATGGAATTTTTGAAGTTAAAAATGTAAAAGGTTTTGCCATGTTTTTAAACTTAGAGCAGTGTAAAGATGTAGGATTTTTTGATGAAAACTTTTTTATTTATTTTGAAGAGATAGATTTTTGCAAGAGATTAATTCAAAAGAACAAAAAAATATTTTTAGATACAAATATCAAAATTAATCATGCAGGAGGAACTTCTCACGACGAGTCAATAAATCATGAAATGGAAAAATCAAGAAATTGGCATTGGATGTGGTCCACTTTTTATTTTCATTATAAACATTACGGTTATTTGATCGCATTTTTAAAAATATTACCAAAATTAATATCAGCTACTCTTAAAACATGTTTTTTTAAAATTGTTTCAAATAAAGAAAAAAAAGATATTTATTACTGTCGATTAAAGGGAATACTTAATTCGGTATTAATGAGAAAGTCGTTGTATAGACCTAAAATTAATTAAAGTTGATTTATACTAATTAAAATTATAAATATTCTGCAGTGAGCAATATTCAATATAAAATACTTGTTACAGGAGTCGCTGGTTTCCTCGGATCACATTTATCAGAACAACTTTCAAGGTTAGGTCACAAAGTCATCGGAATAGATAACATGATCGGTGGATATAAAGATAATATTCCTGAAGGAGTAGAATTTCATAATATTGACTGTTGTGATTTTGAAAAAATTAAAAAAATTATGAAAGGGGTTCAAATAGTTTACCATTGTGCAGCGACAGCTCATGAGGGCTTGTCGGTTTTTTCTCCTTATGAGATAACAAAAAATAATTATTTAGCTTCAGTTTCTATTTTTTCAGCCGCTGTTAATGAAAAAGTAAAAAGAATAATCTTTTGTTCGTCAATGGCAAGATATGGCTCGCAGGAGTATCCATTTACCGAAACAATGAAACCAAAGCCTGTTGACCCCTATGCAATTTCTAAGGTTGCTGCTGAACAAGTTCTTATAAATTTATGTGAACTCAATAAGATAGAGTGGGTGATCGCTGTACCTCATAATATAATTGGTCCTAGACAAAAATATGACGATCCATTTAGAAATGTTGTTTCGATTATGATTAACAGGATGATGCAAGGTAAGGCCCCAATAATATATGGAGATGGTGAACAAACAAGATGTTTTTCATACATTGACGATTGTTTATCTTGCTTAATACCAATGTTAGATGAAAAAAAACTTAATAAACAAATAATTAATATTGGACCAGACGAAGAATTTGTGACGATAAATAAAGTTGCTGAACTTTGTGCAAATGTAACCGGTATAAATTTACCTCCAATTTATAAGAAGGACAGACCACAAGAAGTAAAACACGCAATTTGTTCAGCTGATAAGGCAAGAAAGTTATTAAATTATGAAACAAAAGTTTCATTAAAAGAGGGAATACAAAAAACCTTTGATTACATTAAAAAAAGAGGTGTAAAACCATTTGAATATCATATCGATTTAGAAATAAATAACGATCTCACTCCAGACACTTGGAAAAAAAAGGAGATTTAATGACCAGGAAATTCAATTAAACTTTCAGTAAAATAAGATTTTCTTTTAAGAAGATTGTTGCCTGGTAAATCAAAGAGATTAATTACAAATATAAATCCAGCAACTGAACCTCCGGATAATTCAATGAGTTTAGCAGCAGCATCAGCAGTCCCCCCTGTCGCTATTAGATCATCTATAACTAAAATTTTCTCACTTTTGTTAATCGAATCTTTATGCACCTCAATAGTAGCTTCACCATATTCTAACTTAAAATCAACAGAATGCCTTTCAGCAGGTAACTTATTTTTTTTTCTTAAAAGTATAAGTGGTTTGTTAAGCAAATAGGATACTGCTGATGCAAAAACAAAACCTCTGGATTCAATTGCTGAAACTTTATCAAATTTAATCTTTTTTGAAATCTCAATAATTCTATCTACAGTATATTTAAATGCTTGAGGATTTTTGATTAAAGTAGTTATATCTCTAAAAAGTATTCCTTTTTTTGGGTAATCAGGTATAGATCTTATATATTTTTTTAAATCCATATTTAGCTTCAATATCTAACAAAAAAAGGCTAGATTTTAAATAATGAAAAAAAGAATTCTCGGGATAATTGGAGGAAGTGGACTTTATCAAATAGAGGGTTTAGAAAACATTAAGTGGAAAAAGGTGAGCACTTCTTGGGGTGAACCTTCAGACAGAATTCTATCAGCAACGTTAAACAAAAAGGAAATTTACTTCATACCAAGACATAAACGGGGTCATAGAATTAGCCCATCAAATATAAACTTTAGAGCTAATATTGAAGCTTTAAAAAAGATGGGTGTTACAGATATTATATCAGTTTCAGCGGTTGGCTCATTACAAGAGCATTTAAAACCTGGGTCTTTTGTAGTAGTTGATCAATTTATTGATAGAACTTTTGCAAGGATTAAAACTTTTTTTGATAAAGAAATTGTTGTGCACGTTTCAATGGCTAAACCAACAAGTCCTGCTTTAATGAAATGCTGTGAGTCTGCTCTTGTAAAATGTCAAATACCACATCAGATAGGCGGGACATATTTAGTTATGGAGGGACCTCAATTCTCAAGTTTAGCAGAGTCTAAAATGTATAGAACTTGGAAAGCAGACGTAATTGGAATGACAAATATGCCTGAGGCAAAATTAGCTAGGGAGGCTGAAATTAGATATTGTACGGTTGCAATGGTTACAGATTTTGATTGTTGGCATCCAGACCACGATGTTGTTGATGTTCCTACCGTTATAAAAACTTTACAACAAAATGCTTCTAATGCTCAAAATATGATTATTGAAATAATTAAAACTTTTGAATCTTTTAACACAAAAGGAGACCCCGCTAATGATTGTTTAGACACTGCAGTAATTACACCAAAAAAATTTCAAACTAAAAGCACTGTTAAAAAGTTAAAACATATAGCAGGTAGAGTTTTAAAAAAATGAAAATTGAAGGTAAGAATTACCGAACAATTTGGTTTGAAAATAATGAAGTTAAAATTATCGATCAAACGAAACTTCCTCATAAATTTAAAATTAAAAGTTTAAAAAACATAAAAGATGCAATTAATGCTATAAAAACTATGGAGGTACGAGGTGCGCCCCTTATAGGAGCTACTGCGGCTTATGGACTGGTTTTGTCTATAATTGAAAAAAACGATTTATCCTTTTTAAAAAAATCCAGTGAGGACTTAATTTCTTCAAGGCCCACAGCAATAAATTTAAAATGGGCAGTAGATCGTATGATGAAAAAATTATCGGGAGTTAATAATAATGACATTTTTAAAATAGCCTTAGATGAGGCAAAAGCAATCACAGAAGAAGATGTGGAGTTTTGTAAGAGTATAGGAATCAATGGATACAAAATTATTGAGGAAATATCAAAAAAGAAAAAAGACGTAGTAAATATTTTAACCCATTGCAATGCGGGATGGTTAGCCACAATAGATTGGGGTACAGCGACTTCTCCAATTTATCATGCTCACCAAAAAGGGATAAAGGTGCATGTTTGGGTTGATGAGACTAGACCAAGAAATCAGGGAGCCAATTTAACTTCTTATGAACTAAACGAGGAAAAAATTCCTAACACTATCATTACAGATAATACTGGGGGGATTTTAATGCAAAGAGGAAAGATCGATATGTGTATTGTAGGTACCGATAGAACTTTATCAAATGGAGATGTGTGTAATAAGATAGGTACTTATTTAAAAGCATTATCAGCTAAAGATAATAACGTTCCTTTTTATGTTGCATTACCAAGTTCAACAATTGATTGGAATATTAAAGATCACAAACAAATACCTATTGAGGAGAGAAACTCCGAAGAATTATCCTATATGGAGGGAGTTGATGAAAATGATAACATTAAAAGAATAAGAATTTATCCACAGAAAAGCAAATCATTAAATCTAGCCTTTGATGTTACGCCTGCTAAACTAGTCACAGGATTAATAACTGAAAAAGGTATTTGTGAAGCTTCAGAGCAAGGATTAAAGGGATTATTTAAGTGAGTAAACTTAAAACAGAAGTAATCAAATATTCAAAAAAATTAAATATTACTAATCTATCAACCCTAAGATCTGGCAACATTTCATTGAGAGCAAAAGAAAAAGGTGTGGATGGGTTTTATATAACTCCTTCAGGAAGAAAATACTCATCACTTAAGCCTAAAGACATAGTCTTTGTTTCATTGAAAGGAGTATATGATAAAAAAAGAGGGCAACCCTCATCAGAATGGAGATTTCATCAAGATATTTATGTGAATAAAAAGAAAGCAAAAGCCATAGTACATGCCCATTCAACTTGCGCTACTGCAGTATCATCGCATCAAAAAAATATTCCAGCTTTTCACTATATGGTTGCAGTTGCCGGCGGAGAAGACATTAAATGTACAAAATATGCAACTTTTGGAACTAAAAATCTTTCTAAAAATATTATTAAGGCTTTAAAAAATAGAACAGCTTGTTTAATTGCCAATCACGGACAAGTTGCTTTTGGTAAGAATTTGGAAGACACCTTTGAGCTCGCTCAAGAGATCGAAAATATTTGCCATCAATACATTAATGCCATAAGAATCGGAATACCTAAGATTCTTTCAAAAAAAGAAATGAAAATAGTCTTAGGTAAATTTAAAGATTATAAAAAAGATTAATTTTTTATGGTTAAAGTTGGTGAGCACATAACAATTGATTTTCTCGGTGTAAAAAAGGACTACACACCTGAATTTTACGAAAAAATAATTTATACAATTGCTAAAGCAGCTCAAGTTGAAATTTTAAATGTATCATCACATCGTTTTCAACCTCAGGGTTTTACACTAGTTGCTTTATTAGCTGAAAGTCATTTTAGTTTTCATACATTTCCTGAAAAAGGCGTAATTAGTTTTGATTTTTTTACCTGTGGAAAGGTTCACCCAAAAGTTGCTTTAAAGATTTTAAGAAAAGAAATTCAACATGAAAGAGTCGTGACAAATGTTTTTGATAGAAGCAGTATTGGACTTTATGATGATATTTATAGCACACCAGGACAAAAAAAATATTATGTAGTCAAAAACGTTTTAGAAAAATTTACTTCAAAAGTAGGTCAATTTGTGGAAATTATGGATTTAGAAGAATTTGGCCACGCCTTATTTATTGATCATGAGATACAGGTAGCAGAAAAAGATGAGAAAATTTATAGTTCAAGTTTTTTTAAGTCTAGTTATGAACTAAGTAAAAAGAATAATAGCGTCGCTATAATTGGAGGCGGCGATGGAGGTGTAGCTAGAGCTTGTTTAGATAATAATTCAAATTTTATTGATTGGTTTGAACTAGATCCTGAAATAGTAGACGTTTGTTATAAACATCTGCCAAAAGTATGCACGAAAGTAAAAAAAAGTAATAAAATCAAAACTTTTTGGGGAGATGCTTTCAAAAGTATAAAAGAAATAGAGGATTCAAAGTATGATAAAATATTTGTAGATCTAAATGATGATCAGTATTGTATTGATTTAGCTAAAAAAAATATGCGTGGTTTAAAAAGAATTCTTAAAAAAGGTGGAGTGATAACAGCTCAAGTAGGAAGCCAAGATAAAAAACCTAAACAAGTAGATAAGTGGTGTTATGTCCTTGAGAAAAATTTTGGCAATGTAAAACTCTCAGGTGCATATGTGCCAAGTTTTGATTGTAAATGGAATTTTGCATCATCAATAATGCGCTAAACTACAATATTCCGCATTAACTAAGTACTAGTATATTCCTTTTTAATTCCTTAGAATAATTGTTAATGTTTAGAGTTTCTTGTATCCAATTATGTTCTTCTGATTGCATAAAAAGCAATCTTGAAAGAAGTGAAAGATTAATTAAAAAAGCAGTAAGACAAAAAGCCAATCTTATTATTACCCCTGAAGTATCGTCTAAGTTTTCGTTAAACAAAAAAAAACTTTTAGAAGTAGCAACTACAATGAATAACGATTCTTACCTTTTAGGAATTAAAAAATTAGCGAAGAAATATAAAAAATGGATTTTAATTGGGTCGCTAATCATTAAAAACAAAAAAAAACTTTTAAATAGATCAGTCCTTATCGATGATAAAGGAAACATCAAAACATTTTATGATAAAATTCATATGTATGATGCAAAGTTAAGTAAATCTGAGAAATATTTTGAGTCAAAAACTTTTAGAGCAGGTAAAAATATAAAGGTAGTTAATCTTCCATGGGGTAAATTAGGACTTTCAATATGTTATGATTTAAGATTTCCGAATATGTATAGAGAAATGTCAAGAAAGGGTGCAATTTTTCTGAGCATACCATCAGCTTTTACTGAAACAACAGGTAAAAGACACTGGCACACTTTATTAAAAGCAAGAGCGATAGAAAATTTTTCATATGTTTTTGCACCAGGACAAGCTGGAAAACATTGCAATGGTAGAAAAACTTATGGACATTCAATGATTGTATCTCCGGATGGAAAAATTTTAAAAGAATTGGGAAAGCGGGAAGGTGTAATTACAACAAATATTGATCCAAAAATACCTTTGAAATTAAGAAAAACGATTCCAAGTCTAAATTCTGACTAAAAGTGAGACTTTACCTCTTTAATGCTAGATTTAAGGATCTCATTAATTTTCAATTTTATTTTAGCTCTCTCATCATTAGTTTTATAAACATCTCTTGAAAGTTTAATAAAATCTTCATCGAATTTTTTATTTTTTTCAGCTTGTCTTTTACCTTCCTCAATATCCCATAACTTCAAATTAATATTTTTCAAATTTATGATAAGATCTTTTATTTTACTCTTATCAGGTATTTTTTCATTAGAAGTTTTAGTTAAGGAAGATAATTCTCTATCAATCTCCTGCAATTTTTCTTCATTATTAATTTTTTCTTTTTTTATTTCAAGAATGGTAATTTTATCTATTAATTCACCAGCTGAGATTTCTATAATTATCTTGTTCATTATTAATTAAAATATTTTAACTTTCATTTTACCTGGTGCTTAAGAATCCATTTATTTTTAAACTTTTTCCATAAATGTGGTGATCTATATTCATCACATTTTTTAAAAAATTCGTCTTTATTAATATCTAGATAATCCATAATTTCATTAAAATATCTATTAGGGAATTCACCATCAAATTTTCGCACCAAATTTACGCCTTCATCTCTAGTTAAATGATTATTTCTAATTTCTTGTGACGCATCAGTAGTTGCTCTTCCTATACCAAACTTAATAAACATTGTGTAATAGTGTAAGTCATCAATTTTATCATCTATACTTGAATATTTAGAATAAGTGCCATCACTTCTAAACGGTCTAGGCCTATAACCTGTATTATTAAAAGCATAATAATAAATTTCTTGAGGCAACCATTTCTGATAATATCCAAAGTAATGCATCTCTATACCTTTTTTTCTTATTTCATCTTTTGAAATTGGAATAAAATGGTCTAGGTCAGATCTATTTATATAATTACTCTTATATAAGTCTGTAATTTTTTCACCCCCTAATATTATTTTATTAATATTTTTAATAGAAAAATACTTGTCATCAACTTTTGAATTATTAAACTCTTCCGGACTAGTGTTGTATAGTGCTTCACTCTCTCCATAAAATATTAGTTTAATGTTGTATTTGGCTGCAATTTTGGGTGCTATATTTTTTTGACCTATTATAAAAGTTTGGAAAGGGTGTAAAATATTTAAAATAGATTTTTTCGTAAGATATTTCATAATATATTCTTTAGGTTTCAAAACAATATTTTCTACCTTACAAGTTTTTAACCAATTTTTATAATTTTCTAATCCATATTTTGTGTATAGTATTGGTGGCCAGGTACAAGTTAGGGGATTCATCCCATATTTAAATTTTAATAAGTGAGTTACAAAAGCACTGTCTTTTCCACCACTTCCAGGAACCAAACAATCATATTCACCATTACCTTTTCTATGTTTGTCTAACAGTTTTAATAATTCTTTATTTCTTTTTTTCCAGTTCATATTGTTATTAATTTTCCAAACTTTACATGGAGAGCAAACACCGTCGTTTTCCATTTGTAGATATTTTGCACCAATTTTTTTTTTATCGTGAAGAAACTCAATATGTGACTGTGGCCGTTGGTTTGAAATCACGCATTTTTTACAAAATACTACTTTATGTGGAAGATTATTTAGCGTTTTTTGCATTTTTCAATAAGTTTTTAAAATTGTTATATATTTTTATACCTTCAAGACTACTCTTTTCAGGGTGGAATTGAAATAGATAAAGATTTTTATAATTTATAAAACTACAAAAATTAATATCATCATTTCTTGAATAACCAATGTTAAAATTTTTACTGGAAAATTTTTCAATGTAATAAGAATGAACAAAGTAAAAATGTTTTTTATGATTTATAGTATTAAAAATCCCGTTTTTAATAATATTTAAATTATCCACTCTTGACCAACCTATATTGGGTAATTTACATTTTTTTATAGGAAACTTTTTGACCTCTCTACTAATTATATTTAAACCTTTTGTTTTGCCATACTCAGGACTATTTTTAAAAAAAAGCTGCATACCTAAACAAATACCCATAATAGGTTTACCAGATAAATAGAATTTTTTTATTGGGTTTATAAGTTTTTTTTTTTTTAAAAAACTCATCGCATACTTAAAAGATCCTACACCTGGTAAAATTATACCTTGTGCTTTTTTTAAATCAGAGGGATTGGAAGTTAAAATGTATTTTAATTTAACTTTCTTACAAGCACCAATAACACTTTTGATATTCGATGTTTGCAGATCAATTATAGCTACATATTTCATTGTCTTATAATCTCACTTTAATCTTCGTTTTCATCAACTCTCTTTTAAATTTTTTTATTGTATATGTGTTAGGGTATAAGTAGCTGTAAACTCCTTTATTATTTACTAAATATTCTATATTTCCCTCTGAGAAATTTTTTTGTTTTTTTAAATCTGTAATAAGTTCTTTTTTTAATTTTTTGGTTAAATGATAATGAAACAAACTAGAAATTGCCACTCCTTCAAATTTAACTTTATTGTAAATACCAACTACGTCATTTGGACTTTTACAACCGCCGTGAACTATTAAAGGTATTTTAATCTTTTTTTTAATCTTCTTTATCAAATCATAATCGATACCATTAAATGTTCCATCTCTGTCAATAGAGGATAAAATTATTTCTCCAGCACCTTTTTTTTCAATTTTTTGTGCCCAGTCTTCTACTTTATAATTAGTCAATTCCCTGCCATGATTATAATAACAGTAATAATTTCCATCATTATTTTTTAAAGTTTGAATATTAATACAAATTGTTGAAGAGCCAAAGATTTCAGCAGCTTTCGAAATAAAATCAGGGTTTTGAATTGCAGCAGAATTTATACAAACTCTGTCAGCTCCTGCTTTTAAAACTTCTTTAATGTCATTTGTGCTTCTAATACCACCGCACACTGTAATAGGTATAAAAGTCTTTTCAGCTGTTTTTGAAATAATATCCAATATTGAATTTCTTCCATATAAACTCGCGACTATATCATAATAAATTAATTCATCGGCTCCATTGAAGCTGTAGATGTTTGAATATTTACTAGGAGTTCCTAAAACTCTCAATCCCTCCATATTAATTCCTTTTACAAGGTTAGATCCTTTTACTTCAATCCAAGGAATTATTCTAAATTTTACCATCAGACTTATAAAAAATAATTTTTTTAATAAATAATTTCATGAATGCTGTTAAATTATATATTCATATCAATTATTTTTGATTATACTAATTAATTCAATATATTAAGTTTAAAATATGTCAAATATCTTAATCATAAAACATGGGTCTCTTGGTGATTTAATCCAAGCAAATGGGGCTATTCAGGATATTAAAAATTCATTTAAAAATTCAAAGGTACTACTTTTGACATCAAGGGCATATTTAGAGTTTATGTCTGAGTGCCCTTATTTAGACGGCGTTATTTTAGACAAAAGATTACCGAGGTGGAATATATTTTATTTAAACGACCTAAAAAAGTTGTTGGAAAAATATAACTTTTCCCATGTCTTTGATTTACAAAATTCTAATAGAACTAAATTTTATAAAAAGTTTTTACTCAAAAAGCCTGTTTGGTCTTCATCTGAAACTTCTCTTGAAATAGGAGAAAAATTATCTGATTTTAACGAGGAGTCAGTTTTAGATAGAATCGAGAAACAGCTTAAAAAAAGCAATATAATAATAAAAAATACAAAAAACATAAATCTTAATTGGAGCATTAAAGACATTTCCAGAAATTTAAAACAATATACAAACGGTGAGTATATTTTAATCTTTCCATTTTGCTCAAAAAAACATAAGCAAAAAAAATGGCCTTATTTCCCTGAATTGATTGTAAAGATAAAAGAATTTTATAAAAATAAATATCCGGTGTTAATAGCACCGGGGCCTGATGAAATAATTGAAGCAAAAAAGATGAATGCAAAAATCGTTTTGGAAAATAAAGATCCAATTAAACTAAATTTTTTGGTTTCTTTGATAAATTCTGCAAAATTTATTATTTCAAACGACACAGGTCCAGCACATATTTGTTCTCACTTAAATAAAAAAGGTATGGCTTTATTTGGTGCTCATACAACAGCTAAAAAAGTTAACATTGGTAATAATAATTTTAAAACAATCACTGTAAATTTATTATCTGAGCTAAAAGTTGACGATGTAATGAATAATATAAAAAAGTTTTTAGATTAACTTAATATATTTTTTTACAATTTTATCCCAACGAAAGTTTTTAGAAAATGTAAGAGCGTTTTTTCCTATCTCTATAAAATTATCATTTTCATAAAATTTAATGATAGTTTCATAAATTGAATTTAAATCTTCTCCATTACACAAATATCCCGTCACACCATTTTGAATGGCATCCGAAGCACCCCCAGCGATACCTCCAACAGAACCTGTGCAATAAGACGCTGCTTCTATAAAAGATATTCCAAATCCTTCAACAGATTTCTTATAAATTATTGATGGCATCAAAAAAAGATCAGACTGCTCTAAAAGTGCAACTTTTAAAAGTTCTGTCGATTCATTTAAAAGTAGAACTTCATTTCCTAATCCTAGTTCATTTTTTAAATTTTGTAGACTTTGCATTTCCTCACCATCACCAATTGATATATATTTTATTTTAGGAAATCTTGGTTTTAAATTTTTTATCGTCATAAGAATATTTCGATGGTTTTTTCTTCTATCAAGCCTTGCCACTGTTATTATTTTAGGAAAACAATTTCTATATAATTCTTTTGCTTTATCAATATTTTTGTTGTCAATCTTAATTGGATAATTACAGCCAGGATGAATAATTTTGATTTTTTTTTCATCTAATCCATTTTGAATGGCAAGTTTTTTCGTAAACTCAGAATTTGAAATTACAAAACTTGCTTTGTTTAAAGATTTTAACATTCTTTTATTTAGCAGACTTCCTTTAATGTGATTAATTTCTTTAGAGTGAATAAGACAAAAAGATTTAGTATTTTTTAAAATTTCATTATCTATTTTTTCTATGCTCTTCCAATGATCAAAAAAAAATGCCCTAACTGAATTTTTTAAAGAAAATTCTTTTATTAAATTTGCTTTTCTATATTTTCTAAATATTTTAAACCCAGAAACACGCGTAACATCTAGACCAACATGTTTGTCAAATTTATTTTCCCTTATATTTTTTTCTGCAAAAACCTTCACAGGCCCATGTTTTAATAAAGATAGCGATAGTCCTCCCATCAGACTTTGTATTCCACCAATATCTGGTGGAAAGTTTCTTGTCGATATTACAAACATTATTTAATCCACTTTATATTACAACCCATACTTGGTATTTGATCTTTAGGACCTTTTTGTGATTTTGAAATCTGTTTCATAGCTGACTTTAGGTCACTTTCACTACTATTAATTGGTGTCAATTCCCTAAGCTCTTTAAACCTTCCTCTGTATTGAAGCTCTAAATTTTCGTTATATCCAAAAAAATCTGGCGTACATACAGCGCCAAACTTTTTAGCAACTTGTTGCGTTTCATCAAATAAATATGGAAAACTAAATTTGTTAAGTTTTGCAAATGAGATCATCTTTTCAAAGGAATCATCAGGATAGTTTTTTGTGTCGTTAGACATTATAGCAACTGTATTTACTCCAATTTTTTTTAAATCATTAATGTCTTCTACTAATTCTTTGATTATAGCTTGAACATAGGGACAATGATTACAAATAAACATTATAACAGTGCCTTTTTCTCCTAAACAGTCGCTTAATTTATAATTTTTTCCATCAATAGCTTTTAAATTAAAATCATGAGGTTTTTCTCCAAAATTACATAAAGGGGTTTTTGTTAAGACCATATTATATTATAATTATATTAATGATTTATAATTTCAACAATATAAGTCCAAACATAGATAAAGATAGTTGGTTCGCTCCAAATTCAGTTTTAATTGGTAATGTAACTTTAAAAAAAGATGCAAACGTTTGGTTTAACGCAACTTTAAGAGGTGATGTTGAACCAATTACAATTGGTGAAGGCTCTAACGTACAAGATGGCAGCGTTATACATACTGACCCTGGTTGTCCCGCCACAGTAGGTAAAAATGTTACCATAGGACATTTGGTAATGCTACACGGATGTATAATTGAAGATGATTGCTTGATAGGTATTGGAAGCACAATTTTAAATAAAGCAAAAATAGGAAAAAACTCAATAATTGGGGCAAATGCTTTAATTACAGAAAACAAAGTTATTCCTGAAAGGTCTCTAGTAATTGGAAGTCCTGGAAAAATAATAAGACAAGTAACCGATGAAGAAATTAAGCATATAAAAGAAAATGCCGAACACTATGTTAAAAATTACAAAAAATATAAAATTTAGGGAACTAACCAAGTATATTTAGAATTACTTAAATCAATTATGGCTCTACGATGTCCTTTTGCTGCTAAATATAACCACTCAATACTTTTGATATAACACCTTATCACACAAAAATTTTTGTAACCTTTTTCACTTTCTTCTTTTGTAAAATTAAAATTATCAAATTTATTATCCAAGCCAGATGTTGGGTTTTCAGACTCAGTGCCTGGTCCTTTATTAACTAAATAACATTTTCTACTTATGTGACCAGTCCTTTCCCAAGAAAATTTCGTTATTTCATTGTCGAAATGAATCTCAGATTTTATCTTCATTCTTAATTGAATTTTTTCTTTTTTACCATAAAACAATAATGAGTTATTTTGATTTTTTTTTATAATTTCAATTTTTGAAGACCTAATATCACTATGAAATTGTAAATAATTGTTTTTTTGATCAACTTTTCTCAATACCACAACTCTTCCATCTAATTCATTGTTATTTCCACAAATGAAAACAGGCGTTCTAAATTCTGAGTTTCTGTCATTAACAGCTCTCGACAAAATATTCCAAATTTTTTTTTCTATTTCATCAAAATCTTCGTAATAACTGACTTTTTCCTGTGACACTATTTTCTAAATCTCTTTATTAAGCTAGATGTATCCCATCTTTGTCCACCTAATTTTTGGACTTCTGCATAATATTCATCTATTATTTTTGTTATTGGAAGTGGAGAGTTATTTTTTTTTGCTTCCTCCATTGCTATTTTGAGATCTTTCCTCATCCAGTCGACTGCAAAGCCATAATCAAATTTATCTTCTATCATTGTTTTGTGCCTGTTTTCCATTTGCCATGATTGAGCTGCTCCTTTTGATATAACCTCAATTACATCTTTCATATTTAATCCTGCGTTCATTCCAAAATTTATACCTTCAGATAAACCTTGGACTAAACCAGCAATACAAATTTGATTTACCATTTTGGTTAATTGACCACTTCCAGAGGGACCAAGAAGCTTTATTTTCTTACTATAGCAATCAATTATCGGTTCAGCTTTTTTAAATGGTAGTTGGTCTCCTCCAACCATCACCGTCAGTATTCCGCCCTCAGCACCTGCTTGACCACCAGAAATTGGTGCATCTAAAAAATCAAATCCTTTTGATTTTGCTTCTTTATACAATTCACGAGCAATATTAGCTGAAGCAGTAGTGTTATCGATGTAAACTGAACCTTTCTTGGCAGTTTTGAATAATCCTTTTTCACCTAATGTAACCTCTCTTAGATCATTATCATTTCCAACACATGTAAAAATAAAATCTGAATTTTTAGCAGCTTCCATAGGTGTATCTGCCAAATTACCTTTATACTCTTTTAACCATTTTTCAGCTTTAGATTTAGTTCTATTATAAACAGTTACATTGTGTCCTGCTTTTGATATAAATCCAGCCATGGGAAAACCCATTACACCTAAACCTATAAAAGAAACTTTACAACTCATAAATGATTAGTCTTTCTCTAAATAAAAAAGTAATTTTTTTCGGATTCATATTTACATTTTTTTCAAGTTTTGGACAGAGTTTTTTTTTGGGATTGTTTAACGCACCAATAAGAAATGAATTACACATTTCTCATGGTCAATTCGGATCAATTTATGCCTCCGCTACAATTTGTTCGAGTTTGTTACTTATTTGGGTAGGAAAAAAAATTGATGATTATAGATTATTGTATTACGCATTATTTGTAGTTCTGTTACTTTCAACTTCATCTCTATTATTTTCTTTTATTAATAGTATCTACTTTTTGGCCATAGGAATTTTTCTTATGAGATTTTCTGGTCAAGGCTTGATGAGTCACACATCTACTACTACTATTTCGAGATACTTCAACAAATCAAGAGGGAAAGCTTTGAGCGCCATATGGTTTGGTTTGTCAACAGCAGAATTTATTTTGCCAGTGTTTGTTACTTATTTAATTTTTTTATATTCTTGGAGATCAGTTTGGCAAGGAATAGCAGCAATAATGTTAATATTATTACCAGTAATAATTTATAAATGTGTTAAGAATGTAAAATTAGACTCAAGAGAAAAAAATTTTATCAATAATAAAAATTCTAAAATTAAAGATTGGAAACGTTTAGAAGTAGTTAAAGATTATAGATTTTATATAGTTTCATTAAACATGTTAGCTGGGCCTTGGATAATAACAGGAATATTTATTTATCAATCTTTTATCTCAGAAGCAAAATTATGGAGCTCTTTTGCTATACCAAAAGCCTTTATGTTTTACTCAGTTACGTCTATTTTGTCTTTGATTATATCGGGTTTTTTAGTAGATAAATTTACAAGCAGAAAACTTTTACCAATTATAAATATACCTTTGTTATTTTCATTGATAATAATAATTTTATTTAAACATGAAAATAGCGCCTTCATTTTTCTTGGATTAATTGGAATAACTAATGGATTAGCAAACGTGCTGGGCTCATCTACTTGGGCAGAAATTTATGGGGTGAAATATATTGGAAGCATTAAAGCTTTAACAACAGCTCTAATGGTTTTTTCAACCGCTTTTGGTACCGCTCTGTTTGGAATGTTGATTGATAAAGGTATTTCTATTGAAAACATAGCTTTGATTAGCGGAGTCTATATTGTTGGATCTTTGGTATTGTTACTATTTTTTAGAAATAAATTACAGCCAGTTAAGCTGTAAAATAGACTTGATTTATCAAAATTTATTGAATAAATAATCATCATCATGGCAAGAATTACCGTAGAAGACTGTTTGGAAAAAATTGATAATCAATATGATCTTGTTCTCTTAGCGAAAGAGAGAACAGCACAACTTAATTCTGGGTCTCCAATGCTTGTTGAAGAAGATAATGACAAAAAAACAATAATAGCTTTGCGAGAAATAGGTGATGGTAAATTGTCTATTAAAGAGTTGGAAAAAAATGCTATTACCAGATTGAGAAAAGAGCCAGATGAAGTTGAGGAACTTGACGATGTTGAAGAGGAAGTTAATGATGATTTTGAAAACATATACAAAGGTCAAGTTTCAAAAAGTGGTATTGCCGTCCTCCCTTCAAAAAGAACTAGACGAACGCCAGAACCAAAACCTACAAGTAATTTAGCTAAGGAGGCCCTTTCAGAATTAAAATCAGAACAACCTGAAATTAAGCAAGAAAATTTAGAAGAAGAGGAACCTTTAGAATTAAAAGAAGAACTCGACAAACCAGAAGAAAAATAATGAAAAAAACAGTTTCAGTTGCTCCAATGATGGACTGCACTGATAAGCATGAGATATATTTTTTAAGTTTAATTAGTAAAAATATACATTTATATACTGAAATGATTGTCGCTAATGCAATTATTAGAGGCGATAGAGATAAACTTTTAAGATTTAAAAAAATTTCTAATCCAGTAACTTTACAAGTAGGCGGCTCTAATCCAGAAGAACTAGCAGAAGCGTGCAAAATTTCAGAAGACTATGGATACAAAGAAATTAACTTGAACTTGGGTTGCCCAAGTAAAAAAGTACAAAAAAATAAATTTGGCGCTTGTTTAATGCAAGAACCGGATTTAGTTGCAAAATGTATTGAAGCTATGACTAAATCAACAAAGCTTCCAGTTACTATCAAAACAAGAATTGGATACAACGATGTTGAAGACTTTGAATTTTTAAAATCTTTTATTCAAACAACAAAAGATGCAGGCTCACAAAAATTTATTATTCATGCAAGAAAAGCATTATTAAAAAAATTAAGTCCTAAAGAAAATTTAAACATACCACCTTTAAAGTATGAATTTGTCTATAAACTTAAAGAACATTTTAAAAATGATGAAATTATAATTAATGGAGGCATAAAAACAACTGAAGATATAAAAAATCATTTACTAAAAGTTGATGGCGCAATGATTGGTAGAGCCGTTTATCATTCACCTTATTTTTTAGCCGATATTGAAAAAGAAATATTCAATAATAAAAATATTCCTACAAGAGGTGATGTTATGGAAAAATTAATTCCTTATATTCAAGAACAAACATCCAAAGGCGTTCAACTAAATCATATCATGAGACATACAGTTGGATTATTTCATGGACAAAATGGATCGAAAACTTGGAAACAATATCTTTCAAAAAATATGTGTATTAGAGATGCAGACCTACAAAAGGTCAATCATATAATGGATCAGGTTAAAAAAACAAATCCTGTATCTTTAGAAAGATAATTTTGGATATTCTCTCACAATCAGAAATTATTTATTTAATTTTTATAATGATCATAACAGCAATTCCTGCTGGGTTTGCTGCAGGTTTATTTGGTATTGGCGGCGGTTTAATTACAGTTCCAATTTTGTTTTATATTTTTAGCACTTCAGGAATAGAACCTAGTTATTTAATGCATTTAGCAGTCGGCACCTCGTTTGGAATTATAATTCCAACTTCTATTGTTTCTGTAATGACACACCATCAACATAAAGCTGTAGACTTTAACATTGTCAAAGGTTACGGGATATTTGTAGCTACTGGGGTTATTTTAGGAACAATTTTAGCAGCAAGTTTGAAAACTAAACCTTTAATTTTATTTTTCACAATTGTTGTTTATTTTTTAGCTTTTTATTTACTCTTCCTTAAAGAGAAAGAAGAAAATTTGGATGTAAAAATAAGTTTACCATCCAGGATAATAGCAGGAATTGTAAGTGGTTTCATATCTGCACCTATGGGGATAGGAGGTGCAGTAATGAATGTGCCAATTTTAAAGTTCTTTGGTTACCCTATAAATAAAGCGATAGGAAGTGCTGCAGCCATTGGTTTTATTATCGCCTTATTTGGTGCAGTAGGATTCTTAATATCTGGTTCATATCTTAATGCTCAGTTACCTCTTAGTATTGGATTTTTAAATATACCAGCATTTCTTATATTTTTCCCAATTACAGCTTTCATGGCTAGGTTAGGGGCTAAAGCTAGTCATAGAATTAATAAAAAGAAAATGACTAAATATTTTGGTTTATTTTTAGTAGTTATAGGAACTAGATTTCTTTATGAATATTTTTCACTTTAAATTTTTTGATCGTACTCACCAATTTTACCAGTTTTTTGTAGTAAACCATCAATAAATTCAAAAATCTTTCTTTTACGATCGTCAGATGTTGGGCTTTCTGTTACTACAACTAGCGAAGGTTTATTAGATGAAGCTCTTATTAAACCCCAAGATCCATCTTCTAAAGAAAATCTCACACCATTAACAGTTAAAACTTCTACAATTTTTTGATTATCAATTTTAATATTTTCCTTTTGAATTTTTTGAACCTTTTTTACCATATCATCAACAACTCCGTATTTTTCCTCATCTTTACAGAAGGGGGCCATAGTTGGAGTTTGATGTGTATTTGGTAATTCTTTCATCAGCTCACTCATTTTTTTGTTTTGATTATTTAACAAATGACAAACTTGTATTGCTGAATTTATTCCATCATCATAACCGTATCCTAAAGGTTGATTAAAAAAGAAATGCCCACTTTTTTCAAAACCTGCCAAAGCTTTTTCTGTATTTACTTTTCTTTTGATATGCGAATGCCCTGTTTTCCAATAAATAGTCTTACAATTATTCTCCTCTAAAACTTTATCTTTTGAGTAAAGACCAGTTGACTTAACATCTACAATGAATTTAGAGCTTTTGTGTTTTGGTGCTAAGTTTCTAGCTATCAACAAGCCTATCTTATCTGAGAAAATTTCGTTACCCTTTTCGTCAATTACTCCACATCTATCTCCATCACCATCGAAACCAAATCCAATGTTTGCATTATTTTCTTTAACTGCTTTAGATATAGCATGAAGCATTTTTAGATCTTCAGGATTAGGATTGTATTTTGGAAAAGACCAGTCTAGCTTACAATCTAATTCCACTACATCACAACCTATGCCCCTTAAGATATCTGGTGCAAAAATTCCAGCTGTTCCATTTCCACAAGCGACCACAACTTTAATTTTTTTGTTAATTTTATTGTTTTTAATTAAATCTTGGATGTATACATTTTTAAAGTCACTAATTTTTTTTAAATTGCCTTTACCTGATTTAAATTTATTATTAAGTGTAATATTCTTTAACTCAGTCATTTCTTCCGGAGCATGTGTTAATCCTTTTTTGATCCCCATTTTTACTCCAGTCCAACCATTTTCGTTATGACTAGCTGTTACCATTGCTATTGCATCGGAGTTTAAATTAAACTGAGCGAAGTAAACCATTGGGGAAAGAGACAAACCAACATCCTCAACATTGCAGCCTGTCGATAACAAACCTTCACTTAAAGCCGATTTAATTTTTTCACTGTATGACCTATAATCGTGACCAACTGTTACTCTTGGATTAATTTTTTTTGTATGGCCTATTATTTGAGTTCCTAGGCCTTTTCCTAAATTGGTGATTCCCTCTATATCGATGTCTTTTTCAAAGATCCATCGAGCATCGTATTCTCTAAAACCATTAGGATTGATTTTCATGAGCTATAAATACTAGAGAATAAAGGCATTTGTTATTAAATGTTTATTAACAAAATTTTCCACTTGCAAAAATAATCAGATGTTCTTATAATGTTCTATTGATTTTGATGGTATATAGTATATTAACATTATTGTAACACAACATATAGTTGTTTATTAACAATTAACCAGTAAAACAAGTAAAAATATGAGTAAAAACGTATCTTTGGCAATAAAAAAAGCTATGGGCAACATAAGCCAGCTGAACCAAAATGATCTATCTATAAATGGACCAAAAAAACCAGACTTATTCTCACTATCAGGTGAAACGGAACTATTTCAGAACGACAAAGGTATAACAATAAAAATTGATAGATCAAGAGATTCAAATTTAACCGATTTTGGAAGAGCAACATTGTCAGATAGATATCTTGGGCAAAACGAGTCATTTCAAGATCTTTTTGCAAGAGTAGCGAGTGTGTATGCCGATGATAATTTGCATGCTCAGAGATTATACAATTACATAAGCAACTTATGGTTCATGCCAGCTACTCCAGTGTTGTCTAACGGTGGAACTGAGAGAGGTTTGCCAATTTCATGTTTTTTAAATGAGGCAGGAGACAGTCTAGAAGGCATACTAGGGTTATGGAGTGAAAATGTTTGGTTGGCTGCTAGAGGAGGCGGTATCGGAAGTTATTGGGGAAACCTTAGATCAATAGGTGAAAAAATAGGTAAAGTTGGTAAAACATCAGGAATAATTCCCTTTATAAAAGTTATGGACTCCTTGACACTTGCTATTAGCCAAGGATCTTTAAGAAGAGGATCGGCTGCATGCTACCTTCCAATTGACCATCCAGAAATCGAGGAGTTTATCGAGATGAGAAGACCTACTGGTGGTGACGTAAACAGAAGATCACTTAACTTACATCATGGTGTTTTAGTTACAGATGATTTTATGAGAGCAGTTGAAACTGATGGTCAATGGGCACTTAGAAGTCCAAAAGATGGTACTGTGCAATCAACTATACCAGCGAGAAATCTATGGATTAGATTATTAACTGCTAGAGTTGAGACAGGTGAGCCTTATATAGTTTTCATAGACACGGTTAATAGGCAAATTCCTCAACACCATAAACTAGCAGGATTAAAAGTTAAAACATCTAATCTTTGTAGCGAGATTACATTACCGACAGGAATTGATAATACTGGAAAAGAAAGAACTGCAGTTTGTTGTCTTTCATCTTTAAACATTGAGAAGTACGATGAATGGAAAGACGATACTATGTTTATAGAAGATGTAATGAAATTCTTAGATAACGTGATGTCGGATTTTATTAATAGAGCACCGGACAGTTTTAATAATGCAAAATATTCCGCAATGAGAGAAAGAAGTGTTGGTCTAGGGGTTATGGGTTTACATTCTTTTTTTCAACAAAAAAATATTCCTTTCGGATCAGTAATGAGCAAGGTTTGGAATCAAAAAATTTTTAAACACATACAAGAAAAAGCCGATCAAGCTTCTGTCAAATTAGCCGAAGAAAGAGGCCCATGTCCCGATGCTGAAGAGTACGGTATCAAAGAGAGATTTTCAAATAAAACTGCTATAGCTCCGACAGCTTCTATCTCAGTTATTTGTGGAGGTGCATCTCCTGGAATTGAGCCTATAGCCGCGAATAGCTACACTCATAAAACTTTGTCCGGATCATTTAATGTAAGAAATAAATATCTAGCTAAAATTTTAGAAAAACATGGAAAGAACAATGATGAAACTTGGTCTTCTATTACTACTAATCAAGGATCTGTCTCACATTTAGATTTTTTAACAGATATTGAGAAAGATACTTTTAAGACAGCTTTTGAAATAGACCAAAGATGGATTGTTGAACTTGGAGCGGATAGAACTCCAAATATATCTCAAGCTCAGTCAATAAATGTTTTCGTTCCAGCAGACATTCATAAAAAGGATTTACATCAAATACATTTTCAAGCATGGAAAAAAGGATTGAAAAGTCTGTATTATTGCAGATCAAAATCAATACAAAGAGCTGAAAACGTTAACACTGGTTCTTCAACAGATGTGACAAAAAACGTTTATAAAGCTAATAAAGAATCAACTAATGAAGAAAACAAATACGAGGAGTGTTTATCATGTCAGTAGCAAAAAAAGAAAATACAAAGAAAATTATAGAGCCAAAAAAAATGGGATTATTGGTAGAAAATCCAGTTTATAAACCATTTAGGTATCCATGGTGTTACGATGCTTGGTTAACACAACAAAGAATTCATTGGTTGCCAGAAGAAGTACCACTTGGTGACGATGTTAGAGACTGGCAAAAAAATTTATCTCAACCTGAAAAAAATTTAGTTACACAGATTTTTAGATTTTTTACTCAGGCAGACGTAGAAGTTAACAATTGTTACTTAAGACATTATACTACAGTTTTTAAACCCACAGAAGTGTTGATGATGATGACTGCTTTTGCGTCTATGGAAACTGTTCACGTAGCTGCTTATTCTCATTTATTAGACACAATTGGTATGCCCGAGTCAGAGTACTCTGCTTTCATGAAGTATAAAGAAATGAAAGATAAATATGATTACATGCAAGGTTTTAATGTTAATTCAAAAGAGGACATTGCAAAAACTGTAGCAGTTTTTAGTGCCTTTACAGAAGGACTACAATTATTTGCTAGCTTTGCGATTCTATTGAATTTTCCGAGGCACAATAAACTTAAAGGCATGGGCCAAATAGTAACTTGGTCCGTAAGAGATGAAACTCTACACTGTAATTCAATGATTAGAATATTTAAGGAGTTCATAAAAGAAAATCCAGAAATCTGGACGCCTAAATTAAAAAAAGAGCTTTATGAGGCTTGCAGAACAATCGTTGAGCATGAGGATGCTTTTATTGATTTAGCTTTTGAGATGGGTCCGATGAAAGGTTTAACAGCTCAAGAGGTAAAAGATTATATTAGGTTCATTGGAAATAGAAGATTAGTTCAATTAGGATTAGAACCTATTTATGATGTTAAAAAAAATCCGTTAACGTGGTTAGATACTATGCTTAACGCGGTAGAACACATGAACTTTTTTGAGGGTAGAGCTACGGAGTACTCTAAAGCTTCAACTAAGGGAACGTGGGTTGAGGCATTTTCATAAAATTTATTGGATTTTAAATTCAAAAAATATTGGCGTAAAACTGGTTTAAACCCCAAATGGGGAAATAAATTAATTGAATTAATATATCAAAAAAAACCTCATCACTTTTTAGAAATTGGTGTTTTTTGTGGCGTAACTTCAAGGAACATCTGTGAGTTTTTAAATATAATAAAACAAGGTGATTTTACTTATACAGGCATAGATCTTTTTGGAGATGATAACGAAGATAATGAAGAAAAAAAACCAACTTATATCAAGCACCAAAAATTTTCCAACCCTTTAAAACATATTTATTACAACTTTTATTTGAAAGAAAATTTAAATTCTATAGAGAGTGTAAAGAAATTTTTAAAAAATTTTGAAAATAAAGTTTTCCTTTATAAAGGCAACTCAAATAAAGTACTTAAAAATTTAGATATTAAAAAAATTGATTTTGCTTTTATTGATGGCGGGCATAGTTATGAAACAACATTAAATGATATTGAAATTGTTCATCAAAATATGAAAGGTAAAAAGGGAACAATCGTCTGTGATGATTATCAAGATGCTTCTTATATAACTGATGTTAAGAAAGCCATTGATTATTATGTTAAAAAAGAAAATTTGTCTTTAAGAATCATAGAGGGCAAGTTTGCAGTAATTGAAATTTAATTATCTTTGATTTAGCAACATTACTTCTCTAACCTCTTGTCCTTTATATTTTGATAGAGGCCTAATCAATTTGTTTGAAGCATGTTGTTCCATTATATGAGCTGACCAACCTGTAATTCTAGACATTACAAATATGGGAGTATAAAAATCTATATCTATTCCCATCATGTAATAAGTGGGTCCGCATGGAAAATCTACATTTGGGTGTATATTTTTTTTCTCTAACATAACCTTTTCTAATATTTCGTATATTTGAGTATACTTCTCTTTTTTTAAAAGCTTTGCCACTTTAAACATGTAATGTTTCATAGTAGGTACTCTCGAGTCTCCAGTTCTATAAACCCTATGACCAAATCCCATAATAACCTTTTTCTTATCTAATGCATTTTCAATCCAAGCTTTAGCTTTTTCTGGTTTTTTTATTTCTTTCATCATATGCATTACGGCTTCGTTAGCTCCACCGTGCAAGGGACCTTTAAGTGAGGCTATCGCTCCTGTAATAGCACCGTGTAAATCAGACAAGCTACTTGTTATTGTTCTAGCAGTGAAAGTCGAAACATTAAAACTATGTTCAGCATAAAGAATTAGAGAAATATCAAAAGCTCTAACAATCTCTTTATCAGGAACTTTGTTAAACATCATTTTGAAAAAATTTTGTGAAAATGACAATTTTTTGTCTGGGGAAATAATTTTTTTACCTTTTCGATACCTAAAATAGGCCGCAACTGCTGTAGGCGTCTTCGCAAAAATTCTCATTGCTTTTCTCATGTTGGCTTTAGGAGAGTTATCTTTTGTATCTTTATCCTCTAAAGCCATCAAACTCACACAAGTTCTAATAACATCCATAGGATGTGCAGTTTTTGGCATTTTTTGAATATCATTTAAAATATGTTTTGAAAGTTTTCTCTCTGATCTTTCATCTTTAATAAATTTTTTTAATTGTTTTTTGTTTGGTAATTCTCCGTGTAAAACTAAGTAGGCCACTTCCTCAAAATCACATTTGTCACATAATTCTTGAACCGTATAACCCCTGTAAGTAAGCGTACTCAATTCTGGAACAACATGTGATATCGTAGTTTCATCAACTACTATCCCTAATAAACCTTTTTTTATTTCTTCACTCATTATTCATGCCCCTCAGTAGAAAAATCTGTAATTTTCTTATCCGGCGTATTGTATTTCTCATATTCTACGAGCTCATACAACCTTTTTCTAGTCTGCATTTTGTCTATAATATTATTTTGGTGACCATCTTTAAAAATAGATTTCAAACCCTCTTCTGCACTTTTCATAGCTAGTCTTTGAGTTGTAACTGGATAAATAACTAAATTGTATCCTAAATTTTCCAGTTGTTTTTTATCTAATAATTTTGATTTACCAAATTCAGTCATATTGGCTAACAAATAGCCTTTTGAATTTTTTCTTACTTTTTCAAATTCTTTCTCATCTTTTAAAGCTTCAGGAAATATCATATCAGCACCTGCACTTTCATATGCTTTAATTCGATTAATTGTTTTATCTAAACCTTCAACCGTATTTGCATCTGTTCTAGCAATAATTAAAAAGTTTTTGTCTTTTCTTGATTTGACACATTCTTCAATTTTTTTAACCATTTCCTCAATAGAAATAAGTTCTTTATTATCTAAATGACCACACCTTTTTTCGGCAACTTGATCTTCAAGATGACAACCAGCTAAGCCTTTACCTTCAAAAACTTCAATTGTTTTTTTACAATTGCCAAAACCTGTATCAATATCAACTATTGTTGGTAAATCTGTAACCCTTGATATTTGAGAACTTCTATAGCTCACTTGTTCTAAAGATGTTAGACCAATGTCCGGTAATCCTAAGTCATTTGACATTACTCCACCAGAAACATAGACACCATCGAAACCAATTTCAGCAATTAATTTTGCACATAAAGGATTATAAGCTCCTGGAAACCTCAATAATTTTTTTGATTGCAATTTATTTATTAAGTTAGATCTTTTTTCTGCTACTGTTTTTTTTGTAAAGTGCATTTGCCAAAATGTATATTAGAGCAGAGTATAAAAATCAAAGATTATTTAAGTAAAATAAATAAGCCTGTTAAAACTAATAGTATTGCAAGTAAATATTCGATTGTTTTTTTAATCTTCAAATTTGTAACAAATTTTCTTAAACCACTACCAAATAAAGCCCAAACGCATATTGATGGAAAGCATATTACTGCAGCAGTAATTGTGACAAATGCAACACCTATAAAAATATTTTCTTCGGTAGGAAAAAAACCTGAAGCTACCGTTACAGCTATAGACCACGCTTTGGGATTTACAAATTGAAAAATAGAAGCCTCATAAAATTTTAGAGGTCTTCCTGTTTCTTTTTGAATCATACTAAAAGAACCAATCATTGTTTTAGCTAGGTAAAGTAAATATAAAAAACATAAAATTTTCATATAAAATTGAACCTGAGGATAAATTAAAAATAAATTTGCTAAACCAAAACAAGTTAATCCTATTTGAAATATATGACCAAGAGGAATTCCTATTACGTGAGGCAAGGTTCTATAAAAACCAAATTTTAATCCAGAAGCAGTTAACATAGCATTATTTGGACCAGGAGTTATAAACATAGTAAAATAAAAAGTTGCTAGCGCCGAGAATAGGGCAAAAGTTATCATAAATATTTTTCTATAACTTTTTCAAAACCAACAAAATCTGAAATTAAAACGTCATGCTTAATTTCATTTTCAGATTTTTCTGTGTAGCCATCTTTTACTAAAATAAAAGGTAATTTGGCATTGTGAGCAGACATCTCATCAACTTCACTGTCACCAATCATAATTGTTTTGTTTAAATCTCCACCAATAATTTCAACGACATCTGTTAAATGTCTAGGATCAGGTTTGTTAAATTCAAAAGTGTCTGATCCTGCAACATATTCAAAATACTTGTAAATATTTAATTTCTTTAATAAATCAATTGCTAAGCGCTCTTGTTTATTTGTACAAACGGCCATTGAGATTTTTTTGTTTTTTGCCCAATCTAAAAATTTAACTAGCCCTTTTAATGGTTTACTATACGTATCAATATTTTTAGAATAAAAATCAATAAACTCTTTAGTCATTGCTTTTTTAGTCTCTTCACTTTTAATTTCTTCTTTAAACGATCTTTGCATCATTACCCATGCACCTTTTCCAGCCAGAGATTTTATATCTTCCATTTTTTTTTCTTCAAAACCAAATTTTCTCATTACGTGATTATGTGCAGACATTAAATCCGGGGCAGTGTTAATAAGTGTTCCGTCTAGATCGAATAAAATGGTTAGGTTTTGAGTCATTTTTTAAAGTTTTAAAAAGAAATATTTTGTGACTTATTTATAATCCATTTCTAATGTAAAGAGAACTTTTTATGAGAACAAATTTAAAACTTAAAAAAGCGATTAAACTAAGATCTGAACAAGATAATTTAAGAATAAAAGCCTTAAACCAAGGTGTAGAGTTAATCGCACCGGAAACAATTTTCCTATCCAAAGATACGACATTTGGCAAAAATGTAAAAATTGAACCATATGTTGTCATTGGATCAAAAGTAAATATCGGAAACAATGTTACAATAAAATCTTTTTCCCATTTGGAGGGAGCCAAGTTGGAAAAAAATGTTACAGTTGGGCCTTATGCTAGAATTAGACCTGGATCACATTTTTTACCAGGTTCGAAGGTAGGTAATTTTGTAGAAACAAAAAACTCTAAAATTAAATCTAAAAGCAAAATAAACCATTTATCCTATATTGGTGATACAGAAGTTGGAGAAAATAGTAATATCGGAGCAGGTACTATTACATGTAATTATGATGGAATTAAAAAGAACAAAACTAAAATTAAAAAAAATGTATTTGTTGGATCTAACTCTTCTTTAGTGGCACCATTAGTAATTGAGGAAAATTCTGTAGTAGGCGCAGGATCTGTAATTACAAAAAATATTGCAAAAAATTCACTGGCTTTGACAAGATCGCCACAAATTACTAAAAAAAATTACAAAAGGAAAAAAAAATAATGTGCGGGATAATTGGTATTGCAAGCAATAAGTCTGTTACTTCAAATATTATCAATTCTTTAAAAAGATTGGAATATAGAGGATATGACTCCGCTGGTATTGCGACAATCTCTAAAAAAAATCTTAATGAAAAAAAATGCTCTGGAAGAGTTGAAGAGCTTGAAAAAATATTATTTAATTCTCCAGCTCAAGGCAATATAGGAATTGGCCACGTGAGATGGGCTACTCATGGCATACCAAACGAAGTCAATGCCCACCCACATTCTTCTGAAATAGTATCAGTGGTTCATAATGGAATAATTGAAAATTCTAATTCTCTTAAAAAGAAACTGGAAAAAGAGGGATACAAATTTAAATCTCAAACTGATACTGAAGTTATCACATTATTGATAACAAAATATTTAAAAGACTCAAATCCAATTGATGCAGTATTAAAGTCTTTAGAATACCTTGAAGGAAGTTTTGCACTAGGGATATTATTTAAAGACCAATCTGATATTATTATTGGGGCTAGACGAGGCAGCCCACTTGCTGTTGGATACTCAAATAACGAAAATTATTTAGGTTCCGACTCATATGCACTTAAAGCAATGACAAATAAAATTTCTTATTTAGATGACGGAGAGATATGCAAAATAACAAAAGATAGTGTTGAATTTTTTGATGTTTCTAAAAATAAAATTAATAAAAAAATATTAGTTTTATCGGAAGATAAAAATGAAACAAAGTTAGGTGATTATAAAAATTTTATGTCTAAAGAAATATTTGAGCAACCAACTACTATTAAAAATTGTTTGAACGAATATATAGACAAAATAAGAAATGATATAAATCTTTATGACTTTCCTATTGACCCAAAAAAAATTAATAAAATATTTCTTGTAGGATGTGGTACTGCTTATCATTCATGCCAAGTCGCTAAATATTGGATAGAAGAATTAACAGATTTAAACGTAGAAACTGAGGTGGCTTCAGAATTTAGATATAGAAAGATAAGATTTAACCCTAATACCTTATATATATTTGTGTCTCAGTCTGGAGAAACAGCAGATACAGCTGCAGCTTTAGAAATAGCTAAAAAAAATAAAATGAAAACTTGTTCTATTATTAATGTAGTAGAAAGCTCAATAGCTAGGAATTCTGATTGGGTTGTCCCTATTCATGCGGGTCCAGAAATAGGCGTAGCATCTACAAAAGCTTTTATAGGCCAAATGTTAGTTCTGTATATAATGAGTTTAAAGATATCTAAAATAAGAGGGAATATTGACGATAAAAATTATATTGAAAAAATTAAAAATCTTAAAAATTTACCTCAAGGAATTGAGAATTCATTAAAGACCGAGGAACTAATTCAAATATTTGCTAAAGACTTTTTATCAGCCAAAGGATCAATGTTTTTAGGAAGAGGATCATCATTCCCTATAGCATTAGAAGGAGCATTAAAATTGAAAGAATTGTCTTATCTTCACGCTGAAGGTTACCCCGCTGGAGAAATGAAACATGGTCCACTAGCTTTGATTGAAGATGGTCTACCTGTAATTATTTTAGCACCAAAAGATAAATATTTTGAGAAAACAATTTCTAATATGCAAGAAGTTATTGCAAGAGGAGGAAAGGTTTTATTAATATCCGATAAACATGACGAAGTAATTAATGAAAATATCAGATTCAAAATTGAAATGCCTTTTATAGATGAATTGCTTAATCCTTTTTTATTAACGATACCACTTCAATTATTAGCTTATCATGTGGCTCTTTTAAAAAAATGTGATATCGACAAGCCAAGAAACTTGGCTAAATCTGTTACTGTTGAGTAATTATTCTAATTTAACTATTGGAAATTATATCTCTATACTCTATATACATATCACAGGTTGAATATGAAAAAATGGACATTAAATAGCTGGACTAAATTTCCTGCAAAGCACCTACCTAGTTATGTAGACAAAAAAGAACTGGATTTAGTCTTAAGTAAAATACAAAAATATCCGCCACTTGTTTTTGCTGGAGAAACTCGATCTTTAAAAAAAGCATTGGGGCAAGTAGTAGAGGGCAAAGCTTTTCTGCTTCAAGGAGGAGATTGTGCTGAAAGTTTTGCAGAATTTCATCCAGATAATATTAGAGATACGTTTAAGGTAATATTACAAATGTCTTTAGTTTTGACAGCTTCAGCATCAGTACCAGTAGTAAAAGTAGGAAGAATTGCAGGGCAGTTTTCTAAACCAAGAAGCGCTCCAACAGAAAAAAAAGATGGAAAAGAATTACCAAGTTATTTAGGCGATAATATTAACGGAATGGATTTTAACGAGAAAGCAAGAATTCCAGATGCAAAAAGATTATTCAGAGCTTATTCTCAATCAGCATCTACTTTAAACTTGTTGAGAGCTTTTTCCCAAGGAGGTTTTGCTGATCTAAGACAGGTTCATTTATGGAATTTAGGATTTATAAAAGACAAAACTAAAGGTAAATACAAAGAAATTGAAGATAAAATTAGTGATGCTTTAGCGTTTATGCAAGCTTGTGGAATTAATTCTGATAATAATAGAAGATTAAGAACTGTTAATTTTTATACTTCTCACGAAGCTCTTTTACTACCATTCGAAGAAGCCATGACAAGAGTCGATTCAACAACTGGAGAGTATCACGATACATCTGCACACTTTGTGTGGATAGGAGATAGAACAAGACAACCAGACGGAGCTCATGTTGAATTTTGCAGAGGTATTAAAAATCCATTAGGCTTAAAATGTGGTCCGACCTTAAAACCAGAAGAACTTGTAAAACTATGTAATATTCTTAATCCAGAAAATGAGCCAGGAAGAATGACCTTGATTTCAAGATTTGGAGCAGACAACGTAGAAAAATATTTACCCAAATTAATTAAAGTAATTAAAAAAGAGGGATTAAATGTAATATGGTCTTGTGATCCTATGCACGGTAACACTATCAAAGCAGCCACAGGATTTAAGACAAGACCTTTTGACAGCGTTTTAAAAGAGGTAAAAAATTTTTTTGGAGTACATCAATCTGAAGGAAGTTATGCCGGAGGATTACACGTCGAAATGACTGGTCAGGATGTGACCGAATGCACAGGCGGGGCACAGAAAATATCTGATAATGACTTATCTAATAGATACAGAACGCATTGCGACCCAAGATTGAATGCTGATCAAGCGTTAGAATTAGCTTTTTTAATTTCTGATGAAATTAAGAAAAACTCAAAATATTCAAAAAAAATTATCCAAGCCGCGTCTTAATAATTATTGTAATTATTAAGACATGACCTTAAAAGAGGAGGTGTATTAATTATGGAAGTAAAAAATAGAGCAAAAATTATCACTGATTGGATCAACAATTATTGTGAATCTACCTCGTTTAATCCTAAAGCATTAGTAGTTGGTATTTCAGGTGGTATAGACTCTTCCGTAGTTAGTACGCTATGTGCAAACACAGGAAGAAAAACAATTGTGCTAACAATGCCAATTAAACAAATAAAATCCCAACATAATTTAAGCTTGAATCATGCAAAATGGTTAAAAGATAAATTTAAAAACGTTGAGCATCACTTAATCGAGATGGACAAAATATTTGGATCTTTTTCCGAAGTTCTAAATAACTTTGATAACGAACATGGATTTGCAAATTCAAGAGCGAGGTTAAGAATGGCAACTCTATATCAAGTAGCAGCAGCTAATTCTGGTATAGTAGTTGGAACAGGGAATAAAGTCGAAGATTTTGGTGTTGGCTTTTATACTAAATATGGTGATGGGGGCGTAGATATTTCTCCAATAGCTGATTGTACAAAAACTCAAGTTTGGGAATTAGGTAAATATCTTGGGGTATCAGATGAAATTATTAATTCTCAACCGACTGATGGATTGTGGGATGATGGTAGAAACGACGTCCAACAATTAGGAATGAGTTATGAGGATCTTGAAAAAGCTATGAAAAATAAAGATGATCCAAACTATCAGAAATATTTAAAGATAAGAGAAAAAAATTTACACAAAATGAATCCTATCCCAGTTTGCAAATTCAATGAATAATTTACACTTAACTAATTCACTTACAAATAAAAAAGAAATTTTTAATCCAATTAATAAAGAAAAAGTCTCCTTATATGCATGTGGACCAACTGTTTATGACAATCCACATGTTGGAAATGCTCGTGCTATAGTAGTGTTTGATCTTCTTTTCAGAATACTCATCGAACTTTATGGAGAAAAAAAAGTTAATTATGTTAGAAATATAACAGATATTGATGATAAAATTATTGAGGCTTCAAAAACTAAAAAAATAAGTATTTCAGATTTGACAAAATCTGTAACAGAAAAATTTCACAAAGATTGTAAAATTTTATTTTGTTTAAATCCAACTAAAGAACCAAGAGCAACTGATCATGTTGAAGGCATGATTAACATGACAAAAAATCTAATTGAAAAAAATGCTGCTTATGAAAAAGAGGGGCATGTTTTTTTTAGAGTAAGTTCATTTAAAAAATATGGTAAGCTTTCAAATAAAAATCCAGATGATCTAAAAGCTGGTGCGAGAGTTGAAGTATCTAAATTAAAAAATGATCCTTTAGATTTTGTTCTTTGGAAACCTTCAGATAATAATGATCCTGGTTGGGACTCGCCATGGGGAAAAGGTAGACCTGGATGGCATTTAGAGTGTTCAGTAATGAGTGAAAAATATTTAGGTAAAAATTTTGATATACATGGTGGAGGATTAGATTTAATTTTTCCTCATCATGAAAATGAGATTGCTCAATCATGTGTTCATAATGGAACAGATAAATTTGCTAACTATTGGGTACACAACGGTTTTGTAACTATGAATAAAGAAAAAATGTCAAAATCACTTGGCAATATAACAACAATAGAAGATGCAACCAAAAAATATTCAGGACAGGTGGTTCGTTTATCTTTATTAAGCGCTCAATATAAACAACCATTGGATTGGAATAATGAATTACTCACAGAACAATCAAAAACTTTAGATAAATGGTACTCAATGTATTCCTCTGAACTAAGTGAAAAAACACCTGATTGTTTTAATGATTTATTAGATGACATGAATACCCCACTTTATATCTCTAAATTACATGAGTTGTTTCAACAATCACAAAATGGAAACAAAGATAAAAAAAAAGAATTTAACAAAGCATGTCGTTTAATTGGCTTATTTAATGAAAGTGCAGAAAAAAGAGCTGAGTACAAAAAAAGCAAAGTTAAAATCTCTAAAGATAATATATTAAGCAAAATTAAAGATCGCGAGGAAGCTAAAAAAACTGGCAATTATAAACTTGCTGATCAAATAAGAGATGATTTAAACAAAGAAGGTATTGATATAAAAGATGAAAAAGGTAAAACGACTTGGAACTATAAATGAACAAAGAAAAAATATACATTTTTGATACAACTTTAAGGGATGGCGCACAGACTGAGGGAGTCGATTTTTCAGTTGAAGATAAGAATAAGATTGCAAAAATTCTATCTAATATTGGAGTAGATTATATAGAGGGTGGCTGGCCGGGTGCAAATCCTGTAGATAACGAATTTTTTGATAAATCCCCTAATCTTGGAAACTCAAAATTTACAGCTTTTGGGATGACGAAGAAGAATGGAGTTAGTGCAGATAATGATCCAAATTTATCTCCTTTAATGAACGCTGATTGTAAAACAGTTTGTGTTGTTGGAAAAACTTGGGACTTTCACGTCAAAACTGCTTTAGGTATAAAAAATGAAGATAATTTAAAAAACATAAAAGAGACAGCTAAACATTTCGTAAAAAATAATAAAGAATTTCTTTTTGATGCCGAACATTTCTTTGACGGATATAAAAATAATCCCAATTATGCCCTTGATTGTCTAAAACAAGCTTATGATGAGGGGGCTAGATGGGTAGTTTTATGTGATACTAATGGCGGAACTTTACCAAATGAGGTTGGGGAAATAATAAATAGTGTTACCAAAGTAATTCCAGGCAAAAACTTAGGTATCCATGCTCATAACGATACTGAAAATGCTGTAAGCAACTCTTTAACGGCTGTACTAGCTGGAGCTAGACAAATACAAGGAACTATAAATGGTCTAGGAGAAAGATGTGGAAATGCAAACTTAATGTCTATTATACCAACACTTTTTTTAAAAAAAACTTTTAGTGACAAATTTGATTTAAATATAAACAAAAAGAAACTTTCATCATTAACTGAATGCTCTAGATTTTTGGACGAAGTTTTAAATAAAAAACCAAACAAAAGTATGGCTTATGTTGGGGGATCTGCTTTTTCACATAAAGGTGGATTACATGTTTCTGCTGTTAAAAAAGATCCAAAAACCTACGAACATATAGATCCAAAAGAAGTTGGTAATCATAGAAACATTATTGTTTCAAATCAAGCTGGAAGATCAAATATAATATCCAGACTTGAAAATTATGGAATAAAAATTGATTCAAAAGACACCAATGTTCAAAAAATTTTAAATGAAGTTAAAGAAAGAGAATTTACTGGTTACTCGTACGATGGTGCTGATGCATCTTTTGAACTTTTGGCAAATAAATTATTAGGTAAACTCCCAGAATATTTGAAAGTTAAAAACTATAATGTGAATGTAAAAAAAGATAATGAATTAAAAACAACTGCAAAGGTTACTTTTATAATTGATGGTAAGGAAATCCATTGTCAGGGTGAAGGAAATGGACCTGTGAATGCACTAGATAATGCAATTAGATCAAATTTTAAAAAGGTTGAAAAATACTACAAATATTTTTCTGATCTTAAGCTTTTAGATTACAAAGTTAGAATTTTAAATACTGGAACAGGAGCAACCACAAGAGTTTCTATTGAAAGTACTGATAAAACTGGGAAAAGCTGGTTTACAATTGGTGTTTCTCAAAATATTATTGAAGCTTCATTTAAAGCATTAATAGATAGTTTAGAATACAAATTGTTCAAAGAAAAAGCACCAGCAAATATTCATGAAAAATAAATATGGTTTTATTTTAATTAAACCGCAGCTTGGTGAAAACATTGGAGCGTCTGCACGGTCATTAAAAAATTTTGGATTTAAAAATTTAATTATTACTAACCCAAAACATGGTTGGCCCAATATTAAAGCCAAGGCAACTTCTGTTGGCGCTTTTGATATTTTAAATAAAACAAAGGTATTTGACAATACTAACTCAGCTATTCAAAATTTTGATATAATTTTTTCATTCAGCGCTAGGAAAAGAGATATAAATAAAAAACATATTAGTTTAAATAAATTTCTTAATATCGCAAAAAAATTTAAACAAAAAAAAATTGGATTAATGTTTGGTCCAGAGGCATCAGGTTTATCAAATTTAGATTTATCTTATGCAAACTATGTAGTTCAAATACCATCATCACCAAAATTTAAATCAATGAACCTTTCTCATTCAGTTTCACTGGTTTGCTATGAAATATTTAAATTAAATAACTTTAAACTTACTAAACAACTACTTTTCAATAAAAATATAGGTCAGAAGGGTAAGCTTTCTCAAATAATTAAGTTACTTGTTACTAAACTTGAACAGAAAAACTTTTTTAAACCTCCAGAAAAAAGAAGCTCAATGATAAAAAATATAAACAATTTATTTTATAGGATGGAGCCAGACGACAAAGAACTAAGGATTTTAGGCAGTTTAATTGGCTCTTTGAGTAAAAATAAAAAAAAGCTCAATTGACATTTACCCCCTAAACCTTGTAAACCCGTGATCGAATAATGACAAAAAGATTAAAATCGAAACATAAAGTCGATAGAAGATTGAAAGCAAATCTTTGGGGAAGACCTAAGAGCCCATTTAATGTTCGAGCTTATCCACCAGGTCAGCATGGTCAAAATAAAAAAGGTAAACCAACAGATTATGGTATTCAACTTCAAGCAAAACAGAAACTTAAAGCATATTACGGAAATATAAACGAAAGACAGTTTAGAAATATTTATAGAAAGGCTCTATCTAAAAGAGGAGATACATCTGAAAATTTAATAGCTTTATTAGAATCTAGACTTGATACAGTTGTTTATAGAGCTAAGCTTGCACCAACCGTTTTTGCAGCTAGACAATTAATCAACCATGGCCATATTAAAGTTAATAAAAAGAGGGTGAATGTTTCAAGTTATCTTTTAAAAGATACAGATCAAGTTGAAGTGAACGAAAAGTCAAAAAAACTTAATGTAATTGATGGTTCCATACAAAGTAAAGAAAGAGAAATTCCAGAGTACATTCAATTGGATGGCAAAAGTAAATCCGTCAAGTTAGTTAGAGTGCCAAAATTCTCAGAAGTTCCTTATCCCGTAATTATGGAACCAAATTTAGTTATTGAATACTATTCAAGATAATTAGATTAATTTTTTTTCTTCTAAAATTTTTTTTAATTCACCTTTTTCAAACATATCTTTAACAATATCACAGCCCCCAATAAATTCTCCCTTAACATATAACTGAGGAATAGTTGGCCAATCACTAAAATCTTTAATCCCTTGTCTTAAATTTTCATCTTCTAAAACATTTACACCTTTAAATTTTGCATTTAAGTGTTTTAAGACATTTGATACAGCCATTGAAAAACCACACTGTGGGGCATCGGGTGTACCTTTCATGAACAAACAAATGTCATTTTGATCAATTAAATTTTGTATATTTTCTTTAATGCTCATTTTATTTTTCTTCGGTTGTTAATGAAAGTGCATGAAGTTCATTACCCATTTTACCTTTTAATGATTTGTAAATTATTTTATGTTGTTCAATCTTACTCATACCCTTAAATATCTTAGATTTGATAATTGCAGAATAGTGATTATTGTCGCCCATTAAATCTTTTATCTCAATAGATGCATCTGGTATAGCTTCCAATATATGTTTCTTTATTTCATCAATTGTTAAGGCCATTAAATTTATTATACCATCTATTATTCAACTCATAAAGCTCTTTTACTTTAATTTTTAAATCTTTATCTAATTCAAAATATTCTTTTTGAGTTATTCCAATATTTTCAAAATATATATCATTCTCTTTCAATTTTCTTTCTACTTTAGGTAAATTATTTTTATCTACTTCAATTAAATATCTTCCTTGATCTTCACCAAAAAAATATTCAAATATGTTCGACATCTTTTTAGGTTTTTGTATTTTAATACCAATTTGTGAACTTATAGACATCTCAGCCAAAGCAAGAATGATACCTCCAGATGAAATATCGTGCACAGAATTAATATTTTCACTTTCAATGAGTTTTAAAATCATTTCACCATTATTTTTTTCATTTAATAAATTTATTTCAGGAGGCATTCCATCATGAATATCGTATAACTCGTTTATAAAAGCACTTTGTCCTAAATGACCAAAAGTTTTACCTATTATCATAATTTGACTATCAATTTTTTTAAATTTATGATTTTGAGTTTTATTTAAATTTTTTATCAATCCCACTCCACCTATTACTGGAGTAGGATAAATATTGTTATTATTTGTACCATTGTAAAATGAAACGTTTCCAGAAACTACCGGATAGTCCAAAAATTCACATGCCTCCTTAATTCCTAATATATTTTCTGCGAACTGTCCCATTATTTCTGGATTTTCAGGATTTCCAAAATTTAAACAATTAGTAATAGCTATTGGTTTGGCCCCGACAGAAACTAAGTTCCTCCAGCTTTCGCAAACAATTTGTTTGCCCCCACTTAACGGATGAGATTTACAATAGTTAGCCGAAGAGTCTACTGTAATGGCGATTGCTTTATCTTTTTGATGAATTTTTACAATAGCAGCATCCGCTCCAGAACGTTCTATGGTATCGCCCATAACCATTTGATCATACTGCTCGGTCACCCATTTTTTGTTTGAATGATTAGGTGAAGATATAAGTTCAAAAAAAGCTTTGTCAAATTTAATTTTTTTATGTTCTTTTATATTAATTTTTTTTTTATCTAATTTTTTTTTGACCCATTTTCTGTCATATAAAGGCGCTTTCGAAGACAATGCCTCTATAGGAATTGATGCTACGACCTCATTCTTAAATTTTAAAGATAAATTTTTAGTATCAGTTGTTTTACCAATTACAACAAAGTCTAAATCCCATTTTTTAAATATTTGTCTTGCCTCATTTTCTTTACCGTCTTCTAAGATAATTAACATTCTTTCTTGACTTTCAGATAACATCATTTCATAGGGACTCATATTCTCTTCTCTACAAGGAATTTTGTCCAAATCTAATTCTATTCCTAAACCTCCTTTGTAAGCCATCTCAACACTTGATGATGTCAAACCTGCTGCACCCATGTCTTGAATAGAGATTATAGAATCCTTTTTCATTAATTCTAAACAAGCTTCCATTAAAAGTTTTTCAGTAAATGGATCACCTACTTGCACCGTTGGTTTTTTATCCTCAGAGTTTTCATCAAATTCTGCTGATGCCATTGAAGCTCCATGAATTCCATCTCTTCCTGTTTTAGACCCAACATAAACTACAGGTTTATTAATTCCTTTGGCTTTAGAATAAAAAATCTTTTTTTTATTTGCCAAACCCACAGCCATTGCATTAACAAGTATATTCTCATTGTATGTGCTGTTGAATTTTGTTTCACCGGCAACTGTTGGTATACCTATACAGTTGCCATAACCTCCAATACCTGAAACAACACCATTCAAAAGATTTTTTGTTTTTTTATTACTTGGATCTCCAAAATGAATTGAATTAAGTAGTGCTATAGGTCTAGCACCCATTGTGAAAACATCTCTTAGTATTCCTCCTACACCTGTTGCAGAACCTTGATAAGGTTCTATAAATGAAGGATGGTTGTGACTTTCTATTTTAAATACTATTGCATCACCGTCTCCAATGTCAATTACTCCGGCATTTTCACCTGGACCTTGAATTACATTTTTATTTTTAATAGGTAACTTCTTTAAATGAATTTTTGATGATTTATATGAGCAATGTTCATTCCACATAGCTGAAAAAATACCCAATTCTAAATAATTTGGCTCTCTATTCATTAAAAGTTTAATTTTAGAATATTCTTCTGATTTTAAACCGTGTAAATCAATTATTTCTTTTGTAATTTTCATTAGCTTAAAATACTTGTAAACAATTCAATACCATTTGAGTTACTAATTAAATTGTTAACCATTCTTTCAGGATGAGGCATCATTCCTAAAATATTTTTATTATTATTTAAAATTCCAGCAATATTGTTTAAAGAACCATTAGGATTGCTGCTTTCATTTATTGAACCTTCTATGTCGCAATACTTGAAGGGAATTAGATTATTATCTTCTAATTCTTTAAGGTGATCTTTTTGAGTAAAATAATTACCCTCGTTATGCGCTATATTTAAGCTAATTACACTATTTTTTTTATAATTTTTACAAAATTTATTCTCATTATTAATTATTTTTAAATTAATATCTTTCGATACAAACTTAAGACTTTTATTCCTCAATAAAGCTCCTTGGAGAAGTCCAGTTTCTATAAGTATCTGAAATCCATTACATATACCCAACACAAGACAACCTGAGTTCGCTGCTTTTATAACTTCTTTCAAAATATTTGATTTTGCAGCTATTGCACCTGATCTTAAATAGTCTCCATATGAAAAACCACCAGGAATAACAATTAAATCCGATTTTGGTAGTTCGCTATCTTTATGCCAAACCATTTTATTTTTAAATTGAAGATTTGTAAGAGCAGTTGCAACATCTCTGTCACAGTTTGATCCAGGAAAAACAATTACTGAGGAGTTCATTAAATTTTTCTTATTGTATATTCTTCTATAATTAAATTTACTAAAAGTTTTTTACACATTTCTTCTATAATATTATGAGCTTTCTTTTCATCTGACTCATTTAAATCAATTTCAATATATTTTCCTTGTCTCAAATTCTTTAATGAATTAATCCCCATGCTTTGTAAAGTCTGTTCAACTACTTTTCCCTGAGGATCTAGCACATCTTTTTTTAATGTTATGATAACTGCAAATCTCAATTTATTTTTTTTTAAATTTAATTGATCGCGGTTTACTGAAATTTACCTCTTTAACATTTGCTATTTCTGGTAAAATACCAAGTCTTCTGGCCACTTCTTGATAACCTTCTATTATATTTCCTAAATCTTTTCTAAATCTGTCCTTATCCAACTTTTTTTCTGTTTTTGAATCCCAAAGCCTACATGTGTCAGGACTTATTTCATCAGCAAGAACAATCTCATTTACTCCCTTGTCTTTATTCCAAGATTTTCCGTATTCAATCTTAAAATCTATTAACTTAATGCCTATACCTCTAAATAAACCAATTAGAATATCATTTATTCTTAGTGTCATTTTGTCTATTTGTTTAATTTCTTCTTTTGTAGCCCATTCAAAATTAAAAATATGTTCTTTTGATACCACAGGATCTTGCAACTCATCATTTTTGAGACAGTATTCCAAAAGAGGTTTATTTAAAACTGTGCCTTCAGCCACCCCAAGCCTTTTTGTTAAAGATCCACTTGCAACATTTCTTACTATAAATTCAATGGGAATAATCTCAGCACGTCTTATTAATTGTTCGCGCATGTTTAGTCTTTTTACAAAATGTGTTTTAATCCCACTCTGTGCAAGACTTGTTAGGAGATACTCAGATATTCTATTATTTAAAACGCCTTTACCTTCAACTTTAGATTTTTTTAAATTATTGAATGCAGTTGCATCATCCTTAAAATGTTGAATTACTAAATATTTATCATTAGTTGAATAAATTATTTTAGCTTTTCCTTCGTAAAGTTTTTTGCCTTTGTTCATATAAGATTATTTTTTTAAAGCTCTTTTAAAAATTATATTAATTTTTTTAGAATGGTAACCTAAATCAAACAACTTTTTTAATTTATTAACAGGTATTTTTTTAACAATTCTCTTATCTTTTGATAAATTTTCAAAAAAAGAAGTGTTATTTTTCCAAGTTGTCATCGCATTTTTTTGAACTATTGCGTAGGCTTGTTCTCTTGTAAAACCACAAGATGTAAGTTCTAGAAGAACTCTTTGAGAAAAAAATAAACCATTTGTTAAATTGAGATTTATTTTCATATTTTTTGGATAAATATTTAAATTATTTATAATGTCATTTAATCTTATCAAAGCAAAATCTAATGCAATTGTTGAGTCTGGCCCGATATTTCGCTCAACAGCAGAGTGAGAGATATCTCTTTCATGCCACAATGCTACATTTTCTAATGCAGGTAATACATTAGCCCTGATTAATCTAGCTAACCCAGTTAAATTTTCACTCAAAATAGGATTTCTTTTATGGGGCATCGCTGAAGAACCCTTTTGTTTATTACTAAAAAATTCTTCAACTTCTAAAACTTCAGTTCTTTGCAAGTGTCTTATCTCAACTGCAAATCTTTCTACAGAACTTGCAATTATTGCTAAAGTAGAAAAAAATTGAGCATGTCTATCTCTTGGTATGACTTGTGTCGATATTGGCTCAATTTTTAATTTTAGTTTTTTTGCAACATAATTTTCTATTTTAGGATCAATATTTGCAAATGTGCCTACCGCTCCAGAAATTGCACAAGTGGAAATCTCATTTATTGAATTTAAAAGTCTTTTTTTGTTTCTTACAAACTCTTGATAAAAAGAGAGCATCTTTAAACCAAAAGTTATTGGTTCAGCGTGAATACCATGACTTCTTCCCATGCAAACTGTAAATTTATGTTTATTAGCTTGTTTTTTAATTGATGATAAAAGTAAATCTAAGTCTTTGATAAGAATTTCACCAGATTGTTTCAATTGTAAATTAAAACATGTGTCTAAAACATCAGATGAGGTCATTCCTTTATGAAGATACTTTGCTTCTTTTCCCACTTTTTCAGTTATAGAAGTTAAAAAAGCAATGACATCGTGTTTGACTTTTTTCTCAATTTCTAAAATTCTTTTAGTATTTATTTTAGCTTTTCTTCTAACTTTTTTTGAAACACCTTTTGGAATAATTTTATACTTTTCCATAGCCTCTGCAGCTGCAATTTCAATTTTAAGCCACAAAGAGTATTTATTGAAGTCACTCCAAATACTTTTTAGTTCTTCTCTTGAATATCTTTCAATCATTATAATTTTGGAGGAAAATTTAAACCTTTATCTGATAAAGTAAAAATTTCGTATCCTTCTTTAGTTACACCAACAGTGTGTTCAAATTGTGCTGATAAAGATTTATCCTTAGTAACCGCAGTCCATCCATCTTTTAAAGTTTTTGTTTCAAATTTTCCATAATTGATCATAGGTTCGACAGTAAATATCATTCCAGCTTTAAGTTCTTGGCCAGAATTTTTTTCTCCATAATGAAGCACATTTGGACTTTCATGAAATTTTTTCCCTATGCCATGACCGCAAAAATCTCTTACAACTGAAAAACCCTCTGCTTCAACAATTTTTTGAATTGTATAGCCTATATTTCCAATTTTTATGTTTGCTTTTATTATTTTGATAGCCTCCATCATAGCTTCATATGTAGTTTTAATTAGCTTCTTAGCCTTCACAGAACATTCACCGACAACAAACATTCTGCTTGTGTCTCCGTGCCAACCATCTTTTATAGCGGTAACATCTACATTGAGTATATCTCCATCATTTAAAATTTTTTCTGATGGAATGCCATGACAAACGACATGATTTGATGATGTACAGCAAGATTTTGGATATCCTCTATAATATAAAGGTGCAGAAAAAGCTTTGTGATCATTTATATATTCATAACAAAATTTGTCTATTTCTGAGGTACTTACACCAGGTTTAATAATATTGTTTACCTCATCTAAAGCACCAGCTGCTATAGATCCAGCTATTTTTGTTTTTTCAAAACTTTCAGTCATTTTATAAAATTAACTTTGTTATTTATTATTATTCCTTTTGATAAAAATTTACAATCATAGCAAATAACTTTTAGTTTATTTTTTAGAGCAAATGTTAATAATTTTTTATATTTCGGGTCTATGTCTTCAGCGATTTTAAAACTTTTACAATCTTCTCGTTGAATTATAAAAGCAAGATAAATATCAAAACCTCTATTTTTTGCTTCTATTAATTCGTTTAAATGTTTGAGCCCCCTTTCTGTTACAGCGTCAGGAAACTCAGCAATATTTTTAATTCTTGATAATGTTACATTTTTAACTTCAATGAAAATACCTTTTTCATTTTTTTTTATAAAAAAATCAAATCTTGTATTTTGATTAAATTTTTTTTCCTTAAACAATATATCACTTTTCTTAATATCAATAATTTGTCCATCTAATAACGCTTCATAAAATATTTTATTTGTTAGATGAGTATTTACCCCAACTTTCTTTCCATTAACTTCTATTATTTGGAGAGTATATTTTAACTTTCTTTTTTTATCGTTCGACTCAGTAAACCATACTTTATTACCCTGTTTGAGCAGACCCATCATAGAGCCCGTATTGGGACAATGAGCAGTAATAACTTTATTATTAACTTTTATATCAACAAAAAATCTTTTGTATCTTTTAATTAAGACACCTGCTATTAATTCATTTTCAAAAATCATATATAATTTTTTACTATGAAGAAAAATTTCAAAAAAGTAAATGCAGGTATTATAGTAATCGGTAATGAAATTCTCTCAGGAAGAACTCAAGATTTAAATGTTTCCTTTATATCGAAATGGTTGAATGAAAAAAATGGTATTTCAGTTCACGAAGTAAGAGTTATACCTGACGTAGAAAAAATAATTGTAAAAACAACGAATGAACTAAGAAAAAAATATAATTACATATTTACTACTGGAGGAATTGGTCCAACACATGATGACATTACAGCAAAATCAATTTCAAAAGTGTTTAAAGTAAAATATGAATATCACCCAAAAGCATTCGCAATATTAAAAAAATACTATGGAAAAAATAATTTTAATGATGGCAGAAAGAAAATGAGCAAAATGCCAAGAGGCTCGGATCTTATTTACAATCCCTCCAGTGCAGCACCAGGGTTTAAAATACAAAACGTTTTTTGTCTCCCAGGAGTGCCTTTGATTTTAAGATCGATGATACATAATTGCACTAAATATTTAAAAAAAGGTTCAAAGGTTTACAGCGACTCTATTAACTTGGTTACAGTTGAAAGCAATATATCTAGAGATTTAGGAAAATTACAAAAAAAATACAAAAAATATATCGATATTGGGAGCTATCCTTTTTTTAGGCTTGGAAGAGTTGGTGTATCTATAGTTTTGAGGTCTCAAAATAAACATAAAATTTCTTTATGTAAAACAGAAATTTTAAAAAATATTGTAAAGAAAAAGAAAATTAAAAAAGTATGAAAATTTACGATTGCTTCATGTTTTATGACGAAGATTTGGTCATTGATCTTCGTTTGAATATTTTAAGTGAATATGTTCACAAGTTTATAATAGTTGAAAGTAAATTTACACACAGTGGTAAAAAAAGAGAACTTTTATTTGATATTAACAAATACTCCAAATTCAAAAATAAAATAAATTATATTGTACTAGAAAATGAACCTGTAGATTTAGAAATAGTTCACGATAATGATACCGATGATAAAAAAAATTCCAAGTACATTATGAATGCATTAAAAAGAGAAAATTTTCAGAGAAACGGAATAAAAAAGGGTCTTACAAATGCAAAACCTGATGACTTTATTCTTGTTTCTGATGTTGACGAAATACCGAATTTATCAAATTTAGATATAAATGAAATTAATGATAATATAATTCTTTTTAAACAAAATTTTTATTATTATAAATTTAATCTTAAACTTGAAGATATGCCTTGGTTAGGTACAAAAGGATGCAAATACAAAAATTTGAAGTCACCTCAGTGGTTAAGAAATATAAAAGATAAAAAATATCCTTTTTGGAGATTAGATGTACTTTTCTCTAATAAAAAATATTCAAATATTAAATATATAGATAATGGTGGATGGCATTTTTCAAACATGAAAACTCCAAAAGAAATAGAAAAAAAAATGAGAACATACCTTCATCATAGAGAGTATGACATAAAACCTTTAGGCACAAAAAAAATCGAAGAGATGATTAAAAGTAAAAAATCTATTTATAACTTAAGAGCAGATATGAAAAATGAGAAAATTGATGGCACTCAAAATCTTAAAGCTACAGATGGACGTGAACTACCTGAATATCTTAAAAAAAATAAAACAAAATATTTTAATTGGATTGAATAGATGACAAAAAAAACGATCGTTACTCTTTCAGATTCAAATTACTTCCCGTTACTTGAGGAATTAATTAATTCAATAAGAAGATTCAAACAAAGTGAAAATATCGATATTTGTGTATTGGATGCTGGATTATCATCTGATCAAATAGATTTAATTAGTGCTCAGGTTGATGAAATAAAAAAAGCAGACTGGGATATAAATATCCCTTTTTATAAAAAGGGAAAAGAATGGTTAAAAAGCCAAATATCAAGAGCCTTCCTTCCAAAATATTTTCCTAATTATGATAAGTACTTATGGATAGATTGCGATGCTTGGGTAAACTCTTGGGAGTGTATTGAAAATTATTTTAAAGCTTGTGAAAAAAATAAACTAGGTATCACTCAATCAATAGGACCGGGATATAGAAGTTTAGCTAAAGTAAATTGGATATTTGGCAAATTTGCAGCGATTAAAACTCAAAATTATAAACATGCGAAAATGTCAGGACTTTCAGAAAAAGATGCAAGAAAAATTGCTTTTGCTCCTCATTTGAATATTGGAGTTTTTTCTTTAATGAAACAATCAACTTGCTGGGATATGTGGCAAAAAAATTTAAAAAAAACTTTAGCTAAAGGAAGAGTGTTTGGATCTGAGGGTTTGGCTATCAACATGACAGTTTATATAGATAACGCAGAAACAGAATTTCTACCCATTAACCATAATTGGATAACGAGTCACATTCTTCCAATATATGATGAAAAGAATAAAACTTTTAAAGAGCCAAATATACCAAATAATGAGATAGGAATTATGCATCTAGCGGCTGGAATATGGAAAAACGGGGTAGATATGAGAGTTGATAAAAATATAAAGGTAAATATAAAGACATTAGAGGGAAAATTTTTAGAAAAAAGTTTAAGAAATATAATTAAATAAAAATATGAAACTTTGTAGAATAGGCGAGTTAGGTAAAGAAAAACCAGCAATAATTGACAAAGATGGTTCTTATAAAGATCTATCAAGTGTTATATCTGATCTAAATCCTGACAATTTAAATTTTGAAACTATTGAAAAGATAAAAAAATTAAATATTAAAGATTTACCAACTCTTGATGCTAATTCTAGAATAGGAGCCTGTGTTAAGAGTCCCTCAAAGTTTTTAGGAATTGGGCTAAATTTTAAAGATCATGCAACAGAACAAAATTTACCCATTCCTAAAGAGCCAATTATATTTTCAAAGTTTACTAATTGTATTGTTGGACCTAACGATAACATAGAAGTTCCAAAAAACTCAAATCATACAGATTGGGAAGTTGAGATTGGTTTTGTTATAGGAAAAAAGGCTAAATATGTTGAAGAAAAAAATGCCCTTGATTATGTTCTTGGATTTTTTCTTGTTACTGATGTTAGTGAAAGAGAATTTCAAAAAAATAAAGGTCTTACTTGGGATAAAGGAAAAGGCTTTGATACTTTTGGACCAATAGGACCATACATTCTTACAAAAGATGAAGTTAAAGATTACGATAATCTTAATATGTTTTTGGATGTGAATGGTGAAAGAATGCAAACAGGAAATACTAAAGAAATGATATTCAACATAGAACAACTTGTCTCTTATATGAGTCACTGTATGACTTTATATCCAGGAGACATATGCTGCACAGGAACACCTAATGGTGTCGGAGAAAATATGAAACCACCTAAATTCTTAAAAGGTGGAGAGGAACTTATTTTGGGAATAGACAAATTAGGAAAACAAACACACAGAGTTGTTAAAGCTTAAAATATTTATCTATTGCTTAACCAAATTGTTTCAAAAGGTTTTAATATTAAAAGCTTATTGTTAACTATAATTTTAGATCCAATTAAATTTTTCCAATTGTAATAAACTTTATCAAGTTGCACTTTTTGAGTTATTGATGACAAATTTGTAACACAAATTACAGTTTGCTTTTTATCAATACTTATTCTTTTAAAAGAGAAAATTTTTGAACCGAGGTTAATATTCTGTCTTAAGGCGTTTGGATGAAATGCTTTTTGTTTTCTTCTAACACTAAGTAAATTTGAAATTTTTTGAAAAAATATACTTTGTTTAGAATTTTTATTATCTAGTTTTTTTGATATATTTTTATAATTCCATTTATATCTATTAACGTCCCTTTTATTTCCAGTTATAATATATTTAGCTTCATCATTAGATTTTCCAAACAAGGAGTTAAAATATACTGCAGGAATTCCTTCAAAAGACATTAAAATAGAATGTGCAGAAACATATCTCTCTAAAAAAAATTTCCCTTTAAAATCACTATCCGATTTTTTAAGCGCATCGAAAACAGTAATATTTGCCTCATAGACTTTTTTTGCTTTATTTTTAACTTTTCTATACGAAAATTTTGATCCGTTTTTTTTTAGTCTTGTAAGAAATTTGTTTAATGTTTTTTTATTAAATATTCCTTCAGTAGGCCTGATACCTACTCCATCATGAGATGATATAAAATTTAAATAACTATTTCCTTTTTTTGCAATTGGAAGTTTTTTACTCCATTGATTTAGGTATGAACTATTTTCAAATAATAATGCATGAATCAACAATGGTGGAAGAGTAAAATTATAAATCCAATTAGCCTCATCGTTTTTACCAAAATAACTTAGATTTTCTTTTTCAGGCAAATTTGTTTCTGTAACAATCGTGGTTTCTACATTTAGTGAACTACAAATTTGCCTTAAAAGTTTAATTATTTCGTGTGTTTGTTTTAAATTAATACACTTTGTACCGCTTTCTTTCCAGAGATATGCAATTGCATCTAACCTAAAAATAGTTACGCCATGATTAATAAGATTAATCATAATTTTTACAAATCTTAATAAAACAGATGGATTTTTAAAATTCAGATCTAATTGATCTGAACTAAAAGTTCTCCAAAGGTATTCTTTTTTATTAAAAAAGTTAATCTTTTTTAATAATTTATGATCTCTGGGTCGAATTACTTTTGAGGTATTAAATTTAGAATCAATTTTTAAAAAGTAATTTTTACCCGGACTTTTATTTTTTAAAAAGTTTCTAAACCATAAACCTCTTGCCGATGAATGATTAATGACCATATCAGCCATAATGTCATTAGATTTTGAAATTTTTTTTATATCAGACCAATTGCCAAGTTTTTTTTCAATTTTATAATGGTCTTTCACAGAAAAACCACTATCACTACTTGAAGGATAAAAGGGTAAAAAATGTATTGTATCAAAATATTTTTTTAATTTTTTTTCAAAAAAAGTTTTAAATAATGAAATCGAACTTTTTTTATTTAAATAAATACTATCTCCGTAACAAATTACTAAAGAAGTTTTCTCAGAAATATTTTTTTTTCTTTTTGAATTTTTTTTGTTAAAATTTTTGATTATTTGAATGATTTCAACTTCAAACTTAAAAATATCATTTTTAGATAAAGATTTTTTGTATATATTGTTTAGTTTAGATCTTATTTTTTTTTGGTAATTCTGAGTTAACATTAATAATATTTTTTATTCAAATGAAATTATCTAATCCTATTTTTATCCTTATTAAAAAGAAATACATTTTCCTTTGAAAAAGAAACTTTGAGTAAGTCATTATTTATATTTTTAGATGATTTAATTATAATTTGATTATTTGAAATTTTTGAATAAATAATTTTTTCAAAACCTAAATTTTCTACAAGATCAATTTTTACTTCTAACTGGATTTCACGATTGCTTTCTAAGCTTATATCCTCTGGTCTGATACCCATATAAATCTCATCTTCAAACTTTAAATTATTAAAAGTTATTTTATTATTGAATAATTGAAAAGTATTTGAATTAACAATGTACTCTTTATTAATCTTAATTATATTCATTTTTGGAGATCCAATAAATTCTGCAACAAAAATATTGTTTGGATCTGAATAAATCTCATTAGGTGTTCCATATTGTTCGATATTTCCTTTGTTTAGAACTACAATTCTATCAGCTAATGTCATCGCTTCAACTTGATCATGCGTTACATAGATTATATTTGAATTCATCTTTTTATGAAGCTTAGATATTTCAACTCTCATTTCAGATCTTAAAGCAGCATCAAGGTTTGACAAAGGTTCATCAAATAAGAAAACTTTAGGACTCCTTGTGATAGCTCTTCCAATCGCAACTCTTTGTCTTTGTCCTCCTGACAGCTGTTTAGGTTTCCTTTCAAGCAAATCTTCTATTTGAAGTGTCGCAGCAGCATTATTAACTTTTTGATTAATTTCACTTTTTGAAATTTTTTCCATTTTTAAGCCAAAAGCCATATTCTCGAAAACACTCATGTGGGGATACAAAGCATAGGATTGAAAAACCATTGCAATTTCACGTTTAGAAGGAATTAGATTATTTATAATCTTGTTATCTAAATAAATTTCTCCTTTATCAACTGTTTCTAAACCTGAGATCATTCTTAAGAGTGTAGACTTTCCGCAACCTGATGGACCAACCAAAACAATAAATTCTCCATCGTTTATTTTAATATCAAACTTATTTATTACCTTGTTTGATCCAAAACTTTTTTGGATATTTTTAAGTTCGATAGATGCCATAAATAAATTTTCAACCTAGAGTTTAGTTTTAATATTTTAGATTTTATTTTAAACTAAAAACAACGTTAATGTAAAATATGCATACCTGCCATATTTTTTTTTTTAAAGGGTTTATTATATCGGCAAATTTGGTAGATTTTTATAAAAAATATATAGGGGGATCATAATGAGAAAAATATTAATATACGTATTTGCTTTTTCATTTTTTATTACTTCAAGTTACGCCGGGATTACGTTCTGGACTACTGAAGTTCAACCAGAAAGAATGGAAAAACAAAAATCAATGGCCAAGGATTTTGAAGCAAAAACAGGTATCAGCGTTGAAGTAATACCCGTTGAAGAAAAAGATCTTGGAACAAGAGCTACTGCAGCAGCAGCAGCAGGAGAGCTCCCGGATGTGATTTATCATACTTTGCAATACGTTTTACCATGGGCTGAAGCAGGCATATTAGATGTAGATGCAAATAACGACGTTGTTAAATCTCTAGGAAAAAAAACATTTGCACCAGGTGCATTAAATATGGCTAAACAAGGTGGAAAAATTGCAGCCGTTCCAGTAGATGGATGGACACAGATGGTTGTTTATAGAAAAGACCTATTTGCAAAAGCTGGTTTAGAACCACCAACATCATATGCAAATATTGTAAAAGCTGTAAACGCATTATCAAGTAACGATATGTTTGGCTTTGTAGCTGCTACTAAAACAGATGAAAACTTTATGAGTCAAGTGCTTGAGCATGTGCTTTTAGCAAATGGAGTTAACTTTGTTAAAAAGGGTGGAACTAAAAAGCAAGGTAAAGCTTTAAAGAATTCCTTAGAATTTTATAAAGTAATTGCTAAAGCAAGTCCTCCTGGAGAATTGTTTTGGAAACAATCTAGAGCTTTATATTTCGCTGGAAAAACCCCAATGGTTATTTGGTCTCCATTTATAATGGATGAATTAGCAGGATTAAGAGACTCTGCTCCTCCAACGATAAATAATGACCCTACATCACCAGAGTTGGCATCTAAAACTGGTTTTATAACTAATTTTAGTGGACCAAATAATAAAAAGGGAGCTGCTTGGGCTGATGTAAGATACTTTGGAATAACAGCAGATGCAGACACCGATGAAGCTAAAAAATTTATAGAATATTCTATGAGTGAAGGGTATACAGCAACATTAGGAATTGCTCCTGAGGGAAAATTTCCTGTAAGAAGAGGAAATAAAAGCGATCCAGACGCTTACACAAAAGCATGGAGCAAATTACCTGTAGGTGTTGATAGAAAGGCACCACTGACTGATCTTTATTCTGCAGATGTTATTGATAACATTGTTGCTGGTTTAGATACCGCAAATAGATGGGGAGTTAAAGAAGGTGAACTTTCAAGAGCATCGAAAATCATTAATTCTCAGTTCTTAAATAGAATCACTAGAGAATATATAGATGATCAAATCTCAGTTGATGAAGCGGTTAAAAAAATAAACGCTGAATTAGCTAAGTTTTAAAAATAATTTTATAAAGAGCGGATAATACTTTATTATCCGCTTTTTATTTATGAGCAACACATTATTAAAATTAGAAAAAAGAACTGCTTACACTTTAGTCTTACCTGCAGTTATATTAGTTTTCGCAATTGTATTATTTCCAATATTTGCAAATATTTGGATAAGTTTCAAAGAAATTGAGTTAAAAGATATAAGAATTCCAGAACCTAGAGCTAAAAAAATCGTTAAATCTATTTCTGATGATGGGTCAGAATTAAAAGTTGTTTATAAGTTAAGAAATAGTTCATTAATTCAAGAAATAAGAAATGTTAAATTCCAAGATAAATTTCCTAAAAATATTTCAATATTAAATTTGGATCCAAGATGTAATTTTAAATCTAAAAAGATCATTTGTGACTTTGGAAATTGGGAAGCAAAGTATAAAGAAAATTTTGAAATAATATTAAAAAATATTAACGATGAAAAAATTAAAAAAGAAATAATAAAATCTCAAAAACCAATTTTAAGCGGAAAATCAGATAATCCATTACTAACAACAAATTTTACTCTAGAAAATTTTAAAAAAGTCTTTTACGAAAGTAATTTTATTGAGTTACTTTTAACCACATTTTACTTCACTTTTTTTGGTACTGTGGGTGCAATAATTTTTGGGATTTTGGCAGCACAGTTGGTAAATCAAAACATTCAAGGGCGATCTTATATGCGTGGCATTCTTCTTTTTCCATATGTAGGCCCTGTTGTTGCATTAGCTTATACTTGGACATTATTGCTAGATCCTAATAGCGGAACTTTAAATGCATTATTGGTTAATTTTAATATTATTGAGTCACCAATTAATTTACTAGGCCAAAAATATATTACAATAAGCATATTGGGATTTGATTTCAAATTAAGACTTGCATTAACGACAGTTATATTTTTTGAAATCTGGCGTTACTTTCCTCTAGCTTTTCTTTTTATTTTAGCCAGATTACAAGCTATTCCAAAAAGTTTGTATGAAGCAGCCGAAGTAGATGGAGCAAGCCCAGTTCAAAAATTTTTACATATTACACTTCCTCAAATTACAGCAATAATTTCTATTTTGTTTATGATTAGATTTATTTGGAACTTTAATAAATTTGAAGATATTTTTTTATTAACTGGTGGAGCATCTGGAACAAGAACTTTACCTATAAATGTTTATCAGCAAGGCTTTGCTGTTTCAGATATTGGAATGGGTTCTGCTGTTTCAATTGTTATAGTGATGTTGCTATTAGCATTTATGATTATTTATTTTAGATTAATTGGAAAAAAGGCAAATGAAATTTAAATCTATATCAATATTTTTGGTCATTTCGTCTTTTTTTCTTACATGCATTTTATCAATTTGGAAAATCATGTCTACGCTTCAAGGTTTAAACTTTACAAATCTCAATATCACAGGTAACTTTTTGAATGGAATTATTTTGTCTTTGTTATTTGTATTAATTGGAAACAGAATTAATCACTTAATTAAGATATTTTCATTATCATTTTTATTTTCATTTTTATATTTTTACTTTAATGAAACATCTCCATATTGGTATATATTTGGAGTTTTCTTGATAATACTATTTTTTACTAACAAATTAAAAAAATATAATACAAAATCTCTAACTGAAGATTTCATATCCGAAAAAATTATTTTTGATTTTATCACTTTATTTGGCATTGTTTTTTTTGCTTTTGTAATTTTATTTCCATTTTATATAATGCTAGTAACAAGCTTCAAAACTCAAATTGCTTTATTAGTCAATCCACTTGATTTTAGTCTAGATCTTTCTAAAAGTTTGACAGAATTATTTAAATCTTACTTTGTAATTTTTGAAACCTATAATTTTAGTAGATACATTTTGATTAGTTCAGCTGTTTCAATCGGAACCGTTATTGTTACATTGTTATTTGCAATTCCAGCAGCTTATGCAGTCGCTAGATTAAATTTCTTCGGTAAAAATTTTTTATCAACTTCAATTTTAATTATTTATATGTTTCCAGCTATAGTTTTAGTAATCCCATTATATACTGTATTTAGTCAACTGGGCTTAAGAAACTCAATTTTTGGTCTATTGATAGTTTATACCGCTACAACTCTTCCAGTAGCTATTTATATGTTGCAAGGCTATTTTAAAAGTATCCCTAAAGAAATTGAAGATGCAGGTATTATGGATGGCCAAAATTGGTTTGGCATTATTTTAAAAATTATTATTCCATTAAGTTTACCAGCGATTTCATCAGTTGCTTTATATGTTTTTATGATTGCATGGAATGAATTTCTTTTTTCATTGATGTTTTTAGATAACCCTAAATCTTTTACATTATCGAGGGCTATACAATATTTAAGTGGGGATGCAGAAACTCCACGCCAATATTTAATGGCTGGATCTGTTATAGTTACTCTACCAGTGCTTTTTATTTTTGTATATTTTGAAAAATATTTAGTTAGTGGCCTTACATCTGGCGGTGTTAAAGGGTAGTTTTTTAATAAAATAAATTTACTTATTAAACTTGTTCAATTATACATATTAGCTTAAATACTCATGAAAATAACTCATGCCCTCGTGGTGAAATTGGTAGACACAAAGGACTTAAAATCCTTGCCCTTTTGGGAGTGCCAGTTCGAGTCTGGCCGAGGGCACCACTAATATGAAAAAATACCACTTTATTTTTGACAAAAATAAAAAAGCACAAAATTATAGGAAAAAACTTTTAAAAAAATTTAAAAACTATTCACCATCAAAATCTTCTTGCATTATTATTTTTGGAGGAGATGGTTTTATGTTAAAAAATTTAAAAAGATACTTTAAATTCAACAAACCATTTTATGGAGTTAATTGTGGAAGTTATGGATTTTTAATGAATAATTCAAATATTGGTCAATTAGAGAAAAAAATATCTAAATCAAAAAAAACTATAATTAATAGTTTATCTGTAAACTGCTCTTACAATAATGGTTTAAAAAAAAACATGATTGCTATAAATGAAATTTCAGTTTTTAGACAAAGTAAACAAACCGCGTCACTTAATATTTCAGTGGGGCAAAAACAAATTATTAAAAAACTAATAGGCGATGGTGTATTAGTATCCACTCCAGCTGGGAGCACGGCTTACAATTTATCAGTACATGGACCGATTTTATCTTTAAATTCTGGCAAACTTGCTATTACACCAATTAGTCCTTTTAGACCTAGAAGATGGAGAGGTAAAATTATTTCGAACAAATCAGTAATCAAAATTAAAAACCTAAATCCAAAAAAGAGACCAATAGCAGCCGTAGCAGATAATGTAGAGTTAAGAAATGTTAAAACTTTATCAATTAAAAGAAATAAAAAAGTCAATATAAGGTTATTATTTGATAGTAGTAGAAGCCTAGTAAAAAGAATTAAAAGCGAGATAAAAAGGCAAAACAATTCTAAAAGATAATCTTATTTAAATGAATCACAAAGCAATTTTATTCTATTTAGGTCTTTTTACTTTTCCTTTATCTGGATTAGCTTTTCTAAATATTCTTTATTCAACATATTTTGATTATTTTTTAAGTATCGAGTCTTACACTATAACTTTTTTCCTTACTTTAGGCGCTGGATCGTTTCTTTGTTTTTATGGAAAAAATTCTCTTAAAAAAATCAATTTCTATGAACAGTTAATTTTAATTATTTTAGTCTATTCATTTTCATCTTTTTTTGTCGCTTTGCCTTATTACTTTAGTAATTATCAGATTACTTTTATAGACTCAATTTTTGAGAGTTTTTCAGGAATAACTTCAACCGGGTTTACTATATTTGATAACATTAAGTATTTAGACCCAACCTTAATATTGTGGAGATCCTCGTCTCAATGGATAGGTGGACTATATTTTTTAGTAATCTTAATAATAATTTTTTCAAATAATCAATATAACTTTAGATTAAATCATTTAGTTTATACAGGAAATATGGGATCCTTTTCAAAATCAAATACTAAAAATATTTTACTTCAGATTTTCCTAGTTTATTCACTTTTAACATTATTGATTTTTATAATACTTAATATTGGTAATGTAAGACTTTTTAATTCACTTAATCTGTCAATGACAATTATTTCTAATGGAGGATTTCTTCCCTCAA
>CACGMC010000002.1 GCA_902574035.1 uncultured Pelagibacteraceae bacterium
TGTACCAGTTTGTTTGATTTTGATGTCTATGCCGCTTCTAATTCCTTGGAATGTTGTTGGAGCAATGTGGAATATTTTTGCACTACCAGATATTGGTTTTCTTGGTCATTCATTAAACGCAATGGGTTTTGATTATAACTTTACCCAACAACCTGGTGATGCATGGTTCACAACAATTTTAATGGATGTTTGGCATTGGACATCTTTAGTTGTTCTTTTGTCTTATGCAGGTCTAAATTCAATTCAGCCTGCGTACTATCAAGCTGCAGAAATTGATGGTGCTAGTAGATGGGCAACTTTCAGATATATTGAATTACCAAAAATGAAAAAGGTTTTAACTTTAGCAATTTTATTAAGATTTATGGATAGTTTTATGATTTACACTGAGCCATTTGTACTAACAGGAGGTGGGCCAGGAAATACTACAGCATTTTTATCTATTGACTTAGTTAAAATGGCTTTGGGTCAATTTGATTTAGGACCAGCAGCTGCAATGTCATTAATATATTTCTTTATCGTACTTTTAGTTTGTTGGGTATTTTATAATTTAATGATGAAAAATGAGGCACAGTCATGAAAAAATATAAATGGTTAGTACCTACATTATATATAATTTTTTTAATGCTACCGATTTATTGGTTAATAAATATGTCATTTAAAACAACTACTGAAATTATAAATACATATTCTTTATGGCCACAAAAATTTACAACAGAAAATTATGTAAAAATTTTTACAGATAGTACCTGGTATATGGGTTACATTAACTCAATTACCTATACAGTTTTCAATACCGTTATTTCTGTTGCAGCAGCTTTACCAGCAGCTTATGCGTTTTCTAGATATAAATTTTTAGGTGACAAGCATTTGTTCTTTTGGTTATTAACAAATAGAATGGCTCCACCAGCTGTTTTTGCTTTACCATTTTTCCAGTTTTATTCATCTGTAAACTTGTTTGATACTCATATAGCCGTAGCACTGTCTCACTGTTTGTTTAATATTCCTCTTGCAGTTTGGATATTAGAAGGATTTATGTCTGCTGTTCCTAAAGAGTTAGATGAAACAGCTTACGTAGATGGGTACTCTTTTGGTAGGTTTTTCTTTAAAATATTTGTTCCAACTATTGCAGCTGGAATAGGTATAACCATGTTTTTCTGCTTTATGTTCTCATGGGTAGAGCTTTTATTAGCTAAAACATTAACAGCTACTGCAGCAAAACCAATAGCAGCTACTATGACCAGAACTGCTAGTACCTCGGGATATGAACTTGGTTTATTAGCTGCAGCAGGAACGTTAACAATTATTCCTGGAGCAATTGTAATTTACTTTGTTAAAAATTATATAGCAAAAGGATTTGCGATGGGAAGGGTTTAATGTTTACAAAATTATACGCAGCTACTTGGGGCGATGTGGGTAAAGCAAAAGAAAAAGGCTTTTTTGACTTTGATTTATTTTCATGGATGGCCTGGACATGGCAAACAGCTGCCTTTTTTATCTTTATAGCGTTATGTATAACGGTAATGCTTATTTGGGAAAAAAAAGTACCTGGAGGTTCTCCAAGAAAAGGTATTTTAGGTTTAGATACAACTAGAGGTGATAGACTATTTGTATCTTTGTTGGGTAGTGCGTTTATTCATTTAGCTTGGTTAGGTTTAGTAGGCAGTCTCTTGTGGATAGCATCAATTATTTGCGTTGCTTATTTTATTGTTGTATTTAAATACGTATAACACATATGGTTAAAGTAGGAATTAATGGTTTTGGTAGAATAGGGCGGCTTATCTTAAGAGCTTTATTAGAAAATTATAAAGGAAAAATTCAAGTTGTAGGTATTAATGATCTTGGTTCCATAGAAGCCAACGCTCATCTTATAAAATTCGACAGTACACATGGAACATTAAACCATGACGTAAAAACTACCAAAGATGGTTTTCAAATAGGAGATCAAAATATCAAAGTTTTTTCTGAAAGAGATCCAGCCAAATTACCTTGGGGGAAAATTGGAGCAGATGTAGTTTTAGAATGCACAGGTTTCTTTTTAGATAAAAAATCGGCTGGTAAACATATAGAGGCTGGTGCTAAAAAAGTAATAATTTCTGCTCCAGCAAAGGAAGTAGATTTTACTGTTGTTCAAGGAGTTAACAGCAAAGATTTGAAAAAAGAACATAATATAATTTCTAATGGCTCTTGTACTACAAACTGTTTAGCACCAGTTGCTATGGTTTTAGAAAATACTTTTGGTATTGAATATGGATATATGACTACTATACATAGTTACACAGGAGATCAAAAACTTTTAGATACACTTCATAAAGACTTGAGAAGAGCAAGAGCGTCAGGTGACGCCATGATTCCAACTTCTACTGGAGCAGCTAAAGCTATGAGTTTGGTATTACCTAGCTTGAAAGGAAAACTAGACGGAACGGCAATTAGAGTACCAACACCTAATGTTTCTTTAATTGATCTTACATTCGTGCCTAATAAAGAAGTAACGGCTGAAAGCATAAATGATGCCATGAGTAAAGCAGCTAAGGGACCTTTAAAAGGAATATTAGCAACTAACTCAGCTCCTTTGGTTTCTAAAGACTTTAATCATAATCCGCACAGTTCAATTTTTGATTTAACACAGACACAGGTTATTAAGGGAAAGTTTAGTAGAGTATTATCTTGGTATGACAATGAGTGGGGTTTTTCGAACAGAATGTGTGATACTTCAATTCAAATTGCAGGATTGATTTAGTCTTTTGATTTTTCTGCTTGTTCAATTAACTTAAGAGTATTTTTGGGTATATCGTCATTATCGACTCTTTTTTTCGATTTAATTTGGGTATTGACCTTAACTTCATTTATCTCACTTACAGCATTTAAAATTTCATTAATAGAATATTTTTCTTCCATTATGAACCAACCTTATAGAGTCTTATCATATTAGTCATAGTCGCATTACCAAAAGGCAAACCCGCAGTGATAATCACAAAATCATTTTTTTTAATAGATTTATCTTTTTTAATTATTTGCCGCGATATATTTATCATATCTTTCCAACCACTAGCATCTTTACTTTTTATAGATCGAACGCCCCACAATAAAGACATTTGTCTACTTACTATTATATTTGGAGATATAGTTATAATCTTAACTCTAGGCCTTACTGCTGATACTAATTTTGCGGTAGTACCAGAATTAGAAAAAGCAATTATTGCTTTTACAGATGGGTTGTAAGCAAGATCTTTTACAGATAATACAATTGATTTTATAGGATCCCTCTTAACTTCAATAGAACTCTTAAAATCTTCAATGTGTTCTTTTTTATATGCTTCCGTTGAAACAATTGTTTTAAACATTGTTTTTACTGCTTGCACTGGATATTTGCCTACTGCTGTTTCAGCAGACAGCATTACTGTATCAGCACCCTGAAATATTGCAGTAGCAATATCATTTATTTCTGCTCTGGTTGCTGTAAAATTATTTATCATACTTTCAAGCATCTGTGTAGCTACTATGACTGGTTTAGAGGAGTTATTACATTTTTTTATTATTCCCAACTGTATTTTTGGAACTTCGCTATGGCCAACATCTAGGGCCAAATCTCCCCTTGCTACCATAATCGCATCCGAAGCTTTAATAATTTCTTCAATATTTTTTACTGCTAATTTATTTTCAATTTTTGAAATTATACCAATTTTTTTTCCCAATAATTTTTTCGCCTTATAAATTAATTTTGCATTTTCAACATAAGATAAAGCAACCCATTCACAACCCAGTTTTTTTGCAAGTTTAATATCTAATTTATCTTTTTTAGTAAAATTATTAAAAGGTATTGATAGATTTTTAATATGAACACTTTTCATATCACTTATAATAAAGTCCTGACTTAAATTTTTTGTTACAACTGATAAAGAATTTCTTTTTATTACCTTAAAAGCATATTTTCCATCATCAACTAGGATAATATGGTTTTTTTTTATCTTTTTAAGTAATTTTGGATAAGGCAATGTTACTCTGTTTTTATCACCAAGTTTATTTTTTAAATCGAAAGTAAAAAATTGATTTTTTTTGATAACTTGATTTTTTTTCTTAAATCTTCCAATACGGATTTTAACTCCTTGCAAATCACCTATAATAGATACATTTTTTGATGTTTTCTTTTCTAAGCTTCTTATTTGCTGAATAATTTTTTTAATATTTGTTAAATCATGACTAAAATTAATTCTAAAAGCATCTACACCTAAACCAATGATCTTTCTTAGGATGCTTAATGAGCTTATGGATGGTCCTATAGTAGCTATAATTTTTGCTTTTTTTTCCATTGTTTTAAGAATTATTTACATTATCATCAATTTTTTTAAATGAAACAAGTCTTTCATGAAATAGAAATTAATACTAATGGACAGAAACTTTACGATTTTACATCTGAAGTAAAAAAATGGATTAAAAAAAATGAATTTTTCAATGGCATTATTAATTTGAGCATTTTACACACTAGCGCTTCATTAATTATACAAGAAAATGCTGACCCTGATGTTCAAAAAGATATTTTAAGTTTTTTTAATAAATTAGTACCTATGGACCGAAGCTATATTCATGACACTGAAGGAAAAGATGATATGCCAGCACATCTAAAAACTATTTTAACCTCAACTCATCTTTCTTTATCAATAAAAAATAATGATTTAATTTTAGGTACATGGCAGGGATTATACTTATTTGAACATAGAATTGAAAAGCATATAAGAAAAATTAATTTTCATTTTATTGGAAATTGATAAATATGAAATTATTTTTCCCAATCAAATTTTGGGAAAGTGTCAAAAACTTGTAAAACTTTATCTGACCATTGGTTGCAAACTTTTGCATAATCATCATCAGCAGTATTCAGACATTTTAAATAGCACATTTTTTTTTCATCTTTTTTATAAACAGCTATATCAATAGGCGGTCCAACTGTAAGATCACTTTTAAGAGTTGAGTCCATAGAAATTAATGCACACCTTGATGCATCTCCAATAGAAACACTTGGAGTAATTACTCTATCTAAAATTGGTTTTCCGTATTTAACTTCACCTATTACTAAGTAAGGCTTACTATCAGCAGGTCTAATATAGTTGCCTTGAGGATAAACCATGTACAGTTCTAGTTGTTGTCCTCTTATCTGTCCTCCAATAATAAAAGTAGATCCCAATACTAAACTGTCTGTATTTACTCCATCAGGGGACGAGTGTTTAACATTGAGTTTTCCAATATATGATGCAATTTGTTCAAAATCTTTACAAGTATTTAAACTTAACGAGCTATCTTTATTTTTTATATCTTTTTCTAATGATTTAAAAACTGCTTGAGAGGTAGCTAAATTTCCAGATGTTACTATAATTATTGTTCTATCTCCTACATCATAAGTCAACATCTTAGAGTAAATATTGACGTTATCTAATCCAGCATTAGTTCTTGAGTCCGATGCCAAAACTACGCCTTCGTTTGTTTTTATACCAACACAATAAGTCATAATTAATGTTAAAATATTTAATCTATTATAGATAACCCAAATTACACATGTCAGACATCTATTTCTTGCATTTGATTAATTGTCTAAATAATTAATAATTTTAACTTATGGTTGATATATGGAAAAAATATAACTCTAGCAAGTCTTATGATGAGTATTTTAACTTAGATAATAAGCTTAGAAAACAAGCTAAAACTATATCAGGCATCCTAGAAAGATATGGAATAAAAAAATTAAATGAAATTGAGAAAAACTGTCAAAGCACTATTAATGCCAGAGGTATTAATTTTAAAGTTTATTCTGCTGATAAAAGACAAGATGAAAAAAAATGGCCTTTAGATATTATCCCAAGAATTATAGAAAAAAAAGAATGGAATAAAGTTTCAAAGGGATTATTACAAAGAGTCAAAGCGCTCAATCTTTTTATAGATGATGTGTATAATGAAAAAAAAATCTTTAAGGAAAAATTAATTCCTGAGGAATTGGTTTTCAAATCTCCTTATTATTTAAAGCAATGTGAAGGATTTTCACCTAAGCACAAAGCTTGGTCTAATATATCAGGTGTTGACTTAATTAAAAATAAAGACGGAGAGTTTTTAGTTTTAGAGGATAATCTAAGAGTTCCATCAGGTGTATCTTACATGCTTGAAAATCGTATGGTGATGAGAGATGTTTTTCCAGAATTATTTACAAGATACAAGGTATCTTCAATTCATCAATATCCAAATAAACTTTATAACTGTATGCAAGAATGCGTACCAAAAAAAACTAAAAATCCACATATGGTTTTACTTACACCAGGTATATATAACTCGGCTTATTTTGAACATGAATTTTTAGCTGATCAAATGGGTATAGCTTTAGTTGAAGGTAAAGATTTATTCGTTGAAAAAGATTATGTTTACATGAAAACGGTTAAAGGTCCGTTAAAGGTAGATTGTATTTATAGAAGAATAGATGACAATTTTCTAGATCCAAAAACTTTTTATAAGAAGTCACTTTTAGGTGTTGCCGGTCTATTCAAATCTTGGATTAAAGGAAACGTAGGAATAGTCAACGCACCTGGAACAGGCATTGCGGACGATAAAGCTATTTATTCATATGTTGGTGAAATGATAAAATTTTATTTAAATGAGGAGCCAAAAATTAATCAAGTTGAAACTTTTTTATGTAGAAACAAAATAGAAAGAGAGCATGTTTTAGAGAATATTTCAGAACTAGTAGTAAAACCAACTAATGGATCTGGAGGAAATGGTATTATGATAGGACCCAAAGCTTCAACAAAAGAAAAAAACGATTTTATAAATAAGATTAATAAAGATCCAAAAGGTTACATTGCCCAACCACTTGAAGTTTTGTCAACAACTCCTACAATTTCAGAAAACTCAATTGAACCAAGACATCTTGATTTAAGACCGTTCGTTCTTAGTGGCAAAACTTCATGGGTTACAACTGGTGGCCTTACTAGAGTAGCTCTTCGAAAAGGAAGCACTATAGTTAATAGTTCACAAGGCGGTGGTTCAAAAGATACTTTAGTTATTGAAGTATAATCTTACTATTTTTGTGTTAAAAGTTTAAATGTATTCAAATTCTTCCATTTTAATATTTACCGATTTAGATGGAACACTTTTAAATAGAGATACTTTTAAGTTCGACAGTATTAAAATTTTCCTAAAAGAGTTAAAAAACAAAAATATTATAATTATACCGAATTCTAGTAAAACCGAGGATGAAATAAAAGAATTTAATAATGAAGCCAACTTTAAATTTCCATTTATCAGTGAAAATGGATCAATTATTCATAACCTAAATTTTTTAAGTAGCGAATTCCCAAACAAAATTATTCTAGCTAAAAATGTTTATGAAATTCAAAATATTTTTAATAAAAATATAAATCAAGATTTAAAATCCAAATGTAGAGTTATTTCAAATCTAACAACGCAAGAACAAATTCAAATATTTGGTTTACCAGAAAATAAGCTTAAGCAGGTATTTAAGAGAACATGTACAATACCGATAAAATTTGAGGGAAATAACAAGGAAAAATTACGTTTAAAAAATATTTTATTAGAAATCGGTTTAGATTTCAAAGATGGTGGAAGGGTTTTAAATTTAGGTGATAGAGTTAATAAAGCTGATGCTATGAAGAAAATAACTTATATGCTTGAAAATAAATATAAATCTAAACCAAAAACTATAGCAATAGGCGATAATCATAATGACCTAGAAATGCTAAAAAATTCAGATGTACCTTGTTTGGTAAAAAATGATAAGTTTATAAATAAAGATCTACAAATTAAAAATTTGATAATGTCAAAACAAACTGCACCAGAAGGGTGGGTAGAGGTTGTCAAATTGGCACTAGAAAAAATAAAATAAAAGGAATAAGTTTTGTTATGGGTGACTTTTCTCAAAATGGAATAATTTCAAATCTCCACGATTTTGGGACTAAATCTACAGCTGATATAGAAAAAGAATTATTAAAATTTTCAAAAGAAAGAAAAATGGAATTAATTTTACCAAGTCTATATTCTGAACTTAAAGGAGATGCATTATCTAATATTGTAAAACAAATTGGAGAAACAAAATATCTTAACCATATCATTATTGGTTTAGATAAGGCTTCAAAATCAGAGGCTATCAAGGCTTGGAAATTTTTTAAAGGTTTAAACACACCTTTTACAATCTTATGGAATGATGGACCTAAATTAAAAAAATTGCATGAAGAACTTAAAGAGAAAGGTTTAGCACCGAGCGAGACGGGAAAAGGTAGAAATGTTTGGTATTGTCTTGGCATGTGTATTGCAAGAGATGAAGCTAGATCTGTTGCTCTTCACGATTGTGATATTAAAACTTATGATAGAAGAATGCTAGCAAAGTTATTTTATCCTGTTGTAAATCCTTTTTTTAACTTTGAGTTTTGTAAGGGATATTACCCAAGAATAGCTAATGGGAAAATGAATGGTCGAGTTGCAAGATTACTTGTGTTTCCTTTGTTAACTGCTTTAGAAAAAACTATTGGAAAAAGTGACTATTTAGAATTTATGAAATCATTCAAATACCCTCTTGCAGGCGAGTTTTCATTTAGAAGAAATGTTTTACCAGAGCTTAGAATATCATCTGACTGGGGTATTGAAGTTGGTATTCTGTCAGAAATGCAAAGAAATTTTTCTCCCCAAAATATTTGCCAAGTTGATTTAGCTGACAAATATGATCATAAACATCAGGACTTATCAGCAAATAATGAAAACAAAGGACTATCAAGAATGTCTTTAGATATTATTAAAACTTTAATTAGAAAACTAGCAACACAAGGAAATACTTTTAGCCCTGAAACTTTTAGATCATTAAAAGCTACATATTATCGATATGCATTAGATTTAATTGACATCTATAGAAGCGATGCTGAAATGAATGGTTTTAAATTTGATTCTCATACTGAGGAAAAAACAGTCGAATTATTTGCTTTAAATATAATGAAGGCCGGCGATTCTTTTTTAAAAAGTCCTATGGATACGCCGTTCATACCTACATGGAGCAGAGTTAAAAGTGCTATTCCCGATTATTTGAAAAGACTTAAAGAAGCTATTAATGAAGATAACAAAAATTTTAGCTAATGTTAAAATTATTAATCTTAACAACCTTTGAAAGATTTAGACATATTTCTGATTAAATCAAAATATAATGATTTTCCTGGATTTAGTGTTGCTCCCAAAGGATCTATAACTCCAGTCTTAATATTTGTGTCTTTTGCTACTGCTTTGATTATATCCGGGTTAAATTGAGGTTCAGAAAATACACAACTTACCTTTTCATGCTCAATTACTTCTCTAATTTCAGATAATTGTTCTGCACCAGGTAATACATCTGTATTCACTGTAAAAGCTCCTAAAACATTAACATCAAATCTTTTTTCGAAATACTGGTAGGCGTCATGAAAAACAATTGATTTAAAGTCTTTATTTAAATCAGATTTAACTTTTTTTATTAGTTTGTCTAAATCTTTGTGTGCCTTTTTTAAATTAGCTTTATATTTAGATGCGTTTTGTTGATCGTTTTCAATTAGATGTTCTGCCATCTCACTTAAAATTACTTTTGCGTTCATTGGGTCAAGCCAAATATGTGGATCATGTTCACCGTGAGCATGCTCGTGATGATCGTCGTGTTTATCCTCTTTATGACCGTGTTCTTTATGATCGTCATGTTTAGCTTCTTTATGACCGTGTTCTTTATGATCATCGTGTTTATCCTCTTTATGACCGTGTTCTTTGTGATCGTCATGTCCATGGTCATCATGGCCTTCGAATATGTTTCTTTCTCTAAATTCTAATTTTTTTAATCCTTTAATTTCCATTAATTCTATTTTTTCAGCTTTTTTTGCTACTGATTTTAATGGTTTTTCTAAAAAAGTTTCTAAGTCTTCACCAACCCAAAAAACTAGGTCAGCATTTTGTAACATTTTAGCGTGCGATGGTTTTAATGCAAATCCATGTGGAGAATTATATCCATCTACGATCAAATCTGGTTTACCAACTCCATCCATCAAATAACTTGCTAATGAGTGTATAGGTTTTATAGAAGCTACAACTTTAATTTCAGCATTTGCTGAAAAATTTATGGCAAATGTAAAAAATAAAGTAATTGTAAGCTTTAAAAATTTGTTTATCATAGTGTTATAATGTAACGTTTGTTATAATATAACATTTTGAAGGTCAAGTGATTTATTATGGAAAATAAAAAAAAAGTTCTACTAAAGGTTGAAAATGTCGGCGTTTCTATGAATGACAAATCTTTAGTTAAAGGTGTTTCATTTGAAGTTAAACAAGGTGAAATAGTTACTTTGATAGGTCCAAATGGTTCTGGAAAATCAACAACAGCAAAAATTGCACTGGGAATATATAAAAAAATAGATGGCAAAGTTAAAACATACACTAATAAAATTGGATACGTGCCTCAAAAAATTTCAATAGATTGGACCTTACCAATCAGAGTTTCGGATTTTATGACTTTGACAGAAGAATTAACCCAGGATCAAATAAATATAGCTTTAAATTTAACAGGTGTTGAACATTTAAAAAATAAAAGTTTAAGTAATTTATCTGGAGGCGAGTTTCAAAGAGTATTGATAGCAAGAGCCATCTCAAAACAACCAGAATTATTAGTTCTTGATGAGCCTGTACAAGGTGTTGATTTTAAAGGTGAAATTGCCTTATATGAATTAATCAAAAAAATTTCAGAGAAAATGAAATGTGGAATACTTTTAATCTCACATGATTTGCATGTAGTAATGTCTGCTACTGATTATGTATTATGCCTAAATGGACATGTCTGTTGTTCTGGAACACCGCATCGTGTCGTTCAAGATAGCAAGTATAAGGAGCTATTTGGTGATAGAGCTTCAAATATCTTATCCCTTTACGAACATAAACATGATCATACTCACTCTCCAGACGGAACAATAGATCAAAAATAATATGCTTGATGATTTTTTTATAAGAGCTTTACTTGCAGGAATTGGAATAGCTTTAATAACAGGTCCAATAGGATGTTTTGTAATTTGGAGAAGATTGTCTTTTTTTGCAGGTACACTTGCACATTCAGCTTTATTAGGTGTAACTATGGCTTTGGTATTTGAACTTAATATTGCTTTATCAGTTTTTTTAATATCAGCGGTTATAGCTATTTTCCTTCTACAATTACAAACTAAAACAAATCTTCCTAACGATGCTTTATTAGGTTTATTAGCTCATTCATCACTAGCTATAGGACTTGTAATCATTGGATTTTTAACAACTATTAGATTTGACGTTATGGGATTACTTTTTGGCGATATATTAGCTGTAAGTAAAAACGATTTATTATTAATTTGGGGCGGTGGCTTATTTATCTTAATAATTTTAAAAATTATTTGGAAACCTTTGTTTGCTTCAACAATAAATTATGATTTAGCTAAAGCGGAAGGAATGAATCCTGATAGATATAATGCAATATTTACAATTTTGATGGCAGCAATAATTGCTATTTCAATAAAAATAGTTGGGCTTCTCTTAATAACTGGAATGCTTATTATTCCAGCAGCGTTAGCAAGAAATATCTCAAATAATCCTATACAAATGGCTCTTTTATCTACGATTGGAGGATTATTATCAATTTTAATAGGATTGTTTTCTTCTTTAGAATTTAATACAGCATCCGGTCCTTCAATAATAACTGCAGCTTTACTACTATTTTTAATTTCACTTATTAAAACAAAAAAATTTTCCGAATTGAAAAAATGAAAGTTAATTGGTAAAATAAAATATGGCTCAGATACAAACTCTTTCTAAAAATCAAAAAATAATTTTAGATATCATTGAAAAAGCCAACGAACCTTTAAAAGCTTATTCAATTTTATTTAATGTTCAAAAAAAAGGTATCAAAGCACCTTTACAAGTTTATAGAGCTTTAGAAAAATTAATCAAATTAGGAAAAATTCATAAAGTAGAAAGCAGAAATGCATTTGTGGCTTGTAAAAATTCAAATTGTGAAATTTCTAAAGCTACAGCTTTCTCGATTTGTGAAACATGCAAAAAGGTAACTGAAATTAGCGACCAAAAACTTTCTAAATATTTAAAAAATTTTCATGACAAAACCGGCATGATCTATAAAAAATATAATTTAGAATTTTATGGTTTATGTACAACCTGTAAAAGAAGTTAATTAAATACTGCGACAAATCTCAATTTTCAATATCTACTAAATTATCTTAATCTTCTAAAATGAAATTTATTATATCAATCATAAGTACGTTATTTTTCTTAACTTCTTTAAATGCTAAAGAAATTAAAATGGGAAAAGCTGATTGGGATACAGGTTATTTTCAAGCAGAAATATATAAAAAAGCTTTAGAAAAAATGGGTTACAAAGTGTCTGGCCCTACTGTGATGAAACCCCAAGTTTTTTATGTGGCAGCTGCTGCAGGTGATATGGATTTATGGGTAAACGGATGGTTTGATAATCATAATACCTATGTAACTGAATCAATGGGAAAAGTTAAACCTGTTGGATATGTTGTAGAAAAGGGTGGTTTACAAGGTTATTTAATTGATAAGAAAACTGCTGACAAATTCAATATAAAATCAATAATGGATATCAAAAAACATGCAAAAGAATTCGACACAAATGGTGATGGAAAAGCTGATTTAGTAGCATGTCACCCAGGGTGGGGATGTGAAAAGATAATTACAAAACATTTTAAAGAACTTGGTCTTGGAGATTTTATTAATCCATTAAAAGCCGATTACTCTGCATCTATGGCTGATACAATTTCAAGATACAAAAATGGAAAATCAATCTTATTTTATACTTGGACGCCAAACTGGACAGTTGGAACATTAAAATTAGGAGAAGATGTTGTTTGGATTGAAGCGCCTTACAGCGAAACAAAAGAAGTTAAAGTACCAAATGCAACAAAATCTAAATTAAATATGGGTTTTGGTGTAAATGATATTAGAGCTGCAGCAAATGTTGATTTTCTTAAAGCCAATCCAAAAGTTGAAAAAATGTTAAAAAAAGCCTCTATACCATTAGCAGATATCGCTGAGCAAAACCTTAAGATGAACGCTGGCGAAAAAAGTGAAAAAGCGATAAAGAAACATGCTGAAGACTGGATAAAGGCAAATCAAAGTACCTTTGACAGCTGGATTAACTAATTTAACTTCAAAATAAATCTCAAATTAACCACTATTTACCTTAGTTTTTGAAATAAAACTCACCTTTTAGTTGTATTACGGTTACATTTAATAATTATACATGCTAGTTTTTTTAAAAAAATAAGGAGTATACATGAAACATTTTAAAATTATCGTAGCTTTGATTGCAGCTTTGTTCATAACAAAAGCTGTTAATGCTAACGAAATCAAAATGGCTAAAGCAAACTGGGATACTGGTTATTTCCAAGCTGAAATATATAAACAAGCTTTGGAAAAAATGGGCTACAAAGTAACTGAGCCTAAAGCAATTAAGCCTTCAGTATTTTATGTTGCAGCAGCAGCAGGGGATCTAGACTTATGGGTAAACGGATGGTTTGGAACTCATGACGGATATATCAAAGAAGCTAAAGGTAAAGTAAAAAAAGTTGGTTATGTAATGAAAAAAGGTGGCTTACAAGGTTACCTTATCGACAAAAAATCAGCTGACAGCCTTGGTATCAAAAGCGTAATGGATATTAAAAAACACGCAGCAAAATTTGACTCAAATGGTGACGGTAAAGCAGACATGGTAGCTTGCCCTCCAGGTTGGGGATGTGAGAAACAAATCACAAAACACTTTGCTGAATTAGGTTTAGGTGACTTTATTAATCCAGTAAAAGCTGACTATTCAGCATCTATGGCTGACGTTGTTGCAAAATACAAAAACGGTAAACCAGTATTATTTTATACTTGGACGCCGAACTGGACAGTTGGTGCTTTAAAACTTGGACAAGATGTTGTTTGGATAGAAGTTCCTTACAGCGCTACAAAAAAAGTAGCAGTATCAAATGCAACAAAATCTAAAATAAATATGGGTTTTGGTGCTGATGATATTCGTCCAGCAGCTAACTCTGATTTCTTAAAAGCTAATCCTAAAGTGAAAAAAATGCTTTCTAAAGCATCTATTCCACTAGCGGATATCGCAGCACAAAACATGAAGATGAATGCTGGTGAGAAAAGCGAAAGAGCAATCAAGAAGCATGCTAAGGAGTGGATTAAAGCGAACCAAAGTACGTTCGACAGTTGGATAAAATAAGTTTTAGGTAAGTGAGCTTAAAACTTTCACCATCTGACTACGAAGTATACGTTCCGATAGCAGAATGGATTGAAAAACATATTAAGGAGTGGTTGTTTATGCAACGACCACTCTTTAAAAAATTATCCGCACCGATAGACTCAGTATTAAACGGTTTAGACACATTATTTAATTTCATACCATTTCCGATAGTAATTCTTATTTTCATGGCTTTTGCATTCAAAACCAATGGATTAAAATTTGCATTATTATCAGCATTAAGTTTAATTTTCATTGACCTTGTTGATTTGTGGCAAGAAACAATGACAACATTAGCGATGATTTTTACTGCTGTAATATTTTGTATGATAATTGGAATACCTTTGGGAATTGTAGCATCACGTAGTAATTTATTTGAAACTATATTAAGACCTATTCTTGATATAATGCAAACAATACCAAGTTTCGTTTATTTAATTCCTGTTGTAATGTTATTTGGTGTGGGTCTGACGCCGGGGGTAGTTGCAACTATTGTATTTGCTTTACCACCAATTGTCAGACTAACGAACTTAGGAATTAGACAAGTAGGTAAGGGATTTAAAGAAGCTGGAGCTAGTTTAGGTTTATCAAGATTTTTAATATTAACTAAAATAGAAATTCCTTTAGCTATGAAGACTATTATGGCTGGGGTTAACCAAACATTAATGTTAGCTTTATCAATGGTAGTTATAGCTGCACTTATTGGGGCAGGGGGGTTAGGATTAACAGTATACGTTGCATTAGGTAGGTTAGATATTGGTGGAGCCGTTGTAGGAGGAACTGGTATTGTTATATTAGCAATTATTTTAGATAGAATAACCCAAAAAATTATTCCTCAAGATAATATTAAATCTAGATAATTTAATTAATTTTTCTCACAAAAAGAACAAAAATGATTGACGTCACAAACATAATCAATGCATATGCAGCTGTAGGAACCATAAACACAATATCATCAAATAATTGAGTTGCTACAAACACAGCTAACGTTCCATTTTGTAAACCGCATTCAAGAGAAATACACTTTCTCTGAGCAATTCCTGATGCCCAAAATTTAGCAATGTAATAACCGGCGAAAATCATTGTAATGTTAAGGATAAAAGTTATTAAACCTGCTCTAGTTATAAAACTAATTATTCTATCCCATTCCTCAACCCATATAGATATAAAAACAATTAAAAATAATATTACTGATAGCCTTTGAACTAATAAAGTTTTAGATATTATAAAATCAGTCATTAAACTTCTAATAATCATTCCAAAAAGCACTGGCACGGTTACTACAAAAAACATTTTAAGCGCAATATTTAGCATTGAAATTTCTTTAACTATTTCAATACCTAAATAATTAGCTGAATTAAACACAATCAAAGGGACAATAATTATACTTAGTAAGCTTACAACAGCAGTTAATGTTACTGATAAAGCAACATCTCCATCAGCAAATTTAGTTAATATGTTTGAAGTTACTCCACCTGGTGCTGCCGCAATAACCATGACACCCATAGCAATTTCTACAGGTAACGAAATTAAACTTATTAAGATAATAGCTACTATAGGAAGAAGAATAACTTGTGATAAAAAGCCTATAAGAAAATCTTTGGGATTTTTTACTACTCTTAAAAAATCTTGAGTTGTTAAACCTAGTCCAAGACCGATCATGATTATAGCCAAACATATCGGCGCTATACTTTTTGCGATTTCCACTTACTTCCCCCTGGTGTTACTTTGTAACATATACATAAAAAAGGCCCAAAATGAAACAATCTTGGGTTGTGTTGAATTCAACTTATGATAGATTCTCTTATATGAGAATCTTAGCTTCAAGAATTAAAAACGCTAAAGAGCTAAAGTACGGTAAGCTAAAAACTAGCTTACTTAAGCCAAAAAATAACCTTCAGTCAGACTTCTATTATCTTTTTAAGAAGAAAACTTTAATCAAAAAATAATTAATTCAAACATTTTTCCCGTATACGGTGCGACATTATTGATAATGATAATTATTCTCATTCTCATATAATTGAGAACCATTCGCAAAACTAACGAGGGAGATAAATGAGAAAAATAATATTAGCAGTTTCAGCATTATTTTTTGTTTTTGGAAATCTTTTAGCTAACGAAGTAAATATATTCAGTGCAAGACATTACGATTCAGATGTTCAATTGTATGAAAAATTTACAGCTAAAACAGGAATAAAAGTAAATGTTGTATCTGGAAAATCAGGCGCATTAGAGAAAAGAATAATCGCAGAGGGCGGCACAGCAGACTTATATATAACAGCTGATGCAGGTAGACTTGGCGCATTTTCAGCTAACTTACAAGGTGGTTTAACAAGTGACGCAATAAAGTCAGCTGTTCCTAGTAATTTTAGAACATCTAAATGGGTTGGAATAGCTAAAAGAGCAAGAATAGTTTATTTTGCTCCGGAGAGAGTTACAGGCGCAGAGTTAAGAGGTTTGACTTATGAAAGTTTAGCTGACCCTAAATGGAAAGGCAGATTAGTTATAAGAGCTTCTAACAATATTTATAACCAGTCACTGGTTGCTTCATTAATTAAAAATAATGGAAAAGGCAAAGTAGTAGAGTGGTCAAAAGGAATGGTTTCGAATATGGCTAGATCTCCAAAAGGTAATGACAGAGCACAAATACTAGCAGTAGCAGCAGGAGAAGCTGATATTGCAGTAGCTAATACATACTACTTAGCTCTAATGTTATCAGGTAAAAAAGGTGCTGAGCAACAAGCTGCAGCAAAAAAAGTAAAACCTTTTTTCCCTAACCAAGATGGTAGAGGAACACATATGAATATCAGTGGTGCAGGTTTAGTAAAAGGAGCTCCTAACAAAGCTAATGCAATTAAGCTTGTAGAGTTCTTACTAAGTCAAGAAGCGCAAGAGCATATTGTTAATAATACTTTTGAATATCCAATGATAGCAGGTGTTTCACCTCATCCATTAGTAGTTAATATGGGTTTAGATTTTAAACAAGATCTTAAAACTAAAGTCGTTAACTACGGAAAAAGACAAGCTGATGCATTAGAGGTAATGACAGCAGCAGGTTGGAAATAGTTGTTAATTAATTATTCATGGCGTTTAAAGCGCCATAAATATTAAAGAATGAAAAATAAATTAAATACTTGTAAAAAGGGGTGCAAAACCTGTAATGATGATGCTAAGGATATGCAAAATCAACTTCAAAATAGAGATCCAAAAGAATTAAATTTTGAAGAAGCAAAACAAATTTTCTTTCCACTCAAAGGGAAGATTAATTCAAAAAAATAAATGACTAAATATAACTTCTGGTTTTTCAGTTCATTAGCTATTGCGTTAATAGTTGCAATGCCAATTATTACTGTATTTTTTAGTTTTTTTGCAGAAACAAGTAATTACCTTGCAGTATTAAAAAATACTTTTCTATTCGATTATATAAATAACTCTTTAACTATTTTAATTTCAGTTTTGCTTATAACTCTTTTATTGGGTGTTATTTCAGCTTATTTTATATCATTTTATGAATTTCCATTATGTAATTTTTTTAGTTGGGCTTTAATTTTAGCGTTTGCAATACCAGGATATATATTTGCTTTTTCAATAATTGCATTTTTTGAAAACTATGGAACTGCTTATACAATACTGACGAATATATTTGGTGAATATAATTATAACCCGCATATACCTAAATTAGATGGAATATTAGGATCAATTATAGCTATTAGTTTTTCTTTGTTTCCTTATGTATACGTATTAACAAGATCATCATTTTTCTTTCAATCAAACAACTATATTGAGGTAGGTCAAAATTTAGGTTTATCCGAGAAAGAAACTCTTTTTAAGATTATTTTACCTTCAGCCAGACCAGCAATTATTGCAGGTTTATCATTAGTTGCTATGGAATGTTTGTCTGATTTTGGAACAGTATCAATTTTTAGTGTTTCCACATTAACTACCGGAATTTATAACTCCTGGCTGTCATTTGATGATTTAAATACAGCCAATCAAATTTCTTTCATACTACTATTATTTATATTAATCCTTTTATCTATAGAAATTTATTCAAGAAAAGAGGCAAGGTATCATCAACCAGGAAGAGGCTTTAAACCAATTAATAAGATCAAACTTAGCGGGAAAAAATCCTTGCTAGCTTTTTCTTTTTGCTTTTTAGTATTTTTTATAAGTTTTATTTTTCCAGTTTCACAGATGATCTATTGGACTTTAAAATTTCCAAAATATATCCAAGACATAAATATTTTGAAAATTAATTTAAATACAATGTATTTAGTCGGTCTTGCTAGTATAGTTTTAGTATTTATTTCATTATTTATTAACTATGGAAGTAGGATTTCTAAAAGTAAAATTTTAAATTACTTGACTAATTTTTCAATTTCGGGGTACGCAATTCCAGGTGTGATTTTGGCCGTAGCTTTTATAACTTTATTTAGCAATCTTAGTGAATTATTAAGTGAAAGTACAAATTTAGGAAGTACCAAAAAAATATTTATAGGATCTATATTCGGTTTAGTTTTAGCGTACTTTATAAGATTTTTTTCCCTTTCTTTTAATGGAATTAAATCTAGTTATGAGAAAATAAATAATTCAATAGATGAAAGCGCGTATTTACTTGGGTATTCAAAAATTAAAACTTTTTCAAACATTCATGTTCCGTATTTAAAAAACAATATAATTTTAATAGTTGTGCTCATATCTTTAGAAATTATAAAAGAGTTACCAATTACTATGATATTAAGACCTTTCAATTTTGAGACTTTTGCTACACAAGCATATGTCTATGCCTCTCAAGATTTATTAGAAGCCGCGGCATTACCTTCTTTATTTCTTATAAGTTGGGCAACTATCCTCATAATATTTTCTTCAAAATATATACTTTCGCAAAAAAACTAATATAATCAAAAAATGTTAAATCGATTTTTTGAAATTAAAGCCGGTAACTTTGTTGCGAGTGAAAAAAATAAAGTTAACAATGTAAACCTTAAAATAGAAAAAAAAGGTGAAATTGTTTCTTTATTAGGACCTTCTGGTGTTGGTAAAACAACAATACTGAGAACTATTGCTGGATTACAAAAACTGAGTTCTGGAGAAATTTTTTTAAAAGATAAATTAATATCCTCAAAAGATGTTCATATAGAACCAGAGGAAAGAAATATAGCTTTATCATTTCAAGACAATTCATTATTTCCAAATTATAAAGTAATAGACAATATAAATTTTGGAAAAAAAAGATCTAATGGTAATGGCTTTTCATATGAAGCAGACGACATTATTAAATTACTTCATATTGAACCAATTCTAGAAAAATTTCCTCACCAAATAAGTGCTGGTGAAGCACAACGAGTATCTCTAGCAAGATCATTAATGTCTAAACCAGATCTTTTATTATTGGATGAGCCTTTTTCAAACATTGATCAAAGTCTTAAAGAAGAAATACAATATTCTGTAAAAAAACTACTTAAAAAAATTAATTTAACAACAATAATTGTTACTCACGATTCCTACGAGGCATTTTCTTTGGCAGATCGTTGTGGAATAATTCTTAATCAGGAGCTTAAACAATATGATGTTCCTTATAATGTTCATCATGAACCAAATTCTTTAGAAGTTGCAAAATTTTTAAATAAGGGAGTTTTTGTAGATGTAAAAGTATTAACCAATGATTGCGCTGTACACAGTTTACAACATAATGAGTTAGGTGAAATAAGAGGGAAATTATTAAAAAATTACCCAAAAGGAAAAAGTGTTAAACTTCTCTTACAACCGGAAGATTTAGTTCATGACGATCAAAGTAAATTAAAATTAGAGGTAGTTGATAGAAAGTTTAGAGGAACTAATTTTATTTACACGTTAAAGACGCAAAAAGGTGAACATATACCGGTTTTTGTACATTCTCATCATATCCACCAACATGAAAAATCTGAAAAGTTTGGTATTAAAACTCCCATTTTTATTGACCATTTAGTATGTTTTTAATTAAATAGGACAATGAAATTTTCGCTAGAAATTACATCAAAAACTGACTTATCAATTTTACCCGGGTTAAGAGATGTTTATGTAACAATGCTTCCGGGAACTGACTATCGAGAAGTAGCTCGTAAAGCTGATGAGCTAGTTCGTTCTGGGTATAATCCAATACCACATTTCCCTGCAAGATCTGTAAAAGATTTAAAAGAGCTCAAAGACTACGTAAAAATGTGTAAAGATTCAGGCGTAAAACAAGCTTTAGTAATTGGCGGAGGGAGAGAACCTGTGGGTGAATACCACTGCTCGTTGCAATTACTTGAGACTGGATTATTCGAAGGAATGAAGATAGGAATTGCTGGACACCCTGAGGGTTCCCCTGATATATCCGATTCAGAATTAGAAAAAGCTATGAAAGAAAAAACTCCTCTTGCAGATTATATAGTAACGCAATGGCTTTTGGACCCAACGGTGATAGCTAATTTTATTTCAAAACAAACTCTCCCAGTTCATGTTGGAATTACTGGTCCCTTAAAAATAAGCAGCTTATTAAAGTTTGCGAGTATTGTTGGGGCAAAAAATTCTTTAAATTTTCTTAAATCTAATACAAAACAAGCTTTAGATTTATTGAAGCCTAGAGATCCTAACGAATTAATAAACAGTTTAAAGAAAGTTACAGAACACTTTCATATTTATACTTTTGGTGGTCTCAAGGAAACAAACAAATGGTTGGTAGCAAACAATTATGCCAAAGAAAAATAAAAAAGCAAAAAAAGTTAAATCAAAGAAAAAATTCAAATTAATATCCTTAAAACCTGAAAAGGTTAATTATGACAAAATCCGTCATGAAACGTCGGTTGATCAGTCTGATAGACAAGTTCCATACAATCTGAGACAAAGCGGACCAACTAAAGTTGAAATGTTAATTTCTACAAGAGTAAGAAAATCTCCTTATTGGCATTTATCAATGAAAGCAGGTTGTTGGAGAGCTACTGTATACAATAGAATTTATCATCCTAGGGGTTACGTAAGACCTGAAAAAGGAGGAGCTATGGTTGAGTATGCAGCAATAAAAAACCACGTAACAATGTGGAACGTTGCTGTTGAAAGACAAATAAGAGTTAAAGGCCCAGATGCAGAAAAATTTGTCGATTATGTAATCACAAGAGATGCAACAAAAATTTCAACAATGAGAGGTCGTTACGTAATATTATGTAATTATAAAGGCGGGGTTTTAAATGATCCTGTATTATTAAGAGTGGCTGATGATGAATTTTGGTTTAGTTTATCAGACTCTGACATAGGTCTTTATTTGCAGGGAGTAAACGCAGATAAAAGATTTAATGTTGAAATAGATGAAATTGATGCATGTCCAGTTCAAATTCAAGGTCCAAAATCAAAAGCCTTGATGAAAGATTTAGCAGGTGATCAAGTTGATTTTGATAATATGCCTTTCTATGGCTTAGCTGAAGCAAATATAGGTGGTCGAAGTTGTGTCATATCACAATCAGGTTTTTCTGGGGAAGCAGGTTATGAAATATATTTAAGAAATGCAACTTTGTACGCTGAAGATATGTGGAATGCAGTTTTAAAAGCAGGAAAAAAACATAAACTTATGGTTATAGCACCTGCTCATCACAGACGTATCCAAGCAGGTATTCTTTCATGGGGACAAGATTTAGATCATGAAACTAATCCTTTTCAATGTAACTTAGGTTATCAAGTTTCTCTATCTGGAAAAGGTGTATGGGAAAAGAAAACTGATTATATTGGTAAAGAAGCTTTAGAAAAAATGAGAGATCAATTAAGAAACGGTGATAAACCTTATAAGTTACAATTGGTTGGTTTTGAGCTTGGAGGTAAACCTATAGATGATTATGCTAATGATTTTTATCTAATTTCTAATAGCGATGGAGGTAAACCAGTTGGTTATATTACTTCTCCATGGTACCATCCAGAGAAGGGAACAAATATAGCTATGGGATATGTTCCTTATGAAGGACATTTAAGTGCAACAGGTTTTCCGATAGGTAATTTGGGTAAAAAATATAAAGTGCACTTACCAAAGAAATACTCAAGTAAGGCAGTAGATGCTGTTGTAGTTAAAATTCCATTTACTCAGTCATTCAATGCTAATACTAGAGAAGTCTCTTAGAGCGCCCTTAGCTCAGTTGGATAGAGCATCGGTTTTCTAAACCGAGGGTCGTAGGTTCGAATCCTTCAGGGCGCGCCACATTAATGAAAAAAAAACTTTATTTTGGAAGAGTTAAATCAAGAAAGATTTCCAAAATTAAAGAAAGTAACTTTAAAAAATATTTAAAAACAAAGAATATTAACAAATTAAATTCAAAGAAAAAACTAATTTTAGACATTGGTATTGGAATGGGTGAAAACCTAATTTATTTATCCAAAAAAAATGTCAAAAAAAATATAATTGGTGTAGATCCTTTTAAGAATGGAATGGTAAATGTTTCAGATTATTGTGTTAATAATAATATAAAAAATATTTATCTTTATCCTTATGTATTTCAAAAATTTGTCAATAAATTTAAAAAACTTCGTTTCGATATAATATATGTTTTATTTCCTGACCCATGGCCAAAAAAAAGACATAGGAAAAGACGCATTGTAAATAAAGAGTTTTTAAAAACAATCTTTGCGATTTTAAAAAAAAAAGGAAAAGTTTTTTTTAGCACAGACAATTTAGATTATTTTATAAATGTTAAGACTATTATAAAAAAATTTCCTAATATTAAGGTAAAAAAAATTAATAAAATAGTTACAATTAAAACTAAGTTCTATCTAAAAGCAGAAAAAAAAGGCAATGAGATAAATTCACTTTTATTTACCAAAAATTAGTTATCAATCTTATTTAACCTCATCTTTAACTTTGTTGGTAAATTTTTAAACCATTTTTTTTCACCACCAGATTTTGGTAGTATTTCACCGTACTCTATCATTTGATTAGGCTTTAAATCTAACAAATATACCCAAATATTATCTTTTCCTAATTTTGTATTCTCTTTGATTATTTCTCTTAAACCTTTGATTAATTTATTTTTAACCTTTGAGGTTCTACCTGATCTGATGTGACCATATATAAAAATTTCAGATTTAGAGACTATTTTTCCGCCCATAAAATGGTTATCTTTTTTTGTCTCATTAAATATAACTTGAGCAAAATATTTATTTGCACCAGTAGCTTTGTTATGAATTTTTGTAATTAGTTTTGCTAATTTTTTTTTTATTAGTCTTGAAAGTTTTATATTAGATGAGTTTACAAAATATGTTGGCATGATAAATTATAACTCAGAACTTATCCAATTAAAGAGGTGTATAATCGTATATTTTGTAATTAAATGATAATTTAACTATATCTTGTGGTTATTTTATCAGATTGAAATTGAGTTATAGATTATACATAATTTGTTTTTTGAAATTTAAATTTCAAAATATTGTTAACAATAAAATGAGGATATCATAAATATGATTAAATCAATTAAAACTTGGATTTTAGTTGGATTTGCATCTCTATTACTTGTGGCTTGTGGCCAAGGTGGAGGCGGTGCTGGTTCTAAAAAATCTAAGACTTTAGACAACACTAAGAAAGCTGGTTTTGTAAAATGTGGAGTTTCACAAGGACTTCCAGGGTTTTCAAATGCTGACGAAGCAGGAAACTGGACCGGCATAGATGTGGACGTATGTAGAGCTGTTGCAGCTGCTGTATTAGGCGATGCTGACAAAGTTAAATATACTCCATTAAGTGCAAAAGAAAGATTTACCGCATTAACTTCAGGTGAAATCGATGTGCTTGCACGAAACACAACTTGGACATTATCAAGAGATGCTGACATTGGATTAACATTTGTTGGTGTAAACTTTTATGATGGTCAAGGTTTCATGGTAAGAAAAGCATCAGGAATCAATTCTGTAAATGATTTCAGAGACGGTATTTCTGCTTGTACAAATACAGGTACAACTACTGAGCTTAACATGAGAGACTTCTTTAATTCTAAAAACATTAAGTATGAACCAATCGCGTTTGAAAAAGCAGACGAAGTTGTTCAAGCTTATGATGCGGGAAGATGTGATACTTATACTACAGATAAATCTGGATTAGCTGCTCAAAGAACTAAGTTGAGTAACCCAGATGAGCATAAAGTATTACCAGAAACAATTTCAAAAGAACCATTGGGACCTGTTGTAAGACAAGGTGACTCTGTATGGGAAGATATTGTTAGATGGTCTCTAAACACTATGATCGAAGCAGAAGAGTACGGTGTTAATTCATCAAACGCTTCAAGCTTAAAAGACTCTGACAACCCAGCTATTAAAAGATTAGTTGGTGCTGAGGGTGAATTAGGTGCAGCTTTCGGTTTAGACAATGATTGGAGCTTAAGAATTATCGAGCAAGTTGGAAACTACGGTGAAAGCTATAAAAAACACATAGCAGACACAGGAATTTTACCAAACAGAGGTCCAAATGAGTTATGGACAAAAGGTGGAATTCTTTATGTACCACCAGCAAGATAATTGCTAATTAAATTAAAAAGGGCTGGATTTATCCGGCCCTTTTTTTTATTCTGAATAAAATGAATTTTAAAAATCTTAAATTTAACCTAAGTAATAAAAACAAAGATTTAATACCTCAAATTTTAACAGTTGTATTTTTAATTTTAATTGTAATTTATTTTACTATTAACGCCCAAAGCAATATGGGAAACAGAGGGATTTCATTTGGATTTGGTTTTTTATCTCAAGAATCTTCTTTTGATATAACTTTTTCACTCATAGATTATGATGGATCTCACACATATGCTAGAGCGTTTTTGGTTGGCCTCTTAAATACTATTTTAGTATCTGCAATAGGAATTTTCTTTGCAACGATCTTAGGGGTAACAATCGGTATAGCAAGACTTTCTCAAAATTATTTAGTAGCAAAATCAGCAGAATGGTATGTGGAAATATTTAGAAATATACCTTTAATACTACAAATTTTTTTCTGGTACTTTGCTGCCTTAAGGGCCTTGCCTTTAACAGTAGACTCAATCAATTTTTATGACATTAGTTTTTTGAACGTAAAAGGATGGTACGTTCCAAAGTTTGTTTGGACAAACTTTTCTATATTTATTTACTCTATAATTTTTGCATTTATTTTAATTTACTTTTTAGCTAAATATGCTCAAAAACAAAGGGATAAATTTGGCAAACAAATTCCAACATTGTATATATCAATTCTATTAATTATTGGTTTACCTTTTTTAACATTTTTAATTGGTGGAGTAAGTTTAACATTTGAAATTCCTGAATTAACTCAATTATCCAAAACTGTCTATGTATATCGAGGTGGAGTTAGTATTATCCCTGAATTAATTTCGTTAGCATTAGCTTTATCAATGTACACCGCAACTTTTATTGCTGAAAATGTCAGAGCGGGTATATTAGGAGTAAGCAAGGGTCAAAAAGAGGCCGCTGCCTCTATTGGATTAACCAAAGGACAGATTTTAAAACTTGTAGTAATGCCACAGGCTTTAAGAATTATAATTCCACCTACTACTAACCAATATTTAAATTTGACCAAAAACTCATCTTTAGCGGCTGCTATAGCGTATCCAGATATTGTTTTAGTATTTGCGGGAACTGCATTGATGCAAACTGGACGAGCAATTGAAATTATTTCAATTACAATGCTAACCTATTTATCATTAAGTCTTTCTATTTCAGTATTTATGAATTGGTATAATAAAAAAATGGCTATAAAGGAAAAATAATGAATCTATCAATGTTAAAATCTGACACCAAAAATTTAAATTCCTTCATTGCTGCTGGAAGCGCTCTTATATTTATTGGTTTTATAGACATTATTTTAAGTTCTTTTTTTAGTACAAACATTACTGCATTTTTACCTAACAAAATAAGTTATTTAACTCCTTTATTATTTGGATTATTCGGTCTTTATTTAATAAGAATTGAATTTAGTGGAAATAAACTACTTGATAAGGTTAATACAAATTTTAATTCATCTAATTTTAATGCATTATTAACTCTTCTTGTAATATTTGCTCTTATAAAATACGTCCCACCTTTGTTAAATTGGTTTGTGTTTGATGCTAATTTTGCAGGTAATACAAAAGAAGATTGCACTAGTGGCGGAGCATGCTGGGTATTTGTTAAAGTATGGTTAAACAGATTTGTTTATGGACTTTACCCTGATACGGAACAATGGCGTATAAACACAGCTTTTTTAACACTATTTTTACTTGTCGGAGCTTCATTTTTTGTTCCTCAAAAGTTTAAAAAATACATAATTATCTTTTTATTATTCGTATATCCAATAATTGGTCTTAAACTTATATCAGGTGGAGATTTTGGCCTCAAATATGTTGAAACTGGCGCTTGGGGCGGACTTTCATTAACATTTATAGTTTCAGCATTTGCTTTGATACTTTGTTTTCCTATAGGAACAATTTTAGCATTAGGGAGAAGATCCAAGCTTCCTGCAATAAGATATACGTCTATAGGATTTATAGAGCTATGGAGAGGTGTTCCTTTAATCACAGTATTATTCATGTCAGCAGTAATGTTTCCAATGTTCTTACCGGACGGAACTTATGTAGATAAATTGATCAGAGTTTTAATAGCTATTACTTTATTTGAAGCTGCTTATATGGCTGAAGTTGTAAGAGGAGGGTTACAAGCTTTACCTAAAGGACAATATGAGGCTGCCAAATCACTAGGAATGGGTTATTGGAAAATGCATTTTTTAATAATTCTTCCTCAAGCTCTTAAATTGGTAATTCCAGGAATAGCCAATACATTTTTGGCATTAGTAAAAGATACTCCATTAATATTTGTTGTTGGTCTTTTAGAGCTAGCTGGTATGGTAAATTTAGCAAAAACTAATCCAAAATGGCTAGGAATGGCCATGGAAGGCTATGTATTTGCTGGTTTAGTATTTTGGGTAATATGTTATGTTATGAGTAGATATAGCCAAAATTTAGAAAAGAAATTAAAAACTGAGAGATAAATGAGTAAAATTATTGAATTAAAAAATGTAAATAAATGGTTTGATAAATTTCAAGCTCTTAAAGATATTAATCTTGAAGTAAATCAACAAGAAAGAATAGTGATATGTGGACCATCAGGATCTGGAAAATCTACTTTGATAAGATGCATCAATAGGCTAGAAGAACATCAAGATGGTCAAATTGTTGTAGATGGAAAAGAAATTTCAGAAAACACAAAAGATCTTGAAAAAATTCGTGCTGAAGTTGGAATGGTTTTTCAACAATTCAATTTATTTCCTCACTTATCAATTCTTGATAATTGCACGTTAGCTCCTATCTGGGTAAAAAAAATGCCAAAAAAAGATGCAGAAGCTTTAGCAATGAAAAATCTTGAAAGAGTTCAAATTGCCGATCAAGCGAAAAAATTTCCTGGACAATTATCAGGTGGACAACAACAAAGATCCGCTCTTGCAAGAGCACTTTGTATGGAACCAAAAATCATGTTGTTCGATGAACCTACATCAGCTTTAGATCCAGAAATGATCAAAGAAGTTTTAGATGCTATGGTAGATCTAGCTAAAGCAGGGATGACGATGATAGTTGTAACACATGAAATGGGTTTTGCTAAAGAAGTAGCTGATAACATGATTTTTATGGATCAAGGTCAAATTGTAGAAAAAGCAAAAACAAAAGATTTTTTTGAAAATCCTAAATCTGACAGAACAAAATTATTTTTGAGTCAAATTCTATAACCAGTTCGGTACTGGTAAATTATTACTTTTTAAAAAATCTTTATTAAAAATTTTACTGGCGTAGCGCCTACCATCATCACATAAAATGGTTACTATTGTTTTACCTTTACCAAGTTTTTTAGCCAATTTAATGGCTCCAGCTATATTTATTCCAGATGAGCCCCCAAGAACGATATTTTGTTTTTCAATTAAATTATAAACTATATTTAATGCCTCGGTGTCATTAGTTTGAAATGCATCATCGATAATAGCCTTTTCAAAATTTTTAGTTATTCTACCGGTACCTATTCCTTCAGTAATGGAACTTCCTACGCTTTCTAATTTTTTATTTTTAACATATGAGTATAGAGAGGATCCCATTGGATCTGATAAAGCAATTTGAATATCTTTGTTTTTGTTTTTTAAACCTATAGAGACTCCTGCAAGAGTACCGCCAGTTCCAACAGCACATGTAAAACCATCTATCTTACCCGAAGTTTGAGACCATATTTCATTAGCGGTTGTTTCAATATGTGCATCAGTATTTACTGTATTGTCAAATTGATTACCCCATACCACACCAAAATTATGTGATTTAGATAATTCTTCAGCAATTTTTTTTGATTGCTTTATATAATTATTTGGATTTGAGTAGGGAACTGCATCAACTTCTATTAATTCAGCACCTAATTTTTTTAATGTTTCTTTTTTCTCAATTGATTGAGTTTTTGGTATAACAATTTTTAAGCTCAATCCAAACTCTTTACAAACTACTGCCAAACCTATCCCGGTATTTCCTGCAGTTCCTTCGACTACAATACCTCCTTTTTCAATCATTTTATTTTTAATCGCATTTTTTACTATATAAAGTGCGGCGCGATCTTTTACTGACTCTCCAGGATTGAAATATTCAGCCTTTCCATAAATATTACATTCTGTTAATTCTGAAACTTGTTTTAGTTTAATTAATGGTGTATTACCGATTAGATTAATTATATTTGATGTTTCCATGACAAAAATTATATGAAAAAAATTTTAGTTGCAATTATTTTATACTTTTTTTTTAATGTTAATTCATTTAGTCATTTACAACATTATTCTGATTTAAAGTATTTAGAGTATGATCTTTATAGAAATAATAGCCTAATAGGGTCACACAAATATCAATTCATTAGAAAAGGCGACAATTTATCCGTCAAAAGTGTAGTTAATTTTAAAATTACTAAACTAGGAGTAGATTTGTATAAGTATTTTGCAGAAAGCACAGAAAATTATCATAAAAACGTGTTTGAATCGTTTAATTCAACCACAGTTCAAAATAAAAAAAATAAATACGTTAAAATAAAATCAAATGCTACAGAAAAAAAATTAATTATAGACGGATCATCATATAAAGGTGATGCAGATATTAATTTTATGGTTGGTACTTGGTGGAATCATGAAATAGTGAAAGCTAAAGCACAAATAAGCGCTATATCAGGTAGAATTATAGAACAGAAAGTTATTTTTTTAGGAAAAAAACAAATTGTAATTAATGATAAAACTTACGAAGCTTTACATTTTAAATTTTTATCATCTGACGAAACTCTTCCAGACAATAAAAAGCTAAATACAGATATTTGGTATGATGCAGAAACTTTAATTTGGTTAAAAGCTCAATTTATAAAACAAGGAAATTGGGAGTATAGATTAAAAAAACTTAATTAATTTGTATTTTTAGCTGTCTTTTTTAAGGATATGTCAATAGTGTTTTTATGTTTTTTTTGCATTTTAGACCCTTAAAAACCTCAAAAAAAAATGAACCCAAGTTGATCTTTGCTGTTGCATAAATACATAAATTAATGTTGAATATTTGAAATTGGGAGATGGGATGGAAGAGAATTTTAACTTACATTTAGGTAAAAAACTTAGAATGAGACGCCTATCTTTAGGTTTAACTCAAACAAAAGTAGCAGAGGCAATTAACGTAACTTTCCAACAAATACAAAAATACGAAAAAGGCACTAATGGAGTAAGCTCAAATAGATTAATGCAACTTTCAAATTATTTAAAAGTGCCAATAACTTATTTTTTTGAAGATTTTAGAAACTTTAACGATATTAAGAATACTCAAGATGAGAGTGACGATCTAAATTATTCTTTTTTAAGCAAAACTTTTTCATCACTATCTAAAACACAAAAAGAAAAAATACTTCAAATATTGAAAAATACTGTTTCTTTGGAAAAAACCGGTTAATGGCTCCTCGGGCAGGACTCGAACCTGCGACCAATTGATTAACAGTCAACTGCTCTACCAACTGAGCTACCGAGGAATGAAAAATACCATACTTTTTTTAAAATAATAAAACAACCAATTTATTGGAGGCCACGCCCAGAATCGAACTGGGATAAAAGGATTTGCAATCCTCTGCGTAACCATTCCGCCACGTGGCCAATAATGCTTCTTTTAAATCATTTAATAGCTTCAATAAAGCAAAATCTAACTCTTTTAGGTTTTTGTTCATTTGATATAAACTATATAAATCATAATAATGGAATTTAAAAAATATAATCATTTAGAAGAGGAAAAAAAAATCTCAGATTTTTGGATAAAAAAAGGTTTATTTAAACCAAAGAAATCTAAGTTTAAAAAATCTTTTTCAGTAGTTATCCCTCCCCCTAATATAACTGGAAGATTACATATGGGACATGCATTAAATAATAGTTTGCAAGATGTTCTTGTTAGATATTACAGAATGAAAGGTTTTGAAACTTTGTGGCAACCAGGAACTGATCACGCGGGTATAGCTACCCAAGCTGTTGTAGAAAAAAATCTTCAAAAAAACGGAATTAATAAAGTAAATTTAGGAAGAGAAAAGTTTATTGAAAAAGTTTGGGAATGGAAAGAGGAGTCTGGCGGTATCATTTTAGAACAACTTAAAAAATTGGGTTGTTCTTGTGATTGGTCTAGAACAAGATTTACAATGGATAAAGATCTATCTAAAGCCGTTATAAAAGTATTTGTTAATTTATATAATGATAAATTTATTTATAAGGATAAAAAATTAGTAAACTGGGACACTAATCTTCAAACTGCTATTTCTGATTTAGAGGTAATTCAAAAAGAAGTTCAGTCCCAACTGTATTATATTGACTATAATATAGAAGACTCCGAAGCAAAAATTACAATAGCAACCACTAGACCTGAAACCATGATGGGTGATACAGCAATAGCTGTTAATCCAAAAGACCCAAGATACAAACATTTAATAGGTAAAAATGTTAAAATTCCAATAGTTAACAGAATAATTAAAATAATTTCAGACCATTATGCAGATCCTGAGCAAGGATCTGGCGCTGTCAAAATAACTCCTGCACACGATTTTAACGATTACGAAGTAGGAAAAAGAAATAAATTAGAAATAATTAATATTTTTGAGAAAAATGGAAAAATTAATAAAAACGGTATTCAAGAATTAATTGGTTTAGATAGATTTGAAGCTAGAAAACTTTTACTAAAAAAATTGAAAGAAAATGGAAATCTTGTAAAAATTGAGTCTATTAAAAATAAAGTTCCTTTCGGTGATAGATCAAATTCCATCATCGAACCACTTTTGACAGAGCAATGGTTTGTCAACGCTAAGAAATTGTCAAAAAAACCTATCCAAATAGTAAGTGATGGAAAGACATCTTTTTTTCCTAAAAATTGGACCAAGATATTTTTCCAATGGATGAAAAATATTGAACCATGGTGTATTTCTCGTCAAATTTGGTGGGGGCACAGAATCCCAGCTTGGTATGACCAAAATAAAAACTTGTATGTTGCTGAAAATGAAAAAGCAGCATTAGTTTTAGCTAGGAAGAAAAATAAAAAAAATGAACTTAAATTAATACAGGAAACAGATGTATTGGATACTTGGTTTTCATCTGCACTATGGCCTTTTGCAACATTAGGATGGCCATCTCGAACAAAAGAACTTTCTAAATTTTATCCCACATCTGTTTTAGTGACAGGATTTGATATAATTTTCTTTTGGGTAGCTAGAATGTTAATGATGGGTAATCATTTTAATAAGCTTACACCTTTTAAAAAAGTCTATGTTCATGCCTTAGTCAGAGATGAAAAAGGTCAGAAAATGTCAAAATCAAAAGGGAATGTAATTGATCCTCTCGATTTAATTAAAGAATACGGAGCTGATAGTTTAAGATTTACTTTAATTTCTATGGCCTCACCAGGAAGAGATGTAAAGTTAGCCAAAGAAAGAGTTGTAGGCAATAGAAACTTTATAACAAAAATTTGGAGTGCTAATAACTTCTTAAAAATAAATAATTGTAAATTGAATAAAAAGACAAATTTAAATTCAATTAAACTACCAATAAATCAATGGATATATAAAGAGTTTATGTATACACAGAGTATTGTTTCAGAAAATATTGAAAATTTCAGGTTTGATGAAGCGGCAAAAAAAGCTTATCAATTTGTTTGGCATTTATATTGCGATTGGTATTTAGAGTTTTTAAAGCCAATTTTTAATTCTAAAAATAAGCCAATGATACAAGAAGCAAGATTTTTCTCATCATTTATGATGGCTAACATTCTCAAAATACTTCATCCTTTTATACCTTTTTTTACAGAAGCTGTATGGTCAAAAAATAAATACAAGTCATATTTTAAAAATAATCTTGTATTATCTTCTTGGCCGAATTTGAAAAACATTAAAAGATTTAATAAAAATCAAACTGACGTAAATAATATTATTGAATTAATCTCTAATATTAGATCCACCAAAGCTGAACTGAAAATTGCACCTAAATTGTTTTGTGATTTATCTATTCCCGAGAAGTCAGACAAATTAAACAAACTAATTTATAATAATTTAGATCTGATTAAACAAGGAGGAAGAGTTAATAGTATTGTTAAATCAAAAGTAAATAAGAAAAATTCCATTGATATTTTGGTATTAAAAGAAAGGTTTACACTTAAATTTCATGAAGATGTTGATTTAGCCTCACAAAAAGGAAGACTTTCTCAAAAAATAGAAAATATAAAAAAAGAACTTAATGTTCTCAATAATAAGCTTAAAAATAAGGCTTATTTAAAGAATGCACCAAAAGAAATAGTTCAAAATGATAAAAATTTGGTTAAAGAATTAACTATTGAAGATGAAAAATTAAGAAGTATTGTATCAAGTATTAATTAAAATGCCTAAAATAAATAAAAATAAATTACCAAGTCGACATACATCTTTAGGGGCTGATAGAGCTCCTCATCGTTCTTTTTACTACGCTATGGGTGAGACAGAGCAAGATGTGGCAAAACCCTTTGTTGGAGTTGTTTCTACTTGGAATGAGGCAGCCCCTTGTAATACTGCCTTAATGAGACAGGCTCAATCTGTTAAAAAAGGAGTAAAGCAATATGGTGGAACGCCTAGAGAATTCTGTACAATTACAGTAACTGACGGTATAGCCATGGGACATGAGGGGATGAAATCATCTTTGATTTCTAGAGAAATTATAGCTGACTCAGCTGAATTGACCGTTAGAGGACATTGCTATGATGCTTTAGTTGGAATTGCAGGATGCGATAAATCTTTACCTGGCCTAATGATGTCCATGTTAAGATTGAATGTACCAAGTGTTTTTATTTACGGTGGTTCAATTTTGCCAGGAAAATATAAAGGTAAAGATGTAACAGTAGTTGATGTATTCGAAGCAGTTGGAAAACATTCATCCGGCTCAATGTCATCAGAAGAACTAAGAGAATTAGAATTGGTTGCATGCCCAAGCGCTGGAGCGTGTGGAGGTCAATTTACAGCAAATACTATGGCATGCGTATCTGAAGCAATTGGACTAGCGCTCCCTTATTCGGCTGGAACTCCTGCTCCTTATGAAGAGAGAGATAAATATGCCTTTGAAAGTGGGCAAGCAGTAATGAATTTATTAGAGAGAAATTTAAAGCCTAGAGATATAGTAACTAAAAAATCTTTAGAGAACGCTGCTACAATAGTTGCAGCCACTGGAGGCTCAACTAACGCTGCTCTTCATTTACCAGCATTAGCAAATGAAATTGGAGTAAAATTTGATTTAATGGATGTGGCAAAAATATTTAAAAAAACTCCATATTTAGCAGATCTAAAACCTGGAGGAAAATTTGTAGCTAAAGATATGTGGGAAGCTGGAGGAGTTCCTATGTTATTAAAGACACTTTATGATGGGGGTTTTATACACGGTGAATGTTTAACTGTTACTGGAAAAACCATGAGAGAAAACTTAAAAGACGTAAATTTTAATCCTAATCAGAAAGTTTTAAGAGAATATAACAATCCACTATCTCCAGATGGTGGAGTCGTTGGTTTAAAAGGAAATCTAGCCCCGGATGGTGCAATAGTTAAAATTGCAGGATTAAAAAAATTACAATTTACAGGTAAGGCCAGATGTTTTGATAACGAAGAAGATGCAATGAAAGCTGTACAGACAAAAAAGTATAAAGATGGAGATATAATAATCATTAGGTACGAAGGTCCTAGAGGTGGTCCAGGAATGAGAGAAATGTTATCAACAACTGGAGCAATTTATGGACAAGGAAAAGGTGAGAAAGTTGCTTTGATTACTGATGGTAGATTTTCGGGAGCCACTAGAGGATTCTGTGTTGGACATGTTGGACCAGAGGCAGCTTTAGGAGGGCCAATAGCTCTAATAAAAAATGGGGATGTAATTGATATAGATGCTAAAAAGGGAACAATTAATGTTAGACTGACAAAATCTCAATTAGCATCAAGAAAAAAGAAATGGAAAGCTAAAAAATCAGCTTTTGGTTCGGGCACATTGTGGAAATATGCTCAAACAGTTGGTCCAGCTTATCTTGGCGCACCAACTCATCCAGGTAAAAAAAAAGAAGTAAAAGAATATTCTAAGATTTAATGAAAATTAGGCCTGTAATTTTATGTGGAGGCGCAGGTACAAGGTTGTGGCCTAATTCCAAAAATCATCAAGCCAAGCAATTTATAGATTTTGGGGGGTGGACACTAGCCGATAAAACTTTAAAGAGATTAAAAAATCCAATATTTGATTACCCTATAATCAGCACTAATTTAAAATACCTTAAACATATAAGAAGGACTTTGAAAAAAAACAAAATAAAAAGATATAAAATAGTGTTAGAGCCAATCAAAAAAAATACAGGCCCAGCTATACTTTCCTCAGCATTAATTGAAGATATACCAAATAAACAAGCATTAATTTTTTTCTCTGCTGATCATTTGATTGAAAAAGAACACAAATTTTATAAAGAAATTAAAAAAAATAAAAAATTTTTAACTAACAAAAATATTTTTATTTTTGGGATTAAACCAAATACACCCTCTGATCAATATGGATATTTTATTACAAAAAGGAAAAAAAACCTTAATTTTGTTTCTCGCTTCATTGAAAAACCTAATACAATAAAGGCTAAAAGTATAATTAAAAAGGGTGGTTATTGGAACTCAGGAATATTTTTTTTAAAGAAAGAATCATTAATAAATAACTTTAAAGCTCATCAAAAAAATATTTATCTTAATTCATTAAAATCAGTTAAAAATAGCACGTACAAAAAAGACACCTATTATTTAAATAAAAAATCTTTTATGAAAAATACTTCTAAGTCATTCGATTATGCCATTTTAGAAAAGACAAAATATATTAATGCCATTAAACTTAATATACCTTGGTCAGATCTTGGTAGTTGGAAAGAAATCCTTTTAATGTTCCATAAAAACAAGAAAAAGTATTTTAAGAAAAAAAATATTTTTTTTAGACCTTGGGGTAATTACGTAAATATATATAAAGGTAAAAATTTTTTAATTAAAGAACTTGTTGTAAAACCTAAAGGTAAACTAAGTTTACAAAAGCATTTTCATCGTGCTGAGCACTGGGTAGTAATACAAGGTAAGCCAAAAATCACATTAAATAATATTTCATTTTTTAGAAAAGTTAACGAAACTATTTTCATACCCAAAGGCTCAATACATAGGATCCAAAACCCTGGAAATAAAACTGTAAAAATTATGGAAGTTCAACTTGGCTCTATCTTAAGGGAAAGCGATATAGTTCGATATGAAGATATATACGGCCGTGTTAATTAATTTCTAATTCAATTGGAGTATGATCTGAAGGTTTAGTTTTAGACCTTGGTTTCTTGTTTATATTTATTGACTTAACTTGATCTATCAGACTATTAGACAAAAGAAAATGATCAATTCTCATACCATAATTTTTCTGCCATGAACTAGAAAAGTAATCCCAAAAAGTAAATTCTTGTTTGTTTTTGTTTTTAAAACGATAAACATCGATAAAGCCTAAATTTAATAATTCGCGAAATTTCTTTCTAATTTCTAATTTTCCTAGTGCATCATTTTCATATCTTTTAAAATTATAAACATCGATTTCCTCAGGAATAATATTAAAATCACCCGCAATTAATAAATTTTTATTTTTTGATAATTTTTTTTTAACATTAGAAATGAACTTGTCTAACCAGCGTATTTTATAATTATATTTTTCCGTTGCAATTGGATTTCCGTTAGGAACATATATATTAATTAATTCAATATCTTTTTTAATTTTAATTTCACCTGTAATAATTCTAGATTGTTTTAAATCATCCTCTATAAAACTCTTACTAATTTTTTTAATCTCTATTTTGGATATTATTGCTACACCATTATAGCTTTTTTGGCCAAACACGTATGAGTAATAACCTTTTTTTGTAAATTCTTCATATGGAAAATTTTCGTCTTGCGTTTTAATCTCTTGAAGCAAAATAATATCAGGATTGCTTTGTTTTATATATTCCAAAATATTTGTAATTCTCGCTCGTACAGAATTTACATTCCATGAAATAATTTTCATTAAACAGAAAAAGATAAACCACAACCACAAGAAGAAGATGCTTTTGGGTTGTTTATAACAAATGACTCACCAATCAATTCCACTTTAAAATCAATAGTAGATCCATTTATTATTTCCAATGACGATTTATCAATTACAGCATTATTAAATAAAATATCTTCTTTAGAAATTGAGTTTTCAAAACTAAAATTATATTTAAAACCTGAGCATCCACCTCCTTTTACTGAAATTCTAAAATATTTTTTAGACTCCTTATTTGAGGTCATTTTTTCAATTTGTTTTTTTGCTCTTTCAGTGAACTCAATTTTTTTTGTCATAATAAGTTAATATGTAGTATATAAGTTATAACACATATATGCAAAGTAATACCTTTTCCAAGTTATCTGCTTCAATTTATTCTAAAGGTAGATTTTATAATGAAAAGAAAAGCAGTTTAAGATCTCCTTACCAAAGGGACAGGGATAGAATAATACATTCTACAGCTTTTAGGAGACTTAAACATAAAACACAAGTGTTTGTTAATACATCTAGCGATCATTATAGAACTCGAATTACTCACTCTCTCGAAGTTTCTCAGATTGCAAGAACACTAGCCAAAGTTTTTAAATTAAATGAAGACTTATCCGAAACACTAAGTTTGGCTCATGATTTAGGACATACACCATTTGGACATGCGGGTGAAGAGGCATTGAATGAGTGTATGATAAAAAGTGGTGGTTTCGATCATAATATACAAACATTAAGAATAGTTACATTATTAGAAAATAGATATTATGATTTTAAAGGTTTGAACCTATCGCTTGAAACCTTAGATGGTTTAATAAAACATAATGGACCTATTTTTAATAAATATAAAATTGATAAAATTTTAGGTAAGAATTTTTTTAAAAATAAAATAAATTTCAATGCAAGTCCCTCTTTAGAGGCTCAGATAGCATCAATTTCAGACGACATCGCTTATAATAGTCATGACCTTGAGGATGGACTAAATGCTAAGTTATTTACCATTAAAGATATTAACAACATACCAATACTAAAGAATATAATTAAAAAACATAAAAATAAAATTAATAAATTCCCACAAGAATTAGTATTGAGACAAATAATAAGAGAAATAATTAACGAGATGGTTAATGATGTGATTTTAAATACTAAAATTAATTTAAAGAAAAATAACGTTAAAAATATACATGATGTTTACAAATCTTCATATCCTTTAGTGTGTTTTTCAAACAAAATGAATTTATTTGATAAAAGTATAAAAAAATTTTTAAAAATGAATATGTATTATCATAAAAATGTTATCCACAAAACTAGTCAAGGAAAAAAGATAATAAAAAAACTATTTTATATGATCAAAAAAAAACCAAAAAAATTCATTAAAAATCATAATATAAAAACGATTTATAATGACAGATTGATCTGTGATTTTATAGCTGGAATGACAGATAGATATGCAATAAATTTATATAATAAAATAATATGAATATTTTTGACAGTTATTTAGAAGAAATATTAAATTTAATTCAAGAAAATCAAAAAAAACTTAATATTAAAGAAATTAATAAATTTAAAGGGGTGAGTTTAGAGATACCTCCAGCAAACTTTGCGTCAGACTTGTCTAGTAATATTTGTATGATATTAGCTAAATTGAACAATGTGGACTCAAAAAAACTTGCTTTAAAAATAAAAGAGTTAATTACTGAAAATATTCGCGATTTTAAAAATGTTGAAGTTGCTGGTCCGGGTTTTATAAACTTAAGTCTAACAAACAAAGCTTTGATTTCTATAATTAATAAAATTATTATTGAAGGTAAATCCTTTGGTTCAACAACTTCAAATTTTTCCTATAATATTGAATTTGTCTCAGCAAATCCAACTGGGCCGATGCATATTGGCCATTGTAGAGGAGCAATATTTGGTGATGTTTTATCTAACCTTCTAAAGTTTAACGGTAATAAAGTGACAAAAGAATACTACATTAACGACTATGGTAATCAGATTAAAAACTTTGTTAAGTCAGTTTATTTAAGAATAAGAGAAATTAAATTTAAGGAAAAATTTATAAACGAAAAAGATCTTTATCCTGGAGAATATATTAAAGATATAGCAAAGAAAATCTTAAACAAAAATAAATTCAAATTTGATTCATTTGATGAAAGCTATGAATTTTTAGAAAAAGAGTCTCTTAAATATTCAATGGAAATGATAAAGAACGATCTCAAAAAACTTGGCATTATTCATGATAGTTTTGTATCTGAAAAATCGTTAGTTGAAACAAGAACAGTTACAAATGCAATAACACAACTAAAAAAGACCAAATTTGTTGAGGAGGGATATTTAGAACCACCAAAGGGCGAGGAAAATAAAAATTGGAAAAAAACTAAAAGATTAATATTTAAATCTGTACTTTTTGGGGATGATACAAATAGAGCTTTACAAAAAAACGATGGGTCATGGACGTATTTTGCAAATGATCTAGCATATCATTTTGATAAAGTCTCAAGAAAATATGATAAACTCATAAATATCCTTGGCGCTGATCATACAGGATATATAAAAAGAATAGAAGGCGCAGTTAAAGCGCTATCAGAAGAAAAAACAGTTTTAGAATGTAAAGTTTGCCAATTAGTAAAGTTATATAAAAAAGGAACACCTTTTAAAATGTCCAAAAGATCTGGCGACTTCATTTCAGTAAACGATTTACTAAACGAAGTTAACAAAGACTCAATTAGATTTATGATGCTGAACAGAAGCAATGATGTTGAGTTAGATTTTGACTTTGATAAAGTTCTTGAGAAAAGTAAGGAAAATCCTGTTTTTTATGTTCAATATTGCCATGCAAGAATACAATCAATTTATCGAACATTAAATATTAAGAACAAAAAAGAATTACAAATCAATAATATTGAAAAGGATTTCAATCAATATGAGAAAGAAATTATTAAAAAAATATTAGAATGGCCAAAGATAGTAAAAATATCATCAAGAAAATATGAACCACATAGAATTCCTATTTACTTATATCAGCTTGCTACTTTATTTCATTCATATTGGAGCAAAGGAAACGAAGATGAAAAATTTAAGTTTATTCAAAAAGGAACTATAAGTAAAAATACTATGATAATAACTCAACTTATTCTAATTGTTATACAAAACGGTATGAATATACTTAACGTATCTTTACCGAATAAAATGTGATGATTAACAATTTTATCAAATTTTTAATTTTAATATTAGTGTTTTCTTTTTTCTTTATTGTTTCTAATTATTATTTCTCTGAAAAGAATATAAACTTAGTAAAAAATAACAGGAATAATTTAGAAGACATAGTTCTTAATAATTCATCAAATTTACCTGTTCTACCTAATGATACAAATAATGTAATTGAATTTAATTCTGGATTTGAGGACACAAGTCAACAAAATTTTAAGCGTAGTTTTTGGGAGCTTTTTAATTAAAATGAAAAAAAAAGCGATTATAATTAGTATTGCAGGCTACAAATTATCTCAAAGTGAGATAAATATTTTTAAAAATTATTTACCTTGGGGGGTAATTTTATTCAAGAGAAATATTAAGAATTTTCTGCAATTAAAAAAACTAATTCTATCAATTAGAAAAATTACGAAAGATAAAAAATTTCCAATTTTAATAGACGAAGAGGGTGGAAAAGTTACGAGATTGCACAACATAATAAATAACGATTTATTTTCACAAAGATTTTTTGGTAAAATTTATGAAACTAACTCGGAGGTTGGATTGGGTCTTTACAAAAATTATATCAATGAAGTTTGTATTATTTTCAATAGATTAGGAATTAATATTAATACAGTTCCAGTTTTAGATAAATTATACAGTTTTACTAATACTTTTTTAAAAGAAAGATCTTATTCCTCGAAGGAAAAAACTATTAAATCTTTATCGGATACTTGTATTAGAACTTATAAATTAAATAGAATATCTACTGTTATTAAACATATACCTGGTCATGGTCTATCTAAGACAGATTCTCACAAAAGATTACCAGTAGTAGATAAAAATGTTAGTTTTTTATTAAAAAATGATTTTAAATGTTTCAAAAATAGTAAGTCAATGTTTGCCATGACGGCACATGTTTTGTTTAAAAAAATTGATAACAAACATTGTGTAACCCACTCTAAAAGGATTATTAAGGATTTTATTAGAAAAAAAATAGGCTATAAGGGAGTGATAATATCGGATGACATTGGCATGAAATCTTTAAAATATGATATAGTGGAAAATGCATTAAAGGCAATATCTGCCGGTTGCAATTTAACTCTTTATTGCCAAGGAAGAGCAAAAGAATCGCTAAAACTCCTCAATAAAATTCCACCTATAGATGAATTTACTAAAAAAAAAACATCGGAATTTTATAATTTTTTAAGATAATATTTATTATGGAGTCGAAGATAAATAAATCCTTTTCAATTGATATTCCAAATTATAATGGACCTTTAGAGGTTTTGTTAGATTTAGCGAAAAATCAAAAGGTGAATCTTGCTAATATTTCTATAACAAAACTTGCTGATCAATTTTTAGATTTTATAAAAAACAATAAAAATTTAAATCTTGAAACAGCATCTGAATTTTTACTTATGGCAACTTGGTTAGCTTATTTAAAATCAAAATTACTATTGCCCGAAGATGAAGATGATGATTTTAAAGCACTGGAAGTAGCTGAACGTTTAAAACTACAATTAAAGAAACTTGAATTAATCAGACTTTTATCTGATCAATTACTTAAAAGAAAAAGAATAGGCAAAGATATATTTTATAGAGGTATGCGAGGTGGCATAAAATCAATCTATACTCCTATCTATGATGTAAGCTTATATGAGTTACTTAAAACATACGCTATTATTAATTCTCAAAAATCTTTTCAAAGAGTAAATATTCCTAAATTACCGGTTTTAACAACCGAACAAGGTATAAATAATTTAAAAAACCAAATAGATAATTTAAATGAATGGAAAAATATCTTAGATCTAATTCCAGAAAGTTATAAACAAAGTTCTCAAAAAAAGAGAACAGGTATATCAGGTACTTTTGCCGCTTGCTTAGAACTAACAAGAGAAGGTATTATCAATATGATGCAAAAAAAAACTTTTGATGAAATTTTAATAAAAAAAAATAAATGATTAAAAAAATAAATAAAAAAAAGGGCAATATAATAAATTTTCCATCATCTATTACTAAAGTTGAAAGAAAAGTAGAAGCAATTTTATTCTCTGCCTCAGAACCTCTTGATATAGAAACAATTGAAAAAAGACTTCAAACTAGCAACGTAAAAAAAATTTTAGAAAAAATACAAAATGATTACAAAACAAGAGGTATAAATTTGATTTGTATACGAAATAAGTGGTCGTTTAGAACTGCATCTGATCTCTCAAATACAATGGCATTACAAAAATCTACTCAAAAAAAATTATCAAAAGCTACAATCGAAACATTATCAATTATTGTTTATCATCAGCCAGTCACAAGATCAGAAATAGAGCAAATACGTGGTGTTGCTTTTGGATCAAATACCATTGAAATTTTAATGGAACTAGATTGGGTTAGACCGGCAGGCCGTAAAAATATTCCAGGTAAACCCATTCAATATGTTACAACTGAAAATTTTTTGAATCATTTTAATATTCAAAAATTATCTGATTTACCTACTATAGATGAATTGGGTTCAGCAGGTTTAATCGACACTTCAGCAGTAAATTCTTCAATTTTTGGTACTAGCAAGTTCTTTTCTGAACAATCAAACGATACAAAAAAGAACATATATTCAGATATAGAAAACGCCATTGATGATAATGAAAATTGAATGAATAAAGTTATTTATTTAGTTTAGATTATTGTATATAACATCTTTATGAGTATTGGTTTTTGGCAAATAGCTATAGTCGTTGTTTTAGTCGTCCTGTTGTTTGGAAGAGGTAAAATTTCTGATTTAATGGGGGATGTTGCAAAAGGTATTAAAAGTTTTAAGAAGGGTATCTCAGAAAATCCAGACTCATCAAACAAAGACTCTGACGATAAAAATAATTCTAATAGTAATTAATTTAAATGCCACAGATCGGTTGGTTTGAATTACTTGTAATAATAATAGTTGCAATTCTTGTGATTGGACCAAAAGATTTCCCGATTGTTTTAAAGAAAATAGGCTCATGGGTTGGGTCCATTAAAAGATATTTTTCTGATGTTCAAAAAAACGTTAACGAAATTACAAATTTAGAAGAAGACAACAAAAAGAAAGATAAATCTGATGACTAATAAGCAAACGAGCCAAAACACTTTCATCAGTCATTTGTCTGAATTAAGATCAAGATTGGTAAAATCTTTTGTTTTTTTAATTATATCATTCATAATTTGCTATTTTTTTTCAGAGGAGATATATAGATTTTTAGTCAAACCTTACTCAGATGCAGTTTTAGAAAACAATCTTGATCGTAGATTAATTTTTACTGCTTTGCATGAAGCGTTCTTAACTTACCTTAAAGTAGCTTTTTTTGCTTCATTGTTTATTACGAGCCCAATATTTTTAAGTCAAATATGGAAATTTATTGCTCCCGGTTTGTATTCGAATGAAAAAAAAGCTTTACTGCCTTATTTAATTGCAACACCAATACTTTTTGTTTTTGGAGGTATGCTTGTTTATTATTTAATAATGCCTTTAGCAATTAAATTTTTTCTTGGATTTGAGAGCATTCAAGACTCTGGATCATTAGCAATACAATTAGAGGCAAAAGTAAATGAATATTTATCTCTCGTTATGAGATTAATTTTTGCGTTTGGAATAAGTTTTCAACTTCCAGTAGTTTTAAGTTTATTAGCAAGAGTTGGTGTTGTAGATTCAAATTATCTTAAAGAAAGAAGAAAGTATTTTGTTGTTATTATTTTTGCAGCCGCAGCTATTTTAACACCGCCAGACCCAATTACTCAAATAGGTTTAGCATTACCTCTGTTATTGTTATATGAATTATCTATTATCACTGTAAAGCTAATTGAGAAAAAAGATAATGCATAACTTAAAAGATATAAGAAAAAACACTGACCTGTTTGAAAAAAAAATAAAAGAAAGAAATTCAAACGCTGATATAAAATCTCTTATTAAATATGATAAAGATAATAGAGAACTAATACAAAAAAAAGAAAAATTAGAACAAGAAAAAAAATTATTATCAAAAAAAAAAGATCCCCAAAATTTCAAAAAATCTAAAAATTTAACAAATCAAATTGAAGAATTAGAAAATTCTCAAAAAAAAATACAAGATAAAATTAATATTATTGTTTCTTCAATCCCAAATTTGGCCTTAGACGATGTTCCTATAGGTAATGATGAAAAATCAAATAAAATAATTAAAAAATCCACTCAATTGAAAAAATTTGATTTTAAAATTAAATCGCATATTGAATTAAGTAAAAATTACATGGATTTTGAAACTGCTACAAAATTGTCAGGTTCAAGATTCGTTATATTAAAAGATAAACTTGCGCTTTTAGAAAGGGCACTAATAAATTTTATGATCGATGTACATACAAAAAAGTTTGGATATGTAGAAATATCACCACCTTTAATAGTTAATGAAAAAACAATGTTTGGCACAGGTCAATTACCTAAATTTGAAAATGATCAATATGAAATATTTTCTGAAAAGGACGAAGAGAGGAAATTCTTAATACCTACAGCTGAAGTTCCTCTATCAAATTTATTTTGTAATTCAATCATAGATCAAAAAAAACTTCCCTTAAGATTTGTTGCAGGAACACCTTGTTTTAGACGTGAGGCTGGCAGTTATGGTAAAGACACCAAAGGTATAATGCGACAACATCAATTTTATAAAGTTGAACTAGTTAGTCTAGTAGAACCAAACAAATGTAATGATGAACTAAGCCGGATGCTAAATTGCGCTGAAGAAATTCTAAAGATGCTAGAATTGCCTTATCAAGTAGTTCTTTTATCTTCAGGTGATATGGGCTTTAGTGCTGAAAAAACCTTTGATATTGAAACCTGGATACCTTTTGAAAATAAGTTTAGAGAAATTTCTAGTTGTTCATCATGTGGAACTTTTCAGGCTAGGAGAATGAAGACAAAATATAAATCAGGTAGTTCTTCAGATTTCATCGGTACTCTTAATGGATCAGGACTAGCAATAGGTAGATTGATGATAGCTTTGATAGAATATTATCAGAATTCCGACGGTTCTATAACAATACCAACACCATTAAAAAAATACATGGATAATATAGAAAAAATTAAATTATAATTTTCTTGTTTAAAAATGTCTTTTAATATAATTATTCACTTACAATGAATTCTTCAGGATTTGCACAATTTATACCTTTAATACTTATATTTGTAATTTTTTACTTTTTTTTAATTAGGCCTCAACAAAAAAGAGTAAAAGATCACAGGGCTATGGTACAAGGTTTAAAAAGAGGTGATGAAGTTATCACATCCGGCGGTATTATAGGAATAGTTGATAAAGTGCATGAAGATGATAAAATTGATGTAATATTATGCGATAATGTAAAAGTTCAAGTAATTAAGTCCACTATTACAAGTTTATTAAAAAAAGAAGCTCCAAAAAAATAAAAGGTCTTTGTGCTTAATTTCACAAAAATAAAAATAATTATAATTTATTTTATTTTATTATTTTTAATATTTTTTGCATCACTTAATCTTAATAATGACAATCCTATTTTAAAAAAAAAAGTAAATTTAGGTTTAGATTTACAAGGAGGTTCTTATTTGTTGCTTGAGATTGATACCAAACCTTTAATAAAAGAAAGATTACAAGATAAGGTAATTGAAATTAAGAAATTTTTAAAAAAAAACAATTTTAATTATAATTCATTTTTAATTAACGAAAATTCAATAAGTTTTAAAATTGAAAATGATAATAATAAAAAATTTCAAAACTTATTTTTTTCAACCAAAGATAATACAATTAACCAGTATATTGATCAGTACCGAACACATCAATTTGATTTGGAAATTAAAAATGACAGTTATCTTATAAAGTTTTCAAAATACGGGCTATTAACCTTAAACAATTCTGCAGTTAATCAATCTATTGAAATAGTAAGAAGAAGAATAGATGACTTAGGTACAAAAGAACCAACTATTATACAAAGAGGTGAAAAAAGAATTGTAGTCGAACTTCCAGGTTTAAAAGATCCTTCTAGAATAAAAGATTTATTAGGAAAAACAGCACAATTAAATTTTAGATTAATAACAGATAAACAAGACGACTTTGGTTCAGAAAAAATGATTTCAGAAAATGGGGAAGAAGTAATTGTTAATAAAAAAATTATTATGAGTGGTGAAAATCTTATTGACGCACAGCCAAGAGTAGATAATCAATCAAATAGCCCAATGGTTGCTTTTACTTTAGATAGGTATGGCGCTCAAAAATTTGGTAAAGTAACGACAAATAATATTGGCAAACGATTAGCAATAGTATTAGATAACAAAATTATTAGTGCCCCAGTTATAAGAGAGTCTATTACCGGAGGTAGTGGAACTATTTCAGGAAATTTTTCATTTCAGGAAGTTACAGATTTAGCTCTTTTATTAAGATCTGGAGCTTTGCCTACACCAATCAATATTGTTGAAGAAAGAACAGTCGGACCAGATTTAGGAAGAGACTCAATTATTTCTGGAGCAATTTCTTTGATAATCGGATTTGTGCTTGTAGTTTTATATATGTTTTATAAGTATAGGATTTTTGGATTAATAGCCAACATCTCTTTAGTTTCTAATTTATTAATGCTTGTAGGTGTTTTAACTATTTTAGAAGCGACTTTAACCCTCCCAGGAATTGCAGGAATAATTTTAACAGTAGGAATGGCAGTCGATGCAAATGTTTTAATTTTTGAGAGAATTAAAGAAGAACTACGAACTGAAAAATCAATAATTCACGCTTTTGATATGGGTTATAGCAGAGCTAAAATTACAGTTTTAGACGCAAACATTACTACTTTGCTAGCTACTGTAATTTTATTTATTTTTGGAACTGGACCAGTTAAAGGTTTTGCCGTTACTTTAGGAATAGGAATAATAACAACACTTTTTTCAGCATATTTCATAGCAAGACATTTGACTTCTACTTATGTTTTAAGAAATAGGGAGAAAATTAATTTATGAAATACAATTTTAATTTTGTAAATTATTTTAAGAAGTTTAATTTTATATCATTAATATTAGTTTTACTGAGTTTATTTTTTGTACTTTTTAAAGGTCTTAACTACGGAATAGATTTTAAAGGTGGAACACTTATTGAAGTAAGAGTTCAAAATAATGATATAAGAGTTTCAGATATTAGAGACTCTTTAAACAAATTAAATTTAGGTGATGTAAACGTAAAAAATTTCGGAGAAAAGAGTGATTTTTTAATAAAAATTGAAAAAAAATTAAATAATAACGAATCTTTGATATCTGAAATTAAAACATCCCTAGACCAAGATCTCAATGAGGAAGTAAATTACCGAAGAGTTGAAAGTGTTGGACCAAAAGTAAGCGCTGAATTGTTAAAGTCGGGTATAATTTCTATAGGCTTAGCTTTATTAATGATGTTATTTTATATTTGGTTTAGATTTGAATGGCAATTTAGTTTAGGTTCTATTGTCGCTTTATTTCACGATGTAATTATTACCTTAGGAATCTTTTCGATTTTATCTATTGAAATTAATTTATCAATTGTTGCAGCTGTATTAACAATAGTTGGTTATTCTATGAATGATACAGTTGTAATTTATGACCGTATAAGAGAAAATTTGTCTAAATTTAATAGGCTTGAAATTGATCAGGTTTCCAATTTATCAGTTAATGAAACTTTATCTAGAACTTTAATAACTTCAGTTACAACTTTATTAGCTTTGTTTTCAATTTTCATACTCGGCGGTGAAATACTAAAAGGTTTCTCTTTTGCTATGATTTTGGGTGTAATAATTGGAACTTATTCGTCAATATTTGTTGCATCTCCTGTTCTTAGATATTTAAAAGTTTCATCGAAGACGCTTGAAAAAAAAGAAGATAAAATTGTACCTTAATTAATAAAGATTCTGAGCGGCTACCATCGTTAAAAGCATTGGAATCGATAAAAGAGTGTTTACCCTAGATGTTAACATAGCTTTCTTAGCTGCAATTGGTTTTTCATCTGCTGAGGTATCTACGATACCTAAAGCTTTTTTTTGATTAGGCCAAATAATAAACCATACATTATACGCCATTATAATTCCCAACCACATGCCTATACCAATAGCTGTATTTTTTCCACCTCCACTACCAATTCCTAAAGTCATTGACTCGTGCAAGTACCCATTAAGATAAGCTACAATTAATCCAGTTAATATTGTTGCGAACGCCGCCCATCTAAACCAAAATAAAACTTTTGGAGCAATAACTTTACTTATGGCTGGTTTTTGTTCATCCGGAATGTTAGGCATGCTCGGAATTTGAACAAAATTTAAATACCAAAGGAGGCCTATCCACATGATTCCAGCTAAAACGTGTAAATACCTAAATAACCAACTGAAAAAATATTGATCAAAAGCAAATCCATCTCCCCCAAAATATAAACCAAGAAACAGTAAAATTGCTATTACAAGTGATAGATGAACTGTTTTTGATAATGATTGTAAAATACTTACCATAGACAATTTATAGCATAAAAATAATAATTATGCAGTTTTTTTCATTTTTGGAGTGCTTAAAATTTCCTTTAAAAATTGTCCAGTGAAACTACTTTTTTCAGATGAAACCTTTTCCGGAGTGCCTTGAGCTATAATTTCACCTCCTGATTCTCCACCTTCCGGACCCATATCAATTATATGGTCAGCAGTTTTTATCACATCTAAATTATGCTCAATTACAACGACTGTATTTCCAGTATTTACAAATGCTTGCAAAATATCGAGAAGTTTTTTTATATCATGAGAGTGCAGACCTGTAGTTGGTTCATCTAATATATATAAAGTTCTTCCTGTTGATCTTTTCGATAATTCTTTAGCTAGTTTAATTCTTTGAGCTTCACCTCCAGATAAAGTAGTAGCTTGTTGTCCTATTTTCATATATCCAAGTCCGACATGTTTTAGAGTTATTAGTTTTGATCTTATCGATTGGATATTTTCAAAAAAATCACAACCTTCCTCTACTGTCATATCCAGTATGTCAGCTATGTTTTTATTTTTAAATCTAATTTCTAAAGTCTCTCTATTATATCTAGCTCCCTTGCATGTATCACACGGAATAAAAACGTCAGGTAAAAAATGCATTTCATAAGTTAAAACACCATCACCTTCGCAAGTTTCACATCTTCCACCTTTCACATTGAAAGAAAACCTACCAACTTTATAACCTCTTGCTTTAGACTCAGGTAAGTTTGCGAACCAATCTCTTATCGGCCCGAAAGCTCCTGTATAAGTTGCTGGATTAGATCTTGGGGTTCTTCCGATGGGCGATTGATCAATATCTATAATTTTATCGATTAATTCGGTTCCTTTATAATTTTTAAAAGATTTAGGTAATTTTCTTGATTTATTATTATTTAAAATTAAATTTAAAGCATTATAAAGAGTGTGTAAAACTAGAGTAGACTTACCGCTTCCTGATACTCCTGTTACACAAGTAAAAGTTCCTATGGGAATTTTTAAATCAACATTTTTAAGGTTATTTCCTGTAGCTCCATTTATTTCTAAGTAACGACCATTTTTTGCTATACGTCTTTTTTTTGGAATGGTAATATTTTTTTCACCAGATAAATATGTTCCTGTGATACTTTGTTTTTCTTGAATAATATTTTTAATTTGTCCTTCTGCAATAATTTTACCACCATGAAGTCCAGCTTCAGGCCCTATATCTATTATATGATCTGCGCTTTCCATAGTTTCAATATCATGCTCAACAACAATTACTGTATTTCCTAAATCTCTTAATTTTTTTAAAGCAGTTATTAATTTTTTATTATCACGCTGGTGTAATCCTATAGATGGTTCATCCAAAACATATAAAACACCAGTAAGACCAGATCCTATTTGTGATGCTAATCTTATTCGTTGAGACTCGCCTCCAGATAAAGTACCAGACTCTCTTGAAAGAGTAAGATAATTGAGACCTACATTAAGCAAAAATGTAAGTCTTTCATTAATTTCTTTTAGAATATGTTGAGCGATTTTGTTTTGTTTATCATTTAAAAAACTTGGTAATTTATCAAACCATTTTTTTGCATCTTCAATGGATTTATGAGTTATCTGACTGATGTTTAAATCATTTATTTTTACACATAAAGCTTCATCTTTTAATCTAAGGCCCTTACATTTATCGCAATTAGACTCAGATTGATATTGAGATATTTCCTCTCTTTTCCACTCACTATCAGTTTCTAGATACCTTCGTTCTAAATTATTAATAACACCTTCGAATGGTTTTCTTGTTGTATACGTTTCATAATTATCATCGTATGAAAATTTGATTTCTTCATCATCAGACCCATATAAAATAATTTCTTGTATCTTTTTGGGTATTTTTTTCCATTTATCTGTTAAAGAAAATTTATAGTGTTTAGCCAATGAAGCTAAAGTTTGAGCATAATATAAACTTGAACTTTTAGACCAAGGCACTATAGCCCCATCTTGAAGTGATTTGCTATCATCTTGTATTACTAATTTTGGATCAACATTTAGATTACTACCTATACCCTCACATTCCTCACAGGCACCATAAGGCGAGTTAAAGGAAAATAATCTTGGTTCAATTTCTTCAATAGTAAAACCGCTTTCAGGGCACGAAAATTTTGAAGAGAAAGTAATTGACTCAATTTTTCTAAACTTTTTAGGTAGACTTTCATTTTCATACTCAACATTTAGCAATCCATTTGACAAATTTAAGGCTGTTTCAACACTATCGGCAAGTCTATTTCCTATTGAAGAGCTGAGCACTATTCTATCTACAATAATGGATATATCATGTTTTATTTTTTTATTTAAATTTGGAAAGTCATTTATATGGCAGTATTTTCCATCTACTTTAATTTTTTGAAAACCCCTTTTTTTATAGTTTAAAATTTCTTTTTTATATTCACCTTTTCTACCTCGCACAATAGGTGCAAGTAAATGGATAGTGCTACTCTTTGGAAGAGTCTTTATTTTATCAACCATTTCACTGACTGATTGTGATACAATCGGCTTTCCGGTAAATGGAGAATAGGGCACTCCAGCTCTAGCAAAAAGAACTCTCATATAGTCGTAGATCTCAGTTACAGTGGCAACAGTTGATCTAGGATTTTTCGATGTGTTTTTTTGTTCAATTGAAATTGCTGGACTCAAACCTTCAATAAAATCTACATTTGGTTTTTTCATTTTGTCTAAGAATTGACGTGCATATGCAGATAAACTTTCAACATATCTTCTTTGCCCTTCAGCATAAATTGTGTCAAAAGCTAAAGAAGATTTTCCCGATCCAGACAAACCAGTTATTACAACTAATTTGTCCTTTGGAATTTCTAAAGAAACATTTTTTAGGTTATGTTCTTTTGCGCCTTTTATAACGATTTTTTTAAGCATTTTTTGTTAACACAATTAATAATGAGCTTATAAATAACATACATTTATGATATAATTTTTAACAATATAATTAGAAATCAACAAGTATTCAAAAAATTTATATGGCTGGAAGTCTAAATAAAGTTCAATTAATAGGCAGATTAGGGGCAGATCCTGAGATTAAACAAATGGTTAACGGTAAAAACGTCGCAAGATTAAGTATCGCTACAAGTCAATCATGGAAAGATAAAAATTCAGGGGAAAGAAAAGAAAAGACTGAATGGCACCGAATAGTAATTTTTAATGAAGGTCTTGTAGGAGTAGTTCAACAATATCTTAAAAAGGGAGCCAATGTTTATATAGAAGGACAATTAAGTACACGAAAATGGAAAGACGAAAGCACTGGTCAAGATAAGTATTCTACAGAGGTAATTTTACAAGGTTATAATTCGAATCTAACCATGCTTGATGGTAGGAATAAAGGTGAAAATACAAACTTAGTTTCAGAAAATAAAAGTTCGTTACCAGATGAGAATTTAAATCAAGACAAAAATGATTTAGACGACGAAATTCCATTTTAATCTATGGAAAAACAAAATATCAAACACAACAATAATTCAAAACCTATTTTAGTAAGAAATGAAATGAGTTCATCTTATCTTTCTTACGCGATGAGTGTAATTGTAAGTCGAGCGTTACCTGATGTAAGAGATGGCTTAAAACCTGTGCATAGAAGAATCATTTTTGCGATGTATAAAGGTGGGTATGATTGGTCAAAAAATTTTAGAAAATCAGCAAGAATCGTTGGTGATGTAATAGGTAAATACCATCCACATGGAGATCAAGCTGTTTATGATGCCTTGGTAAGGCTAGTACAAGATTTTTCTATGAGCTTACCTCTGCTTCAAGGTCAAGGAAATTTTGGTTCAATTGATGGCGATCCTCCAGCAGCAATGAGATATACAGAGACTAAATTAGGAAAAATATCTCAATATTTAACAGAAGACTTAGAGAAAGATACAGTCTCTTTTAGAAATAACTACGATGAAACCGAAAAAGAGCCTACTGTTTTACCATCTCAGTACCCTAATCTTTTAGTTAATGGAGCTGGTGGAATTGCTGTAGGGATGGCAACTAGTATTCCACCACATAATTTGGGAGAGGTAATTAATGCAACGAATGCTTTTATAGAAAATCAAAATATTACGATTGGGCAATTAATGAAATATGTTCCTGGGCCTGATTTTCCTACTGGAGGACTTATAATAGGAAAAGATTTTATAAAACAAGGTTACAATAAAGGAAGAGGGTCCTTTAAAATAAGAGGTGAAATTGAATTTGAAGAAAAGAAAAATGGAAGATCAATTTTAGTAATCAAGTCTATTCCTTATCAAGTAAATAAATCCGTCTTGAATGAAAAAATTGCTCTGTTAGCTAGAGATAAAAAAATAGAAGGGATTAGTGATATACGAGATGAGTCGAATAGAGAGGGCATTAGAATAGTTATCGAGTTGAGAAGAGGAGTTGAACCTGAAACTGTTAGAAGACAATTATATAAACTCACAAACATTGAAAGCTCTTTTGGTTTTAATTCATTAGCCCTTGTTGAAAATAAACCAAAGTTATTAAACCTAAAAGAATTTATTTCTGAATTTATTAAATTCAGAGAAACAACTGTACTTAAAAGAGTAAAATTTGATCTAAAAAAAGCGGAAAATAGAGCTCATATTTTGATAGGTTTAGCAACTGCTGTAGAAAACATTGATGCAATAATAAAGATAATTAAAAATTCAAAAAATAACGACGAAGCAAAAAAGAATTTGTTAAGTAAAAAATGGAAAATAAAAAAAAGTTCAAAACTAATTTCAATCGTTGAAAAGAAAAAAAATATCCAGTCTTATTCATTATCAAACGATCAAGTTTTAGCCATTTTAGAATTAAGATTACAAAAATTAACGGCTTTTGGTATATCTGAAATTGAAACAGAAATAAACAAACTTGCAAAATTAATTATCGAATTAAATAAAATACTTAATTCTAAAAAAGAACTAAACAATTTAATAAAAAATGAATTGAATAATATTAAAGATAAATATGCCGTTCCAAGAAGAACAAAAATTATTGACGCTGTTTTAAATTACAATATAGAGGAGACTATTCAAAAAGAGTCAGTAGTCATTAATATCACTAACAAAGGATATATTAAACGTAGCCCCCTTACATCCTTAAAAGCTCAAAAAAGAGGTGGAAAAGGAAAAACCGGAATAACAACAAGAGAGGAGGATTTTGTTGTTCAAATTTTTACAGCGAATACACATACACCGATGCTTTTTTTTTCAACACAAGGTTTAGTTTATAAGATTAAAGCTTACAAAATACCTGAAGGCACCTCTGCATCAAAAGGTAAATCAATTTTTAATATTTTACCCCTTAAAAATCATCATTCAATTAGTTCAATTATGCCTCTTCCAGAGGATGAAAATGAATGGAAAAATTTAAAAATAATATTTGTTACATCTAAAGGGAACATAAGAAAAAACTCATTAGAAGATTTTATAAATATAAATGCCTCAGGTAAAATTGCTATGAAGCTATCTGAAGACGACAAAATTATAGGGGTAAAAATTTGCAAAGAAGATCAAGATATATTGTTGAGTACTAAATATGGGAAATGTATTAGATTTATGTCAAAAAAATTGAGACTTTTTAAAGGAAGATCATCTAAAGGCATAAGAGGAATGCAACTAGCTGATGGTGATGAAATAATATCTTTATCGATACTTGATAATAGTAAAATTGACAGTCAGAAAATTAACAAAGATCCAAAGATAAAAAAGGGTTTAGAAAAATATATTTTATCAGTATCAGAAAATGGTTATGGAAAACGATCTTCTTATTTTGACTACAGAGTAACTAATAGAGGCGGAAAAGGAATTATTGGCATTATAAATTCTTCAAGAAATGGAAATATAGCTTGTTCTTTAGTTGTTGGGGAGGAAGATGAAATTATACTATCGACCGACAAAGGCAGTATTATGAGATGTGCAGTAAAAGAAATTAGAGTTGCAGGTAGGAATACTCAAGGTGTAAGAATTAAAAAGTTAAAAGGGGAAGAAAAGGTTGTCTCAGTAATTAAAATAGATGATAATATACAATAATGAAGAGCACAGCAATTTACCCAGGAACATTTGACCCTTTAACTTATGGTCATATTGACTTAATAAAAAAATCACTTAAAATTTTTGATAGAGTTGTAGTTGCGGCTGCAGAAAATATAAATAAAGACTATCTCTTCTCTATAGACGAAAGAGTTCAAATCATCAAAGACTCATTATTTAAAGATTTAAGATTAAACAAAAAAAAAATTTTAGTAATTCCGTTTAATACTCTTACTATAAAACTTTGCAATCAATACAAAGCAAGTGTTATAATTAGAGGACTTAGGGCTGTATCAGATTTTGAATACGAGTTTCAATTAGCTGGAATGAATAAAAAATTAAATGAAAAAATTGAGACAATATTCATGATGTCAGATGTTGAAAATCAGATAATCTCATCTAAACTAGTAAAAGAAATCGCTAAATTAGATGGAAAAATTGATAAATTTTTAACTAAATCTATAGTAAAAAAACTTAAAGATAAACTAGAATGAAAAAGAAATATTTTTTTATATTAATTTTTTTTTTAATTTTTAATAAACTATACTCGGAGGATATTATGATAATGAAACTAAAAGATGGTGATGTAGAATTGGAACTGTATTCAGATATAGCTCCAAACCATGTTGAAAGATTTAAGACTCTAGCCGAAAAAGGGCTTTATGATGGAGTTGTATTTCACAGGGTGATAGACGGTTTTATGGCACAAAGTGGTGATGTAAAATTTGGAAACTCTAATTCTAAAAATTTTAATTTATCTTTAGCCGGTACCGGAGGTTCTGATATGCCAGATCTACAATCTGAATTTTCAGATATTCCACATGATAGAGGTATTTTATCTGCAGCAAGGTCTGCAAATCCAAATAGTGCAAATAGTCAATTTTTTATTTGTTTTCAACCAGCCCCACATTTAGACAGACAGTACACGGTGTTTGGAAAAGTAATAAAAGGGATGGAATTTATAGATAAAATTAAAAAAGGGGAAGGTCCAAATGGCTCAGTAAAGAGCCCTGACAAAATCATAAGTTTAAAGTTAAAATAACTTTTGATGAAAAAAAATGACTTTTCTTTTTATTTAATTTCAAAATTTAAAAAAGCTAGGTTAGGAAAAATAAGGACACCAAGAGGAAATATAGACACACCAGCATTTATGCCTGTTGGAACATTAGGTACTGTTAAAGGATTGTTTGTTGAGGATTTAAAAGATACAGGCTCTCAGATTATATTAGGAAACACTTATCATCTAATGCTAAGACCGGGATCAAATATTTTAGATAATTTTAGTGGTTTACATAATTTTATGAATTGGAAAAAACCTATCCTAACCGACTCTGGAGGTTTTCAAATAATGTCATTATCAAAATTAAATAATATTGATAAAGATATTGGCGCAACCTTTAGATCTCATCTTGATGGAAAAAAAATAATTTTAAGTCCGGAAAAAAGCATTAAAATACAAAAATCAATTAATTCAGATATCTTGATGGTATTGGACGAATGTCCAAAATTGACTGAAGATAGAGATAAATTAAAAAAAGCAATAGATATTTCTACAAACTGGGCTAAAAGATCAAAAGTAGAATTTGGTAATAATAAGAAAAAAGCATTATTTGGTATTGTTCAGGGTGGTTTATATAAAGATTTAAGAATAGAAAGTTTACATAGATTAATCGATATAAATTTTGATGGATATGCAATTGGTGGGCTGGCAGTTGGTGAAACTCAAAATGAAATGTTTGAGACCGTTAAACATATTGCATCTTTAATGCCAGAAAATAAGCCAAGGTATTTAATGGGTGTTGGAACACCTTCTGATATATTAGGTGCAGTAAATGAAGGTGTAGACATGTTTGATTGTGTCATGCCTACTAGATCAGGTAGAACCGGATTAGCATTTACTTGGCAAGGTAAAATAAATCTTAAAAATTCTATTTATAAAAACGATAAGTCTCCACTGGATGAAAATTGTACGCTTAGAAATTTAAATAAGTACTCAAAAAGTTATTTGAATCATTTAATAAAAACTAACGAATTATTAGCCTCTATGTTAATTTCGCTTCATAATGTTTATTTTTATCAAGAATTTATGCGTGAAATTAGAAAAAGTATTAAGAGTCGCACTTTCACTAAATTTTATAACAAATATATTAAACTTTTTAATTAATAAATTTCATTGAATTTTAAAGGATTTATATGTAAAAGAAATTTCTTTGGGCCCTTAGCTCAGTTGGTAGAGCACCTCCCTTTTAAGGAGGGTGTCGATGGTTCGAGTCCATCAGGGCTCACCAAATCAGCGTCAAGTTGATATTGGTGGATATTTTATAATGACTTCTCTGATCCAGTTTTCTAAATTTTCTATCCTTTTTTGACTAGAGGGATGAGTGCTTAAAAATACGGGTGGTTCCTTGCCTTTATTTTTTGCAGCCATTCTTTCCCACAATTTGACTGACTCTCTAATGTCATATCCAGATAAAGATGAAAAAATTAATCCTAAATAGTCAGCTTCAGTTTCTTGCTTTCTTCCAAAAGGGTTCATTATACCTAATTGGAAAATATCTAAGCCAGTATTTTGACCAACTGTATTACGTGTTCTATTTATCGCTCCCCCTAAAAAAACATCTGCAACTTGTGTTCCAATATTAATTGTCATTGCTTGACTTGCTCTTTCAACTGAATGTCTAGCAACAGCGTGAGCTATTTCATGACCCATTACAATAGAGAGAGCATCAGTGTTTTTTGTTACATTTAGCAATCCGGTGTAAACTGCAATTTTTCCACCAGGCATACACCAGGCATTCACAACTTTATCGTTATCTACTAGAACATAATCCCAACCAAAAGTAGCGGTGGGATCTTTTTTACCTTGATTTTTAAAAAAAGCAGTAACAGACTTTTCTATTCGTCTGCCAATTTCCTTTATTTCTTTCAGCTGACTACCTTTTGTAATTAATTTTGCTTTATTTTTAAATTGAGAATACGCTTGTGCAGCTTGTCGATTAATAGTTGTTTCAGGTATGAGACTTAGTTGTTTACGTTCAGTTATAGGAACAGTTGCACATGAAGGCATTAATAAAGAGCAACACCCACATCCAAATAAGCCAAGAAATTTTCTTCTATTTATGATATATTTCATCAGATTCATGATTTTAAATAATAAATTACTAATTGCAATTTTTATATTAATAATAATTTTTATAATATACTCAAGCTATAACTAATGTCAGAAACACGAAAAAAAAGGTCAATTTTGTCTAGATTAAGAAACTATTTCTTTGCTGGTGCAGTAGTTCTTATACCAATAGGAATAACGCTTTACTTATCTTTATTTATAATAAAAGTATCTACGAAAATACTTCCTAAAGAATTAAATCCAAATAGTTATTTACCTTTTGAAATACCAGGTGTTGAAATTATAATTGCGGTATTTTTAATAACTTTTATTGGATGGCTATCCTTATCCTTTTTAGGAAAAAAAATTATTGAGTTAATTAATAGAATTTTAAAAAGAATACCCATTTTAAGAACAATCTATTCTGCAATAAATCAAATGACCGAAAGTTTGACTAAGAGTGACAATAAACAAAAAAGTGTTGTTTTGCTTGAATACCCAAAGAAAGATGTATGGGCAGTGGGTTTTGCAACTAAGGAAAATAAGGGTATTATAAATGATAAAATTGGAAATGAACTTGTAAATGTTTTCGTTCCCACAACTCCTAACCCAACAAGTGGTTTCTTATTAATGGTGCCTAAAAAAAATCTTATATTTTTAGATATTAGTTTTGAACAAGCATCAAAATTTATTGTATCAGCAGGCACCTCTGATATCGATTAATCATTTTTTGTGTATATAATTTCCGCTCTATCATGTAACTTAACTAAGAAATCAAACTTGTCTATGTTTTCATTTTCTATTTTTTTTATGTAATTTTCAGCATAATCGAAAAGATCACCATGTTTTACTGGATCTGCAATTTTAAAAAATTTTTCACCGCTTTGTTGATAACCAATTATATCCCCAAAACCTCTCATTTTCATATCTTCTTCCGCAATAAAAAATCCATCACTTGATTTTTTTAAAATTTTAATTCTTTGAATGCTGTTTTTTGATAAATTGTCTTTGAATAATAGTACGCATTTTCCTTGTTTGTGTCCTCTACCAACTCTTCCACGCAACTGATGTAATTGAGCTAAACCAAACTTATTTGCATTTTCAATAATTATTAAATTAGCATCTGGAAAATCAATTCCAACTTCTATTACAGTTGTAGAAACTAATAATTTTGTTTTTTTTTGTAAAAACTTTTCTAATACTAAATCTTTTTCATTTTGTTTTAATTCACCATGTAAAATACTTGTTTCATTGGGAAATTTTTTTTTCAACCATTCAAATCTCATTTTTACTGATGAATAATCTAAAATTTGCGAGTCTTGAATCAAAGGGCATACCCAAAAAACTTGATTATTTTCAGAAAAATTTTTTTTTATTATTTTGATTAAGTCGTTAATTTTTTTTTCTGGTTTAGAATAAGTTAATATAGGAAGTCTGTTTTTAGGTTTCTCAGTTAATCTTGAAACATCCATATCTCCATAAATTGTAAGCATCATTGTTCTAGGTATTGGAGTGGCCGACATTAATAAAACATCACAATTTTTTCCACCTTTTTCGGCAAATGACATTCTTTGTTTTACACCGAACTTATGTTGTTCATCAATTACGATATATCCAAGGTTTTTAAAATCAATTTTTTTTTGAAATAGAGCATGAGTTCCGATTAATAGATCGATTTTACCATTTTTTAAATCCTCAAGTATTTTTTTTCTTATTTTTGTTTCTGTTTTTCCAGTTAAAAGCTCTATCTTTATTTTTGTTCTATCAAACATTTTTTTGGCTAAGTTGTAATGTTGTTTTGCTAGTATAGCTGTTGGTGCCATCAAAGCTGATTGACAACCAAATTCTAATACATTTGCTACCGTCATAAATGAAACAATAGTCTTTCCAGATCCTACGTCTCCCTGAAGTAAGCGAAACATTTTTTTATTTGATCTCAAATCTTCGTTAATTTCATATATTATTTTTTCTTGATTTTTTGTTAATTTAAATTCTAGATTATTGAGTATTTTTTTACCTAAAGAGTTATTAAATAACTTATTTTCTTTTTTTGAGTCTTTAAACTTTCTTCTATTTTTTGAAAGCACTATTAAATTTGATAAAATTTCATCTAAAGCCAATCTTCTTACATATTTATTGCCAACATTATCTTTATTTTCAAAATTATGAATTTTTAAAAGGGACTCATTCCAAGATTTAAATCCAAACTTTTCCAATATTTCTTTATCATACCACTCATCTAATTTTGGTAAGTTATTAATAACTTTTTCAATAATTTTTCTATAAGATTTTTCATTTATTCCCTCGGTTAAAGAATATTTTGGTATATTTTTTTTTATGTAATCTATTTTATCTAAAGAAGTTATATAACTTGGATTTGTTATTTGATATTTTGATTTATAAAAATTAATTTTTCCACTAATTATGACCCATTTATTTAAAGGTAAGACAGCCCTAATATAGCCCTCTCTACTATTAAAGAAAACAATATCTATTTTGCCAAATTCATCTTGACATATAACTTTGTTTGGTAAATTTCTAACTCTTGGAAAATTATATTTTATGACCTTAACTTTGATAGTTTGTATTTTTCCTGCTTCTAATTTGTCAAGAGTGGTCATATTTGATCTATCTGTCGATGAATATGGAAAATGCCACAATAAATCGTTAATTTTTTCAATTCTTTTATTTTTTAAATACTTACTGAGTTTTGGACCTACACCTTTTAAAAAAGAAATATTCTTAAAAAGATCATCTTTATTTTTAAAAATAGTCATAGTTAATATATAATACATTAATTAAATGATTGAATTAGAAACTTTAAAAAAAAAAATAATTTATAGAGCAAATTATCGCGGTACCAAGGAGATGGACATACTGCTTAGTAAATTTGTTGATAATTATATTAACAAACTTTCCAAAGAAGAACTCGAGGATCTGTTTGACTTCTTAAACATGGAAGATGAGACTATATATAATTTTTACCAAACTAAAAAAATAAATAATAAAATTAAAAAAAATAAAATAGCAGAAATTTTCAGCAAATTTAAAATATAATGGCGGAGAGGGTGGGATTCGAACCCACGAACGAGTTGCCCCGTTGCTGGTTTTCAAGACCAGTGCTTTCAACCGCTCAGCCACCTCTCCATATTGAGAAACGTAACAAACTAATACTATTATTAAGAAAAAATAACAATAATCTTATTTATTTTGGAATACTGGTTTAAATAAATATTTTATGATAACTAACAAAATGGCTAAATTCTTAATTAAAATAATTTTTTTATTTAACTTTTTACTATTATCAAACCAAATTTATGCTTCGGAACATAACTTTGAAACTTGGTTAGATAGCTTTAAAAAAGTTGCTATAAGCGAAGGTGTTTCAGAAAATACTGTAAATGACGTTCTAAAAAATATTAAATTTCTTCCTAAGGTTATTGAATATGATAGATATCAACCAGAATTTTATGAGGACACTCATACCTATATAAATAAAAGGGCAAATAATAAAAAAGTTAAAAAAGGTTTGATATTATACTCAAAAGAAAAAAAACTTATTAACAAAATTGAAAGTGTTTTTTTGGTAGAAAAAGAATTACTTTTAGCTTTAATGGGTATTGAAACCAATTTTGGAAAGTACCTAGGAAAAATGGATATTTTATCTTCATTAGCTACTTTAAGTTTTGATAAAAGAAGGAGTGCTTTTTTTACCAATGAATTATTAACTTTGTTAAAACTAATTGATAATGAAATAATTGATAAAAGTATTTTGTTTGGATCGTGGGCGGGTGCTTTTGGAAATTTTCAATTTATGCCATCAACAATTAAAAGCTATGCAATAGATTATAATAATAATTCTAATATTGAATTAAAAAAAATTGATGACTCATTCGCCTCAGCAGCAAATTATATTAATAAAATTGGTTGGCAAACTAATGCACCATGTTTTGTTAAAGTTGAACTTAAAGAAAAAGTTCCAATAAAATATTTAAATACCTCAGCTAGAAAATTAAAAAATAAAAAAAAAGTTAGATATTTTAAAAAATATTTAAAAACACCTGAAAGTTACTCGACCTATGACAATATGTTAGCAGCGATAATTACTCCAGATAAAGATATTATACCAGGATCAAATACTTTAAAACCTGCATACTTGGTTTTTAATAATTATGAATTAATTTTAAAATGGAATAGATCATTGAGATTTGCTTTAGCTGTTTGCACACTTAAGGATAAATTTAAAAATGAAATTTAAATTCATAATAATTTTTTTATTTTTATTTTCATGTAAATCTATAAATGTTAATAAATATGAGAAACCAGCATTTAATTCAAAAGGATTTGCCTATATTTACTCTATAAAAGATTATGAAAATAAGATTATAAAAAGAAAAATAAACTCTTATGAACCCATTGTGGTTCATAAAAAATTAAGTAGAGGAACTCTTTTAAAAATTACAAATCCTAATAATGGAAAAAATATCATTTTAAAAAATTCTTTTAAATTAGACTATCCTGATTTTTACAAAATATTAATAACGAAATCTATCTCAAATCAATTAGGACTAAATGAAGATTTTCCGTATGTAGATATTGAAGAAGTAAAAAAAAACAAATCATTTGTTGCTCAAAAGGCAGAAACACATGATGAAGAAAAACAATTGCAAGTCAAAGCACCTGTAGAGAAAGTAAAAATCAGTAACATAGGAAAAACAGTTATTAAAAAACAAAATAAAGAACAAAGGTTTGTTATAATATTGGGTAATCTTTATTCACTTGAATCGGCTAATCTTTTAAAAAAAAGGGTCAAATCTGAGTCTCAATTACTAAGAAATAAGAAAATTTCTATTATTAAAAAGAATAAACACAATTTTGAGGTTTTTTTAGGCCCATATAAGACTATAAAAATGATTAAAAATGATTACATTGCATTAAGACAAATAAATTTCGACGAGGTTGATGTAAAACTTTATGATTAAAATATTTCTAAAATTAATTATCACGTATTTTGTTTTAACTACCCAAGTTTTTCCAAACCCAAAAGTTGATGTAAAAACTGCAATATTATTAGATTACGACTCTAATGAAATTATTTATGAATTAGAACCTGATATGAGTATTTACCCAGCCTCAATGACAAAAATTATGACGTCAATAATAGTTTTTGACTTATTAAAAGAGAATAAACTTTCTATGGACGATAAGTTTATAATTTCAGAAAAAGCCTGGCGTTTATCTCAAAGTGGTTACTCTTCGATGTTTCTAATGATTAACGATGAAGTTACTGTTGAAAATTTATTAAAAGGTATAATTATTGCTTCGGGTAATGATGCTTGTGTAGCGATAGCCGAAGGAATAGCTGGTTCAGAAGAAAATTTCGCAGATATTATGAATGAGAAAGCAAGTGAAATTGGAATGACCAATTCAAACTTTGCAAATTCCTCGGGGATAAATGATCCTGATAATTATTCAACTGTAAGAGACATAGCAATAATGTCACAATACCTAATTAAAAAACATCCAGAATATTATGAGTTATTTAAAGAAACTGAATTTACTTGGGATAGAACAGGCGGTGATCCTATATCTCAAGGTAACAGAAATCCTTTGTTGTATAAAAGGGTTGGGGTTGATGGAATTAAAACTGGATACTTAGCTGTAGAAAAATATTCTTTAGCTAGTTCAATGAAAAGAGAAGAAAGAAGATTAATAGCAGTAGCAAGTGGTTTTCAAACTAAAAGCGCAAGATCAATCGGTTCTTTAAAAATTTTAAGTTGGGGTTTCAGAAATACAGATACCTATATGATTTCAAAAAAAAATGAAACTATTTTTTCTGTAAAATCCTGGTTGGGAAAAAAAACTGACATAAAAGGAATTACTAAGGAAGATATTTTTTTGACATTAAAAAAAAAGGAGGCAAGAAATTTAAAGGTTTTTTTAAAATATAATGGTCCTATAAAAGCACCAATCTCTAAGGATCAAGAAATAGCTAAAATAGAAGTTTTTGTTAAAGATGACTTAATCAAGAAAGTTCCTGTTTATGCATCTGAAGAAGTGAAAAAAGTTAATGTTTTTAAAAGTTTATTTATGTCATTGAACTACTTGATTTGGGGAGATGTATAAAAAAAGTTTTTTCATTGTTTTTGAGGGCATCGAAGGTAGTGGAAAATCTTTCCAAGCTAGAATTTTATATAACAAATTAAAAAAAAAAAATAAAAATGTTATTATTACTAGGGAACCAGGTGGTACGAGAAGCGCTGAAATTATTCGCAAGATTATTCTTAAAGATTATTTTGAAAAAAATAAAAAAATTAAATTTGATAAATATACAGATACCTTATTATATTTAGCTGCAAGAAATGAACATATAAAAAATAGAATTATTCCAGCAATTAAAAATAAAAAAATTATAATTTGTGATCGATTTATAGACTCAACGCTAGCTTATCAAGTATACGGAAAAAAAGTATCTTTTAATTTCATAAACAATATTCATAAAAAAATTCTTGGAAAAATAAAACCGGACATAACTTTTGTTTTAAAAGTAAAAAAACAATCTTTTTTAAAAAGATTAAAAAAAAGAAAAAATAAAAATAGATATGATAATTTCCCAGTTAAATTTTATATTAAAGCCCAAAACTCTTTTTTAAAAATAGCAAAAAACAAAAAAGATCATATTGTTTTAGAATCGTCTCAAAATACACCGATCTTACAAAATAAAATATTTGAAATTATAAAGAAAAAAATGGGTTTAAAATGAATTTAAAAAAATTACATGGTTTAAAAAAAAACTTACTTGAATTATTCAAATTACTTGATAAGGGTAAATTTCCCAAGGTGCTCATGCTTAGTGGCAAAAAAGGTCAAGGAAAATTCACATTAATTCATCATTTTTTGTCATATATTTTTGATAAAGATAACTATGATTTAATAAATACAACAATTAATGAAAAAAATAAAATAGCTTATAATCTAAAAGAAAATTTAAATCCAAATATAGTTTATTATAAATGTATAGATAAGAATGTAAAAATAGATGATATAAGAAATTTAAGAGTTAATCTTCAAAAATCATCAATTAATAATATAAACCGGTTTGTAATATTTGACGATGTAGAGTGTCTAAATGAAAATTGCATTAATGCTCTACTTAAATCTATTGAAGAACCATCAGAAACTAATTATTTTATTTTAATTAATAATAAAAGCGAAAAATTAATTGATACTCTAAAATCTAGATCTATCGAGATAAAGATTTTTTTAAGTAACAATGAAAAAGTAAATATTATACAAAATCTGATATCAGAGTATAAAATAGAAAAAAATTTAAGATACGATGACTCAACTTTAACACCTGGAAATTATTTGAAATTTAATAAACTCATTTCTGATGAACAATTAGATTTAAATGATGAATTAATTAAAAATATAGAAAAATTATTAAAATTAAGTAAAATTAAAAAAGATATTGATTATCTTAATTTTGCAATTTACTTGATAAATCAACATTATCTTACTAAATCAAAAAAAGAACCCAATGTTACTCATTATAATGATTACAGAATTAATGTTATAAAAAAATTACAGGAGTCTAATAAATTAAATTTAAATCCTGTCAATTTGATAACAGAAATAGAAAATTACATTTAGTGAGTAAAAAAAATTATTATATAACTACACCAATTTACTATCCATCAGGAAGACCTCACATGGGCCATGCTTATTCTAGTATTATTGCGGATGTAATTGCAAGATACAAAAAGATAGAGGGTAAAAATGTTTATTTCTTAACAGGCACTGATGAACATGGTTTAAAAATTCAAAGAGAAGCTGAAAAAAATAAAAAAAATACTCAACTTTTTTGTGATGAAATATCAAAAAAATTTAAAGACTTAACAAAAATTTTAAATCTATCAAATAATGATTTTATAAGAACAACGGAAAAAAGACATTATAAATCAGTAGAGGATTTATGGAAAAAACTTGAACAATCTGGCGATATTTATCTAGATAAATATAAAGGATGGTATTCAGTATCTGACGAAGCATACTATGATAACGATGAGATTGAGGAAAAAGATGGTTTAAAAATATCCAAATTGTCTGGATCTAAAGTTGAATGGGTTGAAGAAGAGTCATATTTTTTTAAACTTTCTGCATGGTCACAAAAATTACTCGATCATTATAAGTCTCACCCTGATTTTATTCTTCCAATTTCAAGAAATAATGAGGTGGTAAAATTTGTTGAAAAGGGATTAAAAGACTTATCAGTGAGCAGAACTTCCTTTTCATGGGGTATACCTGTTCCCAAAAATCAAAAGCATGTTATATACGTTTGGCTTGACGCATTAACAAATTATTTAAGTGCCCTTAATTATCCAAATACTACATCAGACTTGTATAAAAACTTTTGGCCTGCAGATTTACATGTAATTGGAAAGGATATTTTAAGATTTCACGCTATTTATTGGCCAGCTTTTTTAATGGCAGCAAAATTACCTTTACCAAAAAGAATATTTGGGCACGGATGGATACTTTCTGATGATAAAAAAATGTCTAAATCTATTGGAAATATTTTAGATCCAATAGAAATTATAGAAATGTTTGGAATTGATCAGTTGAGGTATTACCTTATTAAAGAAGTATCATTAGGTAATGATGGAAATATCTCCTTGGAAAATCTTAAAAACTGCATAAATAATGACCTCGCAAATAACTATGGAAATTTATGTCAAAGAGTTTTTTCTTTTATAAAAAAAAATTGCTCAAATAAAATTCCACCAAAAAAAGATTTAAGTAAACAAGATAAAGCTCTTACTGGAAAACTTAAAAATGATATTAATATACTTACAAATCTTATTGACAAACAAGATCTTAATAATTATTTAAAAAAAGTTATTGAATACTCTTTCGATTCAAATAAATATTTCAATGACTCAGAACCATGGGCACTTAAAAAAACTGATATAAATAAAATGAATTCGATTTTATATTCTATAGTTGAACAAATTAAAAATATTAGTATTTTATTATTACCAATTATACCTATAAGTGCAAATAAGATATTAGATGTTATTAATGTTAAAAGTGAATTAAGAGTGATAAATGAAATCAAAAAAGAAAATACATTAGATATTAGTAAAGAACTAGGAAATGTAGAAATTTTATTTAAAAAGGTAGAATAATGATTATAGACTCACATTGTCATCTTGATTATGAGCCCATGTTTTCAAACTTGGATAATGTAATTAAAAGGGCGGATCAATCTAATGTTAAATTTATGTTAACTATATCTGTTGCTGACAAAAAGTATAATAATATTATAGAAATCACGAATAAGTATACAAACGTTTATGGTACTTACGGGATCCATCCACATGAAGCTAAAAATCATAGCAAAATTAACAAAGACATAATTTTAGAAAGATTAAATATTAGTAAGAAAATAATTGGAATAGGAGAAACTGGTTTAGATTTTTATTATAATCATTCTGACAAAGATGAGCAAATAAGATTATTTGAAGAACATATTAAAGCTTCTATTTCAAGCAAACTGCCACTTATAATTCATTCAAGGGATGCAGAGGATCTTACTTACGATATTTTATCAAAATATTCAAAAAAAGATAAGTTGAAGATTTTGATGCATTGTTTTACTGGTACAAAAAAGTTTGCAGATAAACTTCTAGAGTTAGATGCTTTTTTTTCGGCTAGTGGCATTATAACATTTAAAAAGTCCAATGATCTTAAAGAAACATTTAAGTCAATACCCCTTAATAAAATATTAATTGAAACAGATTCTCCATATTTATCTCCTGAACCTTTAAGAGGAAAATCAAATGAGCCATCAAATGTAGTTCTGACCGCTAAATATCTTTCAAAACTTAAAGAAATTGAATTTGATGATCTTTGCGAAGGTACAACAAATAATTTTTTTAAACTTTTTGGTAAGTTAAGTTGAAGAATAAATTTACAATCTTGGGCTGTGGAAGCTCTTTGGGTGCTCCTTGGATTACAAACTATTGGGGTAAATTAAACAAAAAAAATAAAAAAAACATAAGAACTAGGTGTTGTGCCCATATTCAGTATCAAAATATTTCAATTCTTATCGATACATCTCCTGATATAAAAGAACAAATTAAAAGAAATAATATAAAAAATGTCGATGCTATTATTTATACACATGAACACGCTGATCAAACTGTAGGAATATTTGAGTTAAGGCCTTTCTTTTGGAAAAATAAAAAAAAAATTCCTGTATACGGAAGTAAACGAACAACGAAATTGCTCAAACAGAAATACACATTCTGTTTTTCTCCTAGATCAGGATATAAACCAATAATGAGTGCTAAAACTTTTAATGATCAATTTACTATAAAAAAAAATGATAAATTGTTAAAAATACAGGCTATAGAATTACAGCATGGAATGATAAAGGCAAATGGCTTTGTTTTTAACAAAATTGCTTATCTAAGTGATTGTAACAAGATACCTAATAAATCTTTTAACCAATTAAAAAATTTAAATTATCTAATTATAGATTGTCTCAGAAAAAATCCACATCCATCACATTTCCATTTTGATGAAACAATTAAAATTGCAAAAAAACTTGCTCCCAAAAAAACAATCCTTACTAATTTACATGTCGATCTCGATTATCAAAACTTAAGGAAAAAGTTACCAGAAAATATTATTCCAGCATACGATGGATTATCTTTTAACTTTTAATTTCTTTACTGATTGCGTTTATAAATTTTTTTGAAGTAGGCTTGGTAAAGGATGCAAAAGTATCGGCTACTTTACCATCTTTCCCAATAATGATTTTGTGAAAATTCCATTTTGGTATTGCTGCTATACCGTGATTTTTTTTAGCCCATTTAAAGAAATCATGGGCATTAGCTCCAATAACATCTACTTTTTCAGACATCGGAAAAGTTATACCAAAGTTAGTCTCACAAAATTTTTTAATTTCAGCGTTATTTTTTGGTTCTTGCTTAAAATTATTTGTAGGGACACCTATAACTACAAGCTCATTTTTATATTCTGAGTATAATTTTTGAAGATCATTGTATTGAGGTGTATAACCACATCTACTAGCAACATTGACTACGACAATAACTTTATTATCATAATCCTTCAAATTAATTTGATTTCCATCTAATCCCTTGAAGTTAAAATCATACGCTAGCTTGTGATAGTCAGCAGATAAATTAGAAAAAAAACTAATGAACATAATAGTAAATATTATTTTCTTAATCATATCATTTAATTGCTTTATAAAATGCTTTAAAAGGTAAAAGTATACAATCTTTCCTATTCATATATTTATCTTTCAACAAATAAGTTAAATTATTAAATTTTTTTGGTACTTTTTTACTTAAATTTAAATATTTACTTAAATTTTTTCTTAAATCACCTAAATTAGTATTTTTTGCTATATTTGCCAACGTACTCGCAGAAGCTTGACAAAAAATACATGCTTCAGTTTCATATCTTAATTCTTGAATTGTATTTTTTTTTAATGAAATTTCTATGGATATTTTGTCGCCACAAATTGAATTCTTGAGATTGGTTTTAAAAGTGTAGTTGTTCTTTAAACCATAAAATTTAGTATTAGAAGCGATTTTCAATAATCTTTTATCGATCATTTTTTACTAGCAAGTAATAACAAGAAGTAACCACATAAAGTAGACAATAATGAACCTGTAAGTACACCAATCTTTACACCGTCACTAAATTCTAAGTTATTTGCAAAGGCAAGATTGCCCACGAATAAACTCATAGTAAAACCGATACCTGTCAATATTGAGACAGCATAAAGTGACGTCCAGTTTGAGTTATTCGGTTTATCTGCAAATTTAAAGTAGATAGATAAATAGGAAAATAGAAATACTCCGATTTGTTTTCCAAAAAATAATCCACAAACTATTCCTAAAGGCACTGGATTTAACAATGTTGCAAAAGATAATCCCTCTAAAGAAACACCTGCGTTCGCAAAAGCAAATATTGGCATAATTCCAAAAGCTACGTAAGGGGATATAGCATGTTCTAGTTTTAATAATAAAGAGTTTTTCTCCTTTTTAGTATCGTGAGGAATAGTTAAAGCTAATAAAACTCCCGCAATCGTCGCATGAATTCCTGATTGATGTGTAAATTCCCATAAAAATATCCCAACTATTAAATAAGGAATAAATGATCTTACATTTAGTCTATTTAAAAATATTAATAATAGCATCGCAACAGCCATTAGTATTAAGTAAGTTGTTTGTATATTACCTGAATAAAAGAAAGCTATTATTATTATTGCTCCAAGATCATCAATAATTGCTAAAGCAGTTAGAAAAACTTTTAAAGATATAGGAACTCTTTTTCCAAGTAATGATAATACCCCTAATGAAAAGGCGATATCAGTTGCTGAAGGTATTGCCCAACCGTTAAGTCTTGTGCTGTCATCAATATTAATTATAATATAAATGGCAGCTGGAACTACCATTCCACCAACAGCCCCGATAATTGGCAGCATTGCCTGTTTCGGATTTGAAAGTTCACCTTTAACAAATTCTCTTTTAATTTCTAAAGACACCAAGAAAAAAAAGATAGCCATCAAAACATCATTAATCCAATGAAGAACACTTAATTTTAATCCAAAATCTTCAGTTCCAAGTGTAAAATAACTTTCTAATATTTTAAAATAATTTTCACCTAAACTACTATTACTAATAAACAAAGCTATGATCGCTGCAAAGAGTAGAACCAAACCTGATGCTGACTCTAGTTTAAAGAAATATTTAAAAGGTTTTGAAATATATTGGATCATTTAGTTATTTCTTACTAATATAACAAAAATCTTTCAATTGCCAAAAAGTCATATATAACCTATATAAATAGACTTTCGGAGCGTAGCGCAGCCTGGTAGCGCATCTGGTTTGGGACCAGAGGGTCGAAGGTTCAAATCCTTCCGCTCCGACCAAAATCATATGAATATTAAAAAAGTAGTTGTAATAGGATCAGGAACGATGGGAAGTGGAATAGCTGCTCATTTATGCAATGCAAATATACCAGTTATATTATTAGATTTAGAAACTGAAATTTCTGAGAAAGCTAAAGAAAGAATTTTAAAATCTAGACCACCATTATTATTTGAAAAAGATAAAATTAATAATTTGAAAGTTGGTAATATTACTGATGACTTTGATAATGTTTCCGATGCAGACTGGATTGTAGAGGCAGTTGTTGAAAGAATTGACATTAAACATGATATTTACAAAAAAATATTCAATAAAAGAAAAAAAGACTCTATTGTTTCGTCAAATACATCAACTATTCCTTTAAAAGTATTATCAGAAAAATTAAAAGCAGAAGACAAAAAAGATTTTTGTATTACACACTTTTTTAATCCGGTTAGATATATGGGGTTACTGGAAATTGTTAGAGACAAGCTAAACGATCAAAAAAAAATTAATTATTTAAAAGATTTTAGTGAAGAAAAATTAGGTAAAGGCGTAATTGTTTGTGGTGACACTCCTGGTTTTTTAGGAAACAGAATAGGAGTGTATGCTATGCAAGTAGCGATGACAGAAGCGGTTAATATGAATCTTTCTATTGAAGAAGCTGATGCTGTATTTGGAAGACCTATGGGCATTCCTAAAACAGGAGTTTTTGCTTTATATGACTTAATTGGCATTGATTTAATGTCAGATGTTCTTAAAAGTTTTCAAAAAGAGTTACCTAAAGAAGATGAATTTCAAAAAGTTGTTTCTGGTTTACCAATAATTAAAAAGCTAATTGAAACTGGGTATACAGGTAGAAAAGGAAAGGGAGGTTTTTATAGGATGAATAAGTCTGAGAATAAAAAGATTCTAGAAGCTCTTAACTTAAATAAAAATGAATACTTTCCAGTAAAAAAGATAGATTTAAAAATTGATAAGATAAACCTTTTAGAATTAATAAACAGAAATGATAAGTATGGTAAATACGCATGGTCAGTTATATCAAAAATTATCTTGTACTCATCATCATTGGTGCCAGCTATAACTGATGAATATAATGATATAGATGAAGCTTTAAGACTGGGTTTTAATTGGTCTATGGGTCCTTTTGAAATGTTAGAGTCCATAGGATTAAAAAATTTCTTCTCAAAAATTGGAGATATTAATCACAATGAATTTTTAAAAGATTTAAAAGAAAAAAAAGTAGAAAGTTTCTACGATGAGCGACAAAAATATACTGATTTACAAACTTTAGGAAAGATTAAAAAAACAGTCGTTAAATTAGATAAAAATGATTCAGCAGAAATATTTAGATTTAAAGATTTTAATATTGTTGAGTTTAATACAAAAGCTAATGCTTTAGATAATGATTCAATGGATGCTTTGAAAAAGGCTACAGATAAACCTCTAATTATAATAAATGAAAGTATGCAATTTTCTGCAGGCGTAAATCTAAATTATGTAATGGAATTTATAAAGAATAACGATATAAAGTCTGTTGAAAAATTTATTAAGTATTTTCAAGAAACTTGCAAGCATCTTAAATATTGTAAATACCCAGTTATATCTGCTCCGTCTGGTTTAGCCTTAGGAGGTGGAGAAGAAGTTGTGTTACAAAGTAATTATGTAGTTACACATACTAATATAGTAATGGGTTTAGTTGAAACAATTGTTGGTTTAGTACCTGCTGGAGGTGGTTGTAAAGAGCTACTCTGGAGATGGTGTCAAACCAATGAGTCTAAAACAGATCCAGATTATGCACCATTAAAAGTTTTTGATATAATTGGTTATGCTAAAACTGCTTCTTCGCCTCAAGAAGCAAAACCTATGTTATTTTTGGATAAAAATCATGATGTTATAATTAATAGAAATGAACTATTGCCTGCGGCAAGAAAATTACTCAATAATAACGTAGATATGTCTCCATCTAAAGAATGTAAATTTAAATTATCGGGTAAAAATGCTAGAGAAAAAATGCACAAAATACTTGAAGCATTATATAATGATAAAAAGATTCTAGATCACGGTATGGAAGTTGGTAAAGAATTAGCATATGTTTTAAGTGGCGGTGATACAGATTTAAATAAAGAGGTAACAGAAGATCAAATGTATAAATTGGAACTAAACAGCTTTATGAAATTAGTAGAAAATAAAAAAACTCAAGATAGGATTGTTCATACATTAAAAACAGGAAAACCATTAATTAATTAAATGACTACATATAATGCTCCAGTTGAAGATATGATGTTTCTTTTTGATAATCTTAAAGATAATAAAAATTATAAAGAGATTGATAAATTTAAAGAAATAAGTTCTGACTTAGTTAAAGATGTTTTAGATCAAGCAGCAAAAATAAATCAAGAAATTGTTCATCCCTTAGCTAAAATAGGTGATGACAGTCCATGTGTGTATGAAAATGGAATAGTAAGATCTCCACCAGGCTATAAAGAAGCTTATAAAAAATTCATTACAGATGGATGGACATCTTTATCTTGTGATCCAAAATATGGTGGTCAAGGAATGCCAAAGACTGTTAGTACTTTTTTTGAAGAAATGTTATCCTCAGCAAGTTTATCATTTAAATTATATAGCGAACTAAGTATTGGAGCTTATAATTGTATTCTTCATCACGCAGATGATAAGATTAAAGACAAGTTTTTACCAAAAATAGTAGAGGGAAAATGGAGTGGGACTATGTGTTTGACCGAGTCTCAATGTGGAACTGATTTAGGCTTAATAAAAACAAAAGCAATAAAAAATTCAGATGGATCATTTTCTTTAACTGGACAAAAAATATTTATTACATCTGGTGATCACGACTTAACAGAAAATATCATACATTTAGTTTTAGCAAAAATACCAGGTGGTCCTGAAGGAACTAAAGGAATTAGTCTTTTTTTAGTTCCAAAATTTAATGTAAATGAAAATGGTTCGGTCGGGTCTAGAAATGGTGTTAGCACTTTATCTATTGAAACCAAAATGGGAATCAAAGGTTCACCAACTTGTGTTCTTAACTTCGATAATGCTAAGGGCTTTTTAATTGGTAAAGAAAATAAAGGATTAAGCTCAATGTTTACAATGATGAATTTAGAAAGAATTATAGTTGGAATACAAGGATTAGGTATTTCAGAAACAGCATATCAAAATTCATTAGCTTACACGAGAGAGAGAAAACAAGGTAAATCAAACGATAATAAAAATGGTGAAACAGACTTAATACTTAAACACGCTGATATAAGAAGAAGTCTGATGAATATGAAGTCAATAATTGAAGGCCAAAGATCACTTGCTTTTTGGTTATCTCAACAAGTTGATGTAAGTTTAAATCACTCAAATGAAAATATCAGAAAAGAAGCTGATGAAATGGTATCTCTCATGACACCTGTAGTAAAATCTTTTTTTTCAGATATGGGAATGGAAATAACAAATGAAGCAATACAAATTTTTGGTGGTTATGGCTATACGAGAGATCAAGGTATTGAGCAATTATACAGAGATAATAGAATTACACCAATTTATGAGGGAACCAATTCTGTTCAAGCAATTGATTTAGTATTCAGAAAAGTACTTACTAATCGAACTTTGGAAAAATTTATATCCTTACTTCAAAATGAAATTAAAGATTATAATGAAAATGTTGAATTAAAAAGACTTTCCAACATTCTTAAAGAAAAGATAAAACTTTTATTAGATTTTTCGAAATGGTTAGACGATAAGTTAAAAAATCAAAAAGATGATGTTAGTGCAGCATGCAATGACTTTTTGAAGGTTCTTGGTTATGTAGCTTTAGGATATTCATGGCTCAAAATGACTAAAGTGAGCTTTGAAAACTCAAATAAAAATAAAGAATTTTATGAGGAGAAAATAAACACTGCAAAATACTTTTTTGATAAAATTTTACCAAGGATAGACAGTCATTATCACTCAGCAATAGCTGGCAGTGAAAGCTTGATGAAAGCTAAATTTAACTGAAAATGAGTGTATACGAAAAAAATTTAGAGAAAAATAAAGCTAATTTCGTTCCATTAACACCACTTACTTTCTTAGTTAGAGCAAAAGAAATCTACCCGAATTATGAAGCAGTAATTTACGAGGATAGAAATTACACATGGTCAGAAGTTTATAAAAGATGTGTAAAATTTGCCAGCGCACTTTCAAAGATTGGTATAAAAAAAGGGGATACTGTTTCCTTTTTAGCTTTTAATACACCTGAAATATTTGAAGCACACTATTCTGTGCCTATGACTGGAGCAGTTCTAAATACAATTAATATTCGTTTAGATGCAAAAACGATTTCATATATTTTGGAACACGGTGAAGCAAAAGTTTTAGTTGTAGATCGCCAGCTTCATGTAGAAGTAAAAAAAGCCTTAAGCACTATAAAAAGAAAGATTACCATTATTGATATAAACGATAAGTATGCAGATCAGTCAAAGTGTGAAAACATTGGTGATAGAGAATATGAAGAATTTTTAAAAACTGGTGACGAGAATTTTCAATGGAAAATGCCCGATGATGAATGGCAAGCTCTTTCACTAAGTTATACTTCTGGCACAACAGGAAACCCTAAAGGAGTAGTATATCACCATAGAGGCTCTTACTTAATGTCTACCGGTAGTGCTACTGCTTGGAACATGCCCAATAGGTTAAATTTTTTAACTATTGTACCAATGTTTCATTGTAATGGATGGGGTTATCCATGGACAGTACCAATGTTAATAGGTCGAACTATTTGTTTGAGAAATATTGACGTTAAAAAAATTTTTGAGTTGATAGATAAATATAATGTTACGCATTTTGGAGGTGCTCCTATAGTTTTAAATATGATAACGGGCGCTCCAGAAAAAGACAGGAAAAAATTAAAACAAAAAGTATATGTTTTAACAGCCGGTGCGCCACCTCCAAGTATCATTTTTAAAAAAATGAAGAGTCTTGGTTTCGAAGTAATGCACGTATATGGATTAACAGAAACATACGGTCACGTAACACAATGTGCTTGGAATGAATCTTGGGATGAGCTTAATGAAGAAAAACAAAATGAAATTAAAGCTAGACAAGGTGTTCGATATCCAAATACTGAAGGTGTAGCCATAATGGATCCTGAAACTATGAAAGAAGTACCTAAAGACGGTAAGACTATTGGTGAGATAATGATCAAAGGTAATGTGGTAATGAAAGGATATTTTAAGGATAAAGACGCAACTAATAAAGCTATGAAGGGTGGCTGGTTTCACACTGGGGATTTAGCTGTAATGCATCCTGATGGATATGTAAAAATTCAAGATAGATCGAAAGATATAATTATTTCTGGTGGTGAAAATATTTCATCTATAGAAATTGAAAATACTTTGGCAAAACATCCATCCGTATCTATCGCAGCTGTTGTTGCAAAACCTGATGAAAAGTGGGGTGAGGTACCCTGTGCTTTCATAGAAATGGTAAAGGACAAACCGGTCACAGAAAATGAACTAATCTCTTTTTGTAAAGAAACTTTAGCAGGATTTAAAGTTCCAAAAAAAGTGGAATTTTGCGATCTACCAAAAACATCTACAGGAAAAATACAAAAGTTTGAGTTAAGAAAAAAAGCTAAAGAGTTTAACTAATTTAATAATAATAATGGCAAAAATATCAATAAATCTCAAATGGAGTCTTAATGGAGGAGAATTATCACCTGGTAAATATTCAAATAAACATCAAATTGAATTTAATGACGAGATTGTTATTAATGGTGACGCAGCACCAGATTGGAACGGAAACAAACAAAATAGTAATCCTGAACAAGCCCTTGCAGCAGCATTAAGCAGTTGTCATATGATGACTTTTTTAGCTCTTGCTGCCAAAATGAATTGGCCAGTTTCAGGGTATACAGACAACGCAATAGCTACTTTAGGAAAAAATTCCAAAGGCAAAATGTCAGTAACCAATATTGAATTAAATCCAAAGGTAGCATTTTCAAAAGAATTTTCTGTTGATGAAAACAAAATGAAAGAGGTACAAGAGAGAGCTCATCGATATTGCTTTATAGCTAACTCTTTGTCAGATGAAGTAAAGGTAAAGATTAATTGACCCATGAATTATAGAAAAAACAGCAAAATTTTAGAAACTTATTTAAATGAAAATGGGGTAATGCGTTTAAACTTAAATAGTCCAGAGAATTTAAATGCTCTTTCTGAAAATATGATGGATTTAATGCAAAATGCTTTGGACAAGGCAAGTCATAATAAAAATGTAAGAGTAATAATAATTTCAGGAGATGGATCAACATTTTCATCTGGACATGATTTAAAAGAGTTGAAGGCTGCAAGAAAAGGTGCAGATAAAGGAAAAAAATATTTTTTAAAAATAATGAAAAAATGTTCAAAGATGATGCAAACAATAATTAAATGTCCAAAACCAATAATTGCAGAAGTTGAAGGAACAGCTACAGCCGCTGGGTGCCAATTAGTTGCAAGTTGTGATTTAGCATATGCAAGCAGTTCAGCTAAATTTGCAACGCCTGGGGTAAATATAGGTCTATTTTGCTCTACACCCATGGTTGCAATTTCGAGAAACTTATCCAATAAGCATTCTATGGAAATGCTTTTAACTGGAGAATTAATTTCATCAGATAAAGCCGCTAAAATTGGTTTAATCAATGATGTTATTGAAATAAATGAACTTAAAGACTTTGTATTAGATAGAGCCCAAAAAATTTCAAAAAAATCCTCAGTAACTTTAAAAATTGGTAAAGAAGCTTTTTATAAGCAATTAGATATGAAACTTTCCGATGCTTATGATTATGCCTCAAAAGTAATGGTTCAAAATATGCTTAAACTTGATGCTAAAGAGGGTATCGATGCTTTTATTGATAAACGAGAACCTAACTGGAAAGATAAATAATTTTTAATAAAGGTTTTGAATTGATAACAGAAATTAAAAAGAAAAAAATATTTTCAAATGATGTTGGACATCCTTTTGATAAAAAAAAACCGACTATCATTCTATTACATGGAAGCGGCCAATCTCATGTTGTTTGGTCTTTAACTGATCAATTTTTAGCTGACAAAGGTTTCAATGTATTTACTTTAGATCTCCCAGGACATGGTAATTCCGAGGGACCTTGTTTAAAATCAATAGAAGAAATATCAAATTGGATAAATGATTTTGTTGATCATGTTGGTATTGAAAAATCTATATTGGTTGCTCATTCTCAAGGATGCTTAGAGGCTCTTGAATTTGCGAAAAGCTTTCCAAAAAAAGTAGAAAAAATAGTTTTTATTGCAGGTTCCTATTCTATACCTGTTAACAAAAGTTTAATTGATCTAGCTTTATCTGGTGATATGGAAGCTCTAAATTTGATGATGAAATGGGGATATGGATCTTCAAAACAATTTATTGGGGGTAATCCATTACAAAAAATACTTAATTCTTCTAGAGAAGTAAGAGAGGTTCTGGCTGTAGATTTAATTGCTTGTAATAATTACAAAAATGGTGTTGATGCGGTAAAAAGTATAACGTGTCCAACGTTTTTTATTTTTGGGGATCTTGATAAGATGGTTAGACTAGAATCAGGACAAAAGTTTGCAAAAATGATTAACAAGTCTAAAGTTCACGTAATTAAAAATTGTGGTCATATGATAATTTTAGAAAATGCTTTTGAGATGAGAGAAAAAATTTTAGAATTTTTAAACAAATGAAGAATTTTTACATTAGTAAATCACGAAGAGTAAGGTCTACACCTTTTACAAAAAAAATAGAAGAGCAAGGTGTTAAAAGTTACACGGTATACAATCATATGTTGCTACCAACTACCTTTTCTAACGTAAATGAAGAATACTTGCATTTAAAAAAAGACGTTCAAGTTTGGGATGTTTCAGTTCAAAGAGAAATTGAAATTTCAGGTAAACATGCTCATCAACTTGTTCAATTAATGACATGTCGGGATCTATCTAAAACAAAAGTAGGTAACTGTTATTATGTTCCCTTAATAGACTCTAATGGAGGCATGGTTAATGATCCATTAATTTATAAATTGGAGGATAATATTTGGAGAGTGTGTATAGCTGACTCGGATGTGTTGTTATACGCAAAAGGGATAGCAGCTGGAAAAAATCTCAATGTTAATATTTTTGAAGCAAATATTGATACCATGGCTGTACAGGGTCCAAAGTCATTCAAATTAATGGAAGATGTATTTGGAAATGAAATTACAAAATTAAAATTTTTTAAATATAGTTTTTATAATTTTCAAAATAAGAAATTCCTTATCTCAAGATCTGGATTTTCAAAACAAGGTGGTTATGAAATCCATGTAGATAACCTAAAAGCTGGATTAGAATTATATGATCATCTTTTTGAAGTTGGAAGAAAATATAATATTAAACCTGGTGCGCCAAATCATGCAGAAAGAATTGAAGGAGGCTTATTGTCATATGGAAATGACATGCTCATAAGCGATAATCCTTTTGAGTGCGGCTTTGAAAAAGTCGTGCATTTAAATTCTGATGTTGAATTTTTGGGAAAAAATAGCTTAAAAAAGATTTGGGATAGAGGTATCAAAAGAAAACTAATGGGAGTAAAGATTAATTCAGATACAATAAATTTAAACAATTTAGACTTACTTAATAATAACAAAGAAATAATTGGAGATTTAAGATCTGCAGCTTTTTCTCCAACATTTAAAAAAATAATTGGTATAGCTATGGTAAAAAAAGACTATTTTAACGGAAATAATAATTTTAGTATTAATATAAATGATAAATTGGTGGATGGTGAAATTTGTGATTTACCAATAGTTTAATATGAAAAAAGCAAAAATTTATATACCTTCAAAAACGGCAACCCAATCAGGTTTGGGTAAAGAAGATAAATGGATATTGGAGTTTGATACAAAAGATACAACTACAAATCCTTTAATGGGGTGGGAGTCTTCAAATGATACTTTAGGTGAAGTAAAAATAGAATTTACGACAAAAGAAAAAGCAATAGAATATGCTAAAAATAACAACATTATTTACAAGGTAATTGAACCAAATAAAAAAAGATTTGTAATTAAATCTTATGCAGAAAATTTTACGAATAATTAATTATGTGGCGAAGCTTTTTTACAGATAAAAAATGGTTATTATGGTCGTGGGGTGGATTTGCTTTCATAATTCTATCTTTATTAGCTCAAACATATATAGATGTTAAAATAAACGAGTGGTATAAAGGCTTTTACGACCTCCTGCAAAAAGCACCAGAACGTGAATTGTCAGAATTTTATGACGGTATTTATTTATTTATGAAATTAGCTATTCCCTATGTCATTATTTATACAATAACCAATTATTTTACTAGACTTTGGGCTTTTAGATGGAGAGAAGCAATGACATTCTCTTATATGCCGTATTGGAGAGCTGTAGACGCAAAAGTTGAAGGAGCTTCTCAAAGAATACAGGAAGATGCTATGAATTTTGCTAAAATTGTTGAGAGTCTAGGCTTGCAAATTGTTAGAGCTATAATGCTTTTAATTGCTTTTATACCTATTTTATGGGGTCTGTCTTCAAATGTAGTAATACCATTTTTTAAAGATATAACTGGATCTCTAGTATGGGTTTCTTTAACCGCTAGTTTAGGCGGTTTAGTTATAAGTTGGTTAGTAGGAATAAAGCTTCCTGGTCTAGAATATAATAATCAAAAAGTAGAAGCCGCATTCAGAAAAGAACTTGTTTATGGTGAAGATGATAGAAAAAACTATGTTCAAGCGCCAACAATATTTCAATTATTTACAGGAATAAAATTTAATTATCATAGATTATTTTTACATTATGGTTATTTTGATCTTTGGATTATTATGTACAACCAAACAATGATAATAGTACCTTATCTTTTAATGGGTCCTGGATTGTTTACTGGCGCAATGACATTAGGAGTTTTAATTCAAACGTCTTCGGCTTTTAGGGAAGTTCAAAGTAGTTTTTCTTTATTTCTGCAAAATTGGACAAGAATTACAGAATTAAGATCTATATATAAACGTCTTAATGAATTTGAGTCTGCAATCAACTTTGGAAATAAGTTGAGAAAACCCCGAAAATCTGATGTAAGAGCGTAATGGAGCTCTATCTAAAGTTAATTGATGTTCTTTTTCCCGTCTTTTTTGTAATAGGAGTGGGTTATTATTTAGGCAAAAAAGATCGAAAATTCGATACTACTTTTATAACTAATTTTGCGGGTAACATAGGTACACCCGCTATGATTTTTTATACAATTACCACAACAGGTGTCACGCTAGATATTTTTATTGAATACTTTATTTATGCTGTAATAATTATTTGCGGTTTTGCAGTTGTAGGTGTGTTATTTTTATTATTTCTTAAAAAAGATGCTATTACTGAATTACCCCCTTTGATATTGCCGAATACGGGAAACATGGGAGTTCCTATATGTCTTTTTGCTTATGGTACTGAAGGATTAGGTGTTGCCTCAGCCATTGCCTCAGTTATTATTTTATTTCACTTTACTATTGGAGTTTTGCTGGCAAAGAAAAGTTTTTCTTTGGATATACTTATTAAAAATGTTCCTATCTATGCAATTATTTTATCAGTAATTTTTTTATATTTTGAATGGGAAGTCCCTGGTTATATTGAGAACACTACCTTCTTATTAACCTACACAACAATATTTTTAGTTTTAATGTCCTTGGGTATCGCATTAACTAGACTAAAGGTTGTTTCCTGGTCTCATGCTTCTATACTTGGAGGCGTTAGAGTGATTATAGGGCCTATTATAGGATATGCTCTGATAAGAATACTAAATTTAGATGGTTTTGCAGCTGGTGTACTACTTATTCAATCAGCTATGCCAAGTGCAGTTTTAACTTATTTAGTTGGATCCATGTATTCAAAAAAGAGGGCAGTAGATAACGTAGCAAGTGTTATAGTTACTTCGACTTTAATGTCTTTTATTTCTGCTCCTATTATTGTTTATATAAGTCTACGTTTTTTTCAATAAATACAGTGGGTTAAAGAAAATTATTAAAGTAAAATATTAATATATAAGTAAATAATACTTACCTTAATGTAATAATATTAAAAAAAAACATTGGTATTATTGAAATATTTACACGATATTTGAGGAAGAAAAAAATTATATTAAGTGAAAACCATCAAATCAGACCTTAAAAATACCCCTCAAACCAATGATTTTTAAGTCTTCTAGAAGTAGCAAATAGTGCGAATTCTAGAGCAATGCATAAAGGGAATATAGCGTTTAAAAGGCCATAGATAGCATTTTTTTTGCGATTTTATATTCTATGGTACAACTGAGCCGCGAGTAAGCAAAAAAAGCAACCAAAGATTGAGAATTATGCTAAAACGCCCGTCAAACAATAATTCTAGAGCGTTATACCCTCCTTTTTTAGCAGTTTTCTCTTAGTTTTAATACCACCTTTACCTGAATATCCTCCTAGTGAACCGTCTGACTTTATCACCCTATGACAAGGTATTTTGGGTGCATAAGGGTTTTTACCTACTGCATTACCCACTGCACGAGCTGAGTAGGGGCTTTTAATGGCTACAGCTACCTCTTTATAGGTTTTGACCTTGCCTTTTGGTATTTTTAGCAAATACTTCCAAACTTTAATCTGAAAATCAGTGCCTTTCAGCTTCATTTTGATATTTTGAACTTGTTTTGCTAGAGTGGTGGGGACCAACCAGCATAATAGTCCACGCAGGCTTATTATCCTTCAGTTTAAGGCTATGTTTATCCGTGTTTCTTCTGAAACCAATGTATCCAGGACCTCTCCAAAAAGTACCTTTATTCGTAGTTTCCCAATAACCACCTTTTAAAATGATTGTTATATAAGACCAGTAATGGTCGTGTAAATCGCCTCTGTCTTGCTTAAGTATCTTATGGACTAAAATATTAAATGGAAACCATTTAGGCCTTTTTCTAAATAGCACATAATACCTTATCATAAATGGCTCTGCTTTATCGTAATCTGGCCAGCTTGGCCCTCTATCTAAAATAACTCTTTTCCTGTTCTTAAACATGATTTAATCAAATAATAACGCTATAATTAATAGAATTCCCACAATTAGAATAGCTACACCTGTTGTTAAAGTTAAATTTCTACTTTTGTCTTTTAGTTTTTCCCAACGATACATTAAAAAAAATGCTACGATCGGAACTGATAAACCTAAAATTATATATTTAAGCATAAAATTATTTTATCTTATTTGCTTGACTTCTAAAATGAGTTATTATATTACTAATGATAATTAATTGTTATCGATAGTAATGATATGAATAAACTGACAACTGACATAAAAGCTTTACATGAGGAAACTTTGAATAACCTTAAAACTTCAAAAGCTAATAATACTTTAAGAGCTTATAGATCTGATTTTAGAGACTTTGCGGGTTTCTGCGCTAAACATAGCTTTAAATCAATGCCCTCTGATCCAAAAATCGTATCTTTATACCTGACTTACTTATCAAAAAAATCAAAAATTAGCACTTTAAGACGTAGATTAGTGTCGATAGGCGTTGTTCATAAATTAAAAGGTCATTATTTAGATACCAAGCATCCAGTAATCATTGAAAATTTAATGGGCATAAAAAGAGTAAAAGGGAGCAAACAAATAGGTAAAAAACCTATATTAATCAACCATTTAAAACAAATAATTAATGTAATAAATGATCAAAATATTGATGAAATTGTAAAACTCAGAAATAAGACATTGATATTAATTGGATTTGGAGGTGGTTTTAGACGAACTGAGTTAATATCTATCGACCACGAAGATCTTGAATTTGTAAATGAAGGTGTAAAAATAACACTGAAAAGGTCTAAAACAGATCAATTTGGAGAAGGGATGATGAAAGGTCTTCCCTACTTTTCAAAAGAAATTTATTGTCCAGTTACAAATCTTAAGAATTGGTTAAAAATCTCAAAAATTAAAACTGGACCCATTTTTAGAAGATTTGTTAAAGGTTCTGCTTTGACAGATCACAGATTAACAGATCAAACAGTAGTATTATTAATTAAAGAATATTTAAGATTAGCTGGTATTGAAAATCATAATTTTTCAGGACATAGTTTGAGATCTGGTTTTGCTACTGTGGCAGCAGAGTCAGGTGCAGATGAAAGAAGCATAATGGCTATGACAGGTCATAAAACATCTCAAATGGTAAGAAGATATATTAAAGAAGCAAATATTTTTAAAAACAATGCACTTAATAAAGTGAAAATATGAAAAAAGATATAGAGTTTTTTATAAAAAAATTATTATTTTCTGAAAGCTATCTGCTAAAAAAAAGATTAAATAGAGCAATAAAAAAGGGTTACGAAAAAGAGCTTAAAATAATCGATAAATTTGCTGATAAATCTAAAGATGCATTGGATATTGGTGTTTATAGAGGAGTGTATTCTTATAAATTATCTAAAAATTTTAAAAATATTCACTCTTTTGAGCCTAACCCCCTTCTCTTTCCTTATCTAAATAAAAACTTAAAAAAAATTATAAAAAATATAAAGCTATATAATTTTGCATTATCAGATAGTAATGGTGAAGCTAAATTAAAGTTACCCCTAAGATCAAAATCAATATTTAAGGATAATATAGAGGAGCTATTTCAATTAGGAGCAGCAACTATGCATCCAAACAACAATATAAGTAAATATAAAAAAATACCAATACAAACCCGAAAACTAGATGATATTTCAATAAGTAACAAAGTTGGATTTATAAAAATTGATGTGGAAGGCCATGAAAAAAATGTAATAAAGGGTGGAAAAACTTTAATAAATAAAGATAGACCTGTAATGCTTATTGAAATAGAAGAAAGGCATACGAATAAACCCATTAAGGAAACAATAAATTTCATAAGTGAGATGAATTATGAATGTTTCTATCTTTTAGAGAGTAAATTAATTAACATTAAAAACCTAGATGATAAATCAATAGGAAACAATTTTATTTTCTTACCTAAAAATAAATGAAAGCATTTTTTTAATGTAATCTAAATATTTTTTATTTACATTAGGGTGGTAATATTTTTTACTTTCACCTTTAAAAATAAATACAATATTTTGATAAAAATGCACTGATTTAATTAAACCATCATAACGATTTTTCTTAAAAAAAGGTTTATCAAAATTTTCATAATTGATTGAATCTGATAAACTTTTAAAAAAATTCATAGATGAATTTTTTTTTATTAAATTTATTCTACTGCCACCATATCTAGGTATATAAGAAGTTTGTAAATCCTCCACAACATAAATACCAGTTTGACTTAAATGATCAAATAAATGATTAAATGAATTTATTATGTGTTTTGAAACGTGCGATCCATCGTCAATTATAATATCAAATTTACCATACTTTTTTGCTATTTTGTTTAATAAGTTTTTATCATTTTGATCGCCCTCAAAAATTTCAACATTTTGGATAATAAAGTCCTTTTTTTCAATATCTAACCCACAAATATTAGCATTGATAAAATATTCTCTCCACAATCTTAAACTATCTCCTTTATCTACACCAATTTCTAAAATATTTAATTTTTTATCTCTTAAGACATTAAAATATTTTGCATAAATGTCCAAGAAACCATAATCATTTTTATTTGTCGGATATTTTAAACCTATTTCTTTTAAACTTAACATTTTAAATTTCTTTCCATTTTAAAGGCCAATAATCTTTGTTTTTTATAGCTAAATTTGTAAAATGTTTATTATTCGGTCTTAAAATTATTCCATCACTATTATTTGATAACCAACAACCCCACCAATTAAAAGCAGATGGAATCACAGCAAAATGTTTACAATTTGTCATTAAAAAAAGGTCACAATGCATTCTCTCTATATCGTCTTTTAATTGATCGTTGTTTATAAATACTACATTATTAATATTAAATTTATTATTTAAATCTTTTATATTATTTGACCATAAATAAAAGACTGGATTATTTAATTTACTTTTAAAATATGAAATAGCCTTTTGGATATAAAGAATTTGATCGGATACAAATTTTTTCGACTTTTGAAGATCAACCTCACTTATTTTGCCATATTTTTCTGAAAATCTATTTTGCCTGATACACAAAGAAACAGACTCTGTATTTCTTATTTTTGATAAATATTCGTTATTTAAGAAATTATTATATTGTTTCGGTACATATTGTTTTTTTATTTCATCACTAAAATCTACGAAATATTTTTCAGATTCAAAATATCCTTCCATATAAACGGTATTAGCATAGTCTTTATTAAGAAGATTTTCATCATAAAAGGTTATTTTATTGGAGTCCTTTTTTTCTAATAAAAAATTTTTATTAAATTTGAAAGTATCAATTTTTTTTAAAAGTTTTCTCTTAAAATATCCTGAAAATCCATTAAAAATATATTTTACGTCTACGGGTTTCCCGCTTAGTTGAAATCTATCCAAACTAAATTTGTAAATATTTTTATAGGATTTATAAGATGAAATTTTATCGTAATAAAAATTTCTGTTCATTTTTTTAGATGCTGCAAAACCAGCAGCATACATAAACATTTGATTTCCTAAATTATTAGAAAGTCTTATAACTAATTTTTCTTCCATTTGAAATTAAGTGTTTTATTTTTTTTAAAGATTTTTTTATACTTGTTTTTGGTATTAAAAATTCATAACCTTTTAATTTAGGTTTGAATTCATGAAAAGCATTTTTATATCGATAAAAATCATCTTTATTTTTAATATTACAATTAAAAAGATCTAATACTTTAGTATTTTGAATAGCGCCAATAGAGGTTATCATCCCATGAAATGCTATTACTAGGTCGGCGTTTCCTATTATGTTAAAAAAAAACTCACCTTTCACATTTGGAAAATAAAATACTTTATTAGTATTATTATCAATATATTTTTGTTTAATTAATTTATTAGTTTCATAATCATTAATATCGTTTGTTATAACAATATTTTTATTAAAATCTTTGAGCTCATCAACTAATATAAAAAAATCATTTAAATTCCAATTTAATTTTTTGAATTTAAATTTATTATAATGTACTAAAAAATAATCTTTTACATTAAAATTAGGTATAATTTTTTTATTTAATGTTGCCATATTATAATTTGAATTGTTTTTTTTAAGCACTAAGTCTAAATGTAGTTCATGTATAGATTTTCTAATATTTTTAGACTCTCTATCATTAATTACATACCTGTACAAAAACTTTCTTAGAAAGATAGGTGGTCTCAGGTAGTTTTTCTTTTTAACACAAATTCCATAAAATTTAATTTTTTTAGGTTTAAAAAAAAGTGGTAATAAGAATAAAAAAGAGCTTGGTTTAAAAATAAAAGCCTTTGAAATATTTGTGGTTAAAAAAAAATTAAATATCTTTATTTTATCTTTGAAAATAATTTTTTCAGTAATTGTGTGGATCTTTACGTTTTCGTAGTTAAATAAAAATTTCATTTCAACATTATAATGTGAAAGAAAAATATTAATCTTTTTATTTGGATATTTAGATACTATCTCTTTTATTGAGTTTACACTGTGAATTAAATCACCAGTTTTTTCATTTTTAAAAATGACAATCTGCTCATCCATTATGCCATAGGTATTTTGTTTTATCTTTTAAATCAAAAGTTTTGTTTAAAATAAAATTTGCTACCAAGGTTGAATTAAAATATTTTAGATATTTATTTCTCCCCTTTTTGCCAATTTTTTTTCTCAATTTTTCATCTCTAGAGATCTTTGATATTTTTTCTGACAAATCTTCTAAATTCTTATAAAAAACCATTTCATCTTTATCGAAAAAGTCCTGATAGCCAGTTTTTTCATCAATTAAAGTTACCAAACCATTGCCTATTATTTGGGTAATTCTGTCACTACTATAATACTTTATAGGTTCTCCCCTACTTAAATTAAGACCCATCTTTGAGTTTGATATTGTCTTAAAATAATGGTCTGCCCATATAGGTTGAACTTTATCAATACCATAAATATCAAATTTAACGTTTTTTGTTTTATCAATTAATTTTTTAACAAATAGAGCGCGGTCATCGAATTTACCTGATTTTAAAATTCCTCTATGAACCCCATGACTTAAAGCAAAAAATACATCCATATTACAACTTTTGTTGTAGTTTTTCAAAGTCTCAAAAGAGCTATCTGATGGGTTTGGTATAAAAAAGTTATTAGTTTTTTTTGACAAAAAATTTAATACATCAGGACTAGTAGTTAAAAAATTTGCTTCCATAAAATCAGACTTGTCTAAAATACGATTTTTATTTCTACTAAAATCAGGTCCTTTTTTATTTAGTGGATCTAAAAACCATTGAGACATTTTTAAATTTGGATAATCATCTTTAAGTTCACCCAAAGTATCAGGGGATACAAGATCTGCATGTCCAAATATTATTAAATCGGGCTTAAAATTGTAACAAGTTTTTTTGAGTTTATTATTTAAGTTTTTTGAACCTGAAAAATCTCTATAATTTTTATAATATTTTTGTATATCTCTATCACTAAATTCTAGAATACTATGACCAAGTCTTATTAATCCATTATTTATTCTTCTGCCTGTATTGAAAAATAATCTACCATCATGTCTTTCATTAAAATTAGTGACATGTAAAATTCTTAGAGAAATATTTTTTTTAATATTAAATAAATTAATAAATTTGAATTTTTCATCTCGATAAGTGTCTATATTTGTAGATATAAATTTATGGGTTAAATAAAAGTTTTTAATTGATTTTTTTTGTAGTTCTAACCTTTTATTCTTATTTTTTATTAAATAGTCAAGATTCTTATATAATGATTTTACATTTAGGTTTTTAAGAATTAATCCATTTGTTATCGTCTCAGGTAAACCGCCTCTATTGCTTATTATAACAGCACAGCCAGCTGAGGACGCCTCTAAACTTGTTCTACCGAATGGCTCTTCCCATCTTGAACAAACTACAGCAATACTGGTTTTTTTGTATATTTCAATGACTTTTTTATGAGATATGAACCCATGATTTGTTAAAGATTTATGATTAAACTCAATTTTGTCTCTTTGTTCATCTCCCACTACATTGGCTTTCCAATCAGGATGTTTATTTAGAATTTTAATAACTGCTTTTCCAAAAATATCATAACCTTTAGATTTGTTTAATTTACCAACAAAAGTAATTTCTTTCTTTTTGTTATTCGTATTTACAGAGAGTTTTTTTGCAGATTGAAAAATTACTAATAACTTTTCACTATTTACAAATTTGTCATGCATTCCCTCTAAGAATCTTTTTTTGGACCAGTTGCTATTAAAAATTATTTTATAGCAATTTTTTAACAAGAACTTTCTTTCATTTATAGATTTTGACCCAGTCATTGTTAATGGATCGTTATGAAAATATAAAACTAAGTTTTTTTTTGTAAAATATTTTACAATTTCTGATAAATAATTCGGTCTATTATGTATTTCTATTAAATCAGAAGGATTATTTTTTTCAATCTCGATAAATTTATCGACATATTGTTTGCTTTTGCTTTGAAATTTGAAACTTGATAAAGAGATATTATGGTATTTTATGTGAAATATTTTTTTAAAACTAGTATTTCCATAAACTATAATATCTTTTTTATATTTACTTAAATTAGCAGTATCCTTAACAAATAATGAAACAGCACCAGGGTATAATGGTGAAAAATTTTCTTTGTAAGGTAATAAGATTGAAATTTTCATTTAATGTTATTTTTAATTTTATTTCTTAAAATCCTATTATTCTTTATATAATATTCCCTCGAAATTGCTTGATTTTTTGTGCTAAGTTTTTCTTTATAAATTAACTTCCATTTTCGGCCTCTTGTAAATTTTGCTCCTTTTCCCATATTATGGAGTTTGATTCTTTTTGATAAGTTATTTGTATATCCTACATATGTAATATTACTTTTATTAACTGATTTGAGCATATAAACATAAAAGCTCATATAATATTCTATTTAATTCCAAGGTGGGTGTATTTAATATTTAAATAATCTTTAATAGCCATTGATCCACCTTCTCTACCATATCCAGTTTGTTTTATTCCACCGAAGGGGGCCTCTGCAACAGCAACCACTGGGGTATTCACCGCAACACATCCCGTTTCCATTAATTCTGATGCTCTATGGGCCTTCTCTAGATTGTTTGTGTATATATAACTACATAATCCAAGGTCGTTATTATTTGCTCTATTAATTACCTCGTCAAACTCGTTGAATGATAGAATAGGAACTAATGGTCCAAAAGGTTCTTCTCTCATAATAGTAAAATCATCTTTAACATTATCAAAAATTGTAGGTTCGTAAAAATAACCCTTGTTGAAACCTTGGGGTCTTTTTCCTCCAAGTAAAATATTAGCACCCTCTTTTTTTGTTTGCTCTACAAGTTTTTCTATACCATCAAGTCTTTGTTTGGTAGTCATTGGACCTAAATTAATATCTTTATTCAGCCCATTGCCAATTTTGAGTTTTTTTGTTTTTTTAACCATTAGATTTGTAAATTCTTTCTTTTTACTTTCATGAATATAGAATCTGCTTGGTGATATACATACCTGTCCATTATTTCTAAATTTTGCAGATATTGCCATATCTGTAACAGTCTCTAAATTTACATCGTCAAAAACTATAAATGGTGAATGCCCACTAAGTTCCATCGTAACTCTCTGAACTTTGTCTGCAGCTTGTTTTAATATAAGTTTACCAACTCTCGTTGAACCTGTAATTGAAATTTTTTTTATGATATTTGATTTTATTAATTCTTCAGATATTTCTGCAGGATCTCCTGATAATAAATTTACTACGCCTGGAGGAACACCTGCCTCTTTACAAATATTTACTAGTTCCATTACGCTACCAGGAGTTATAACATCTGGTTTAACAATAACAGAACAACCTGCCGCTAGCGCAGTTGAAATTTTTCTTGAAGCTAAAACTATTGGGAAGTTCCATGGGACTAAAGCTGCAACAACCCCAACAGGTTGATAGTAAACATGGATTCTAGTATTAGAAAATCTACTTTGATTTATTTCACCAAAAATTCTTTTTGTTTCTTCTGAATTCCATTCAAATATATCAGCCGCTCCTCCAACTTCACCTGGTGACTCGACTATTGGTTTCCCAACTTCTAAGGTTAACCACTTTGATAAAATGTCTGTTTTTTTTCTAATTAATTCAGAAATTTTTCTTAATATTTTGGATCTTTCCCAGGGTGATGTATTCTTCCATATTTGTAATCCTTTCTCAGCAGATTTTAGTGCTAACTGAATATCTTCACTATTTGCCTTTGACGCTTTACCTATTAATTCTTCTGTGGCAGGATTTATTACATTGTAGGTTTGTTTGCTTGACGATTTAATCCATTTACCATCTATGAATTGACCAAAATTTTCGTACATAGCTTAATATACCTAATTATTATTTTTAAATTATGGCGGTCCCAAGGGGAATCGAACCCCTCTTTCATGGATGAAAACCATGTGTCCTAACCGATAGACGATGGGACCGTATTTTTTTGAGTCTTATTAACAGAAATATCATCGATAATAAACTCTACATTTTTTTCACCTTTCCATTCATTCAAACTCAATTTACCTACAATGTTGAAGGTATTTGTCTTATTATTTAGCAAAAATTGACCTAGATCACTATCTAGAGAATTAAAAGAGATGGTTTTTACTATTGAACCGTCTTTAGACTTTAAAATCGACTTAACATGTCTCTCGCCCACTACTGAAGATTTAATAACTTTTACATTTTCTAACTCAAATCTAGGCTCTGGATTTCCAGATCCGAAAGGTGATAATTTTTCTATTTTTTGATAAAAATCAAAATTTAGTGCTGAAGCTGAAATTAAACTGTCTAAATAAAGATTTGTTTTATCATATTTTTTGTTCATTTTTATTTTAAACCTTTTTATTACAAATTTTTTAAATTCTTCGATCTTGTTTTCTTCAATTGAAAAACCTCCAGCCATTTTATGACCTCCACCTCTTATCAAAATTTTATCTTGAACAGCCGCTAAAATAATCGCGCCAATATCGAACCCTAAAGTCGACCTAGCAGATGCTTTGCCAATACTATTATGAATGGAAATAATTATTGTTGGTTTATTAAATTTTTCTTTTAGTCTAGATGCAATTATTCCTATAACGCCCTCATGCCAATTATTTCCACATAAAACTAATACAGGATCATTTAAATTTTTATTTAAAGTATTAAGAACTACATTTAGAAGTTCTCTTTCTAATTTTTTTCTATCAGAATTAAACTGATCAAGTTCTTGAGCTATTTGAAAACTTTCTTGAGGACTGCTATTTAGTAGTAATTTCGCACCATGAGAACATTTTCCCACTCTTCCTCCTGCATTTATTCTTGGACCAATTACGTAACCAAGATGATATGTTGATGTTTTGGTTTCAATTTTACACAGATCTATTAATGTTTTTAAACCTAAATTTTTTCTTAGGTTTATTATTTTCAAGCCTTGCTTTACTAAAGCTCTATTAAGTCCAATTAATGGAACAACATCGCAAATAGTACCTAGTGAAACTAGATCTAAAAAATCTAATAAGTTTGGTTCACTTATATTATTTTTAGTAAACCAATTTTTTTTTCTTAAATTTGAGTTTATAGCAATTAAAGTCATAAAACATACTCCTGCGGCACACAAATAATTTAAATTAGAGTCATCATCTAATCTATTAGGATTAACAATAGAATAAGCTTTGGGTAGATTAATTTCAGACTGATGATGGTCTAAGACTATAACATCAACATTATTTTGATTAGCAAAATTAATTGCTTCAAAAGACATGGTCCCACAATCAACTGTAATAATTAAAGAGACATTTTTATCTATTAACTTTTTAAAACCTTTTACAGATGGCCCATAACCTTCTAATTTTCTATCAGGGATATATATATCAAAATTTTGCTTTAAAATTTTTAAATAATTTCCAATTAAGGCAGTTGAGCTTGCTCCATCCACATCATAATCACCAAATATTCCAATTTTTTCATTTTTATTTATGGCTTCTAACAATCTATTTGATGTTTTTTCCATATCTTTAAGAACATTCGGATTTGGAATAAGATTTTTAATGGATGGTTTCAAAAATGATTCAATATATTTTTGGTCTATATTTCTAATTGATAATAATTTTGCTGTTATTTCATCTAAAAAATAATTTTCTTTTAAAAAATTTACATATGCAGAATTGTATTCTTTATATAACCACTTTTTTCCAGATATAGATAAGTCATTCATTTCTTAACATGATAATTTTTAATCTTTTTAAATATTTTAAATTCCTTATGTAAGGCATAGGTTGAAACTTCAAACTTGTCACCTAAATCCTTTACACCATCAACAATTTCACCATTTGTAATTGCAGAAGCACAAAATATTACATCCCCTTTAATCATATCATCAATGTTGTATTTTTTTTTTGTATCTTTAATACCTAATTTTTTAGCTCGCTTTAATTGTTCATCATCTAAAACTAATCTAGTCTGTATTTGTCCACCCAAACAAGAAAGAGCAGCTGCCGCTAAAACGCCTTCTGGACCTCCTCCAATACCTAAATATATATCTATGTTTTTTTTTGGTTCAGCAACTGAAATTGCCCCTGATACATCTCCATCAGAAATAAATTTTATTTTAACGTTAAGTTTTTCTAAGCTTTGAACAATTTTTTTATGTCTCGGTCTTTTTAAAACGCATGCTGTAATTTGATTTATGCTTTTGTTTTTGGCATCTGATAGTAATCTTATATTTTTCTCAACACTATTGTCTAAATCTAAAAGATTTCTTGGCAAGTTTTGCCCTATAGCTATTTTTTCCATGTATGTGTCAGGAGCTGAAAACAACTTCCCTTTTTCACATACGGCTAACATGGAAAATGCGTTTGGTAGATTATTTGCTACAAAGTTTGTTCCCTCTAAAGGATCTAATGCGATATCAAGTTCTTGTCCTTTTTTTGTTCCAACCTTTTCCCCGATATAAAGCATAGGAGCTTCGTCCATTTCACCCTCACCTATTACTATTTCACCCTTCATGTCTATTAGGTTAAGTTCGTTTCTCATTTTGTCTACTGAACCTTGGTCGGCTGCATTTTTATCGCATTTCCCAATAAAAGGATAAGCTCCTATTGCAGCCATTTCGGTAGTTCTTATAAATTTTTTAAGATAATCTTTATCAATAGACATTAGCCATTTTCTATTCTTATTAATTTAGGTTTTTGAATTATATAAGACTTTTTGGCTAAAGTTTTCAATGTTTTTTGAATATAATTATCTTTTGATCTGTGAGTAATTATTACAATCGAAGATCTTTTTTTATTTTTATAAGGACTTTGCAAAACTCTCTTTATAGAAACTTTATTATTAGAAAAAATTTTAGTTACATCAGATAAAACACCATATTTATCTTTGACATCAAGTCTTATATATGATGAAAAAAATAAATCGATAATTTTTCCACTAGAATACTTTTTTCTCTTACTATTAGAAATTGCAAATGGAAACTTAATATTTCCTCTTAATACTGATGAAATATCAGATACTAACGCAGAAGTAGTTGCTGAAGGACCAGCGCCTTCACCTTGAATAATATTTTTTCCGATTGGTTTTCCATTAATAATTACTGCGTTTAATACACCGTCTACACCTGCAATATATGAAGTTTTTTTAACTAAAGTTGGATGTACTCTTTGAAATATTTTATTGCCGAATATTTCTGAAAATCCCATTAATTTAATTTTATAACCGAGTTTATTAGCATTTACTATGTCTTCTTCTTTAATGTCTTTAATACCCTCAACATGTATATTTTCGTTTATAAAAGAGTTGAAACATAAACTTGATAATATTTTAACTTTTGAAGCAACGTCATCACCATTAATATCTGAAGATGGATTAGACTCGGCATACCCTAAAGCCTTGGCTTTTGTTATTGTGTCTTTAAAGGAACTTTTATTTAAATCCATTGATGATAATACGTAATTTGAAGTACCGTTAAAAATTCCACAAATACGATTAATTTTGTTACCAATCAAACCCTCTTTAATTGATCTGATAATTGGTACACCGCCACATACTGCTGCTTCAAATTCTAAATTAACTTTGTTAATTTCAGCTATTTTTGATAGTTGATCTCCATATTTTGAGATCAAAGCTTTATTAGCTGTTATAACATGTTTTTTATTCTTTAAAGCGCCAAAAACTAATTTTTTAGCTGGACCTTCTGCTCCACCAATTAATTCAATAATTATATCAACATCTTTTTTTTTAAAGACATCGATATAATTACCAATCCATTGCTTTTTTGTAATTTTAAGATTTCTCTTTTTTTTTTTATTCTTTGCTGAAACATAAATAATTCTAAATCCAGCATTGTTTTTGTTTGATAAATAATTTCTATTTTTATTTAGAAATTTAAACAAATAAGATCCAATATTACCGAGTCCTACTATTGCAATATTATAAATTTTATTTTTATTCATAATTAATCATTTAAAGCTATATTTGGATAGTTTTTTTCCTTACTTGATTTAATCAAATAGTTAGCTATGGAATCAATATCACATTTTTTAACTTTTAGGCAAATATCAATTTGACTGCCAGTTACTCTATAAGTAGAAGAAACCTTTATATCATCTCGCTGCTTTGTAATTTTTTTCTTATTTGTATCTTTTTTGACTATTTTATTTTCTTCTTTTTTCTTCTTTTTTAACTGTTTTTTTTTATTTTTAATTTCCTTTTTAGAAAGTTTTTTAATGACTTTATTTTTTTTATTTTCATAAATTTTTAAACTTGGTTCTTCTTTACCAAGATTAAGATCAACTAAATCAAAACTAGTTTTTTTACTTTTAGAAATTATTTGTATTTCAATAGTTAGGTTTTCTTCAAAGTATTGCTTTGCCTCTTCTTTATTAACACATTTATGATCACCACATATAAGAATACTTTTTTGCTTAACGCAAGACAAAGTAAAAATTAATAGAAGAACTGCAAAATATTTCATTTTAATCCTAATGTTTCTTTGAATTCGAATAAAACATTCATATTTTGTACTGCTTGACCAGCAGCTCCTTTAATAAGATTATCGATTGCAGAAAATATTACAATTTTATTCTTAAGTCTTGATTGGCAGACAGATATATCGCAATTATTAGTTTTTATAACATTGCCGGTTCCTAAATGACTATTTGGTTTATAAATGTTTATAAATGGATCGTTTTTGTAATAAAATTTTAAAGTGTTGATAATTTTTTTAATTGTAACTTTGTTTTTTTTTAAAATATAAATAGATGAAAGAATTCCTCTAAAGCTTGGGATTAAATGCGGATTGAAAGTAAATATTACGTTTTTTCTAATTTTTTTAAATTCTTGGTCGATCTCTGCAATATGTCTATGATTATTTACAGCATAAGCGTATGTTGAAACATAAAAATTTTTAAAATTAAATTTAGATTTGTAATTTTTACCAGCCCCTGAATATCCTGACTTTGAGTCTATAGTAATATCTTTCAAAACAATAAGATTCTTTTTAATCAATGGTATTAAAGGTATTTGAATTGAAGTTGGATAACAGCCTGGATTCGCTATAATTCTAAAGTTTCTTATCTTATTTTTTTTTAATTCTGTTATCGAATATATTGATTTGTTTATTAATTCTTTTGCTAAGTGTTTTTTTTTGTAAGTATTTTTATATCTAGTTTCATTTTCTATTCTAAAATCTGCTGAAAGATCTATAAATTTTAATTTTGAATACTTATTATAAAGTTTTTTTATTATTTTTTGAGCCTCACCATTTGGTAGTGATAAAAAAACCAAATCAACATTATGCCAATTTACAGATTTAAGATTAGAGATTTTAGGAAGGTTTTTTTTTATTCTTTTGTCAAAAATATTAATTTGTTTTCCTATATTTTTTTGTGCACATAAATTTACAATTTTAGTATTCGGATGTTTAGATAAAAGATATACAAGGTCCAATCCTACATAACCTGTTGCTCCGGCAACAACTATATTAATACAATTTTTAGCCATAAATAACTTATACCACTAATTTAAGATTTTTAAATTTAAATGATTTATCTCTTAGAAAATTGGAAACTTCTTCGAGCTTTTCTATGTCCGTATTTTTTTCTCTCAACTACCCTTGAGTCTCTAGTTGTAAGTTTGTCTTTTTTTAAATTTTTTTTTAGATTTTCGTCATGTGAGATTAATGCTCTAGAAATTCCTAAAATTATAGCCCCTGCTTGTCCTGATAACCCACCTCCTCTAACTGAACACTTAACATCATAATTATTGATAACATTTGTAACCTCTAAGGGCCTGGTAACTATCAACTGATGTACCGGTCTTTTAAAATAGTCACCCATTATTTTTCCATTTACATAAATTTTACCCGAACCTTTTTTAACCCACACTTTTGCGATTGATTTTTTTCTTCTGCCTGTAGAATATTTGCTGTCCTTGAAATCTAATTTAATTTTTTTTAATTTTTTGTCTTTATTTAAATTTGTTTGTTCCATCAATTTTTAACAGTATTTTTTTTGTTTAATTTTTTGAAGTCAATTAATTTCGGATTTTGATTTTGGTGGGGATGTGTCAATCCTTTATAAATCTTTAATTTTGTCATTTGTTTTTTTGCTAAGGGGCCTCCAGGGAGCATTCTTTTTACCGCTAGTTTCAAAATATCTTGTGATTTATTTTTTTCTGATAGATCTAGTGGTGTAGAAGTCTTTATACCGCCAGGGTGTCCTGTATGTCTATAATATTTTTTATTAGTAAACTTTTTACCAGTAAATTTAATTTTATCAATATTAGTAACTACAACGAAATCACCGTTGTCAATGTGAGGGTTATAAGTAGATTTATTCTTACCTCTAAGAACTTTTGATATATACGCAGCCAATCTTCCAACTGCCGCATTTTCAGCATCAATAACATACCAATCTTGTTTAATTTCTTTTTTTTTTATAAATGGTGTCATTTTAATCGCGATAACTACTAATAAAAAAACAAAATGTCAATTTGTTTATGATAATTTATGATTAAAATTAAGAACTGTAAATACCAAAATTACACTGGTAATTTGATGCAGGGACGCTAAATAAAGATTTAAACCGCTTAGAAGTGTAAAAATACCTAGAACTACTTGAATTGTTAAAATTAAAAAAACAAAAAAATAATTTTTTAGAAATTTAATTTTTTTATCTAAAAACATTTTTATACCTAACACTATGAAAAAGATTATAATTAAATATGCAAAAGATCTATGTAAAAATTGTACAAAACTTTGATTGTTAAATAAATATGATAAATTGAGTTTATCAAAGTCAACATCATCGGGAATATAAGAAAGATTCATTTTTGGCCAAGTTTGGTAAATAAGGCCTGCATCAAGTCCAGAAACAAAAGCACCAATTATTATTTGAATTAAAATAAAAATAAAAAATAATTTTGGTAATTTATTTTTTAAATTGAAAAAAACTTTTTTTTTAACTGATTTAAAATTTAAATAATTCCATATTAAAAAGGATATTATTATAAAAGCAAAAAATAAATGTAATGATAGTCTATAATGACTTACTGAAGTATTTGTAATTAATCCACTTTCTACCATGTACCATCCCAATATTCCTTGAGCTAATATAAGAAAAAAAATGAAATATAAAACAATTAAAGTTTTTTTTTCAAAAGTTTTTTTGTATGAAAAATAAATCAAGGGTATTAAATACGTCAAACCAATTATTCTTCCTAATAATCTATGAAAATATTCCCAATAAAAAATAATTTTAAATTCATCGATAGTCATATTGGGATTAACTAATTTAAATTGAGGTATTTCTTTATACAATTTGAAATAAATTATCCATTCATTGTTATTTAAAGGAGGCAAAATTCCTTTAAAAAGTTCCCATTGTGTTATGGATAAACCTGAGTCTGTTAATCTTGTAAGACCACCAACTATAATCATTATAAAAACGAGAGTTATCATTGATAAAAGCCATAGACCCACAAATTGATTATGATTAATTTTTTTTATTTCCATTACATAAATATATAATTATTGAATGAAATCTCATATAATATTTATGTCGCTATGAAAAAAATTAAATTAGAAAAAATTAGAAAAAAACTTGATAAACTAGACGATAAGTTTTTATTGCTTATCAAAAAAAGGACTTTATTAGTAAATCAAGTTTTGCTAACAAAAACTTTAAAAAATCAAATAATAGACAAAAAACGTATTAGAAAAATATTGTCCAATATTAAAATTAAATCTAGGAAAAAAAAAATAGATACAAATATTACAAACGAAATTTGGAAATCAATGATTAGAGCTTTTATAAAATATGAGTTTAGAAACTTTAAAAAATAATTTTATTTACTATGTGGAGGTAGTTTTTTTTCCACAAAATACTCGTGTTTACGAGTATTAGGATTATACTTTTTGATTTTTAATTTAACCTTAGCTTTTTCACCCTTTGTTGGTTTTTTAGCATAGTAAACAAATGCACTATCAGGTTTGCTCTCAGGAACCATTCTTACTTTTAAATGGGTTTTTTTAGCCATAGTCTTTTAGATCCTTTAACTTTTTTAATATTTTTTTTGACTTAGTTTCAATATTTTTTTTTAAATAATCTTCTTCTATATTATTCTCATTATATACGTCAATATTTTTTTTTTCTTTTAAAATTTTTTTAGCTCCCTTTATAGTTAAACCTTTGTCTTTTAATAAATATTTAATATATTTGATCTTTTTAACTTGATTATGATCATAATATCGTCTGTTTCCTTTTAAAACAGTAGGTTTAATATCTATAAACTCTTTCTCCCAAAATCTGAGTACATAATTTGAAGGTTTTCCAGTTTTTTTGTTAATCAGACCTAATTCTTTTGATAATTCAGAAATATTCTTAAAATCTTTTACCATGTTAATTATCGTTTAGTCTTTGTTTTAAATGACTTGAAGTTTTGAACTTAACGATATTTCTCGAATTTATATTAAATTTTTCTTTTGTTTTTGGATTTCTACCTTCTCGTTTTTTTTTAAAACGTATATAAAAAGTGCCAAAATTCTTTATATTTACTTTTTTTTCGGATATCAAAGTCTGAGTAATTGCACCAATTATATCATTAGTAATTTTTTGTATATTGCTAGATGAAAAACCAATGGCAGACTTTATATTATGTGCAATTTCTTTTTTTCCTAAACTTTGATTAAATTTTACTGTCATTAAGATGACTTAAGTTATCTTTAATTTTGCTCATTAAATTTCCTTTAACAATATTATAACATAAGTCTATGGAGTGATAAAATCCTAAAGAATCAGTGGATCCATGACTTTTAACAACTGGACCATTTAAACCTAAAAATATTGCTCCATTAAACTTTCTCGGATCAAGTTTTTCTTTAAATTTTTTAAGACTAAAATAGGAAAATAATAATGAAAACTTTGAAAATATGTTTTCTTTTAAGGATAGTTTTAAATTATCAGTTATAAACTTAGCAGTTCCCTCAGCTGTTTTTAGTGCTATGTTTCCAGTAAAACCATCAGTTATTATTACATTGCTTTCTCCATCAGTAATTCTATTTCCTTCAATATATCCGTTGAAATCAAAATCTTCATTTCTACTTATGTTTTTAAGATTAGTATAAGCCTTTTTAAGAGTTTCGGTTCCTTTTATTTCCTCAGAACCAACATTTAATAAAGCCACTTTGGCTTTCTCTTTAGGAAAAAGAGCTTTGTATAAAGCTGAACCCATCTCAGAAAATTCAATTAAATTTTTTTCATCGCATTCAATGTTAGCACCTAAATCTAAAACTATATTCATGCCTTTTAAGTTTGGCCACAAACCAGCTAAAGCTGGTTTACTAACACCATTAATTGTTTTAAGAATCATTCTTGATATTACCAATAAAACTCCAGTATTGCCTGCTGATAAAGAGATATCACTTTCAGATTTTACTTGAGAATAAACACTGTTCCACATACTACTATTTTTGGATGTTTTAACTGCTGTTAAAGGTGTTTCATTATCAGAAACAACAGAATTGGTGTGAAATATTTTAATACATGATTTTGGTATATTGTATTTTTTTAATTCATTATTAACTTTTTGCTCATCTCCAAAAACATTAAAAAAATAATCACTTTTATCTTTATTTTTTTTACAAAAATAACTTATGCCCTCAATATTTTTGTAGGGTGCGTTTTCGCCACCCATTGCATCGATTGCAATACAAATTTTTTTATCCATTTAATAATTAAATATCTAGAATTTTTTTTCCGTTATAAAAACCAGTTTTAAGATCAATATGATGAGAAACTCTATACTCACCAGTTTTTTTATCTTCAACAACATTCACATTAGAAATCTTGTGGTGAGATCGTCTCTTGTTCCTTTTTGATACAGTTGTTTTTCGTTTTGGTACAGCCATAATTAATATTTAAATTTATCAAGATCTTTTATCATATTTTTATTAACAATATCAAAACAAAAATTGTAATATTTGGTAAAGTAATCATTAAGTTTTGTTGGTATTTCACTGTTTTTTTCTTGTATGAATAAAAACTTCATCATTTCATTTGAATTAATTGTATTAGGTTTTTCATTAATAATAAACTTCATTAATAGGTCATGAAAAATCTGGTTAAAACTTTTCATTTTTTTATTTACTGTAACATCCCCATGACCCATCTCTCGTAAATTATTTTCAATATTTAAAAAGACGTTATCATATATTTCTTGAGATAAATTTTTATTACTAGTATTAGCTTTTAGACAATTAAGTAAAATAGCTAAATGAGCAAAAATTACGATAATTCTATTTTCAGGTTTGTCATCAAGTTTTATATCTTTGTAAAAGTAAATATTTCGTGATAATTCTACTAAATTATTGTAAATAAAATTATGTTTTTTATATTTAAAATCAAACATTTGAAGAATTTAATATATATATCATTTATATTTATATTATCTAGCTGCCAATTAAAAGAGCCTATAAAAGGTCACGGTATAAATTTTCTAGAAAATAGATCAAAAAAAATATCATTGAATAAAAGCAATAAAAATGACGTAATAAATATTTTAGGTAACCCACATACAACATCACTAGATGATGAGAATCTTTGGTTTTATTTTGATCGAAAAATATCAGGTGGATCAATAATAAAATTTGGTGATTTAGACCTTCTAGAAAATAATGTTTTGATAATAAATTTTGATAAATATGGAATTGTTAAAAAAAAAGAATTTTTTAGTAAAGAAGATATGAAAAAAATTAAATTTTCTAATATGGAAACTAAAAATCCTGTAACTAAGCAAAGTTTCGTTTCATCTTTTTTACAAAGTGTAAGACAAAAGATGTACGGAAAAAGAAAATTTTAATGAGCAATAATAGAAAGTAATAAAAGGGCAACAATATTTGTTATTTTGATCATTGGATTAACTGCAGGACCAGCTGTATCTTTATATGGATCGCCGACAGTATCACCTGTTACAGCTGCTTTATGAGCTTCAGAACCCTTTCCACCAAAATTTCCATCTTCTATATATTTTTTTGCGTTATCCCAAGCACCACCACCAGCTGTCATAGATATAGCAACGAATAAGCCAGTTACGATCACACCAAGTAACATTGCTCCTAAAGCCGCTAATGCTGCTACCTTCCCCGCAATTAATAAAATTATGATATACAAAACTATTGGAGATAGCACTGGTAGTAAAGATGGTGTTATCATTTCTTTAATTGCAGCTTTTGTTAGCAAATCTACCAGTCTTCCATAATCAGGTTTTCTTTTTCCTTTCATGATACCTGGTATCTTTTTAAATTGTCTTCTTACTTCAACCACAACAGCTCCACCGGCCCTGCCAACAGCTTGCATACCCATTGAACCAAAAAGATAAGGTAAAAGTCCTCCAATTAGCAAACCGATTACGACATAAGGATTTGACAAATCAAAGCTTACTTCCATTTGATACAAAGATGAGGTTTTGTCCATAGAATAATATTTTATGTCCTCTGTATAAGCAGCAAATAAAACTAATGCGCCCAAACCAGCAGAACCAATTGCATATCCTTTTGTTACAGCTTTTGTTGTATTACCAACTGCATCTAAAGCGTCTGTAGTTTTTCTAACATTTTTTGGAAGTTTTGACATTTCAGCTATTCCACCTGCGTTATCAGTAACTGGACCATAAGCGTCAAGAGCAACTACCATACCAGTTAAAGCCAACATTGAAGTAACAGCTATTGCTATACCAAAAAGTCCAGCAAAGTTATAAGTGCTTATTATTCCAACAACAATAATTAGCGCAGGAACAGCTGTCGCTTCCATAGAAATTGCTAATCCTTGTATTACATTTGTACCGTGTCCCGTAGTGGATGATTTTGCTACACTTTTAACTGGCCTAAAATTAGTGCCTGTATAATATTCTGTTATCCAAATAATCAAACCTGTTATTACTAATCCAATTACGGAACAAATATACAAGTCAAAACCAGAAAATGTTATGTTAGAATATGAATAATTTTCATTCAGTCCTAAAGTAGCATTTGTCAATGGATATAAAATTAACAAAGATAGAACTGCCGTTGCAATGAAACCTTTATATAAAGCATTCATAATATTTTTACTATTTCCTAAACGTACAAACCATGTGCCTATTATAGAAGTGATTATACAAGACCCACCTATTGCAAGTGGATACACCATCATATTAGATATGTCTGGAAAAAATATTGAAGCCAAAACCATTGTGGCAACAATGGTAACTGCGTAAGTCTCAAATAAATCTGCTGCCATTCCAGCACAGTCACCAACATTATCTCCAACATTATCCGCAATAACTGCAGGATTTCTTGGATCATCTTCTGGAATACCAGCTTCGACTTTACCAACTAAATCCGCACCAACATCAGCACCTTTGGTAAATATCCCCCCACCAAGTCTTGCAAAAATTGAAATTAAGGAAGCCCCAAAGCCTAGGGCGACTAAGGCGTTAATAATATCTCTGCTTTCGCTGTTTAAGTTAACTAAAATTAAATAATAAATCGCAATAGATAAAAGTGCTAAGCCTGCAACTAACAAACCAGTTATCGCTCCTGATTTAAATGCGATAGTTAAACCAGACTGTAAACTTTTTCTAGATGCTTCTGCCGTTCTAACATTAGCTTGAACTGATATTAACATACCCACATAACCTGCTATACCAGACAAGGCAGCGCCTATAAAATATCCGATACCAACCAATATGTTAAAAAAATATGTTACTATTATTAAAACTATTAAACCTACTATAGCTATAGTTTTATACTGTCTATTTAAATAAGCTTTAGCTCCAATTTGAATAGCTCCAGCTATTTCTCTCATCTTCTCATTACCAGCACTTGAAGCTAGAATTTGACCCGATAAAAGATAACTATAGGCTACAGCTAATATTCCAGTAAATATAATTAGATAAAGAAGTTCTATTGATGAAGTCATATATTTAAGTGATAAATGCCAAAATAAATTAAGAAACGCAAGCTAAACTTTAAATAAATATTCATAATTTTACTTATAAAATTAATTTTTTCTTATTAAATCGGATAATTTGTCCAAAATAGCATTTAAATATTTTATTTGGGCTTTTTCCAAAAAAAATTGGGATGTCTTAATATACTCGCTTATAATCACTTTTTTTGGATTATTGTGCTTATATAATAATTCAAAAACTGCAGCGTATATTATGATTTTGAGCAATTTATCTGTTCGTTTTAAGTCTATATCGTTTTTTAAAAGTTTTTTTATAGTCTCTATAATAAGTTCCTTTCTCTCAATAGTGCCTTCTGTTACATCTTTAATAAATTTTTTATATTGACTTTTGTTATAAACAATTTTTTCTTCAGGATTTAAAGTATTAGAGTAAAGTTTTTGAATTATTTTAACCCTAGGTGTTGAGCTTTTGGTAATATTATTCATATTTTATTAATTCTAAGACAGCGCCAACAGCCTCATTGCCTTTGATAAATGATCTTTTTTTAGCCTGTTTCATATTTAGAGCTGTAATAATACCATTGCCAATTGGTTTTTTTGATTGAGTAGAGAGATTTAGAATTGAAATAAATGTTGAGCTGCATATAAAATCAAAATGCGGCGTTTCACCTTTTATAACACAACCTAATGCAATAAAACCATCAAAATGTTTTAATTTTTTTGATATCATATAAGGAATTTCAAAAGTTCCCGGAACTTTAACTATGGTAATCTTATGTTTGCTGTTTTTAAATTTTTTTAAAGCTCCGTTAATAAGGTTCTTTGTGATATCTTTATAATAATCTGAAGCGACAATTAAAAATTTTTTTTTCATTTTATAATTTCTTGTTTAATGATTTTAATACCAAAACCATCTAAACCTATAATTTTCTTTTTTGATCTTGATACTAATATCATATTTTTAATGTTAAGATCCTTAATAATTTGGGCTCCTATACCGTAATATCGTAAAATATTATTATTTTTAGTTTCTTCAAATATTTTCTGTTTTATTGATTTTTGATCTTTGATTATTATAAGGGCAAAATCATTAAATCTTGATAAATAGTTAAGTGTTTTTACGATTTTTTTGTTTTTGATTTTTAAATTATTATTTTTCATTGTTTGAGATAATACTCTTACCCTTATTGACTTTTTTTTTGAAAATTTACCTCTTTTAATAACAAAGCTTAGTGATTTATTAACTAAGTTTTTATACACCAAAAAGTCATACTTTTGATTTTTATAATTAATATTTTTAATATTTATATTTTTAACTAACTTTTCATTTTTGAGTCTAAAAGAGATTATATCCTCAATGCTAGCAATTTTTAATTTATGCTTTAACGCAAATGTTTTCAAATCTTTAAGTCTTGCCATCCTACCGTCCTGATTCATAACCTCACAGATAACTGCACTAGGATTAAGTTTAGCTAATTTAGAAACATCTACAGAGGCTTCCGTGTGACCAGCTCTTTCTAGAACACCTCCCGATCTCGCCACTAAAGGAAAAACATGACCTGGAGAAACTATATCTTTTTTTTTAGATTTTTTATTTATTGCTACTTTTACTGTCTTGGCCCTATCAAAAGCAGATATTCCTGTCGTTATTCCTTTTTTTGCCTCAATAGAAATTGTGAAGGCAGTTTGCATCCGCGCTTTGTTCAATGGGGACATTAGAGGGAGATTTAGTTGCTCAACCTTTTTTTTTGTCAAAGCTAAACAAATTAGACCTCGTCCATGTGTCGCCATAAAATTAATATTTTTAGAATTGCATTTTGATCCAGGAATAATTAAATCGCCCTCATTTTCTCTATCTTTATCATCAACTAAAATGAACATTTTTCCTTTTCTAGCATCTTTAATAATATCTTTAATAGGTGATAGATGGTTTTTTGTCATTTAATTGTTAATTTCATAAAGATATTTTCCAAAAATATCAAATTCAATATTAACCAAGTCTTTTATTTTTAAATCTTTAAGATTTGTTAATTTTAAAGTGTGAGGAATAATATTTATTTCAAAGTAATTTTTTTTCTTTTTTGAAATAGTTAAAGATACGCCATTTATATGAATGGAAGCTTTTTCAACAATATATTTTTTAAATTGAGCAGCAATATTTATTTTTAATATCCAAGTTTTATCTATAACTTTAATACTTTGAATTTTTCCAACAGTGTCTACATGACCTTGTGTATAGTGGCCAGAAACTTCAGATCCAAATTTTAGAGATTTTTCCATATTTATAATGTTGCCAATTTTAACTTTTGAAAAATTGGATCTTTTAATTGTTTCCTGAGACAAATAAAATGTTAAAAGTTTGTTTTTTATTGCTACTAACGTTAAACACACACCATTACAAGAAATTGATGCACCCAACATTTTTTTTTCAATTTTTAAATTTGAAAAAATAGTAATATTCATACTTCTAGAATTTTTTTGAATTTTTTTAACTATCCCGGTATTTCTAATTATTCCATTAAACATTAATTTAACCTCTCTAAGTAAACAACGTCGTTGTTTAAAAAAACTTTAAGTTTATTTTTAAGTTTTATCTTTTTTAATAAACGATTACTAGAATTATTAAAACCATTTTTATTTAAATTGAAGTTAGTTTGGAAAAGATAAATATTGTTTATAAATTTGCCTTTAATTAAAAAATTAATAAATGTTAGTCCAGTTTCAATAAATATTCTTGAAAAACTAAATTTTAAAAGTGAATTGAACAACTTTTTAAAATCTTCTGTTGATTTAAGTTTTTCATATAATAACACTCTAACATTGTTTTTTTTTAACCATTTTATTTTTGATTTGTCATTTTTAGTAGTACAAATATAAATTTTTCTACTCGCTTTAATCTTAAAAATTTTTAAATTTTTTTTTATAATCAAATCTCTATCTAAAATAATAAGATTTGGTGATTTACGTTCCAATCCTTTAATTCTACAGTTTAACAAAGGGTTATCTTTATTTATACTTTTAGAGGTCGATAGTAATGCGTCATATTTAGTCCTTAGTAAATGTGATAATTTTCGCGATCTTTCATTGGTAATCCATTTATTTTTTTTATTTAAAGTAAAATAATCATTAGATAAAGCTATTTTGGCATCAATAATTGGCAGTTTATTTTTTTTCAATCTATAGTAACTTTGATAAAACTCCATTCCTCTTTTTTTTAAAATGGATTTTTTTAAATTAATATTGAATTTTGATAGTATTTTTTTTGATTTATTTTTACTCCTGTCATCAAAATCATCAATTGAATAATAAACATTTTTAATGCCTTTTTTTTTAATAATATTCGTACAGGGAGGTGTCTTTCCAAAATGAGAACAAGGCTCAAGTGTTATATAAATGTTTGAATTTTTTAAATTATTTTTATTTTTTAACGCATTAAATTCAGCATGTGGTCTGCCATTTATTGAGGTGTAACCGCTTGAAATTATACTACCATTTTTTTCAACTACGCAACCAACCGAGGGATTTTCTTTTGTGGAACCTAAGTTGATTTGAGCTAGTTCAAATGCTAACCCTAAATTTTCTACGTGTTTATTGTTATATTTATTTTTTTTTTGATTTGCCATGTAACTCATCAATATATTCGCCAAATTCACCGATTTCTTTAAAATTTGTATATACTGAGGCAAACCTTATGTAAGCAATTTTATCAAGTTCTTTAAGCTCATCCATTACTTTTCTTCCAATAATACTTGATTGAATTTCAGATTGTCCCATTTCCTCAAGTTCTCTAGAAATTTTAGAAACAATTTTTTCGGTCGTGTCTGAATCGATAGGTCTTTTTTTAAGCGCAGTGAAAAGTGATTTAGCTAATTTTTCTCTGTCAAATGCGGATCTTCTTCCATTTTTTTTTATTACAGTTAGTTCTCTGAATTGAACTCTTTCAAATGTAGTAAATCTTTGTCCTCCACCACAAGTACAAACTCTTCTTCTTCTGATGGCTGTTCCGTCTTCAGTAGGCCGTGAGTCAACCACTGATGTATCTTTTTCTCTACAGAATGGACAAATCATAGAATGTTTTGTTACTCACTATATATAGGGAAATCAGAACATAGATCGATAACTTCTTTTTGTACTTCCTTTTCTATTTTGGAATTATCTTCTTTATTTTCTGAAAGACCCTTTATAACTTTAGTTATTAATTTTCCTACTAATCTAAATTCTTGTGATTTAAAACCTCTCGTTGTTGCAGCTGGTGTTCCTAATCTTATACCGGACGTTATCATTGGGCTCTCAGTATCAAAAGGTATACCATTTTTATTGCATGTGATATTTGCTCTACCTAAGCTTTCTTCAGCATCTTTGCCTGTTACCCCATAAGGTCGTAAATCCACTAACATAAGATGAGTGTCTGTTCCACCTGAAAATATTTTAAAATTATTTTCAACTAAAGTTTCGCTTAAAATTTTTGCGTTCGAAATAACATCAGAAGTATATTTTTTAAACTCATCGCTTAAAGCTTCCTTAAAACAAACTGCTTTTGCAGATATTACATGCATCAAAGGCCCTCCTTGAAGTCCTGGAAATACAGCGCTATTGAATTTTTTATATAAAGTTTCATTGTTAGTTAGAATAATTCCTCCTCTAGGTCCTCTTAATACTTTGTGTGTCGTTGAAGTGACAACATCAGCATAGTCCAATGGATTAGGGTATGCACCGCCGGCAACCAGTCCAGAAAAATGAGCCATATCTACTAAAAAATAAGCACCTATTTTTTCACAGATTTCTTTAAATTTCTTAAAATCGATTACACGCGAATATGCACTTCCACCTGCAATTATTAATTTCGGTTTGTTTTCTAAAGCTAATTTTTCAATATTTTCATAATCAATAAGACCGTTGTCTTTGTTTACATCGTAATGAATAGCATTAAACCATTTTCCTGACTGAGCTGGTTTAGCGCCATGAGTTAAATGCCCGCCTGAATTTAAGCTCATACCTAATATTGTATCACCAGGTTTAATCAACGCTAAATATACTGCGCCATTTGCTTGAGCACCAGAGTGTGGTTGAACATTAACAAATTTACAGTTGAATAATTTTTTTGCTCTCTCTATTGCCAAATTTTCAGATATATCTACGAACTCACAACCACCATAATATCTTTTTCCAGAATATCCCTCTGCATACTTATTAGTTAATACCGAACCCTGTGCTTCTAACACAGCCTTTGAAACGATATTTTCAGAAGCAATCAATTCAATATGATTTTTTTGTCTATCGAATTCTTTAGCAATCGAGTCAAATAATTCCTTGTCAGAACTTTTTAGATCTCTTTCAAAAAAGTTTCTTGGAGTTCTATTTATTTTAGTTACAGTTGACATTTATATCTTTTTTATTCTTCTAGTGTGCCTTCCACCCTCAAATTTTGTTTTTAAAAAAACTGACACAATTTTACTTATATCCTTTTTTTTTGTTAGTCTAGATCCTAAACATAATATATTAGCATTATTATGCTGGCGAGACAATTGAGTAGATTTAATATTATATCCTACAGCTGCTCGAATTCCTTTTGTTTTATTGGCAGAAATGGCCATACCTGTACCAGAGCCACATACCAAAATGCCAATTTCACTTTTTTTTTTGGATACTCTTTGAGAAACCTTTTTTGCAAAGTCTGGATAATCTACAGATTTATTAATAAATGGACCTAGGTCTGTAATTGAAATGTTTGACCTTAAAATAAAGTCTTTAATAAATTCTTTAATCTCATAACCTGCGTGATCTGATGAAATACATATTTTTTTAAAAATTGATTTCAATTAATTAAATCTATTTTCCAACATACAGGCAACTATATGAATTCTATTTTGTTCACCTCCGTTAAAGAAATTATGATATCTTGTGTTGTTAGTAATCCAAACTTTTCCGTCTGCTGGCATATGCTTAGCAACGTCCTCGATTACCATTTTACATCCTGGATTTGTTATTATAGGAATATGTAATCGGGGTTCTGGATCTTTATGCCAGCTTAAAGTAGACCTTGGCTCTTTTAATAATATTCTTACTCTACCCAATTTAAATTTTGATCTCAAAATTTTGTAAACTTCCTCAAAATAAGTATTTTTAAATTCCTCTGTTAATTCAGTGTACTTTGACTCATCAATAGGCTTATCTCTTTTCACTTCTTTTCCTGTTTCATCTGGTTTTGTCCAATAGATACCTCTTACATTGTGTCCTTTGATAGAATTGTCATCTCCTGGAATTTTATTCATAGGTATAGCTGCAAAATTACTAATCCCTAGAGTTTGATATTTAGATTTTTTTAAAATTACTTCTAGATCAGATCTCAATTTATTTATATCAAAAGAAAGATCTGGAACTTGATAAAAATCATTAAATGTTACTGAATTAGACATATTTACGTAATAAATTACTTTGCTTATAAGGTATAATATTATATTTGTCGCATAAATAATATTGCTTAAATAAAAAAAATGAAGATTTTAGGGAAGTTTCCATCAACAAGATTGAGAAGAGTTCGCAACTCCGATTGGATTCGTAGATTAGTATCTGAAAATAATTTATCACCAAATGATTTGATATTGCCAATATTTATAAGAGAGGGGAAAAATAAAATAGAAAAAATTAAAAGCATGCCAGGTGTCTACAGATATTCAATAGACATGTTGTCTAAAATTTTAGACAAGGCAGAAAAATTTAATTTGCCGATGGTAGCTATATTTCCAAATACCCCAAGTGATAAAAGAGATAATAATGGATCAGAGGCTCTTAATGAAAATAATTTAATTTGTAGGGGGGTCAAGTTTATTAAAAAAAAATATAAAAACTTTGGTGTTATGACTGATGTAGCATTAGATCCATATACTTCTCATGGTCACGATGGAGTAATAATAAATGGTAAAATAGATAATGATGAAACACTTAAAATATTAAACAAACAAGCGTTATTACAAGCCGCAATGGGTTCTGATGTCATTGCACCTTCTGACATGATGGATGGTAGAATAGGTTCTATAAGGAAAACTTTGGATAAAAATAAGTTTAAAGATACTAAAATATTATCCTATGCTGTTAAATACGCGTCAAATTTTTATGGACCTTTCAGAGATGCAGTAGGATCTAAAAGTAATTTAAAAGGAGATAAAAAAACTTATCAAATGGATATGAGAAATTATAATGAGGCATTAAGAGAGGTTTCTCTAGATATTAAAGAAGGTGCTGATTTTGTAATGGTGAAACCAGGAATGCCTTATTTAGATATAATAAGTTTGATAAAAAAAACTTTTAAAATACCAGTGTTTTCATATCAAGTGTCAGGTGAGTATTCGATGATTAAAAATTCTGTAAAAAATAAATATTTAAATGAAAATGCTATTTATGAAAGTTTAATCTCACTTAAAAGAGCTGGATCCAATGCTATAATTACGTATTTTGCCTTAGATGTGGTAGCTAAACTTGATTCTTATTAAATAAAACAATTTTCAAAAACTATCCTGGATTTTGGTAGGAATAAATTATTCGGTAAATAAAATTTATTTAACATTAAGTTTCTCGTGAAAGATAAAGCTTGGTATATTGTCTCCTTAGAATAATTTTCAGGGATTTCTTCATTTATAATAAATTTAGGAACTTTATATAAAACATTATCAATATTAAGAGATAAAATTTCTTTAGATGAGCTAGTCTTATCAGTTTTAAAACCAAAACCTAATTCTTTAATTAGATTTATTTCCCAATACAAATATAAAATTGGCCAGTTTTTATTCTCTAAACTCTTTATCAAATTATTTAAAGATATGTAGATATTTTTATAAGTTTCTTCATCAGGCAACAAAGAATTTAGTAATTCTGTTATAGATAATAAAACATAAGATCTTTTTTTATCATCAAAATATCTTGGGCTAATAGCCTCTATTATTTCAGTTTTCAGATAACCTAATTTGTTACGACTCTTTGAATTATGTATAATAAATATTTTATTTCCAATTTGAAGGTAGTTTTTAACTTTTCTAGAAGTACCTCCGTATACAATGCCAGAAACTTTTCCAAATTTTTGAGTGAAGACACTTATAATTACAGCATTTTCGCGAAATTTTTTTTTACTTAACAAATAGCCTTCGTCCTCCCAATTCATATTTTTAAATCATCAAGTAATTTTTTGGCTGCATTTTGTTGTGCTTCTTTTTTAGATGATCCAGTAGCAGTGATTTTTTTTGAATTAGGTGTTTTTGCTGTCACTTTAAAAATTGGTTTATGATGAGGGCCAGATGTTTTTAATAATGTATAAGTAGGGAGTTTTTTAAATTTTTTAAGACTGTATTCTTGTAATTTTGTTTTTGAATCTACGATCGTAAAATCTGATTTTTTCAATGAGGAGTCCCAATAATTCAAAATAAATTTTTCTGCATTTTTTAAAGAGCTATCTTCAAAAATTGCACCGATTAATGCCTCAAGACAATCTCCTGAAATTTTTTCATGTTTCTGATCATTTTTTTTGAAATTCGAACCTAATAACATATATTTTTTTAAATTTAAGGAATTAGCTATTTCTGCACATTTTTTCTTATTAACTAAATTTGCGTATTTTTTATCAATTATACCCTCTTTTTCGTCAGGATATTTAATTAGTAAATTTTTTGATATTATTAATCCTAATACTCTATCACCTAAAAATTCTAGTTTTTCATTGTTCATCTTTTCATCATAGCTTTTGTGTGTTAAACATAGTTTTAGTAGATCTTTGGAATTAAATTTATATTTTATAACATCTTCCAAGTCTTTAAATTTAATAAATTTACCTATCATAATTTTTTAAATGTTCTGTTTACTCTAAGCGAGTTTTTCCAATTCCAAAATTTTAAAACACTTCCCTTAATAGTATCGTTGGAAAAAAATATTAATTGTGCTTTTCCGACTAAGTTTAGTTTATTTACATAACCCACTTCAGATAAAAATCTACTATCTTTCGAGCAGTCTCTATTATCTCCTAATAGAAAGTAATGATTTTCTGGTACAATGTACTCATCGGTATTCTGAAGTGTGCCAGAACTATTATACACTGCTTTATATTTTACTCCATTTGGCAATGTTTCTTCAAATATTTTTACTGGTAAATTAATTTGACCACACCTTATGATTGGATTTTCATCTATTTCTCTTCTCATTATCTTTTTTTTATTTAGATAAATTTCTCCATTAATAAATTGAAGGGTGTCACCAGGTGTCCCTATCAATCTTTTTATATAATCAGTTCTATTATCAGAAGGAGTCTTAAAAACAACTAAATCTCCTCTCTTTGGTTCTTCAAAAAATATTCTTTTTTGGTATACGGACGGACTAAATGGAAATGAATGTTTGCTATAACCATAAGCGAATTTAGAAACAAATAATCTATCCCCAACAAGCAAAGTTGGTTCCATTGATGAAGATGGAATATAAAAAGGCTGATATAACAATGATCTTAAAAGTACCGCAATAATTAAGGCATAAGTAAGAGTTTTGATATTATCTAGTACAACATTTTTTATATTTTTATTCATATTGAAATTGTAACAAAAGCAACTGCATAATCTTTTTCGTCAGCAATTGACAAAGAGATTTTGTACATTTTTTTTTTTAATTTTCTCTCAACAATTTTTTTTGTTTTATTAATTAATTTTATAAAAGGTTTACCAGATTTTTCGTTTAAAACGACGATTTCATTGAAGTTAATACCTTTAGATATACCTGTTCCTAAAGCTTTTGAGAATGCTTCTTTAGCAGCAAATCTTTTTGCATAGCAATTAAAATTTTTTTTAGTTCTTTTACATTTTTTAATTTCTTCTTCATTGAATATTCTTGATAAAAATAGTTTTTTTTTAAGAGATTTTTTTAATCTATTTACTTGTATTATATCAGTACCTACACCAAATAGTTTCATTTATGCAAAATCCTTTTAAATTTTTTAATAGTTTTGCCTAAACCTTCAAAAATTGATTCTCCAATTAGAAAATGTCCAATATTAAATTCTTTAATTCCTTTAACTTTTTTTAATATTTTTGCTGATTTAAATGTAAGACCGTGACCTGCATGTACCTCTAAATCTAATTTATTACCTAAAATAACAGCTTTTTTAATCTTGTTTAGCTCGTAACTGTAATTTTTATTCTCATTAACAAGATTGCAAAATTTTCCAGTATGTATTTCCACACAATCAGCGTTTAATTCTCGTGACCTTTTTATATCTTGAATGCTAGGCTCAATAAATAGACTAACCCTGAATCTATTTTTTTTTAGTTTTTTAATTAATTTATTTAAAAACTTTTCCTTATAGCTTAAATTTAAACCACCCTCTGTAGTTAGTTCTTGCCTTTTTTCTGGTACGATACAAATAAAATCTGGTTTACTTTTTAAAGCTATATTCAACATTTCGTTAGTAGCAGCTATTTCAAGATTAAGTGGAATTTTTAATTTCGATTTAATTTCTTTAAGATCAAATTCTCTTATATGACGTCTATCTTCTCTTAAATGTATTGTAACAGACTCAGCTCCACTCTTCTGGGCCAATAAGGCTGCTCTCAGAGGGCTAGGATAGGACTCGCCTCTTGCGTTTCTTACAGTTGCAACATGGTCTATATTTACTCCAAGTCTAATTTTGCTCATTAAAGATTTCTGCTTCCAGGTTTAACTGCTTTAAGAGCTGATAAACTACTTGGTAAATTTTCCTTTGTGTATGTTGGAATATTTAATTCGATCTGTGAAACAATTTTTTCTTTTATAGAAGATTTTCCATTGGACCTATTAATCAGACATGCATATCCAACAATCTTTGCATAGTTATCTAATACTAATTTTGAGCACTCTAAACTTGATTTTCCAGTAGTAATAACATCTTCTACAATGAGAACCTTTTGACCTTTTTTAATTGAGAAATCTCTTCTAAGTTTAAATTCACCATTAACTCTTTCCGAAAAAAAGGTTTCTTTATTTAATAATCTACCGATTTCATAACCAAGAACAATGCCTCCCATAGCAGGTGATAGTATAATATCAAATTCCTTAAATTCATTATTAATTTTTTCAGAGAGAGACTCGCAAATCTTTTTTGCTTTATTTGGTTTACTCATTAATTGAGCACATTGAACATATTGTGGACTGTGTAATCCTGAAGATAATATAAAATGACCCTCTATAAGGGCATTAGCTTCTTTTAAAATTTTCAAAGATTCTTTGTAAGAAAGCATTTTTTTTATTTTTATGTCTAACTATTTTAAATTTATAATCTTTTTGTTTAATTTGACTTATCAAGTTTGTAAAATTTTTCAAATCTTTAATCTGAATATCAAAAGAAAATTGTAAATAATCTTCTTTTCTTTTTAAAAGTTCAATATTCACAATATTGCTTTTGTTGAGACCAATTAAGGTGCTAATTTCACCTAAAACACCAGGATTGTGGGGTAAGTCAATTATTAAAGACGTATTATAAATTTTTTCACCATCCTGTTGTTTATTGTTTCTGCCTTGCCAATACCTTCTTATTGAAGCACGTGCCTTTCCAGTTTTTGAAGATGACAACCAATGTAGAGATGGTGAAACATTCGAAGATGTAAGAATATTAACCATATCTCCATTTTTAAGCACCGTTTGAACAGGCATTTCTTTACCATTAATTTCGCATCCTATAGCTGTATCGCCAACTTTAGTATGAACCGCATAGGCAAAATCTATTGGGGTTCCATTTTTAGGTAATTTAATTACTGAACCTTTTGGTGTAAAGCAAAAAACATTATCTTGAAACATTTGTAATTTTGTAAATTCATAATAATGTTCAGGACTATTTCCTGTTTCAATTATTTCAACTAAATCTCTAAGCCAATCATATTCTTTCCAAGAAAGATCAGAAAATTTTTCTGAAGATTTGTACTTCCAATGTGATGCGATACCTCTTTCAGCAAATTCGTGCATTTCATAAGTTCTTATTTGTACTTCAATTCTCTGTTTGTATGGACCTATTAAAGCAGTATGGATGGATTTATACTTATTAATTTTGGGTGTAGAAATGTAATCTTTAAATTTTCCTGGAATTGCAGAATATTTAGAATGTAAAATACCAAGTGTTTTATAACAATCTTCAACAGAGGTTAATAAAATTCTAAAACCCACAATGTCAGTTAATTGTTCTAAAGAAATTTTTTTGTTTTGCATTTTGCGCCAAATTGAAAAAGGAGTTTTTTCTCTTCCTGCTATTTTGGCTGTAACTCCGTTGTCTTTAAGCAAATTTATTAATTCTGCTGAAATAATTTTAAAATTATCATCTCTATTATTCTTAATAAATTTAAGTCTTTCTTGAATTAAATCCCTTGCTTTTTTATTTAATATTTCAAATGATAAATCTTCCAACTCATCTCGAATTCTATTCATTCCCATTCTATCTGCTAAAGGGGCGTAAATTTCCATAGTTTCCTTTGCTTTGCGAACCATTTTTTCTCTACCCCTAACAAATTTGATAGTTCTCATATTGTGTAATCTGTCGGCTAATTTTACTAGTAAAACACGGATATCTTTAGAAGTTGCTAAGATTAACTTTCTGAAATTTTCTGCTTTTGACTCACTTGAAGCTTTATCCTCAAGAGCAGAAATTTTAGTAACCCCATCAACTAAATTTGCAACCTCTTCACCAAATTCTTTTTTTACTGTTTCATAAGTTACCTTAGTATCTTCAATTGTGTCATGCAACAACCCTGTAGCAATAGTTGCACTATCAAGTTTCAAATCTGTGAGAATTTTTGCTACAGCTACTGGGTGAATAATGTATGGAACGCCTTCATCTCTTTTTTGGTTTTTATGAGCATCAATTGCAAATTTAAATGCCTTATTTAGTGAGTCATGATTAAGAAATTTATTATAAGACTTAATTTCATTTATTAATTCATTGTTATTAATCATTAATTCAATATATCACTTTTAATAAGTCTTGTAATCTCATTATGGGAATTTTTATCTAATTCTTGAAAAAAACTATCTATATTTTTATTAAATATCGGATGAAACCAATTAGGTTCAATCTCTTTTAAGGGGTAAATTACAAAATTTCTTAAATGTAGCCTTGGGTGTGGTGCTTCAAGTTCATCATTTTTAATAATTTCACCGTTAAAGTCGATTATATCTATATCACATGTTCTGGGCTCATTCTTTTTTATCCGAATTCTTCCAAGTTTTTTTTCAATTTTTTTTATCTCATTAAGTAATTCTTTTGATTTGAGGTTGCTTTCTAATTTGACACATAAATTTATAAATTTTGGATCTGCGTTGTTTGGGTAGGATGGGGTTTCATAAAAACTTGATATTTTTATTAAATTTAATTTTAATTTTTTTAAATGGTTGATTGCTTTTATTATATTTTTTTCTCTACCTCCCTCTTCTAATGGAAGATTTGATCCTATGTTTAAATAAATCATTTGTTTTTTCTACTAAATATTTTTGCTTTTTCTCTCTGCCAATCTCTTTTTTTCTTAACTAATCTTTTGTCATATAATTTTTTTCCTTTACCTACAGCTACTTGTATTTTCGCTTTTCCTTTATAAAAATACATTTTAGTAGGTACAATAGTCATTCCATCCTGATTAATTCTACCAATTAAAGTATTAATTTGTTTTTTTGACAACAATAATTTTCGCTCTCTTTTTGGATCATGATTGTTGTATGAGGATTGCTTGTACAGTGGGATGTGTGAATTAATCAAAAATATTTCACCCCCTTTGTCTATACCATAAGAGTCTGCTATACTGCCTTTACCAATTCTTAATGATTTTACCTCGGATCCTTTTAAAACTATTCCAGCTTCATATAATTCTTTAAAATAATAATTAAAACTTGCTTTGCGGTTTAGGCAAATTAATTTTTGAGAAACATTTTTTGATTTCATTAGAGTAGTTTTGCAAATTTAAGTGCTTTTTCTACTTCTTTTTTTGTTTTTTCTGTTACCTGTACTAATGGCAATCTTACATCTGCTGGAGAAAGTCTTAAAAGAGATGCAGCGTATTTTACTGGTGAAGGATTGCTCTCAATGAAGAGTGCTTTGTGCAACGGAGATAAAAGCTTATTAATCGATAGTGCAGTTTCATTGTCCTTAGATAAGGAAGCTTTATGAAAATCGGCACAAAGTTTTGTTGCAACGTTAGCAGTAACACTTATACAACCAACACCTCCCCTTTTATTAAATTCGAGCGCATTATCATCCTCTCCAGTTAATTGAATAAACTCTTTTCCCATTTTGTTAAGCTGCATAGTTACTCTGTTTAAATCACCTGTAGCATCTTTTACACCTTTAATATTTTTTAACTCATATAATCTTGCCATTGTATCTACTGTCATATCAATAACGGATCTTGAAGGTATATTGTAAATGATAATTGGAATGCCTACACTGTCATTAATTAATTTATAATGTTGATATAGCCCCTCTTGAGTTGGTTTGTTGTAATAGGGGGTAACAATTAATAGACCGTCTGCGCCAGCATTCTCTGCATGTTTAGAAAGTTCAATTGCTTCAGAAGTTGAGTTGGAGCCAGTTCCAGCTATAACTGGAATTTTACCCTTGCACTCTTTAATTGCTATCTCAATTACTTTTTTATGTTCAATATGAGATAAAGTTGGAGACTCGCCAGTTGTTCCAGCCGGTACAACGCCATTTGTACCATTTTTAAGATGATGATGTAATATTTCACTATAATTGGCCTCGTCTAATTTATTATTTTTAAACGGTGTTATTAACGCTACGATTGAACCTTTGAACATAAATCAATATAAGATTAATTATTATCTATTTTTATGCTTATTCGATTAATTAGTCTAGCTATTTTATTGCTTTTAATTGATACAAATCACATCAGTTTGGCTGATGAAAATTTCATATTGCCTAAAGACAAACCTTCAGTTTTTAAAAAAATTGAAAAACCAAGAACAACTAGTAAAGAGTTATTGCCTCAATCAAAACCAATTATTAAAACTAAAACTATTAAAAAAAAGGATGAAACTAAAGAGAAAGTCAAAATAAAAGTAAAGGAAGAAGAGAAAGTAGTAAAAAAAGTTGAAAAAAAAATTACCACTGATGCTTTCGTATTACCTCAAAAAAAGCCCAAAACAATTAGAAAAACAACTGCTTCAGTTAAAAAATCAAAGTTTCTAAATCAAAAAGATTTTGAAAGAGCAAAAATAGCATTTAGTCAAATCAAATCAGGAAAGGTGATAACTGGATACAAAACCTCTGAAAAAATAAAAGATAAAGACTTTAAGTTATTCGTACAATGGATTTATTTGATGAAGAGTTCAAATAACGCAACATTTTCAACATATGAAACTTTTATAAGAAATAATACAGATTTTCCAAGAATAGGGAGATTACAATATTTGGCTGAACAGAAAATTTATCTCAAAAATTCTTCTCCGAAAAATATAATTAGATGGTTTGATGATTTTCCACCTGTTAGTGGTACAGGAAAATTAAAATTAGGTGAAGCATACTTTGATTTAAAAGATATAAATAATTCTAAAAAATTAATAAAGGAAGGTTGGATAAATGCGGATTTGAGTAAGAGTCAATTAAGATTTTATCGAAAAAAATTCAAATCAATATTAGATAGTGAAGATCACATAAAAAGAGCAGATTATTTAGCCTGGAATAAAAAATATTGGGACCTTAAGAGAATGCTTGTCTATTTGCCTTCAGATTTTAAAGCCTTATATAACGCTAGACAAATATTAATGAGTAACTCTTACGGAGTTGATAATGCTATTGCAAAAGTACCTGATAGATTTAAAAAGGATATTGGACTTGAATATGATAGATTAAAATGGAGAAATAGAAGAGGAAGATTAGAGTCCTCTCTGCAAATACTTTACGATAACTCAAATAGATCAGAGGAAGAGTTAGTAAGAGCTGACCTGTGGTGGAAACAAAGAGAAAGTATAGTAAGAAGTTTAATTTATAAAAAAAGGTATAAAACTGCTTATAAAGTAGCAAGCGAACATTCTCTTTCATCTGGGCCAGAATTTGCAGAAGCTGAATGGTTAGCGGGCTGGATTGCACATTCATTCCTAAAATCACAAGAATACGCTATAAACCATTTTTTAAATTTTTATGATAATGTTAGTTATCCTATAAGTTTGGCAAGAGGTGCTTATTGGTTGGGTAAGTCATACCAAGAAACGGGCAATTCCAAAAAAGCTGAAGAATATTTCAAAGCAGGTTCAAATTTTTTAACAACATACTATGGACAACTTTGTTTCAAAGAAATTAATTATGGAGGAGAATTTACTTTAAAAGAAGATGCTTCATATTCCAAAGATTATGAGAAAGAATTCTTAAAAAATAGACTTGTTAGAATTATAAAAATTCTTAAAGAGCTTGATCATACAAAATATTCAAAAGATGTTCTTAAGCACTTAGCAAGTTTAAACATTGAGGAAGGTAGCGAGGTATTAGCAGCAAAATTATCAACTGAGATAGAGAGGTATGATTTCGCTATTCAAATTTCCAAAAAAGCTTCGTATGAAAAAAGATTTTATTTAAAATATAATTATCCTATTATTTCAACACCAAGAGAAATTAATAATAAACCTATGCCCCCGAGTGAAATGATACACGCCATTATCAGGCAAGAAAGTGAGTTTGACAGTAAAGCAAATAGTTATGCTGGTGCTAGAGGTATGATGCAATTGATGAAATATACTGCTAAGATTGTAGCAAAACAGGCAAAGTTACCTTATAGCATAAGCGGTTTAACAGATGATCCTATTTATAATATTAAATTAGGTTCTTATTATTTTGACGGATTATTAACAGATTATAATGGGATTTATCCTTTCGCGATAGCAGCTTACAACGCGGGTCCTAATAGAGTAAAAACTTGGAGAAGAGTCAATGGTGATCCAACTAAAAATCAATTAAGCTATATAGACTGGATTGAATTAATAAGATTTAAAGAAACAAGGAATTATGTTCAAAGAGTATTAGAGAACGTCAATGTGTATAAATATATGATAACTCAAGAACCTGTTAGAATTGAGGAATTTTTTAAATAACTGGCGGAAGAGGAGAGATTCGAACTCTCGGTACGATGTTACTCGTACGGTTAGTTAGCAACCAACTGGTTTCAACCGCTCACCCACTCTTCCGTATTTCCAGTGTTATTTAGTACTAATTATTAAATTATTACCATATAAATCAATCAAAAAAATGGTGAAATGAAAAAAAAATTATTTGAAGGATCTTTATTTACTGTAGGCGCTTCTCTTTGGTGGGGTATCATTGGTGTAATTTATTTCAAATTTGTGTCTTTTGCGTCACCTGTTGAATTGACAATACATCGTACTATTTGGACAACAGTGCTTTTAGTATTTACAACCTTTTATTTTAGAAAGTGGTCAGAATTTAAAAAAGTATCTAAATCTCTAAATACTCTAGGTTTATTATTTCTTACTGGAGTTTTAGTTTCTATTAATTGGTTTACATGGCTTTATTCTATCTCAGTAAACAATATGCTAGATGCATCGCTTGGATATTATATTTTTCCTTTATTAAGTGTTTTTTTGGGAAGGATATTTTTAAAGGAAAAAATTAATAGAAATAAATCAATCGCTATATTTCTTGTTTTTTTATCTATAATTTATTTACTAATTCAATTTAAGAATATTCCATGGATTGGTTTAACAGTCGCAATCACATTTAGTTTTTATACTTTAATAAGAAAAAAAATAAATATTTCATCAGATATAGGATTATTTTTTGAAACTTTGTTGATATCCCCAATAGCATTAATTTTATTCAGCTCTCTCGTTTTCAATAATACAAATGTCTTTGGATTTAATAATCCTACATTGTCTTTTTATTTGTTTTTTGCAGGATTTATGACACTCGTTCCTCTCTTTATGTACATAAAAGGATTTGAATTAATAGGAATAGGACCTGCGAGCATGATATTTTTTTTGACACCAACAGCTCAATTTTTTTTAAGTATATTTTACCTAGGTCAACCACTTGAAATAGAAAAATTAATAAGTTTTTTATTTATATGGATAGCAGTAATAATTTACCTTAACGAATTGCGTAAAGAGTGAAATAAAATTATTATAAGAGGAGCAAATAGAGATATAAGAAAAGATATAAAAAGTAGATTTGTTCTAATAAAAATTGAAAAATTATCAATAGATATCAAATTTCCTACTAAAATACTTGTCTCAAAATTTTGACTTGGAAAAAACAACAGACCAAAAATCAAACCAAGAGTTATTGAATAAGCTGCAAGTTTAGGATTAATATTTTTGTTAAAAAAACCATAAAAAATTGTAACAACAGCAGCACAGCAAAGAAGATCAGCCAATAAAAATAAATATAATATACTATATCCTCTTGATGCAAAAATAAAAACTATAGAACATATAAATATAATAATAAAATTTGTTTTTTCTTTAATTTTCTTCCCTTTAATCATTTTATTTATTTGACTACCATTCACGATTAGCAAACTTGAAATAGCATTTATTAATGTGTCAATGGTACTTAATGTTAATGACAATGCTAAAATTAATACTGACACAACTATAAGAGATTTTTTTTCATCTAGAATTAAGTCAAAGAAAGCAAGATCTGGAGTAACTTTTGAATTTAATGAAAAAGATATTAAACCTGAATATCCCATCCAAAAAACTATTATAAAAATTATAATAGATGAATTAATTAAACTTTTTTTTAAAATTGAATTATTTTTTGCTGAAAAAACTCTTTGCCAATTTCCTTGATGAAATAAATTGGTACAAGCCACCGCTATGAAAAAAGTTAAACCAGCTGTGTAGTTGGGTAAATAATCTTTGCCAATTAATTGTGGTGAATTTATTTTTATTATTTCATAGCTAGTTAGATTTAAGTTGCTAAAAACTAAAATTAATGAAAATAAAATAATGCACATTATAAAAATAAACTGATATTTGTCAGTAATAATTGAAAGTTTAAAACCCCCTCTTAATATATAAAGTAAACAAATGATTAAGGTTAAACCTGCGGTAACCCATAATGGAATTTTTGAAATATAATTTAATAAAAATGCTATAGCCGTCACCTCAGCAATTAAAAAAATTATCAAATAAAATAGTATTAAGAATAAACTTAATTTTAATATAGTTTGACCAAATCTTTTTTGTATAAATTCAGTTAGTGTTAAACCGTTTGGAAATTCTTTTCGGATTTTAGGACCAAAATTGTAAAGAAATAACATTGGCGCGGCCGTGCCTAATGCATAACCGATTACGGCACCTATCCCTCCCCAAGTTGCTGCAGAAGGAGGGCCAAATAAAATCCAAGCTCCCAGTGCTGATGCTGTTAGGCTCGAAGTTAATGAAAATGTATTTTCATCCCTATCACCAACAATATAATTTTTATTATTAAATATTTTTTTATTATTTAAGTAACCAAGCCATATAAAGAACAGGCCAATTAATATTGTGATAGCTATTGTTGTTTGTTGCGATAAAAGTATTTTATCCATAGCTCCCTTACTGAATTACCGGTCAGGTTCGTCGGGTATAATCTCAGTCTTTCTGACACCCCGTATTTTTTTATACTACTATTTTAGGCAAAGAGTCAAATGAAGCAGTATCTATTTTAGATGAATGTTCTCTTCTCATTTTCCAACCTTTGCTTAGTCCTGCTTGAGCTATACTGATCGCATATCGTCCGTATTTTGTATTAGTATAATCTATAGCTTTCATTAATTTCTTAGATTTGTTTTCAAGAAGTGGAGTTAAAAGATTCTGATCATTTTGATTTGCATCTTTCAATCCTGATAAGATTATTCCAGCTTTTTGATAAGCATAACCGTATTTGTATATATCGGTTAGTGCTTTAACAGCATTTTTTATTAATTCTATGCTATTACTAGTAGGGATTGCTAAATCTATTGTTTTTGAATTAGAGTAGTATCTTCTATTTTTATCAAATGGACTTGTTCTGATAAATACTGTTATTGTTTTTGCTATTTGATCATCAGCTCTAATTTTTTCTGCTGCATTCAAGCAATGTGTAATAACTGATTCCTCTAATTCATTTAAATCTTTTACTTTTCTACCAAATGATCTTGAGACACAACAATTCTTCCTTTTCTCTTGATCTATTTGTAAGTCAATACAAGGTATTCCTCTTAGTTCCATTGCTGTTTTTGCGCCTAAAACATTTGTTCCTTTTTTTACCCACGTGTTTGAAACATTTTTTAAATCATAAGCGTTGCTTATATTGTTCTTATGGTAAAACTTAGATAGCTGTTTACCTACCCCCCAAACATCTTCAATTTGAAATTTTTTTAACCTTTCATCAATATTTGTATTTAAATAAATTACACCTGCTTTTTCTTTTTTTGCTATATGATTGGCTACTTTACTTAATGTTTTTGTGCTGGCTATACCTACGCTTGTTGGTATACCCGTCCACTTAAGAACTCTTGATCTTATCTCTCTTCCATAATCCTCAACTCCTTTTTCATCTATAAAAGATAAATCAATAAAAGCTTCATCGATTGAATAAATTTCTACTTTTGGTGAAAAAGTTTTTAATACTTTCATAACTCTTCTCGATATATCTCCATACAATGCATAGTTTGATGAATACACTTCAACTTTATTTTTTTTTACTAATTCTTTTACTTTGAAGTAGGGCTCTCCCATTTTAATACCTAAATCTTTTGCTTCTCTTGATCTAGATATTACACATCCATCATTATTTGATAAAACTACTACAGCTTTTTTTTGTATCTTAGGATTAAAAAGTCTCTCACAGGATACGTAAAATGAATTACAATCTACTAAGGCTATTCTATTTTTCTTAGTTGTGTACTTGATGGATGACATAAGTTACCACTCCCCAAATAATTACTTCTTGATCTTTTGCTAAATGAATTCTTTCTGATTTTTTCTTAGATCCAGATGTTAAAAATGTTTCCCCTTTTTCTTTCAGGATTGTTTTCACCACTAATTCATCGTTAACATTGGCTATAACTGTTGAAAGATTTTTTGGGTTAATACTTCTATCTACTATTAATAAATCACCATCGTAGATTCCTACACTATTCATAGACTTGCCTTGAACTCTAATTATAAATGTTGCTGGTGAATTTTTTATAAGATGATGATTTAAATCTACATCATCCTCTATATAATCTGTTGCGGGGGATGGAAAACCCGCTCCTACTTTGTGTATGTAATAAGGTATTTTCAGCTCCATAAATGTTCTTATTTTGTTCTTTTATAGAAAAAAATTTTACTTTAGTCAACCATTATGTGGGGCAATATGCGTTTGGAAAATGAACGATTGAAAAGTTAAAAGAAAACATGAAAAAAATTATAATACTTTTTACCTTATTATTAATTACCGCATCAGCAAATGCGGAGTCTAAACTTCAAACAATTAAAAAAAATGGAGAGTTAAGAGTTGGAACGACTGGAGATTGGGATCCAATGTCAATGAAAGATCCAGCTACTAACAAATATAAAGGTTTTGACATTGATGTTATGAGAGAACTTGCAAAAGATATGGGTGTAAAAGTTAAGTTTGTGCCTGCAGAGTGGAAAACAATAGTGGCTGGGATTACAGCTGATCGATACGATATTTCAACAAGTGTAACTAAAACTCCAAAAAGAGCTGAAGTAGCTGGTTTTACAACTACGTATTATAAGTACGCAACTGTACCGCTTGTTTTAAAAAAGAATTTAAAAAAATTTCCTACTTGGGAGTCGCTAAATAATAGTAATGTGAAAATTGCAACAACATTAGGTACTTCTCAAGAAGAAAAAGCAAAGGAATTTTTTCCGAAATCAAAACTACAATCTGTTGAAGCCCCAGCTAGAGATTTTCAAGAGGTTCTTGCGGGCAGAGCTGATGGAAATATTACAAGTTCAACTGAAGCGAATAAATTAGTTATTAAATATCCTCAATTAGCCATCGTTCCTGATGGTGGAAAAAATCCAGCATTTTTAGCGATGATGGTTCCAAAAGGAGATAAAGTTTGGAATGATTATGTAAATAATTGGATTAAAAAGAAGCAAGCTTCAGGTTATTTTAAGAAATTACTCTCTAAGTACAATTTAAAAAGCTTATAATTTAAGTTTAAATACCCTCCATTAACAAATATAGTTAAATAGTGAAATTTTTAAAATTAATCTCTATTCTATTTTTGCTTCAGGGATGTAGTTCTAACTATGAATGGGGTTGGTATATATTAAGCCCTGATAATATAGAAGGTCTTACAAATCTTAAGTTTTTAATTAGCGGTATTACAACAACTATTTATATTTCAGTAGTATCCATAGTTCTAGCTATGATTATAGGTTTGATAGTTGCCCTTCCATCTTTATCTAATAATAAATTTTTAAGTTATTTCAATATAACTTATGTCGAAATCGTAAGAGCAATTCCCTTATTAGTTTTAATTCTTTGGATATATTACGGTCTTCCAATTATGATAGGAGTAAGTTTCTCACCATTTGTATCAGGCATAATAGCATTAACTATTAGCGAAAGTGCATTTCAAGCAGAAATTTTTAGAGCTGGTATAAATTCTATTTCAAAAGGACAACATGAAGTATCTGAGTCACTTGGAATGAATTTCTGGAAAAAAATGAGATTAGTAATCCTGCCACAAGCAATTAAAGTTGTGCTGCCTGCAATGGGAAATCAATTTGTCTATGTTTTAAAAATGTCTTCTCTAGTATCGATTATAGGAATAGGAGATTTAACTAGAAAGGCAAATGAACTAGTAACAACTACCTACAGACCATTAGAAATATATACTTTTTTAATTCTAGAATACTTAATATTAATATTAATAGTCTCTTACCTTGTGAGAAAATTAGAAAATAAACTAAAATACAAATAACTTTTTAAAAGAAACTCTAAATACTCTTTTCAAAAAAAATGGAACAAAAGTTAATACGACTAATCCCATCATCCAATTTGTTACCAAGATTGTGTAGAAAATATCTTGGTATTCACCGTTTCTTATATTAATTACATACCAGAGAGACATAAATGGTATTAACGTAAGTCTAAGTATCGTCATGTATAAACTATAAATTGGTCTTTTAAGCGCTTGGAATAAAGCAGAAGTAATAAAAAATACAGGATAGACGGGCCCGATAAGAGCAGCGACTTGTAAATAAAGCGCCCCTCTTTGAATAACCTCAAGGTCATTTGTAAAAAAAGAAATTATAATTTCAGATGTTAAATAAACAAAAATACCAGCTAACACCATAAACCCGGAACCAAACATTAATGCTTTTCCATAAACTTCTTTTACTCTAAAATGCATTTTTGCTCCGTAATTTTGACCGGCAATTGATAAAACGGCAGTGTTTAAACCTATAACAGGTAGTAATAAAACTTGTTCTATTCTAACTGCTGTACCATAACCTGCTGTTGCTAGCTCACCAAATTGACCAACAAAATAGAAAATATTAAATACTCCAAACATTATCATTAACATGGTAAACATTATTGGAACTGACTGTTTAAAAAGTGTGCTGATATAATCAAATTTTGGTTTAAAACATTCTATATACAAGTACTTTTTTAATTTACAGCAGTAAACTTTGTTAGCTAGATATATTAAGCCTACACACTGGGATACTAATGTAGCTATTGCTAAACCAGCAATTCCGAATGCTGGTATAAACCCATAACCAAAAATAAATAAAGGATTAAGAAATATATTTAAGAAGAAAGTGAATATTAAAACGTTTCTATAACTTTTCGTATCACCTTGTGCATTCAGAGTCCCATTTAAAGATAACTGGGCTAATACAATTATGGCACCAAAAAATATTATATCTAAATATTCACGTGTTAAAATTATACTTTCTTCAGTAGAACCCATAATTCTTAAAAGTTCATCGGAAAAATTTAAACCAAACAAAGTTACAAAAATCGAGATAACAATTGCTAGTACTATAGACTGAGCAACATACATAGAAGCTTTTCTGTCTTCTTTAGCCCCAATAGAGTTACTTATTAAAGCTGTTGTACCAGCTCCAATACCAACAGCTACAGCTATTGCTATAAAATAGATTGGCCAAGATTTTGCTATTGCCGCTAGTGCTTCTGGAGAAATTCTTCCTGCAAAATAAGTGTCAACTAGATTATAAAAAGTTTGAAAAAGAGATCCAGTACTAGCGGGTATAGTTACTTTTCTTAAAAGTTGCCAAATTGAACCTTTTGTTAAATCCATATTTAATATTCCTTTTGAAACTTATGCTTCTTTCCCGCTTTTTTGGCAAGATTAATTTGATTTTGCCTCATTCGAAATCTTGATTTTTGCAAACTTGATAGTGTGTCATAACACCTTTCACAAGAAACGCCCTCTTCATATTTTTTTGATTTCTTGTCTTTTGTTGATATAGGTTTTCGACAACCCCCACAAATTGAAAAAGTTCCTTGTATTAATTTATGTTTTAAAGAAACTCTGTTATCAAAAACAAAACATTCTCCTTTCCATAAACTATCTTTTTTTTTAGTTTTGTTGAGATAATTAAGTATTCCACCTTTTAATTGAAACACGTTTTTGAAACCCTTTTTTTTTAAAAAAATTGATGCCTTTTCGCATCTAATACCTCCGGTACAGAACATCGCAACAGGTTTAGTCTTTTCGACTTTATTTAAAAATTTAGGAAAATCTCGAAAATTTTGTATATTTGGATTCATTGCATTCTTAAAAGTGCCAACGCTATATTCAAAGGGTTTTCTTACGTCAATCAAAAGAGTTTCTTTTTTTATAATTAACTTGTTCCAAGATTTTCCAGACAAATACCTATTGCGTCTTTTGCTTACACTATTAATTTTCAAACCAAGTGGTACAACTTCTTTTTTTACTTTTACTTTTGCTTTGTGAAATGGTTGAAAACGACTATTAGAAATATTGCTACTATCAAATTCTGTGAATTGAAATTCTTTTTTTAGTAATTTTAAAATTTTAGAAATATCTTTGCTATTGCCTGCAAGAGATCCATTAATACCCTCTGACGAGATTATAATTGATCCTCTAATACTGGTATTTGATATTTCGTTTTCAATATAAGTTTTGTGTTTTTTTAAGAAATTAATCTTTTTAAACTTGTAAAATCCAGAAATAGTGAACATTATTTTTTAATACAAATAGTTAACCCATCTCCAATAGGAACTATGTTCTTTGTAATCCTTTTATCTTGTTTAATATGACTATTAAAATCCCTGATAATATTTGTAAATTTATCGTTATTTGCATCGTCGGCAACTTCACCATGCCATAATACATTATCGATAACTATAAGACCCTTTTTATCTATCAAATTTATACAAGATTCATAATAATTTAGGTAATTTTCTTTATCAGCGTCAATAAAAATTAAATCAAATAACCTTTTTGTAACTTTTAATTCTTTCAAACTCTCTATAGCTGGTTTGATAATTTGTTTAATCCTTTTTTCTTTGGCTTTGTCATAAAAGTATTTAGCCTTATTGCTAAATTCGGGATTTTTATCTAAACTAATTAAAATTCCATCAGCAGGAAGTGCCATAGCCATAGATAAAGCACTAAATCCTGTAAAACTACCAATCTCTAAAATTTTTTTTGCATTTGAAACTTTTATTAATGTTTGTAGAAATTGAGCTTGTGATATAGATATTTGTAATCTTTGCTGATCTCCTAAACTTTTATTATGCTGAATTATTTCATTCTGAACGTCAGACAAGGTTTCTGAATGATTAATAATATAATTTTCAAGATTATCAGTTAAATCTAATTTTTTAGGCATAATTAGCCTTTTAAAAGTTTTTTTAAGATATCGTTTGTTAACTGTGGATTAGCTTTTCCGCCTGATTGTTTCATAACTTGACCAACAAAAAAACCAAATAATTTTTCTTTACCGGACTTATACTGGTCAACTTTATCTTTGTTCTTAGTTAATATTTCATTGATAATTTTTTCTAATTCTTTGGGATCACTCAGCTGTTTCATGCCTTTAGACTTGATAATTTTTTTAGGATTATCCCCGCTCTCTACCATTAATTCAAAAACTTCTTTTGCTATTCTGCCAGAAATTTCCCCTGACTTTATTGATTGAACCAATTCAGCAAAATTTTTAGCAGAGATAGGTGACTTGGATATATTAAGTCCTTTGTCATTTAACATTGCAAATAAATCTCCCATCATCCATGTTGCGGCAAGCTTTTTGTCAGATAATTTTGCAACCTCTTCATAATAATTTGAAATTTCTTTTTCAGAAACTAGCACATTAGCTTCATATGAATTAAGTTCGTAATCACTCATAAATCTTTCTTTTTTATTATCAGGTAACTCCGGTAAATTTTTTTTTAAATCATCTATTAATTTTTGTTCAATTTTGAGAGGCAAAAGATCCGGATCTGGAAAATATCTGTAATCATGAGCATCCTCTTTTGATCTCATGGATCTTGTCTCATTTTTTTTTGTATCAAAAAGTCTTGTTTCCTGCTCAATCTTTTTCCCTTCATCTAATAATTCTACTTGCCTCTTGGCCTCGTATTCTATTGCCATTTGCATAAATTTTATAGAATTTACATTTTTTATTTCACATCTTGTTCCAAAATTTTTATCTCCTACTTTTCTTACCGATACATTAACATCAGCTCTTAACGAACCCTCTTGCATGTTGCCGTCGCAAGTTCCTAGATATCTCATTATAGTTCTAAGTTTTTTTATATAAGCATTAACTTCTTCTGGAGATCGAAGATCTGGTTTACTCACAATTTCCATTAACGCAATTCCAGAACGATTTAAATCGACGTAAGTACTTGACGGATCCATATCGTGAATACTTTTACCTGCATCTTGTTCTAAATGAAGTCTTTCAATGCCAATCTCTTTTGAACCATACGGCATATCTAATAAAACTTTTCCTTCACCAACGATAGGATTTTTATACTGTGAGATCTGATAGCCTTGAGGAAGGTCTGCATAAAAATAATTTTTTCTATCAAAAACAGAATTATTATTAATTTTAGCATTTAATCCTAAACCAGTCCTTATAGCTTGGTTTATGCATTCTTTGTTTATAACTGGCAGCATACCAGGAAAAGCAGAGTCTATTAGACTTACTTGGCTATTAGGTTCAGCTCCAAATTTAGTTGCAGAACCAGAGAAAAGTTTTGAGTTTGAAGATACTTGAGCATGAACTTCTAAACCAATTATTACCTCATACTTGTTTTTCTCTCCTTTTATAAAATATTCAAATTTATCTTTACTCATAACCACCAATTTTTTATTTCATTTTTAAAATTGCAATTTTTTTCAAAAGCATAGGCCACATTCAATATATTTTGCTCGTCTAAAGTCTTTCCAATTAACTGCAAACCCAGTGGATAGCCCTTTTTATCTAGGCCTGCTGGTACGGATATTGCAGGTAAACCAGCTAAATTTACCGGTACTGTAAAGATATCATTGAGATACATAGAAATAGGGTCATTAGTCTTTTCACCAATTTTAAATGCAGAACTTGGTGTTGAAGGTGTCAAAATAGCATCTACCTTACCAAAATTCTCATCAAAATCTTTTTTAATGAGCTGTCTAACTTTTTGAGCTTTAAGATAATAAGCATCATAATATCCTGATGATAAAACGTAAGTACCAATTAAGATTCTTCTCTTTACCTCATCTCCAAATCCTTCGGATCTTGTATTCTCATACATTTCAATTAAATCATTTCCTTTTGATGATCTATAACCGTACTTTACACCATCATATCTAGCCAAATTTGAAGAAGCTTCAGCTGGTGCCACTATATAATATGTTGGCAGTGCATACTTTGTATGAGGGAGTGAGATATCAATTATGTCAGCACCTAAGTCTTTTAAAATACTTTTTCCCTTGTTCCATAATTCGTCAATTTCTTTTGGCATATTTTCAACTCTATATTCTTTAGGTATGCCAATTTTGAGACCTTTAATATCTGTTTTCAAATTTTTTGAGTAATTTTCTTTTTTCTTTTCTATAGATGTAGAGTCTTTATTATCGAAACCGGCCATAGCCTCTAACATGATCGAACAATCTTTAACAGACTTAGTCATTGGACCAGCTTGATCAAGTGATGAGGCAAAGGCAACAATCCCCCAACGCGAACACAAACCATAAGTGGGTTTTAATCCGACAGTTCCAGTGAAGGAAGCAGGCTGTCTTATTGATCCACCTGTATCCGTACCTATTGTTGCAGGAGTTAAATCGGCTACAAGTGCAGATGCAGAGCCACCAGATGATCCACCAGGAACAGTGTCCTTAGCTATTGGATTTATAACATTTCCAAAATAACTTGTTTCATTAGATGATCCCATGGCATATTCATCACAATTCAATTTACCGAGTAAGATTGCTCCCTCTTTCCATAAATTTTCTGTCACAGTGGACTCATATTTAGGTATAAAATTTTCAAGCATTTTACTACCAGCAGTAGTTTTAAATCCATTTGTACAAAAAAGATCTTTTACGGCTAATGGGACTCCTGGGAGCAAAGAATTAAAATTAGGTTTTTCATCGAATTCTTTTGATTTTTTAATGGTATGTTCAAAACAGGTAGTTATATACGAATTAAGTTTTTTGCTTTTATTTATTTTATCTATGTAAAGATTGGCAAGTTCTTCAGATTTAATCTCTTTTTTTTTTATTAAATCTATTATTTCTGATAAATTTTTTTTTATAATTTCTGACATTATTCAATTACCTTTGGAACAACAAAAAATTCCTCATTTTTTTTTGGCGAATTTTCAAGAATTTTCTCTCTTATTTTTCCATCATTTATTTTATCTTCTCTTGCTCTAAGTGGTGTGTTTAAAATTGAAGATAATGGCTCCACTTTATCAGTATTTAACTCATTTAATTGCTCTATAAATTTGAATATAGATGTTAAATCTTTAGCTAATGTGTCAGATTTTTTTGAATCTATAGAAATTCTAGCTAACTTACTAATATGTTTAATTTTATCTTTATCTATGGACATCTGTGATTTATGTTATTTATATAGGAAATTAATATCATAAAATATAATAAATAAATGTTAGATATTGAGGAATTTAAGAAAAAACTAGACAAAAAATCAAGGCTAATAGGCATTGATCCTGGAAAAAAGCGTATAGGAATAGCTATTTCAGATGAAAATAAAAAAGTTGCTACTCCATACACAACTTTAATTAAAAAAGATTATTCTAGTTTTTTGGCTGAAATAAAGAAAATAGTCCATGAAAATACTATAAAAGGTATTGTGATTGGAAATCCTATAAATATGGACGGCTCATCTAGTTCTTCATCTCAATCTGCAAAAGACTTAGCTTTAAATCTATCAAAAGATGTTACACAAAATATCACAATGTGGGATGAGAGATTATCAAGTGAAGGGGCTTTCAATTTGTCGAGCAATTTAGATATAAATGTAAGTAAAAAGGTCCAAAAATTAGACGAAAATGCGGCTCAATTCATATTACAAGGGGCTTTGGATTATTTAAATAAAAATAATACTTGATAAGATACTACAAAAGGCCTATAGAGTTGATTTTAATGGCAGTTGTAAAAAAGATTTCAGCTATTAAAAACTCACCCAAACATCTATTAGGTATTCAAAATTTATCAATTTTAGAAGCTAAAAAAATTCTTAATGAAGCAAAGACCTTCATAAAATTAAATAGAAGTAATACTAAAAAACTAGACACATTAAGAGGCAAAACTCAAATTAATTTATTTTTCGAACCTTCGACTAGAACACAAAGTTCGTTTGACTTGGCTGGCAAAAGATTAGGTGCTGATGTTATGACAATGAATATGAGTAACTCCGCTTTAAAAAAAGGTGAAACTCTTATTGATACGGCTATGACATTAAATGCTATGCATCCAGATTTAATTGTAATAAGACACCAGGATTCGGGAGCGCCAAATTTACTTTCACAAAAAGTTAATTGTGCTGTAATTAATGCAGGTGATGGTAGGAGAGAACACCCTACTCAAGCATTGCTCGATGCTTTAACAATAATTAGTCGTAAAGGTAATATTGAAGGTCTCAAGATAGCAATTTGTGGAGATATACTCCATTCTAGAGTTGCTAGATCAAATATTTATTTAATGAATATGCTTGGAGCAGAAGTAAATGTAATTGCTCCTAAAACATTAATGCCAAAATCAATTGAACGATTGGGTGTTAAGTCTTTCACTAATATGAAAAAAGGTTTAGATGGTTGTGACATTGTTATGATGTTGAGATTACAAAATGAAAGAATGCTAGGATCATTTCTTCCTTCTAAGAGAGAATACTATGAGTACTTTGGTTTAACTCCAGAAAAATTAAAGTTTGCTAACAAAAATGCTTTGATCATGCATCCTGGCCCAATGAATAGAGGAGTAGAAATAGATACTAAATTAGCTGATGATATTAATGTTAGTCTAGTAAAAGAACAGGTTGAACTTGGAGTAGCTGTAAGAATGGCATGTTTAAAATTATATTGTAAATGAATGAAAAAATTATAATAAACGCTAGAATTGTTGACCCATCTCAAAAATTAGATGAAATGGGTTCAATAATTATTGATAAAAATGGAAAAGTAAAAGCTATTGGTAAAAAAGTAACTAAAAAAGACTGTCCAAATGCTGAAGTAATTGATGTTAAAAAAAATCTAATAATACCTGGTATCGTTGATATGAAGGCATTTGTTGGTGAACCAGGATTTGAATACAAAGAAAATTTTAGAACTTTAAGTCAAGCAGCTCTTGCAGGTGGTGTAACTTCTATTGTTACTATGCCTAACACAAAGCCTATTATAGATAATGTCTCCATGGTTGATTTCATAATGAGACGTGGACGAGATAAATCAAAAATTAACCTCTTTCCTTGTGCATCGCTCACAAAACAAATGGAGGGTAAGCTGATGACAGAATTCGGGTTATTATCTGCAAAAGGAATTATTGGATTTAGTGATGTTAACAAAACAGTTCAAAATACTGAGACTATGGCAAGGATAATGGATTATGCATCTGATATTGGTGTTTTGATCATGCAGCATGCTGAAGATTACGAATTAACAAAAAATAGATGTATAAATGAAGGTGAAGTATCTAATAGACTTGGTTTAAGTGGAATATCACCAATTGCTGAAAAAATTATTATAGAAAGAGATCTCTCTTTATTAAGTGAATTCCCGTGCAGGTACCATATTAATCAAATTTCATCTCAAAATTCTTTGGATGTTATTAAAAAGAATAAATTAAATGGTAAAAAATTTAGTGTTGGGGTTTCAATAAATAATCTTTCCCTTAATGAAAATGACATTGGGGACTTTAAAACATTTTTAAAACTATCTCCTCCCCTTCGACTAGAAGATGATAGAAAAGCACTAGTAGATGGAATAAAAAACGGTCTTATTGATGTTATAGTTTCAGATCACACTCCTGAGGATGAGGAAAGTAAAAGACTTCCTTTTGCTCAAGCAGCAACTGGTGCAATAGGTGTAGAAACCCTTTTACCTCTAGCCCTGGAACTATACCATAATGAATCTTTAACACTTAATAAGATAGTTGAATGTTTGACAATAAATCCATCAAATATTCTTAAAATCAATAAAGGTACTTTAAAAAAGGGATCAGATGCAGATATTTGTGTTGTTGATTTAAATAAACCATGGGTGGTCAAAGCAGGAAGTCTAAAATCCAAATCTAAAAATACTGCTATTGAGGATAAAAGGTTACAGGGTAAAGTTTTGATGACCTTTTTGAATGGTGAACCAGTATTTAAAATTTGAAAATGGAAATTATAATTTTATCTTTCTGCGCATACCTTATAGGGTCAATTCCTTTTGGTTTAATTTTTACTAAATTTTTTTTAAAAAAGGATGTAAGAAAAATTGGATCTGGAAACATAGGTGCTACTAATGTTCTTAGAACTGGTAATAAAATTTTAGCTCTATTAACTTTAATTTTTGATATTGGTAAAGGATATTTAGTAGTTAAAATTTCTTTTATTTTTTTTCCTGATTTAACATACTTGATTGGATTAATTTGTTTTATTGGGCATATTTTTCCTGTTTGGCTGAAATTTAATGGTGGTAAAGGAGTGGCAGTTTATGTTGGTATAATTTTAGCTTTATCATTTAAATTGGCTTTAGTTTTTGGAGTTACTTGGTTAATTGTTTTATTTTTATTTAAATATTCTTCTCTTTCATCTATCTTGGCATCTTTATCATTAATAATTTATAATTTATTTTTTAATGATAATTTTCAAAATATTTTTTTAATTTTATTTTTCTTAATAATTATTTATACCCACAAGCAAAATATTTTGAGAATTAAAGATAAAAAGGAAACTAAAATTAAGTTTTAATTTATTAGCTTTTTTATGTTAAATTTTAATAAATTTGACATTTATATTAAATTTTGAATAAGTCTTAGATATGAATTTAGTAATAGTTGAAAGCCCGGCAAAAGCTAAAACAATAAACAAATATCTAGGAACAGACTATAAAGTTTTAGCCAGTTATGGTCATATCAGAGATTTGCCATCAAAGAATGGTTCTGTTGATCCTGATAAAAATTTTGAGATGCAGTGGGAGCTAGACTCATTCTCCAAAAAATATTTAAAAGAAATTACTGATGCGGCAAAAGAAAGTGATAAAATAATCCTAGCTACTGACCCAGATCGAGAGGGTGAAGCAATCGCTTGGCATGTAAAACAGGTTTTAGACGATAAAAAATTATTAAAAGGGAAAAAACTTGAAAGAGTTGTGTTTAATGAGATTACAAAAAATGCAGTGCTAAATGGTATAAATAATCCTAGAGAAATTGAAGACACTTTAGTAAAAGCTTATCTAGCAAGAAGAGCTTTAGATTATCTTGTGGGTTTTAATATCTCACCCATTTTATGGACTAAACTTCCTGGATCAAAATCTGCTGGTAGAGTTCAATCAGTTGCTCTCAAGCTAATAACTGAGAGAGAGCACGAAATCGAGTCTTTTAAACCTGAGGAGTACTGGACTATCAATGCAAATTTTAAAAACTCAAAGGATAAAAATATATTTTCAAAATTAAACTTTATTAGTGATAATAAAGTTGAAAGATTTAGTTTTAGAAATAAAAATGATATTAATAACGCAACTGAAAATATAAATAAACATGAATATTTTATTAAAGATGTAAATTCAAAGATCGTTAAAAGAAATCCCTCCGCACCTTTCACAACATCAACACTTCAACAAACTTCTTCAGGAAAATTCGGGTTCGGTGCATCAAGAACAATGCAAATAGCACAACGATTATATCAAGGAATAGAAATTGATGGAGAAACAATTGGTCTTATCACTTATATGAGAACCGATGGAACAAATATTTCTAATGAAGCAGTCAAAGAATTTAGATCTTTTGTTGAAGATGAACTTGGTAAAAATTATTTACCAGACAATCCAAATAGTTATAAAGGAAAAAAAGCTAAAAATGCTCAAGAGGCACACGAAGCTATTAGACCTACAGATATAAAAAAAAAACCTGATGAGATGAAAAAATATCTAAGTACAGATCAATTTAAATTATATGATTTAATATGGTCAAGAGCTCTAGCGTCACAAATGAAAGCTGCAGAATTTAACAGAAACACTATTCAAATTTATTCGAAAGATAACAGTGTGCAATTTAATTCGAGCGGTTCTGTAATTAAATTTGATGGTTTTTTAAAAATTTACTCTTTTCAAAACGACGATGAAGAGAAAAATATATTACCTGAGGTTAAAGTTGGAGAAAAATTAAATTTAGGAGAATTAATTGATGAGCAGCATTTTACATCACCCCCTCCGAGATATTCAGAAGCAAGTTTAGTAAAAAAGATGGAGGAATTAGGTATTGGCAGACCATCTACCTATGCTAGCATAATATCAGTTTTATCAACTAGAAATTATACAGAATTATTGAATAAACGATTTCATCCTACAGATAGAGGCAAATTATTGTCAGCGTTCTTGGAGAAATTGTTTTCTAAATATGTTGACTATAATTTTACAGCAGATTTAGAAAATCAACTTGATGAAATAACTAGTGGTAAAACTAATTATTTAAATGTATTAGAAACCTTTTGGAAAAGTTTTCATAATGACGTTGGCTCTGTCAAAGATATTAGAACTAGAGAAGTATTAGATTTACTAAATGACAGCTTAGGTGACTTAATATTTGATAAAAATGAAAATAATCAAATTGATAGAAAATGCAAAATTTGTGATAATGGAGTATTAAGTCTCAAAAATAGCTTTAGAGGTGGCGCTTTTATAGGTTGCTCAAATTACCCTGAGTGTAAATTTACTAGACCTCTATCAAAAGCTAAAGCATCACAACAATCTTTCCTGGCTGAACCAAAACTAATAGGTAAAAATGATGATGGAAAAGAAATATTTTTAAAAAATGGAAGATTTGGTCCTTATTTACAATACCAGCTAAGTAATGAAGAAATTCAAAAACCTAAGAAGAAAAAAAAGAAAATTAAAGATCAAAAAGATAATAATTTTAAAAATGTTTCCATTCCAAAAGGTTTAGCATTGGATGAAGTAGACTTAGAAAAAGCAAAATACTTATGCTCATTACCAATAATTATTGGTAAACATCCTGACCTGAATGATGACATAACTATTAACGTAGGAAGATTTGGTCCGTATTTAAAATGTTCAAATAAATCTGCGAGACTTGAAACCATAGATGATCTATTTTCTATAGGACTTAACAGGGCAATAACATTAATTTCAGAGGCTAAGCCTGGAAGAGTTTCTTCCTCTGAAATTAAAAATATTGGTGAGCATCCAGAGGATAAAAAACCAGTAAGAGTTATGAAAGGCCAGTATGGACCCTATATAAAGTACAAGTCTCTTAATGCCACAATTCCAGAAGATAAAGATCCAGCTGAAATAACCATGGAAGAAGCATTAATTTTGATAGAAAAAAGACGTGAGTATGATAAGTCTAAGAAACGAAAAAAATGAAACTTTTATTAATAATAATATTTGTAATTTTCTCAACTAGTTCATTCGCTGAAACTAAAACTGAATGTGAAGGTATTTTAGCAAAGCTAAAAGCAGAATGCAATATAGTTGGAAAAAGTATGAATAAGATGAAAGAGTTTAGTAAAGAAAATCAAACTTTAGATCAGGTTGGTGACAATATAGGAAAAGGTGTTGACAAAATAAAGAAGAAGTTCTGAGTGAGTATCCAAAAAAATTTAGAAAAATTAAAAATAATATTACCTAAAGCTCCAGCGCCAGTCGGTTCATACGCAGCTTACAAAAAAGTTGGTAATCTTTTGTATATATCTGGGCAAATTTCTATAGATGCAAACGGAAATTTAATTAAGGGAAAAGTCGGCTCTCAAATAAGTTTAGAAGATGGAAAAAAAGCTGCCGAAGCATGTTGTATTAATATTATCTCTCAACTAAACAAAGCCTGTGAAAATGATTTAGAGAAAGTAAAATCATGTATTCAGTTAGCAGGATATGTAAATTCAAATAATGATTTTATTGATCAGCCGAAAGTTATTAATGGTGCTTCAGAACTAATGACAAAAGTTTTTGGAAAAATCGGAATTCATACTCGTTCAGCTGTCAGTAGTAACTCACTACCCTTGGGAGCTGCAGTGGAAATTGTTTCAGTTTTTGAAATTAATTAGCATTAGGTCTTCCAATAGAAAAATATTTAATTTTTTTATTTTTCATTTGTTTTTGATCATATAAATTTCTTAAATCAAAAATACTAAAAGATTTTTTTTTTACTATTTTATTAAATTCTAAGGATTTAAATTCATCCCATTCTGTGTGGAGAACTATCAAATCAACATTGTTACAAGTTTCTTTAATACTTTTTTTATATTGACAATTTTTGATACCTTTAAAATGTTGTTTTGGGCCAGTTGGGTCGTAATAAGTTATTATAGATCCTTTTTTACACAAATTAGGTATCATTTTCAGACTTACAGAATCTCTCATGTCATCGGTATTAGGTTTAAAAGTAACACCTAAAAAAGCAATTTTTTTTCCTTTTAGGGTTCCTAATATTTTTTTAATTCGTTCAGTGTGTATTTTTTTTCTATTTTCATTAGATTTTATCACAGATTTTACAATTGAAAGATTAGTCTTAAATCTATCGCCAGTAGAAACTAAACCTTTGGTATCTTTTGGAAAACAGGATCCACCATATGCTGGCCCCGCCCTTAAAAATCTGCTACCAATACGGCTATCACTGCCCATACCAAGAGCTATGTCCTCGATATTAATATTGGCTTTTTCGCACAAATTCGCTAATTCGTTTATAAAAGTAATTTTTGTCGCTAAAAAAGCATTAGATGCATATTTTATTAATTCTGCTCCTCTACGAGATGTAGTAAAAAAATTGGCCCCTTTATTTATCAAAGGTTGGTACAACCTTTTTAATGTTTTAAAATATTTTTTCTTATTAGATCCTATTACTATTCTATCTGGAAATCTAAAATCTCTTACTGCTTCTCCCTCTCTTAAAAATTCTGGATTAGAGATAATATCAATATTTTTTTTCTTAAATTTTTTCAACAATTTTTCAATAGCGTCACCAGTTCCTACAGGAACTGTTGATTTAGTTATTAAAATCTTTTTATTTTTTGTACTCTTAGCAATTTCTTTTGTGGCTTTAAATACATATGATAAATCGACTTCATTAGATTTTTTTTTATTTGGTGTACCAACACAAATAAAGATTAATTCAGACTTGGAGATTGCATTTTTAAGGTCATTGGTAAAAATTAATCTACCAACGGAATAATTTTTTTTAATTAATTCATCTAGACCTGGTTCATATATTGGTAAAATACCTGAATTTAATTTATCAATTTTATTTTTATCTTTATCAACACAAAAAACTCGATTTCCAAGATCTGCAAAACATGTTCCGCTGACTAAACCAACATATCCTGTTCCTATCATACACAAATTCATTTTATTCCTTTGATATTTCTATACTTGAGTTAATATAGCCACTTAATGTACCGCAGTCTAAATACTTGCCTTTAAAAATGTTTCCATAAAAATTAACATTTTTATAAATTAAATTTTTAATGGCATCAGTTATATGAATTTCTTTCCCTTGCCCTGGTTTTAACTTTTTGATTTCTTTAAATATACTCCTTGGTAAAATATATCTTCCGATAATAGCATAGCTAGACTGTGCATATTTTATTTTTGGTTTTTCAACAACATCTGTAATTTTAAAATAATTTTTTTTTTTATTTTTTAATGATAATATTCCCCATCGAGAAACAGTTTTTTTTGGAACTTTTTTTGTAGCTATGATACTTCCCTTTTTTTGTTTGTGAAGTTTAATCATTTCTTTAGTGCAGTTTCTTTTAATAATAAGATCATCAGGTAATAGCATCAAAAAAAAATTATTTTTAATATACTTTTTACATTTTAGAACAGCATCTCCAGTCCCCTTAGGTTTGTTTTGATAAACAAATTTAATCATTGAACGGAATTTTTTAATTTTTTTAAATTCGTTTTCAATTCTTTTATCCTTTTTCTTTTTAATAATATTCTTATAAAATTTATCATTATAAAAATATTTTTTTATATTTTGTTTTTTTCTTGAAATAATAAATATAAATTGTTTTATACCTGCGTCTAAACATTCCTCTAATATATATTCTAAATTTGGTTTTCCATTTATTGGAAGCAATTCTTTAGGAGTTACACTTGTTAAAGGTAGCATTCTTGTACCTAAACCAGCTAGTGGAATAATTGCTTGTTTTATCATATGATTCTTTTATTAACTATTATCATTACGATTTATAAATGAAAATAATTAGGCAAAAAAAAGACCTCGATAACTTAATTAATAAGATAAATTCTATATCTTTTGTACCTACTATGGGAGGTCTTCATAAAGGCCATGAATCGTTAATAAAAAAAGCCAAAAAAAAAGATAAACATACTATAGTCAGTATTTTTGTGAATCCAAAACAATTTAATTCAAAAAGAGACTTTAATACTTATCCAAGAAATTTAAAAAAAGATTTTAAGGTTTTGAAAAAACTTAATGTAAAATATGTATATCTACCAAATTATACAGATATTTTTTCATTTAAAACAAATAATGTGATTTATCTTCATCCTTTTTCCAAAAAATTATGTGGTAGGCACAGACCTGGGCACTTTAAAGGAGTTGTTAATGTTGTAAATAGATTTTTAGAACTGATTAAGCCAAAATACATATTTCTTGGCAAAAAGGATTTTCAACAACTTTTTTTAATAAAAAAACATATTATTAAAAACCATATCAGAACTTCTGTTATCTCTTGCAATACTGTTAGAGAAAAAAAATTATTACCCTTCTCTTCTAGAAATTATAATTTAAATGCAAAAAATAAAGCCTTAGCTTTTAAAGTTTTCAAATTTTTAAGGAAAGAAAAAACATTAATAAAAAAAAACGAAGTTAAAAAAATTAATTTAATTAACATTCGAAAAAAAATTTTGAAATTTGGTATTAAAAAGATAGATTACCTCGAAGCTATTAATTTAAATAATTTAAGGAAAGCCAAAAAATTTAATGAAAATTTCAATTTTTTTTGTGCTTTTTATATTGGCGCTGTAAGACTTATTGATAATTTTTAATTTAAAAAGAAATATGAGCCGATACCTAAGAAAGATAAAAAACCTATTACGTCAGTTATTGTTGTCACAAAAACACTTGAAGCTAGCGCTGGATCAATGTTAGCCTTTTTAAGAGATACTGGAACTAATATGCCAAACAATCCGGCAACAATCATATTTAACACCATAGATATACCTATTAATAAAGAAAGTTTAGACTCTTGAAACCAAAACTGAACTATAATTGCAGTGATGATTGCAAAAATTATTCCATTTAAAATACCGATTAAAAATTCTTTGCCTACGATTTTATTAAAATTTCCTGAAGATAATTCCTTTGTTGCTATAGCTCTAATTGTAACTGCTAAAGTTTGCATACCTGCATTACCGCCCATAGATGCAACTATAGGCATTAAAAATGCTAGAGCTACCATTTGTTCTATTGATGCGCCAAATAAACTAATCACCCAAGTAGCCAAAAGTGCAGTAAAAAGATTTAGAAGTAACCAATTAAATCTTCTTTTTGTTTTTATAATAACACTATCAGTTATTTCTTCATCTCCTACACCAGCTAATCTTAGTACGTCCTCTTCAGCTTCTTCTTGAACTACAGTAACAACGTCATCTGCGGTAATCATTCCTACCAATTTATTATTTTTATTAACTACTCCTGCAGACACAAGATTATAATTTTCAAATGTATGTCCTACTTCTTCCTTGTCCATATTAACAGAAATTAAAACTGGCATTTCTCGCATAATTGAATTCATTTTTTTTTCCCTAGGTGTTCTCAAAACTCTTGAAGATGGAACAATTCCAATTGGTTTAAATTCATTATCTACAACAAATATTTCTAAAAATTCTTCTGGTAGATCTTTACTTTCTCTTAAATAATCAATTGTTTGACCAACTGACCAATCACTAGGAACAGCTGTAAATTCTCTTTGCATTATTCTTGCAGCTGAGTCCTCTGGATAACTTAATCCTTCTTCTAATAAAAATCTGTCTTTTGGTGGGAGTTTGTCCAGTACGGAGTTTTTCTTTTCTTTATTTAAATTTTCAATAATTGATATCGCATTATCAGACTCCAATCTTTTAATTATTTTTGCTATCGAGTCTGAAGATAGAAGTTGTAAAATTTCAGTTTGTATTGACTCATTTATTTCTACAAATATTTCAGGATCAATGTCAAATTCTTCAATTTCTATTAATTTTGCTCTAGTTTCAGATGATAAGTTTTCTATTAAATTCGCAACATCTGAAGGATGTAAATCTTCTAAAGTTTGATTTATAAATTTAATATCTAAAGCTTTAATTTTATCACTAAAAATACTTAAAAACTCTTTGTTAAAATCAAAGTTAACGTTTTTACCACCTATTGATTTAATTAAACTCATAAATATCCTTGATATCTTTTTTGAGACTAATAGTTCATAAAATGATAAAATTCAAATTAAATGAGCATAGAGATTAAAATTAGTAAAAATAGAATACCTTATAAAAAAGCTATGTTTATTCTTGAAAAACGAGTTGAGGATGTAAAAAGGGGCATTAAAAAAGAATTAATATGGATTTTAGAACATCCTAAGACATACACTGGGGGTATTAGGTCAAGTAAAGATGAAATTTTAGATAAAAAAATAAAAGTTATTAAAACTAATAGAGGTGGAAAAATTACGCTACATAATCCAGGTCAAAAAATCATTTATTTTGTTATAGATTTAAATAAAAGAAAAAAAGATATAAGATTGTTTATTAAGACTTTAGAAGAAAGCATTATAGAACTTTTAAAAAAATATAATATTAATGCAAATGCTGACAGAAAAAATATAGGTATATGGGTAAAAAACAAAAAAATTTCAGCTATAGGTGTTAGGGTTAAGAGATGGATTGCTTATCACGGCTGTTCAATTAATATTAGTAATAACTTGGCAGATTATAAGAAAATAGTTCCTTGTGGTTTAAGCAATGAAATGGTCACATCGTTTGCCAGTTTAAAAATTAAAAAAGTGAGTAATTTGAACAATAATATAAAAAAAATTTTTGTAAAAAATTTATCTAAAATATAAATTTAAATTTTTTTTAAATATATTATCAGGTTCAGCTTGGTAATTAAACTTTTTATCATTTTTGATAAATTTAATTTTAAATGAATGCAACATCATAGGCTGATCTTTAAAAATCTTATTTTTTTTTAAGTTATATTTTTGGTCCCCAATAATTGGGAAGCCTCTTATATAAAGCTGCTTTCTTAATTGATGTTTTCTGCCAGTTTTTGGATTTAATTCAAGCAAAGAATATTTACTATTAGATTTTAAAACTTTTAAAAAAGTAACAGCTTTCAACTTTGTTTCTTTATTTTTTTCATTATAAGTAAGAATGTCATCCATTTTTTTCAAATTTTTAGGTACTTCACCTTTAACTACTGCTAAATAAGTTTTGTGAATTTTTCTTATTCTAAACAACGATGTAAAGAACTGAGCTGACTCTCTATGTTTCGCTATTAAAAAAATTCCTGAGGTTTCTTTATCTAGTCTATGAACAATATAAGGCTTTGTATATTTGAAGTATTTAGTTTTTTTTAAAATATCAATTATATTTTTTAAATTGTTTGTACCTGACTGAACAGCAATCCCTCTGGGTTTATTAATTAAAATGTAATCACTATCATCATAAATAACAAATTCTTCTAATTTGTTGCTTTCTTTAATCGAAGGCAGATAATTAATTTTTTTTTTTAAATCTGTAGGTTTATATTTTGACAAGTTATATATTGAAATACTATCACCCTCGGAAAGTCTAAATGATGATTTAATTCTTTTGTTATTTACCTTAATTTTATTTTTTCTTAATAATTTTTGAATTAGTGAATTAGGTAGATTAATTACTTCCTCTTTAAGCCATTTGTCTAGACGAGATTTGTGATAACTTTTGTTAACTATAAACTTATCTGGCATGTAAAACTTACTTTATTTGCCTGCTGCTTGAGCTTTTTCTGGAGACTTCTTTTCTTTATTAGCTTCTTTTTTGGGCTTGTCAACTTTTTTTGCTTCTGTATTTCTGTCAACTAATTCTATTACTGCCATTGGAGCATCATCCCCTGTTCTAAAACCTGCTTTTAAAACTCTTGAGTAACCTCCATTTCTTTTACTGTATCTTTTAGATAATTCATTAAAAACTTTTTTAACTGACGATTGATTTTGCAATTTTGAAAAAAGTTTTTTTTTATTATTTAAGTCGTTTTTTTTTCCTATGGTGATTACTTTATCTATTTGAGGCTTAAGTTCTTTGGCTTTTGGCAGAGTAGTAATTATTTGCTCATATTTAATTAAAGAATTAAGCATGTTTTTAAATAAAGCTTTCCTATGTTCAGACGTCCTGTTTAGCTTTCTGTAACCTAAATTGTGTCTCATTAATAACTATTTTCCTCAAGTTTTTTTGACATTTCAGCAATATTATCTGGTGGCCAATTTGGTATTTCCATACCTAAATATAAAGACATCGTACTAAGTACTTCTTTAATCTCGTTAAGGGACTTTCTTCCAAAATTTGGAGTTCTTAACATTTCTGGTTCTGTCTTTTGAACTAAATCCCCGATATATATTATGTTGTCATTTTTTAAACAGTTCATTGATCTTACTGAAAGCTCAAGTTCTTCCACTCTTTTTAACAGATTTTTGTTAAATTCTGGTTCTGAAGATTTGACTTCTTTTACGACTTCTTTTGGATCTTCAAAATTAACAAACATTGAAAGTTGGTCTTGAAATATTCTTGCTGAATAAGCAATAGCGTCCTCCGCAGCAACAGTTCCATTTGTTTCTACGTTCATTACTAATTTGTCGTAATCAAGAGCACTTCCAGCTCGAGTATTTTCTATAGAAAATGATACTTTTTTAACCGGGCTAAATAAAGAGTCTATAGAAATTAATCCAAGGGGACTATCTTCAGATCTATTTTTTGGAGCTGGTACATAACCTTTTCCAGAATTTACAAATAATTCCATGTGAAAATTTGTTTTTTCATCAACATTACAAATAGTTTGTTCTGGGTTTAAAATTTCTATCTCTGGACTTAAAGTTATATCTTTTGCTTTAACTTCTTTTGGTCCCTTAACATCTAACACGATTTTTTTTGAACTTGTTGAATTTGATTTAATTGCCAAATTTTTTACATTTAAAACGATGTCAGTCACATCTTCTCTGACACCTTTAATAGATGAAAATTCATGTAAAACTCCATCAATTTGTATTGCTGTAACTGCTGCACCTTGGATAGAAGATAATAATATTCTTCTTAAAGAATTTCCGATTGTTTGACCAAAACCTTTTTCTAAAGGTTCAGCTACAACTTTTGCAAAGGATTTATCATCGTTACTTGTTATATTAAGTTTATTTGGTTTTATTAAATCTTTCCAATTTTTATCTATTATATTAGTGCTTGACTGCATTAAACTCTCCTTTTTTTTGGTGGTCTAGTTCCATTGTGTGGCATTGGTGTCGTATCCTTAATTGAAATAATTTTAAAACCTCTTGATTGTAAAGATCTCAAGGCTGTTTCTCTTCCAGAACCAGGACCTTTTACTTGAACGGTTAAAGTTCTTAAACCCATTTCATATGCTTTTGCACCTGCATCGTCAGCAGCAACTTGCGCAGCGTAAGGTGTGGATTTCCTTGAACCTTTAAATCCTTTAGAGCCAGCAGATGACCAAGAAATAACATTTCCTGTTTCATCGGCTATAGATATTATAGTATTGTTGAAAGTAGAATTAACAAAAGCTATTCCAGAAGTAATATTTCTTTTAACTTTTTTCTTTTTTTTAAATTGGGTCTCTTTTTTTTTTATTTCTTTGGACTCTACTTCTTTTTTTTCGACAATCTTTTTATTCATAATTATTTCTTAAGTGGTGTTAATTTTTTTCCTGCTATAGCAATCGCTTTTCCTTTTCTTGTTCTCGCATTACAATGGGTTCTTTGACCTCTTACAGGTAGCTTTTTTTTGTGTCTACTGCCTCTATATGTTGCAAGATCAACTAATCTTTTAATGTTAACAGATATATCCCTTCTTAAGTCACCCTCAACTTTGTGATTGCTATCTATATATTCTCTAATTTTTAAAACCTGTTCTTCCGAAAGTTGGTTCACTCTTGTGCTCTCTGAAATGTTTAGTTTTTTACAAATTTTTTTTGAAGAATATAAGCCGATTCCGTGGATATATGTTAAGGCTATGCTGACAACTTTGTTTTGTGGAATGTTTATTCCTGCTATACGAGCCATAATTTAATGGGTTTAATTTATAAAGCGTATTTAATGACGTTATTGGTCAATGTCAACCCTATATAGCGGAAATAATATCGCTTATTTCATCGCTTATTTGGTCTATTGGTCTTTCTCCATCAACTATCTTTAATAAATTCATTTTTTTATAATGTTCAATTATTGGTGCAGTAGATTTTTCATAAGTTTCATATCGTTTAATAGCTATCTCCTCACTATCATCAGGTCTTTTTTCTTTTGTTTTTCTTTCTAATATTCTTTTAACAACTGTTTTTAAACTAACTGATAATTTCAAAACAATACCAATTTTTTGTTGGTTTTTATTTAAAAAATTATCCAAATTATGAGCTTGATTTAAATTTCTTGGGTATCCATCGAAAATAATTCTATTTTTATATTTTGTATTAGAAATTGTTTTATATATTAAATCAGAGACAATTTCATCTGATACTAATGAGCCTGAATTTATGACTGAGGAAATTTTTTTTCCAATTTCAGTATTTTTTGACATTTCTTTTCTTAAAAATTCACCAGTTGATAACTGAAACATGTTAAATTTGTTTGAAATGAATTTTGATTGAGTACCTTTGCCAGCTCCAGGTGGTCCAAAAATAATTATATTCATTTAATTATTTCCCGAATTTAGCTTTTTTAATTAGAGACTCATACTGAGAGCTCATTAGTCTAGTTTGGACTTGCGTTACTGTATCCATTGCGACTACTACAACAATTAATATTGATGTACCACCAAGATAAAATGGTATTGGGTATCTTGCTATTAAAAACTCAGGCATTAAACATACAATCGTTAAATACATAGCTCCTATTGTAGTAAGTCTTGTTAAAATTGTTTCTATGTACTCTGCTGTTCTTTCTCCTGGTCTAATTCCAGGAATATAACCACCGTACTTTCTTAAATTTTCTGCTGTCTCTTTAGGATTAAAAACGATCGAAGTATAAAAAAAAGAGAAGAAAATAATACCAAATGCATACAAAGCCATATACAACGGCTGACCTTGAGTGAAGAGAGATGAAAAATTAATAAACAAATCAGACTCAGCAAAACCGAAGTTACTCATAGTTATCGGTAATAATAGTAAAGCTGAAGCAAAAATTGCCGGTATAACACCTGCAGTATTTATTTTGAGTGGAAGATGAGAAGACTCACCCCCATAAATTTTATTTCCCATTTGTCTTTTTGGATAGTTAATTAAAATTTTTCTAACAGCTCTCTCAAAAAAAACAATAAATAGAACAGTTAAAATTACTAAAATAAAAATCCCAACAATCATAACCGCTGATAATGCACCGGTTCTTCCAAGCTCAAAAGTTGAAGCTAAGGCTCTAGGTATTTCAGCCACTATCCCAGAAAAAATTATAAGTGAAATACCGTTTCCTATGCCTCTTAGTGTAATTTGTTCGCCCAGCCACATTAAAAAAGTTGTTCCTGCCACTAATGATATAGTTGTTGTAATTCTAAAATACATACCTGGCTCTATAACGAGATTGCCTGCATTTTCAATTCCTACGGCTACTCCATAACCTTGCAATCCAGCAATTAATACAGTTCCATATCTTGTAATTTGAGTTATCTTTTTTCTCCCGATTTCACCTTGTTCTTTTAAATTTTTAAAATAATCTGAAGTACCGGTTAATAATTGTACTATAATTGAAGAGGATATATATGGCATTATACCTAAAGCAAATATTGCCATTCTAGTAACTGCTCCTCCAGAAAACATATTAAACATCCCAAGTAGACCTTTTTGACTTGTAGACATTATCTCTTTCAAAGCATCTGGGTCTATACCTGCTAATGGAACATAAGTACCTAATCTATAAACAATCAGCAAAAAAATAGTGAAAAATATTCTATTTTTTAAATCTGTTGCATGACTAAAAGCACCAGGATTTAAATTTTCACTAGACATAATTTTTAGTTTTTAATTAGTGTTAATTTTCCACCAATTTTTTCAATTTTTTCTTTGGCTTGTTTCGAAACAAAATTTGCTGATAAATTCACCTTAATTTTAATCTCCCCTTTACCTAAAATTTTTAATTTTTCATATTTTTTTGATATAATTTTTTTGCTTTGTAGTGTTTTTAGATCGAGGTTATTGTCCAATTTAATTTTTTTTTGATCGAAAAAACTTTGTAATCTAGATAGATTTAATATTGCAGTATTAGCAACTTTAAATGATTTAAATCCCCTTTTAGGTAACCTTCTAAATAAAGGCATTTGTCCACCTTCAAAACTTTTTATAGCAACACCAGATCTAGCCTTTTGACCTTTATGGCCCCTTCCCGATGTTTTACCTTTTCCGGAACCAATACCTCTACCTGGTCTAATTTTTTTTTTATTTGTCTTTATTAAATTATTGAGTTTCATTATTTATTTTCTCTTTTCGAAACAATTTCAGATATTTTTTTACCTCTTATTGATGACAAAATTTTTGGTGAAATTTGTGACTTAAGCCCATTCACACATGCTTTAAGGACATTGTGTGGGTTTGCTGACCCGAGTGATTTTGCAACCACGTCTTGAATACCTAAAACTTCACAAACTGATCTAATTGCTCCACCTGCAATAATTCCGGTTCCAGCTGGAGCAGATCTCATGAAGACTTTGCCTGATCCATTTTTTCCTTTTACATCATGATGTAAAGTTCTACCGTCTTTTAATGGTATTTTTACCTGATTTCTTTTTGCAACTTCTGTAGCTTTTTTTATAGCATCTGGAACTTGTTTTGATTTACCCTGTCCTATACCTATTGATCCTTTTTGATTCCCTACAACCACAAGAGCAGCGAACCCAAATCTTCTACCACCTTTTACAACTTTAGTTATTCTATTTATAGCTACTAATTTTTCTTTATATTCAGTTTCGCTCATTTATATTTTCAATCCGTTTTTCCTTAATGAATCTGCAAAAGCTTTTATTCGGCCATGATATTTATAGCCTCCTCTATCGAAATACACACTGTTTATTTTTTTTTCTTTTGCTCTTTTTGCTAGCAACTCACCTAATATATTAGATAAATCCATTTTCTTTGTTTTTGTTTTCTTTAAATCTTTTTCATTTGATGATGCTGAAACTAAAGTTTTGCTTATTTTATCGTCTATAATTTGAGCAGAAATATTTTTAGATGATTTAAAGACTGTAATTCTTAGTTTATTTGAATTAACGTTTTTTAATTTTTTTCTATTTCTTATTTTTCTTTTTATTTTGGAACTAATTTTTTTCATTTATTTTTTCTTTCCCTCTTTTCTTAAAACATACTGATTTCTTTCTTTAATGCCTTTACCTTTGTAAGGCTCTACCGGCTTTAGAGATTTTATATCTGAAGCTATTTTGGATACGAGTTCTTTATCTACACCATTTATTTTTATAACTGTCTGTTTTTCTACTTGTATTTTTACATCTTTAGGAAATTTAAAATTAACATCATGACTGAAACCAATTTGTAAATTTAAAGTCTCACCTTTTAAATTAGCTCTAAAACCCACTCCATTTAATTCTAATATTTTTTCGTGCCCCTTAGAAACGCCTATGACTGCATTATTAATTAAGCTTCTATAAGTGCCCCATAAAAGTTGGGTTTTGTTGTCTGTTTTTTTGCTTATAGGAAGAATTTGAAATTCATTTTTTTCATTTACCTTTGATGAAAAAATCTTATCATTAATAAACAGAGATTTATTTCCCTTTGGTCCAACTACAGTAATTTTGTCACCCTCGATTTTGATCGATGTATCTTTTGGTAAAACTATAATTTTTTTTCCAATTTTAGACATTAAAATACCTTACAGATTATTTCTCCACCTATGTTATTTTTTCTTGCCTCAATATCTGACATTACGCCCTGCGATGTAGATATTATAGCCATACCTAATCCATTTTGTATTTTTGGTATACTAGTAGCTCTCGAATATACTCTTCTACCTGGCTTAGATATTCGTTTAATTTCTTTAATCACTGGAATGCCTTCATAATATTTTAAGTTTACTTTAATCACCTTTTTGTTATTTTCGCTACTTTCTAAAAAAAAATTATTTATATACCCTTCAGTTTTTAGGATTTCTAATATTTTAGATCTAAATTTTGATGCCGGTATATTGACAGAATTTAAATTTCTCATCTGTCCATTTCTAATTCTTGTAAACATATCTCCTATCGGATCAACTAAAGTCATATTCCTCCTACCAACTTGATTTTATTATTCCAGGTATTTTTCCAGCAGATGCCATATCTCTTAGTGCAATCCTAGAAATTTTTAATTTTCTGTAATATCCATGTGGTCTTCCTGATACACCACATCTATTTCTTACTCTTACTCGTGAAGAATTTTTTGGTAACTTATCTAATTTTAATTGAGCAGCGAATCTTTCAGCTAATTCCAATTTCTTATTCATTATTATTTTTTTAAGCATTGCTCTTTTTTTTTCGTATCTCTTTGCCATTTTCATTCTTTTTAAATTTTTTTGTATAGCGCTTTTTTTTGCCATTTTATCTCCCCTTCTTTTCTGTAATTGGAAAATTAAATTCTTTTAAAAGTTCTAGTGTTCCTTTTTTTGAAGTATTTGAAGTAACAATTGTAATATCAAGTCCTCTAATTTTATCAACTTTGTCAAAATTAACCTCAGGAAATATAATATGTTCCTTAATACCAAAACTATAATTACCAGAATTATCAATTCCATCAGACTTTAGTCCTCTAAAGTCTTTAATCCTAGGTAAAGCAATATTTACTAATCTATCTATAAATTCATACATTTTATTTGATCTAAGAGTGACTTTTGCTCCAGCACTCTGACCTTTTCTTGTTTTAAAGTTAGCAATAGATTTTTTAAATTTTGTAACAACTGGTTTTTGCCCAGTGATTAAACTTAAGTCATCCAAACTTGTTTTAATTTTCTTTCCATCCAAAGCATCTTCTCCTAGACCCATATTTAAAACTATTTTTACTATTTTAGGTGCTTGGTGTTTATTTTTATAATTCAACTTGGTCATCAAATTTTTGATTATATCTTTTTCATATAGTGTCTTAAGTCTTGGTATCATTATTTTTTAGTTCCTTTTTTGGTTTTAATTTTACTAGATTGTTTATCAATATTTTTTATATTAGAAATATGTATAAAATTTTCCTTGGAAATAATTCCACCCTTGTTTTCTTTTGTAGGTTTAAGGTGTTTTTTAATCATGTTTATAGCTTTAATTTTTACTCTGTTTAAAACTCTATTAATTTCTAAAACTTCGCCAGTTTTACCTTTGTCTTTTCCAGAAATAATTTTAACTTGAGCTCCTTTTTTTATAGTTAACATTTATAAAACCTCCGGTGCCAATGATATAATTTTAGTATGGCCTCTTACTCTTAACTCTCTAGTAACCGGTCCAAATATTCTTGTCCCAATAGGCTCACCTTTTTCGTCTGTAAGAACAACCGCATTGGTATCAAACTGAATTTTTGATCCATCATTTCTAAATATCTCCTTTTTTGTTCTAACAACTACTGCCTTATGAACTGCTCCTTTTTTAACTTTTCCTTTTGGAATAGCGTCTTTAACGCTTATTACGATTATATCGCCGACTGAGGCATATCTTCTTTTAGACCCACCAAGGACTTTAATACACTCAACTCTTTTAGCCCCTGTATTATCCGCTACATTTAATTCTGTTTGTACTTGTATCATTTTTCAATAACTTTCCATCTTTTTTTTTTTGATATAGGGTTACACTCAATAATTTGAATAATTTCTCCTTCTTTAAATTTATTCTTTTCATCATGTGCGTGGTATTTTTTTGACCTTTTAATTACTTTTCCATAAAAGGGATGAGCAAACTTTCTGGTTACTTCAACAACCACTGTTTTATTATTTTTTGCACTTGTTATAACACCTTTTAAAATTTTTTTTGTCATTTTGAACTTTTGATAGTTGTATATAGTCTAGCTATACTTTTTTTAATTTCACCGTATTGAGCAGGATTTTCAACTTGATTGTTTATTCTCTTAAATCTTATATTTAATAAGTCTTTTTTTAAAACTTCAAGTTTTTTCAAAGCCTGATCTTTAGTCAATTTTTTATCTTCTTTTTTTTTTGTTGCCATATTATCTACTAATAAATTTTGTTTTAATTGGTAATTTAGCTGATGCTTTATATAATGCCTCTCGAGCGACTTCCTCGGTCACACCATCAATCTCAAATATAATTCTGCCAGGTTTCACTCTACAAGCATAATATTCGGGTGAACCTTTGCCCTTACCCATTCTGACTTCAGTGGGTTTTTTTGAAACTGGGATATTTGGAAATATTCTAGTCCAAACTTTACCTGTTCTTTTCATATACCTAGTAAGAGCAACTCTAGCTGCCTCTATTTGCTTTCCAATTACTCTTTCTGGCTGCATTGCTTTAAGACCAAATTGTCCATAATTTAAAGTTACGGCACGACTTGCCTTGCCTTTAATTCTGCCTTTAAATGCTTTTCTATACTTAGTTCTTGTTGGTTGTAACATTTTTTACTCTTTCTATTTTTTCTTTCTCTATATCTTTATCAAATAAAGCACCTTTAAATATCCAAACTTTAATACCTATAATCCCGTAAGTTGTTAAAGCCTCAGCAAAACCATAGTCTATATTTGCTCTTAAAGTATGTGAAGGAATACTTCCTTCTCTTAACCACTCTGTTCTTGCTATTTCATTCCCAGCTAATCTTCCACTGACCATAACTTTAATACCTTTTGCATTTAATCTCATTGCTGACTGCATAGCTCTTTTCATCGCTCTTCTGTAAGCTATTCTTTTTACTAATTGCTGTGCTATATTTTCAGCTACTAAATTAGCGTTTAATTCCGGTTTTTTAATTTCTTTTATATTTACATTCACGTCACTATCTGTAATTTTCATTAGATTTTTTTTTATTTTTTCAATATCAGATCCTTTTTTTCCTATAACAAAACCCGGTCTTGAAGTGTGAATTGAAACTGTGCATTTTTTTGATGATCTTTCTATTATAATTTCAGACACTCCAGAATTTGTAATATTCTTTTTAATATATTCTCTCATTTTAAAATCTTCTATCAGATACTTTCCAAAATCCTTCTTTTTAGCAAACCATGTGGAGTCCCAGCCACGGTTTATTCCAAGTCTTAAACCAATTGGATTAATTTTTTGGCCCATTTTTCGTCTCCTTTCTCTCGCTTAAAATAATTGTAATTCTACTAAACGGTTTTTTAATTGGACTAGCTCTTCCTTTCGCCCTTGGTCTAAATCTCTTCATTACCAAAGATTTACCAACATAAGCTTCTTTCACATATAAATTATCAATATCAAACTGATTATTATTTTCAGCATTTGCAATTGCAGATTTCACTGTTTTACTTACGTCAGATGATATCTTTTTTCTTATAAAATCTAAATCTCTTAAGACGATATCAACTTTTTTTCCTCTAATGTGATCTAAAACCAAAGATATTTTTCTTGGACTTGATCTTACATTTTTGTTTATAGCTTTAACTATATTACTATTTTTTTGCATCTTTTGTTGCTCCAGTTGGTGCAGGTGCTGCGGCTGCTTTTTCAGCAGCAGCTTTTTTATCTGCTGGTGTATGCCCTTTAAAAGTTCTAGTTGGTGCAAATTCCCCTAATTTATGTCCTACCATTTCTTCGGAAATTGTTATAGGGATAAAAGATTTTCCATTATGAATCATAAAACTGTGTCCAACAAAATCAGGAATAATTGTTGAATTTCTCGACCAGGTTTTAATAGGTTTTTTTGCAGGATTATTTTTTAATTTATCAATCTTTTTTAATAAACTTGGATGTACAAATGGACCTTTCCAAATAGCTCTAGTCATAATTATTTTCTTTTCTTCCTTCTAGTTATTATAAATTTGTCACTTCTTTTTGGTCTTCTTGTTTTTAATCCTTTTGCAGATTGACCCCATGGTGAAACTGGGCTTCTACCTCCTGAAGTTTTACCTTCACCTCCTCCGTGAGGATGGTCAACTGGATTCATTGCTACCCCTCTGGACTGGGGTCTCTTACCTTTCCATCTATTTCTACCTGCTTTTCCAATTTTAATATTTTTTTGATCCGGATTTGAAACAGATCCTATAGTTGCATTACAATTTATACTTACTTTTCTAGTTTCACCTGAGGAAAGTTTTAGAATAGCATAATCATCATCTATACCAGAAAGAGTTACTGACGATCCTGCAGATCTAGCTAATTTTCCTCCATTTCCTGGTATTAATTCAACATTATGGATTGTTGTTCCAGGTGGAATATCTTTTAGTTTAAGACAGTTTCCAACTTTAATCTCTATGTTTTCACCAGAAATTATTTTATCTCCTGGCTTAACTCCTTGGGGGCACAAAATATAATTTTTAACTTCGTCTTCATATTTAACTAAAGCAATGTATGAAGTTCTGTTAGGGTCGTACTCAATACGCTCAATAATTGCTGAAATATTTTTTTTATTTCTTAAAAAATCTATTGTTCTGTACTTATGCTTAACTCCACCACCTCTGTGCCTTGAGGTTATTCTTCCGTAGTTATTTCTTCCTCCAGAGGATTTCTGACCTTTTGTTAAAGGTTTATAGGGCGAACCCTTCCACAAACCGCTTTTATTAACTATAACGGTTCCTCTTGTAGATTTAGTATAGGGTTTGAAAGTTTTTAAACTCATAATTAAATTCCAGTAGTAAGATCAATACTTTGACCTTTTTTTAAAGTTACGATTGCTTTTTTATAACCGCTTTTTTTTGAAAGTCGACCCTGTTTAAGTTTTATTTTTGATTTTAGGTTAACAATATTTACTTTTATAACGTTTACTTTAAATAATTTTTCTATATTTTTTTTGATATTTTTTTTATTAGCTTTTTTGTGCACTTTAAATACTGTTTTATTCTGTTCTGAAAGTATAGTTGCCTTTTCTGTAATTATCGGCCTTATAATAGAATCTAAATAATTAATTTTTTTCATTAAGAATCCTTTTTTCGAGATTTTTAACCGAACTTTGAGTTAACAAAACATTTTTATACTTCATCATATCGAAAATATTAGCTCCAGCGTCATTTATAATTTTAAGGTTTTTAATATTTCTTGCAGATTTATTAATGTTCTTTAAAGTTTCTAAATCAGAAATAATAACAACATTCATAAGATTGTTTTTTTTTAAAAAATTGTTAAATTCTTTAGTCTTTTTAATTTCTTTCTTTACATCAGATAAAATAAATAAATTTTTATCTGAATTTTTTTTGGAAAGGGTATGAGCTAATGCCAGTTTTCTAACTTTCTTGTTAATTTTTTTAATTTTATATACCGCTCCTTTAGGACCGTGAGCGACACCTCCACCAACAAAAATAGGAGCTTTTCTACTTGCGTGACGAGCGCCTCCACTTCCTTTTTGAGGTACAATTTTTTTTGTTGAACCTTTAATTTCATTTTTTTGTTTTGTTTTAGCGGTCCTAGGCTTTAAATGGTTTAATTGCCAATCAATGACAGATTTAATTAATTTATAGTTAATTTTGTGCTTTAAAATCTTATCAGAAACTTCAATAGTTTCTGACTTATTATTTTCTAAATTTAAAAGTTTAAATTTCATTTATTTTTTTTTACCTTTCGCTGCCTCATCCTTTTTAATTTTTGCATTATATTTTTCTAAAGTGGTTTTCCGTCTCACTATTTTTACTGACTCTCTTAAATAAATAGTTGAGTTTTTCCCGCCAGGTATCGAGCCCTTTAAATAAAGAAGGTTATTATCTAAATCTGATTTTATTATTTCAAGATTAAGCATTGTTCTAAATTTATCTCCCATATGACCAGCCATTTTTTTACCTTTGAATACTTTTCCTGGATCTTGATTTTGACCAGTTGAACCATGTGCCCTATGTGAAATAGAGACGCCATGTGATGCTCTTAATCCAGCAAAATTCCATCTTTTCATGGCTCCGGCAAAACCTTTACCTATCGTTTTTGACTTAACATCAACAAATTTTTTATCCTTTAATAATTCTAAACCTAATTCGTTCCCAGTTTTATAGCTCTCTGTATTATCGACTCTATATTCTTTTAAAATTTTTTTTGGTTCAGTATTTTTTTTAGTAAAATAGCCTTTCATTTGTTTTGTTAGTTTAGAATTTTTTGTTTTAAAATATCCGATCTTCACTGCTGCATACCCTCTTTTGTCTTTTTCAATAATGTCAATCACGCGGCCAGTTTCAATTTTAATAACGGTTACAGGAACAGATTGACCAGATTGTAAAAATTCTCTCGTCATGCCTAATTTTGTTCCTATTAATCCAATACTCATAGTTATATTTTTATTTCTATATCTACTCCCGAAGCCAAATCTAGTTTCATAAGGGCCTCTACAGTTTGGGGAGTTGGTTCAATTATGTCAATTAATCTTTTATGGGTTCTCGACTCAAATTGTTCTCTACTTTTTTTATCAATATGTGGAGATCTTAAAACTGTATATCTCTCAATTCTAGTAGGTAATGGTATCGGTCCTTTTACTTGGGCGCCAGTTCTTTTAGCCGTATTAACAATTTCTTCTGTAGAAAGATCTAAGATTTTATTGTCATAAGCTTTAAGATGAATTCTTATATTTTGATTTTCCATATTATGCTAATTTTTTTGTTACCTCATCCTGAACATTTTGTGGCACTTTATCATAATGACTAAATTGCATTGTATACTGTGCTCTTCCTTGTGTTGAGGATCTAAGATTATTAATATAGCCAAACATATTTGCTAAAGGGACTGTCGCTTGTATTGCGGTTGCATTACCTCTAGGCTCTGTGGAACCTACTTGACCTCTCCGGCTGTTAAGATCTCCAATCACATCACCCATAAAATCTTCTGGTGTAACAACTTCTACTTTCATTATAGGCTCAAGTAATTTTAACTGTGCTTTAGTGCAAGCATCTCTAAAACACATTCTGCTTGCTATTTCAAAAGCTAGCACACTCGAGTCTACGTCGTGATGTAATCCGTCGAGAATTGTTACTTTATAATCAATCAAAGGGAAGCCCGCTAAAATTCCACTATCAGCTACGCTCTCAACACCTTTCTCAACACCAGGTATAAACTCTTTAGGTATCGCTCCACCTTTTATTTTATTTTCAACTTCCCTACCTTTTCCTGGCTCTAACGGCTCGACTTGTAAAGTTACCTTTGCAAATTGTCCTGCTCCTCCGCTTTGTTTTTTATGTATGTAAGTTACTTCCGATGAACCAAGTATGGTTTCACGATAAGCAACTTGAGGAGCTCCAATATTTGCTTCAACTTTAAATTCTCTTTTCATTCTATCCACAATAATATCTAAGTGTAGTTCTCCCATACCTTTAATGATTGTTTGTCCAGACTCTTCGTCAGATGTGACTCTAAATGAGGGGTCTTCTTTAGCTAATCTACCTAAGGCTTCACCCATTTTTTCTTGGTCACCTTTTGTTTTTGGTTCAACTGCAATTTCAATTACCGGATCGGGAAATTCCATTGGTTCAAGTAAAACCGGGTTATCTTCATCACATAAAGTATGCCCAGTAATTGTGTACTTTAATCCAGCTAATGCTACTATATCTCCGGCATTAGCTTCTTTTATATCTTCTCTGCTATTTGCGTGCATTAATAACATTCTTCCAACTCTTTCTGATTTTTCTTTTGAAGAATTATAAACAGATGTGCCAGACTTTAATGTTCCAGAGTAAATCCTAACAAAAGTTAAAGATCCTACAAAAGGATCATTAGCAACTTTAAATGCTAAACCAGAAAAAGGCTCATTATCAGCAAATTTCATTTGAACTTTGTCATCTGAACCCAATTTAGTACCTTCAATTGATTTTAAGTCTTGTGGACTTGGCAAATAATCTATAACTGCGTCCAATAATGGTTGTACACCTTTGTTCTTAAAGGCAGAACCAGTAGTAATCGGTACAAAACTAAATTCCAATGTACCTTTTCTAATACATTTGATTAAATCTGTCTCAGAAGGTTCTTTTCCATTTAAATAATCTTCCATTAATTTTTCATCTTGTTCAACTGCAGTTTCTACTAATTCTTTTCTATATTGATTTGCTTTTTCTTTAAGATCGGCAGGAATATCAGCAAGGTCAAACTTGGCACCCAAATCTTCGTTTTGCCAAATAACAGCTTTCATTTTAACTAAGTCGACTATACCTTTTAAATCAGCTTCGGAACCAACAGGAATTTGTAAAACTAGGGGCTTTGCACCAAGTCTGTCTTTTATCATATCAACACATCTAAAAAAATCTGCTCCAGTTCTGTCTAATTTGTTTACAAAACATATTCTTGGGACTTTATATTTATCTGCTTGTCTCCATACTGTTTCTGATTGAGGTTCAACACCAGCAACACCATCAAATACTGCGACAGCACCATCTAAGACTTTTAAAGATCTCTCTACTTCGATTGTAAAGTCTACGTGTCCAGGGGTATCAATAATATTAATTCTATGATCTCTCCAAAAACAAGTTGTAGCTGCTGAGGTAATTGTTATTCCTCTTTCCTGTTCTTGCTCCATCCAATCCATTGTAGCAGCACCATCATGCACTTCTCCTATTTTATGACTTTTACCTGTGTAATATAAAATTCTTTCAGTTGTTGTAGTCTTACCAGCATCAATATGTGCCATTATTCCAATATTACGATACTTATCTAATGAATATTTTTTTGACATAAATTACCACCTAAAATGAGCAAAAGCTTTGTTAGACTCTGCCATCTTATGAGTGTCCTCTCTCTTTTTAATTGCCGATCCTTTGTTCTGTGAAGCATCTAGAATTTCAAAATATAATTTTTCTGACATTGTTTTATTTTTTCTTTTTCTTGTTGCTTCGATTATCCATCTTAAAGCTAAAGCTTGACCCCTGTTAGATTTAACTTCCACTGGAACCTGATATGTGGCTCCACCAACTCTTCTTGATCTAACCTCTAGATTTGGTTTTACATTGCTGATAGCGTTGTTAAAAACTTTTATTGGATCTTCATTCCCTTTTTGTTTAATTTTTTCTAAAGCATCATACAAAATTTTTTCTGCAGTTGATCTTTTGCCATCATACATAATTGAATTTATAAATTTTGATATCACAACAGATCTATATTTAGGATCAGGATAAATTTTTCTTACAGGAGCTTTTCTTTTTCTAGACATGATTTTATTTTGGTTTTTTTGTTCCGTAAAGTGAACGTCTTTTCTTTCTATTTGCAACTCCTTGAGTATCAAGATTTCCTCTAAGAATATGATATCTAACACCTGGTAAATCCTTAACTCTTCCACCTCTTATCATTACTACTGAGTGTTCCTGTAAATTATGTCCTTCTCCGGGTATATAAGCCGTAACTTCAAATCCATTAGACAATCGAACCCTTGCAACTTTTCTTAAAGCAGAGTTCGGTTTTTTTGGAGTTGTTGTATACACCTTGACACAAACACCCCTTTTCAAAGGCTGTCTTTGTAGAGCTGGAACTTTGTTCCTAACTAAAGGTTTAATTCTCCCTTTTTTTATTAACTGGTTTATAGTCGGCATTTTTTATTTTGAAGTAAAAGATAAGGTTTGCCTGGTATAGGTCATTGTTAGTGTTTAAGGCTAAATTCCACCTTACTTCTAACTTTCAAAATTGCGCTAAACTAGCATCGAAGTTAGAAAAGTCAACGATTTTTGGTTAATTTATTGCCTAAAAATATTGGATTATTCAGCCGCAGGAGCAGTTTCTTGCTCTTGTTTTTTTAATTCTTCTAGTCTTAGCTTATCTTCTTTTTGAGCCTCTTTATCCCATCCCATTTTGGTTAAACCTGTACCTGCTGGAACCAATCTTCCAACTATAACGTTTTCTTTTAATCCTTCTAAATTGTCTATTTTACCTTTAATTGAAGCATCAGTTAACACACGAGTAGTTTCTTGAAACGATGCTGCAGAAATAAAAGAGTTGGTCTGCAAAGAAGCTTTGGTAATACCTAATAGAACTCTCTCAAAGGATACAGGTTTTTTCTTATCATTTAATAATTTTTCATTAATGTTTTTGATATCATTTAAATCTATTATTTCGCCTAGCAACAATTCTGAATCTCCTGGATCTTTTATTTCTACCTTTTTAAGCATTTGTCTTACAATAGTTTCTATGTGTTTATCGTTTATAACTACACCTTGTAACCTATAAACTTCTTGAACTTCGCTTACGAAATACTCAGTTAATTTTTCGACTCCCAAAATTCTTAAAATATCGTGAGGTGCTGGACTTCCATCTAGTAAATACTCACCTTTTTTAATTTTCTCACCTTGATTAAAATTAACATGCTTACCTTTAGGAATTAAATAATTTGATGTTTCACCTTTTGATGAAACAATGGATATTTTTTGTTTACCTCTAACTTCTTTTCCAAATTCTATTACTCCATCATTTTCAGCTATAATCGCACTATCCTTAGGTCTTCTTGCTTCAAATAATTCGGCAACTCTAGGTAAACCACCTGTAATATCTTTTGTTTTTGAAGTCTCTTTTGGAAGTCTTGCCAAAACATCCCCGGCTGAAACTTTTTGCCCATCTTTAACTGAAAGAATTGTATCTGGAACTAAATAATATCGAGCTTCATTTCCATCGGCTTTTTTTATAATTTCACCTTTATCACTTCTCAAAGTTAATCTTGGTTTCAATTCAGAGTTTTTACTTACCGACTTCCAATCTGTGACAGATTTAGATGAAATACCAGTAGCGTCATCTAAAGTTTCGGTTATAGAAGTTCCTTCTACTAAATCCATGTAGTTAACAATTCCAGATGTTTCAGCAATAACAGGTAAGGTGTATGGATCCCATTCAGCAATTTTTTTTCCTTTCTCTATATTGTCTCCATCTTTGAAAAATAGTTTAGAACCATAGTTAACTTTATATATTGCTAATTGTCTTTTATTTTCATCTTCAATACTTAATTGGGTATTTCTGCCCATAACAATAATATTTTTCTTAGAATCTTCGATTAAATTTTTATTTATAATTTTTAATTGTCCCTTTGTTTGTGAAACTATTTGAGATTCCTCTTTGATTTGAGCTGTTCCCCCGACGTGAAAGGTTCTCATTGTTAACTGGGTACCAGGTTCACCAATTGATTGGGCTGCGATCATACCTATTGCTTCACCAATACTTACTAATTTTCCTCTAGATAAATCTCTACCATAACAAGTGGCACAAACACCTTTCTGTGAAGCACATGTTATTACAGAATAAACTTGAACAGATTTTACACCGGCAGCATCAATTTTTTCACAATCTGTTTCATCAATTAATTTCCCTTTATTTATTAAAGTTTCACCACTAATAGGATGTTTAATATTCTCCGCTATTACTCGTCCTAAAACTCTTTCAGATAAGCTTACTAAAATGTTGCCGCCCTCTATAATTTCAGAAATATTTATTGAGGATCTTTTTTTAATATCACATTCTGCTGAAGTTATTTGTATATCTTGAGCTACATCACATAGTCTTCTTGTCAAATATCCAGAGTTTGCTGTTTTTAGAGCTGTATCTGCCAGACCTTTTCTAGCTCCGTGAGTAGAATTAAAATATTCTAACACAGATAAACCTTCTTTAAAATTTGAAATAATTGGAGTTTCAATAATTTCTCCCGAGGGTTTAGCTATTAATCCTCTCATTCCAGCTAATTGCTTCATTTGTGCTTGGGAACCTCTAGCCCCAGAGTCAGCCATCATATAAACTGAGTTTGTTTCTATTCTATCATTTTCATAAACTTTCTCTGCAGAAGAAATTTCTTTCATCATTTCATTAGCCACTGTATCAGTGCATTTAGACCAAATATCTACAACTTTATTATATTTTTCACCTCTAGTAATAAGTCCATCAGAATACTGTTTTTCGTATTCCTCGATTTTTTTCTTTGTATCGTTTATTAAATTTTCTTTAGTTTTTGGAATTATTAAATCATCTTTACCAAATGAAATCCCTGCTTTAAAAGCGTGTTTAAATCCAAGTGTTTTTATTTTATCACAAAAGATAACAGTCTCTTTTTGCCCACAATATCTAAATATAGTATCTATCACTTCAGAAACATTTTTTTTGGTAAGTAATTTATCAATTAAAGTAAACTTTATATTTGGATTTTTCGGCAATAAATTAGCCAATAAAAACCTGCCTGCCGTACTAGAATATTTTTCTTTAATAATTTTGTTATCTTTGTCCAATGTTTCAAAAATTGAAATTATCTTTGTATGAAGGCTAATTGATTTATTTTCTAAAGCTTGTTCGATCTCATCAATATTTGAAAAAATACCTTTCGGTTTATCTGATTTTGAAGATTGAGATAGATAATAAATTCCTAGAACTATATCTTGACTAGGAACAATTATAGGTTTTCCATTCGATGGGCTCAAAATATTATTTGTAGACATCATAAGGACCCTAGCTTCTAATTGTGCCTCCAAACTTAAAGGAATGTGGACTGCCATTTGATCTCCATCAAAATCAGCATTAAATGCAGCACAAACTAAAGGATGGAGTTCAATTGCATTACCCTCAATTAGTTTTGCTTCAAAAGCTTGAACTCCCAATCGGTGTAATGTTGGAGCCCTATTTAACAATACAGGATGTTCTCTAATAATATGTTCTAAGGCATCCCAAACTTCACTTTTTTCTTTCTCTACTAAACGTTTAGCCTGTTTAATAGTTGTGGCTAGGCCTAATTTATCCAATCTTGCGTACAAAAAAGGTTTAAAAAGTTCTAAAGCCATTTTTTTTGGAAGTCCGCATTGATGTAGTTTTAATTCGGGACCTACGACAATCACAGATCTTCCAGAATAATCTACCCTTTTGCCGAGTAAATTTTGCCTAAATCTTCCTTGTTTACCCTTTAGCATTTCCGCTAAAGATTTAAGAGGTCTTTTGCCTGTCCCAGTGATAACTCTTCCTCTCCTACCATTGTCAAAAAGTGCATCTACTGACTCTTGTAACATTCTTTTTTCATTTCTTACTATAATGTCTGGTGCTTTAAGATCTAATAGCCTTTTAAGTCTATTATTTCTATTTATTACTCTTCTATAAAGGTCGTTTAAGTCTGAGGTTGCAAACCTTCCCCCATCAAGCGGAACCAAAGGTCTTAGCTCAGGAGGTATAACTGGAACTGTAGTTAAAATCATCCATTCAGGTTTATTTCCTGAATTAATAAATGACTCTATTAACTTTAATCTTTTAATAGTTCTTTCTTCAGTAACTTTTGATTTTACCTCTTTTAGAGATTCTCTTAATTTTTTTTGTTCAGATTGAAGATCTAAATTTATGAGAATTTCTCTTACAGCTTCGGCTCCAATACCTGCTGAAAAAGCATCTTCTCCAAACTCATCTTGTGCTTTAATAAGCTCCTCTTCATTTAAAAGTTGTCCTTTTTTTAATTTAGTTAGACCAGGTTCTATAACAATAAAACTTTCAAAATAAAGAACTTTCTCCACCTCTTTTAATTTCATGTCTATGGCTAGAGATATTCTGCTTGGCAGAGATTTTAAAAACCATATATGTGCCACAGGACATGCTAAATCAATATGTCCCATTCTTTCACGTCTAACGTTTGATTTTGTAACCTCTACTCCACATTTTTCACAAATTATTCCTCTAAATTTCATTCTTTTATATTTGCCACAAAGACATTCATAATCCTTAACGGGTCCAAATATTCGTGAGCAGAAAAGTCCATCTTTTTCTGGTCTAAAAGTCCTGTAATTAATAGTTTCTGGTTTTTTTATTTCTCCAAAAGACCAAGACTTAATTTTGTCTGGGCTCGCTAAGGTAATTTTGATACTTCCAAAATTATTTTCAGCTGAAATATTTTTATTGTCGAAGTTTTTTATTAAATTCTTTTCCATATCTTTAATTTAGCTCAATATTTAATCCTAAAGCTCTAATTTCCTTTATTAAAACATTAAATGACTCAGGCACTCCTGACTCAAAATTATTGTTTCCTTTTACAATAGTCTCATAAACTTTCGTTCTACCGGCAACATCGTCAGATTTTACTGTTAATATTTCTTGAAGTGAATATGAAGCTCCGTACGCCTCTAGAGCCCACACTTCCATCTCACCAAATCTTTGTCCCCCAAGTTGAGCCTTTCCTCCTAATGGTTGCTGTGTTACTAAGCTGTAAGGTCCTGTTGATCTTGCATGTATCTTATCTTCTACAAGATGGTTTAATTTTAACATGTAAATTGTTCCAACGGTCACAGGTCTATCAAACCTTTCTCCTGTTCTCCCGTCCCAAAGATTTGTTTGACCGCTTGATGGAAGTTTAGCTAAATCTAACATTTTTGTAATATCTTTTGTTGATGCTCCGTCGAAAACAGGTGTCCCAATAGGTATTCCATTTGATATATTTTCTACCAATTCAAAAATCTCTTTTTTGGATAGTTTTGATATAACTTCTTCAAAGTATTCTTTTCCGTAAATGTCTTTTAATTTATTTTTTAGTTTATCGAATTCATTTTCAAAATTTTTTAAATATGATTTTATTTGATCGCCTAACTCAGAACAAGACCAACCAAGGTGTGTTTCTAAAATTTGGCCAACGTTCATTCTGCTAGGCACCCCGAGAGGATTTAATACAATATCCACTGGTTTTCCATTTTCCATATATGGCATGTCCTCTACAGGAACGATCTTACTGACAACTCCTTTGTTACCGTGTCTACCCGCCATTTTGTCTCCAGGCATGAGTCTTCTTTTTACTGCCACAAAGACTTTAACAACCTTCATTACAGTTGGAAGCAAGTCATCTCCTTGTTGAATTTTATTAACCTTATCATCAAATCTTAAATTGATATCTTCCAAAGCATTTTCGTACTGATTTTTTAATTTTAAAATATTTTCGTTAATTTTGTTTTCTTTGAATGAGATTTTCCATAAATCTTTAAGTCCCAAATTATGTAAATCATTTTCATTTAGAGTAAGACCTGCTTTTAGATCTTTATAATTTTTATTTATAGACTGGTTTTTTAACAAATCTGTGGCTCTTGATTTAATATTTCTATTAAGAATTTCCTCCTCAACTTTTCTATCTTCTTGCACTGACTCAATCTCTGATCTTTCAATTGCTATAGACCTTTCATCTTTTTCTATTCCATGCCTATTAAAAACCCTAACGTCAATTACTACACCAGCACTTCCAGATGGCAATTTCAGTGAAGAGTCTCTAACGTCTGTAGCTTTTTCACCAAATATAGATCTTAAAAGTTTTTCTTCTGGACTAGATGATGTTTCGCTTTTTGGAGTAACTTTTCCTACTAAAATATCACTTGGTTTAACTTCTGCACCAACGTAAACAATTCCGGACTCGTCTAAATTTCTTAAACTTTCCTCACTAACATTTGGGATATCTCTAGTTATTTCTTCTGCTCCTAGTTTTGTATCTCGAGCCATTGACTCATATTCTTCTATATGTATCGATGTAAATACATCATCTGTTACACACCTTTCTGAAATTAGAATTGAGTCTTCAAAATTGTATCCTTGCCACGGCATAAAAGCCACAGTCACATTTTTACCTAAAGCTAGTTCACCAAGTTTTGTAGCTGGACCATCGGCTATAATGTCCCCTTTCTTAATTACATCACCAACTTTCACTAAAGGTTTTTGATTAATGCAGGTATTTTGGTTTGATCTTTTAAACTTTGACAGATTATAAATATCAACAGCTGACTGTGAAAGATCTTTTACTTCAGTTGCTTTAACAACAATTCTTTTTCCATCAATTTTATCAACTACTCCACTTCTTTTTGCAACAATAGTTACCCCCGAGTCTAATGCTACATCAGACTCTATGCCAGTCCCTACTAGAGGCGACTCTGGTTTAAGTAGTGGCACAGCCTGTCGCATCATATTAGAACCCATTAAAGCTCTATTAGCATCGTCATTTTCTAAAAAAGGAATTAAGGCTGCTGCTACTGATACTAATTGTTTTGGCGATACGTCAATATAATCAATATTGTCTTTATTAGATAATTGGAAATTTAAATTTTTTCTACAAGCAACAAGTTCTTCCTCGAAAGATCCATCTTGTTTTAGAGGTGAGTTAGCTTGAGCGATAGTATATTTTTCCTCCTCTATAGCTGAAAGATATTCTATCTCATTAGTAACTTTTCCATTATTAACTTTTTTGTATGGGCTTTCTATGTAACCAAATTTGTTTACTCTACAATAAGTTGCTAAACTATTAATTAAACCAATGTTTGGTCCCTCTGGAGTTTCTATAGGACATATTCTACCGTAATGAGTTGGATGAACATCTCTTACTTCAAATCCTGCTCTTTCTCTTGTTAATCCACCTGGGCCAAGAGCCGATACCCTCCTTTTATGAGTAATTTCTGAAAGTGGATTAGTTTGGTCCATAAATTGTGATAATTGTGAAGTTGCAAAAAAATCTTTTAAAGAAGTTGTTATTGGTTTAGCATTAATTAAATCTTGTGGCATGGCGGACTCGATTTCTAAAAAAGTAGACATTTTTTCTTTAACAGTTCTTTCCATTCTTAAAAGGCCAATTCTAAATTGGTTTTCAACAAGTTCACCGACAGATCTTACTCTTCTATTTCCTAAGTGATCGATGTCATCAACTTCACCCTTTCCATCTCTTAAATCTAACATAAATTTAATAATTGCAATTATATCCGTCGAATTAAGAGTGTTGTCTTTTATATCTCTATTTAAATTTAATTTTGAATTTAATTTTACCCTTCCTACTTCGGAGAGATCATATCGATCTTTATTGAAATAGAGGTTTTTAAAAACATCTTCAGCTATTTCAATTGTTGGGGCTTCGCCCGGTCTTAAAACTTTATAAATATCATTTAAAGCATCAGTTTTGTTTGAATTTTTATCTATTTTTAAAGTCTCTAAAAGGTAAGGTCCTTTATTAATTGGATCAATATTAACTAATTCTAAAGATTTAATTCCATCATTCTTGATTTTTTCAATTGTTTCCTCATTTAAGTCCGAACCTGAAGCAAGAATAATATTATTGTTTTTATCAGTTAAATCTTTTGACGAGTATTTTCCAATTAATTCTTCATTAGTAACAAATATTTCTTTTAAATCTTTTTCTTGAAGTTTTTTTGCAATTATAAAATTTAATTTTTCTCCCTTTGACAAAATCTTCTTATTATTTTTTGCGTCTATTAAATCAAAGGCTAACTTTACCGGTCTTTTATAGTTATTTATATCGAAAGAAGTTGCCCATTTTTTATTTTTCTCATCATATTTTAATGTACTTGTTGAATAAAAATTTTTAATGATTTTTTCTTTTGATAACCCTAATGCAAATAATATTGTTGTAATAGGTAATTTCTTTTTTCTATCTATTCTAAAGTAAAGAATATCTTTAGGATCAAATTCAAAATCTAACCAAGATCCTCTGCCTGGTATTATTCTACAATTAAATAATAATTTTCCACTTGAATGTGTTTTGCCTTTGTCATGATCAAAGAAAACTCCTGGACTTCTATGCATTTGATTTACTACCACTCTTTCTACTCCGTTCACGACAAATGTCCCGCTAGGTGTCATTAAAGGCAATTCTCCTATAAACACTTCTTGTTCTTTTGCAGATAAAATTTGTTTTGTATTATTTTCAGTATCTATGTCGTAAACAACTAGTCTCAAGTTAGCTTTAAGTGATGCGGAGTAAGTTAAACTTCTTTGTTTGCATTCTAAAACATCAAATTTTGGTTTTTCTAATTTGTATGAAATATATTCAAGCGTAGATTTGTCCGAGTTGTCATCAATTGGAAAAATACTTTTAAATACTTTATCTATCCCTTTTGATAAAATATCCATTTGTTCATTTAAAGCCTTTGATGATAGGAATTCTTGATATGAGTTTTTTTGTACCTCAATTAAATTTGGTATGGATAAGCCTTCCTTAAGCTTACCAAAACTTTTTCTTATACTTTTCTTTTGAGTAAAAGATAATTCCATTAATAATTTTATTACGAAATTTACTTCGCAATAATTAAGTCTTAAATTTTAATTTACTTTAATTCTACTTTAGCGCCGGCTGCTTCAAGTTTTTTCTTAAATTCGTCGGCTTCTTTTTTTGGAACGCCTGCTTTAATTTCCTTTGGTGCCCCTTCAACTAAATCTTTAGCTTCTTTTAAACCTAAGCCAGTTATAGCTCTAACTTCTTTAATAACATTAATTTTTTTATCTCCTGCGGCTGCTAAAAATAAGGAGAATTCAGATTTTTCCTCTCCCGCTGGTGCTGCCCCCGGAGCTGCCGCTGCTGCAACTGGAGCTGCTGCTGTCACTCCCCATTTTTCCTCTAATTGTTTCGAAAGCTCTGCTGCTTCTACAACTGTTAGTTTTGATAAATCTTCAATAATTTTGTTTAAGTCTGACATAAATGATCCTTGTAATTATTTTTTTAAACTCTTTGCGCGCGCTAAATTAGCAATTTTTGAGCCAGGTGCAAGTAAAATACTCACTAATTTCTGTGCTGGTGATGACAAAATACCTACAATTTTAGCCCTCGCCTCCTCTAAAGAAGGTAATGTGGCGATAATAGCCACCTCTTTTTGATCTAAAACCTTGCCATCCATAAATCCAGCAATGATTTTTAATTTATTATGAGATTTTGAAAATTTAGTTAAAATTTTAGCTGTGGTTATAGGGTCAGATGATAAAGCCGCAGCTGTGGGCCCAGAGAAATATTTTTCCAAATCTTTTACTGGTGTCTCTTTTATTGCAATTTTAGTTATTCGATTTTTTGTAATTTTAAATAATATACCTTTTTCTCTTAGTTGTTTTCTTAACTCATCAAGTTCATTGACATTTAACCCTTGATACTGAGCTATCATTACTGAATTATTAGAAGAAAAGTTTTTTTTCATTTCCTCAATATAATTTCTTTTATTTTCTTTACTCATCATAACTAATTTTTGTTCCCAATTTTGTAAGATATGCCCATTGTTGAAGTTAAAAAGATGTTCTTTATAAATTCGCCTTTAATATTTTCAGATTTTTCTTTTTTTAAAAATTCAATAAAATATTTGTAATTTTCCTCTAATTTTTCTTTCGAAAAGTTTTTTCTTCCTATTGATAAAGCCAAATTGCCATCTTTGTCATTTTTGATTTCAATCAAACCTGTTTTGATATCTGTTATAGATTTTTTTAGGTCATTAGATACGGTTCCCAATTTAGGATTAGGCATGAGACCTTTGGGTCCAAGAATTTTTCCAAGTTTACCTATTTTGCTCATCATTCCAGGAGTGCATATTAATTTATCAAAATTTAATTCACCATTTAACATTTTATCTAGTAAATCCTGAGCGCCAGCAACATCTGCTCCAATTTTTTTTGCTTCTTCTACTTTTTCCTGTTCACATAAAACTGCAATTTTAAATTTTTTTCCATTTCCGTGAGGTAGTTTAACAACTGTTCTTAAATTAAAATCTCCACCTTTCGATTGTTTGGTATTAATTTTTATTGATAGATCAATTGACTCTTCCATTTTTGATGTACAAATTTCTTTAATTAAGTCTAAAGATTTATTTAAATTTAACTTTTCTTTAAATTTTTTCTTTTCAATAAGCTTATATCTTTTTGATCTTTTTTTCATTCCTTAACCTCGATGCCCATAGACCTAGCTGATCCACAAATTATTTTTGTTGCCTCTTTTAAATCGAACGCATTTAAATCTTTCATTTTTTCTTTAGCTATTGTCTCCGCTTGTTTCATTGTTATTGAGCCAGCAACAACTCTTCCTGGTTCTTTAGATCCACTTTTTAATTTAGCTGCTTCTCTTATAAAATGGGAAGCTGGTGGAGATTTTATAACAAAATCAAATTTCTTATCCTTATAAACTGTAATCACTACAGGAACAGGTTTGCCCATGAATGATTTAGTCTTTTCATTAAATGCTTTACAGAATTCCATTATATTTATTCCTCTTTGGCCAAGAGCTGGACCTACTGGTGGAGCCGGATTTGCCTGACCACCTTTTATTTGCAGCTTTACATAACCTGTTATTTCTTTAGCCATAATTAATTCTTTTCTACCTGGTTAAATTCTAAATCTACCGGAGTTGCTCTACCAAATATCGAAACTGACACCTTTAGTCTAGACTTTTCTTCATCTATTTGTTCAATCAAACCTGTAAAAGATGCAAAAGGTCCATCACAAACTTTTACTTTTTCACCAATTTCGAAACTTATGCCTGTTTTTTGGTTAATTGCACTTTCAGAAACTTGACCTAATATTCTTTTGATTTCATTGTCCGAAATAGGAGTTGGTTTATCTGAAGAGCCTAAAAAACCACTCACTTTTTGTAAATTCTTAATTAGATGATAAATTTGTTTTGTTAACTCAATTTTTATTAAAACATATCCGGGGAAATATTTTTTTTCTTTTTTTGTCCTTTTTCCTTTTTTTACTTCTGTTACCTGATGGGTGGGTATTAACAATTGATCTAAGCTACCTTCTAACTTGTGCCTTTTTAACTCATCTTTAATACTTTCCACAACTTTTTTCTCAAAGCCAGAGTATGCTTGTACAATATACCAATTCATCTAAAAACTTAGGTTTAAAACTATATTTAAAAGAAATCTTAAAATTTGATCTAAAAGCAAAAAGAAAATTGCAGCTATTGAAGCTAAACCGAATACCATTAATGCCCCTGTCATAGTATCTTTTTTCGTTGGCCAGGATATTCTAAACGCCTCTTGTTTTACCTCTTGTAAAAATTTTAACGGGTTTCTCATAATTGTTTAGTTTAATTGGCAGGAGCGGAGGGACTCGAACCCACAGCCTCCGGTTTTGGAGACCGGCGCTCTACCAATTGAGCTACGCTCCTATTTAATTATCTTCGTTACTACGCCAGCTCCAACAGTTTTTCCACCTTCTCTAATGGCAAAATTTAAGTTTTGACTCATAGCAATCGGAGTTATTAATTTAACACTAAACTTTCCATCATCTCCTGGCATAACCATTTCAGTTCCTGACGGAAGAGTAACCTCACCAGTTACATCTGTAGTTCTAAAATAAAACTGAGGTCTGTATTTGGTGAAAAAAGGAGTGTGTCTTCCACCTTCTTCTTTTTTAAGAATGTATGCTTGACACTCAAACTCAGTATGTGGAGTCACAGAGCCAGGTTTAGCTAGTACTTGCCCTCTTTGAACATCATCTCTTTCTACACCTCTTAATAATGCTCCAATGTTATCGCCTGCCTCACCACTGTCTAAAAGTTTTCTAAACATTTCAACTCCGGTACAAACAGATTTTTTTGTATCAGTTATTCCAATGATTTCAATTTCCTCTCCAACTTTTATAACGCCCTGTTCAACCCTTCCAGTTACAACCGTTCCTCTACCAGAAATTGAGAAAACGTCCTCCACTGGCATTAAGAAAGGTTTATCTTTTGGTCTATCAGGTTGTGGAATAGTTTCATCTACTGCTTTCATTAATTCCATGATTGCATTTTTTCCAGTCGCCTCATCTTTACCTTCAACAGCATTCAATGCAGATCCTTTTATAATTGGAATTTTATCTCCTGGAAACTTGTAAGAAGTTAAAAGTTCTCTTATTTCTTCCTCAACAAGATCTACTAATTCTTTATCTTTGACAGTATCAATTTTATTAAGAAAAACTACTATTGCAGGAACTCCCACTTGACGTGCTAAAAGAATGTGTTCTCTTGTTTGTGGCATAGGACCATCAGCTGCGTTAACAACTAAAATTGCTCCGTCCATTTGAGCGGCTCCAGTAATCATATTTTTTACGTAGTCAGCATGTCCAGGACAATCTACGTGAGCATAGTGTCTTTTAGCGGTCTCATATTCAACGTGAGCAGTTGATATTGTTATCCCTCTCTCTTTTTCTTCAGGTGCCTTATCAATTTGATCGTATGCTACAAATTTTGCTCCTCCTGCTTCAGCTAGTACTTTTGTAATAGCTGCAGTTAAAGTTGTTTTACCATGGTCTACGTGTCCGATTGTACCTATGTTACAATGCGGTTTATTTCTATTAAACTTTTCCTTCGACATTTTTTTTTCCTTTTTTTAATTTTTTTTTGGAGCGGGTAAAGGGAATCGAACCCTTACATCCAGCTTGGAAGGCTAGCGTTCTACCATTGAACTACACCCGCAAAATCCAAACTTAACACGCTCTTTATTATTATTAAACGATTTTAAGTATGGTGGAGGGGGAAAGATTCGAACTTTCGAAGACCGAAGTCAACGGGTTTACAGCCCGCCCCATTTGACCGCTTTGGTACCCCTCCAATTTTTCATTAGGGATACCCACTAACTTAAAAAGCATTCAACAACAAGGGTTTTATAAGCATTTGTACAATAAATGCAATAAATCATTTTGCTTTAAAATATGCTAATTATTTGAAAAAAAACCATTATTTTTATGAAAAAAACTACTTTTTTAATAATTGGCAGGCATGCGGTAACTGAAGCTCTTAAAAATCCAAGAAGAAAAGTTCACAGATTATTTCTTACTGAGGATGCTCTTAAAAAGCTCAATAAAGAACATCAGGAGTCTAATTTTTTAAAAAAAGTTCACATCTTTTACAAAAGTAAAAAGGAAATAGACAATTTATGTGGAAAGGAGGATATTTCTCATCAAAATATTGTTGCTGAAATAGAAGATTTAGACGTAATTAGTTTGAAAGAATTTGTAATTAAAAATCAAAGCAAAAATTTAAACATACTGGCCTTAGAAGAAGTAACAGATCCAAGAAATATAGGCTCTATTGTAAGAAGTGCTGTAAGTTTCAATTTAGACGGGATAATAGTAAAAGATAGATCCTTTCCAAATAAAAGTAAATTACTATTCAAAAGTGCTAGTGGCGGGATGGAACATATAAATATTTTCAGAGTTTCAAATATTAATACTACATTAAGATTTTTAAAAACCAAAGGTTTTTGGGTAAGTGCATTTGATGTTTCTGCAAAAAAAGATTTTACCGAAAATAAATGGAATGGTAAAAATATTTTGGTATTTGGGTCTGAAGGGTATGGTTTAAATAAAAATACTAAAAACAACTCGGACTTTATATTCAAAATTAAAATAAATAATCGAATGGAAAGTTTAAATATAGCTAATTCTGTTTCGATAGTTTGTCACTATATAAATAAAATTATTAGTGATAAAAAAAATTGATTGTATTAGTTTTTTAGTATAATTAGTTTTAAAAATAAGCCCTCATAGCTCAATTGGTAGAGCAATTGATTTGTAATCAATAGGTTCGCGGTTCGAGTCCGTGTGAGGGCACCAGCTCCATTAAGACATCCGAAATATTTCTTTTAATTGCCTTTTGAAAACTTTCTCTTCGTTTAAAATTTGTTTTTTATATTTCATAAATGATTTGATTTCTTTATTATAATTTTTAAAAATGTTTTCTATTGTTTGATTAAGATTATTAAGTTCATTATATTTTTGTTTAAATTTAAATTTTTTATTTATTGGGATATCTAATTTATTTTTAGAACTCCCTTTATAATTAGATATTATACAATTATCAAATAAAGTTGCTTCTCTAGGCATTTTATCTTTTCCTGGATGATAACCAAAATCAATATAAACTTTTGTTTTTTTAAAAATATTTATCATTTGATTTGATGTGAATCCTTTTAACTCAATAAACTTTTTATTTGAAGATTTTTTTAATAGTTCAATAAATTTATTACTTTTGTTGGAATAACAAATTAAATTTGCTTTATTTTTTTTTTTAAAACGACTACTTTTTAATAATTTCTTATTTTGAAAATCAAATAAAAAATATAAATTTTTAAGTTTGTCTTTAAGGAAATCGTATGCGTAATACGACTGCATTAAATGTGAAGATGCTTGAGTAATTTCTTTTTGTTTGCTTAAATTAAATATTCTATAAATCATTTTTAAATAGTCATGATAAGTAAATATCCCAAAATAAAAGTTTGTTAATTTATTGAAAAATTCAATAAAATTGTATGGGATTTTTATAATTGACCTTGTAAATTTTTTATTTGTAATCCGAAATTTAAATCCATAATAATTATCAATGCTTAACCACCATATAATTTTTTGAATATTTGAGTAATTTAAACCAGTCTTCAAATACTCATAATGCTCAGGCATAATCAAAATGTTATCTTTTTGATCTTCAATAATATTTGTAAAATCAATTTTATAATGTTTGAAATTTTTATGTATTGGTCTTTTTGTTTCATTTGGTATGTAATACATCAAAGTTTGGACTTTAAAAATTTTCTTAAGATAAAAAGCTAGTTGATGAAGACATTCTGGTCCACCAGTAAAAGTACTGGCGGGAGCAAGTATATAAATTTTTGTATTTTTTTTTAAGAATATTTTTTTTGTTTTTTTAATCATAAAATCTTATTTCCATCCATAGATTTTTAGAGAATTTAAACAAATTGATAAAATAGATTTAAGATTTTTTACAAAGTTTAATTTATTATGTACTTTGTTTATTTTCCATAGATTAATTATATTTTTAATCTTGTCAGATGATCTGTTTTTTTTGTTTATTCTATAATAAACAAATGTATTAAAAATTTTAAACGAAAGGTTTCCATTCTTAAGTATATCACATTTAAAAAGATAATCTTCATGGTTTACATCTTTAAAATATATTTTTTCTATAATCGATTTTTTAACTATTATTGAAGAAGTGCTCATAGTTGACTTGCTTAAAAATTTTTTATAATCGTAAATATTCGGTAAATTTGTTTTGTTAATTTTTATATGGTTGTCGTTAAAAAAGTATTTTATATCAGTGTAAGTAAATTCATAGTTATTATTTAACATTTCATTTATTTGATTTTCTAATTTATTTTTTGGCCAATAGTCATCGGAATCGAGAAAAGCCACATATTCTGACTTAGAATTTTTTAAACCAAGATTTCTACAATATGAAGGTCCTAAATTTTCTTTTAATAAAATAATATTTATTCTCTCATCGCTGTTATATTTTTTTAAAATCTTTTTTGAATGATCATTTGAATAATCATCTATCAGATATACTTTCCAGTTTTTATAGGTTTGGTACAAGACTGAGTCCAAACATTCTTCTAAATAATCGCCTTTATTATAATTTGGTATAATAATATCTATATAAGGCAAGTTTTTCATTGAATTTTAATAGTTTCAGTATAATTATAAGAACATGAAGGCTGAAAGCAATTTAAAAGTTTTTTTTATTAAATTAATCGCCATTACTTTTTCTGTCATAATAATTATCAATGTTTTTTATAATGTTTTCTTGTCTGATAAGTTAGATATTTTAAGCAAACTTTCAAGTCTTGATAAAGAAACTGCAGAGGTAATTAAAGATAAAATTAGATCTGAGCTTAAAAGCGGTTTAGAAAAAGAAAGAATTTTATCTGATGACGATGCATTATTAATAAAAAATTTTATTGAAAAAATTTCATCTGAATTAAACTAAAGTCTTGCCTTGAACAAATTTTTTAAACTTTTATCTGATTATGAAAAACAGATTAAAATATTAATATTATTTTATACTTTTTATTGTTCTATAGTGATTGGTGCATCTTGGGACGAAGAATATTACCATAAAATAGGAGCTATAAACTTAAAATATCTTTTATCCTTTGGAATGGTAGAGGAAAATTTTGATCAAAAATTTAGGTTTTCAACTCTCTATTGGTCTTTATCAAGCTTAGTCAGCCAAATTGTTCCTAAAAAATATAGCTTAGAAATACATCATATTATAAATACCTTTTTTGGTTTAATGATCATAGTTGGTTTTCATCAAATTATAAAAAAGATATTCAATAAAACTATTGCAAGAACTTCTTCTATATTTCTTTTATTGCTACCCTTCTTTTTCGGCCACTTGGCTATTAATAATAAAGATATAATAATCACTTTTGCACATGTTTGGATCATCTACTATTTAATAAAATATACCTTTAAAAATTTTGACTTAAAAAATAAAATTTTAATATTGTTCAAAATCGCTATTTTATCTGCTTTAGGAACAGGAATTCAATTGTTTTTTCTTGGCTCTCTAGTTCCTATATTAATAATTTTTTTATTTTATTTAATCGTTTCAAAAAAAATAAATTTAATCACAATATTTACAGATTTAATTATTTATTTGGTGTTTTTTTATTCAATTTTATTATTGTTTTGGGTTGATACTCACTCAAATATTTTAATTTTGCCTTTTAGATATTTTATGGAAACCTTCTCATTGTCAGTTGGTTGGCCATTTAATTTAGTCAATGGAGAGTATGTGTTGTCTAATGAAGTGCCAAATCAATATCTTTTGATACAATATTTATATAAATTACCAGAATTTATAATTTTTCTTTATATTATTTCTGTACCTATAATAATAATTAAATATAAAAAATTAAAAAAAGATTTTAAAAATTTTAAATATAAAATTTTATTACTTATTTTATTATTAATATTCCCGAATCTTGTGCTTATTTTTATAACATTTCCAATTTATGATGGAATAAGACTTTTTTTATGGGCCACTCCATACTTGGTTATTATACCTGCAATAACTTTTTTTTGTTTAATTAATGAAAAAAGTTCATTTTTTTTATTTATTAAAATTATATTAGTTGTATTATTTTCATTTCACATGATTAATTTCATTAAAATCACTCCATACCATTATACTTATTTAAATTATTTTTCTGGTGATACAAAAAATAGATACAAAAAATTTGAAAATGATTATTGGTCTACAAGCTTGAAAGAGTTAATCCTATCTTCCAATCTAGTTGAGGACAAAATTAAGTATTCTACTTGTGGAGTAAATCCTTATATAGCTAAGATTTATATGAAGCAGAGATATAGAAATGCTGAATATACAGATATAAATAAAGCATCATATGTTATAATGACTAATAGAACGTTATATTCTGAAAAAAATCAAAGTATTTCAAACTGTTATGATGAATATGATTTTGAAAATACTTCTACAGTAAAAAGGAATGGTTTAATTTTGTCGATAATAAAAAAAATAAAATAATGAAAATGAAAAAAATTAAAAATAAAAATCCTGATTTACTAATTGTTGGAGCGGGCCCGGTCGGATGTGTAATAGCTGAGAGAGCAGCAAAAGCTAAAAGATGGTCATCTTTAATTGTTGAGAAAAGGAATCATATAGCAGGCAATTGCTATGATGAAATCAATACAAAAGGTCTTAGAATACATAAGTATGGCCCTCATTACATGAGATTCAAAAAAAGGAGGATTTTTAATTACGTTAGTAAATTTACAAAATGGATTAAAGGAAACTATATTGTAAAATCTTCTGTTAATGGTCAATTATACCCAATTCCCATTAATTTAAATACTCTTGAAAAATTTTTTAAAAAAAAATTTAAAAACAAAACCCAAGCTAAAAAATTTATTAATACTTTAAAGATAAAAAAAAGAAAAATTAAAAATAGTGAGGATTACATTTTATCAAAACTAGGAAAAGAAATTTACGAAAATTTTTATAAAAATTACACAATAAAACAATGGGGTATACATCCAAGAAATTTAAATAAAAGTGTGGTGGGAAGATTGCCAATACGTTTCAATCGAGACCCCTATTATGTGAATCAAAAGCTTAAAGTTATGCCAAAACAAGGCTATACTGAGCTTTTCAAAAATATGACGAGAGATAACAAAATAGAAATCTTGTTTAATACTTCTTATGAACAAATCAAAAAAAAAATAAGTCCAAAGATAGCAACGATTTACACAGGACCGCCAGATGTTTTTTTTAATTTTAAATATGGAAAATTAGATTGGAGATCTTTAGACTTTAAATTTAAAACTTTTAAAAAAAATAAAATACAGGAGTGTGTACAAATAAATTTTCCAAATGACCATAGGTTTACTAGAAGAGTTGAAATTAAACATGTAACTAAACAAAAATCTAATTTTTCAACAATATCCTATGAATTTCCAAAATCTAAGGGGGATCCTTACTATCCTATAAATAACAAGAGAAATGTAAATTTATTCAAAAAATATAAAAAATTAATAAAAAAATTAGAAAAGAAGAATATTTTTTTCGAAGGTAGATTGGCTAGTTACAGATATTTGAATATGGATGAGGTTATAGAGGCTGCTCTCAACTTATTTAAAAAATTGAAAAATAAATATAGTTAGCATATGGATAATATTTTGGTCACAGGTGGTGCAGGTTACATAGGGAGTCATATAGTAGAACAACTTTTAAAAATGAAAAAAAGGGTCTTGATTGTTGATAATCTTTCTACAGGTTACAAACAATTAATTAATAAAAAAGCTATCTTCTTTTTTTGTGATATTAAAAATTTTAAAAATTTAAATAAAATATTTAAACAAAATAAAATATCCTCCGTAATACATTTGGCCGCTTGTCTAAGTGTCGGTGAGAGTCAAAAAAAACCAAAGAAATATTACTCGAACAATGTTTTGGGCACAAAGAACATTGTTGAATGTTGCAAAAGAAATAATATAAGAAATCTTATCTTTTCATCTACATGTGCCGTATACAAAGATAAGATGAAAATAGTTAAAGAAAATTCAAAAGTAAATCCTAAAAGTGTATATGGGAAAACAAAACTTTTAAGTGAAAACTTAATTAAAACTAATTTAAAAAACAGAAAAATAAATTATGCAATATTAAGATACTTTAATGTAGCTGGGGCAAGTAAAAGTGGTAAAATAGGTCAAATTTCAAAAGGAGACCAATTATTTAAAAATTTATCTATTGCCTCTTTAAAGATCAGACCTAAAATTAATATATACGGAAAAAATTATCTAACCAAAGATGGAACTTGTATAAGAGATTATATTCATGTCTCAGATATTGCTAAAATTCACCTTTTAGTTTTGAAAAAAATTCAAAAAGAAAAAAAATCTATAACTTTAAATTGTGGATATGGAACAGGCATATCTGTTTTAGATGCTGTAAAAGAATTTCAAAAACAAACAAGGAAAAAAATTAAAATAATGATTAAAGAAAGAAGAAAAGGTGATATGGAAGAAATTACTGCGTGTGTATCAAAAATTAAAAAATTTATAAAATGGAAACCCAAAAAAAACAGTTTAAGTTATATAGTAAAAAGTTGCATTAATTGGGAAAAAAAAATTAAACAATACTAAAAATATTTTCAACTTCTTTCAACTGATCTTTGCTAACCAATAAAACTACTAGATCATCTTTCTCAAATACAAAATTACTTCTTGGTATTAAAACTTGTTTGCCTCTTACTACAGCTCCTATTCTAATATTTTCAGGTAAGTTGCTATCCTTAATTGACTTATTAAGAAGGTCAGACTTTTCTAATACTTTCGCTTCTATAAATTCATAGTCTCCATCAAGCAAAGAATAAACTGTTGCTATTGTTCCTCTATGAACATGCTCCATTATCCTAGAAACTGTGGTCATTCTTGGGTCAACTAGATCGTCTATATTAAGAGAACTTTGCAATAAACTGTAATTTGATTTATTCACTATTGCTATAGTTCTTTTTGTTTGACCAGTTTTTTCTGCGAGAACACATGCCATAATATTATTTTCATCATCATTGGTTAAAGCAAGAACTGTCTCGGATTCTTCCAAGTTAGCTTCTTTTAGAATTTCTTCATCAAGAGCATCACCATTAATAACTATTGATGAAGAAAGCTCAGAAGCTATTTCTTCTGCCCTAGCTTTATTTTTTTCGATGATTTTTATTCTTGCACCTTCAAAATTTTCCTCAACCATTTTTGCTAAGTGAAGACCGATGTTTCCTCCACCAATGATTAATATTTTTTTTGAAGTTTTTTCTTCGTGACCGAATGCTTTAAGAATTTCATTTAATTGGTCGCTGCTAACAACAACATATACATTATCACCTTCCATCAACTTATCTTCTTTTTTTAAAAATTGAAATTTTTCTTTTCTAACTAGTCCGACTATATTAGCTTTAAAATTAGGATATTTTTCTGTTAATTTTTTTAATGGCATATTTATAATAGGGCATGATTTCTCTATAGCAATTTCCAACATTTTTACTTTATTGCCAGCAAAAGGAACATTATCTAGTGCTCCTGGTGCTTCTAATCTTCTAAATAAAGATTTTGCGACTTCTTTTTCAGGAGAGATAATAACATCAATTGGAATATTAGATTTATTGTAGAGTTTGTTCCACTTTCCCTCTAAAAAATCTTTTGTTCTTATTCTTGCAATTTTTTTTTGAATGTTAAATAAAGAACTCGCTAACTGGCAAACAACCATATTTGTTTCATCATTTCGAGTAACAGCAATAATCATGTCCGTGTTTTCAGCTCCCGCATTCTCTAAAACTGAGGGCAAAGAAGCTCTTCCTACAATACCTTTTGCATCTTGAGTATCATTTATCCTCTTAATGTCTTCTGATGATTGGTCAATTACTGTCACTGAATGACCTTGTGAAGATAACTGTTTACTTATTGACAAGCCTACTTTTCCGGCACCACAAATAATTATATTCATTTTTTTAATTAATACCTTTTATACCTAATTGTTTCAGCTTCCTATGAAGAGCGGATCGTTCCATCCCGATAAAGTCAGCTGTCTTAGAAATATTTCCGTGATTTTTTTTAAGCTGTATTGTCAAATACTCTTTTTCAAATTGTTCCCTTGCCTCTTTTAAAGGTGACGAAAACGTGTCGCGAAAAACAAAATTATTATCAATAGGTTTTTTGTTATTTAATATATCACTTATAGATTTATCTATATTTTCTTTGCTTTCATTAGCTGAGACAATTGTTATTCTTTCTATAAGGTTTCTAAGTTCTCTTACATTTCCAGGCCAATTATAAGTATAAAGTTGATCATTTTTAGTATCTATTTGAATTTCTTGCACTCCATTTATATCTGAGATCTTTTTTTTAAAATAATTTATTAATTCAGGTATATCCTCAGTTCTTGATGTAAGAGGACTTAGCTCTATAGGAACAACATTTAGTCTGTGAAATAAATCCTCTCTAAAATTGCCAGAAGCAACTTCATCTAATAAATTTTTAGATGAAGAAGAAATTATCCTAATGTTAACATTTACATCTTTTTTTCCATTAATTCTTTTAAATTTTTGATCAATTAATACTCTCAGAATATTTGCCTGGGTCTCAAGAGGTATTTCAGTAACCTCATCAATAAGCAAGGTGCCTTTATTTGCTCTATCAAGAACTCCGAAAGACACAGTTCCGTCTCCAAATTCTTGTCCGAATAATTCTTTTTCATAAGTTAATTCTTTTAAAGAAGCAGCATTTATTACTACAAAAGGTTTTTTATTTCTCATTGAAAGTTTGTGAATTTTTCTTGCAACTAGTTCCTTTCCTGAGCCAGTAGGTCCAGTAATTAAAACTCTACTTTCAGTGTTAGATAATTTTTCAATAATTTTTTTAACTTTAATTATAGATGCACTTTTACCAACAAGTTCGAAAGAGTGAAAAAGTTTGTTTTCTATTATATCTTTTTCTTCTTTTAAATTTTTTGCCTCAAGTGCCCTATTTACATAATTAAGTAATTTATCCTTTGAAAAGGATGCGCCCTTCTCTATAAATTCATAAGCGCCTAGTCGAATAGACTCAAGGGCTATTTGAACTGTCGCATGTCCTGATATCATTATCACCGGAACTGAATTGTTTTTTTTCATAATTAACTTCAATAAGTCAATTCCATCTTTATCTGGTTTGTCTAATTTTATATCAATAATTGCTAAATCTGGTGTCTTTTTATTAATTTCAATTACTGCTTGATCGAAGTTGGCTGCTGATCTAATACTAAAATGTTTTTCTTTTAATATATTGCATATTAAAAATCTTATATCTGGATTATCATCTATAACTAAAATTTCTTTATTCATAAATTAAACGCTTGGTAGCCAAATTTCAATTGTTGTACCCTCACTCCTTTTGATAACAAATTCTCCAGAGTGTTCGTTTATAATTTTATTAACTATAGGAAGACCTAAGCCTGTTCCTTTTTTTTTAGTTGTAAAATATGGCGTCATTACCTTTTTAGTATCAAGAATTCCTTCACCATTGTCTTTAATAACAGTGACTATATAATCATTATTATTAAGAATATCTATGTCAATTTTACCCGCATATTTAGGCTTTTTATTCATAATTTCAATAATTGATTCATCTGCATTTTTAATAATGTTAATGAATACTCTGTAAAGCTGATCTTCATCTCCCATAATAAAAAAAGAATTTTTATCTTTTTTAAAAGTTATTTTGCTTTTTGTAGAAAGCTTTAAAAAATTAATAGAACGAGTTATCACGTCATTCAAATTTATCTTTTTTATAACTGGTCTTGGCATTCTTGCAAAATTTGAAAACTCGTTTACAAGTTTTTCAATATCTTGAATTTGACGATTAATAGTTTGTAAATAATCATTAAATTGAGATTTTTCCTCACCAATTTTCGATGAATATTTTTCTTTTAGTCTATCTACAGACAGCTGTATTGGTGTTAATGGGTTTTTAATTTCATGTGCAAGTTTCCTTGCGACCACTTCCCATGCTTCATGTCTTTCAGTAGCTAAAAGTTTATCTTGCTGTTTTTTAAATCTTGATATCATGTTATTAAAGTTTGTATTGAGTCTTTTAATTTCTTCATCTGCTTCAATGTCTGGAACTTTTGCATTTAACTCACCTTTACTAATATTTTCAGACGCGCTTATTAAATTTACTATTGGCTTGGTTAATCTTCTAGCAAAAGTAATTGCAACAGCAGTGGATAAAAAAAGCAGTAACGTGACAACTATAATATAAATAATTGCAAAGGTAATTTTAATACCAGTTTGACTATTTTCTACAGAATAATAAAAATCAACTGCTTTCTCGGTCTCATTTAGATAATTAAGTATATCGGGATCAATGTCTCTTGATATGTACAAATATGTATCTATAAAAGAATTTAACTTGATCATAGCTGAAGTTTTATTTTCAAAATTGCCTGGAATTATAACTGGAGCACCTTTCAAAGCTTCATCAAAAGTTTCTTCGCCAGGAACAAGGAAATCATTTGAAGAAACACCTGTCTCGGATAATAAAATATTACCTGCGCTATCAATTAAGTAGATATCATCAATTTTCCTTAATATTTTTTCTGCACTTACAACTCTTAAAAATTGTTTTGGATTTGTATAATAAAAATTTGAAGCTCTATTTAATCCAACGCTCATTAAGATCACGTCGGATTTTACATTTTTTTTACTTTCTTCAAGATAATTTTTTGCAACATCATTAGAATTATTTACAGCTTGCGTGATTTGATCATCAAAATATTTTTGCAAGCCAAAATTGAAAATGACGAGAGAAAAAACAGCGACTATAAGTGATGGAATAAGTGTGAATATTGAAAAAAGAGAAACATATTTTAAATTTGTTTGAGATCCAGACTTATTTTTTTTTCCAGCAATATAAAATCGAGAAAAATTTCTAAAAATTAGGTAGAAAAAAATTAATAATAAAAAGATATCTAATGATAATAATATTAATATATTCTGATCTGTTAAAGGCACAAAACCTTCGTTTATAAACGTAAGAAATGTCAAAATTCCAAGAAAAATACAAGTAAAAGAGGATAAAATAATCCAGTTGAAGTTTTTAATTATCTTAAACATATAGTTAATTATTTATATAAATATAATATAAGTTTATACAATGAGTTTTTGTTTAATCATTCTTGCTGGAGGTAATAGTCATAGATTTAGGTCTAATATAGGCAAACCATATCAAAAAATCGCTAGTAAATCATTAATTGAGATAAACATTGATAAAGCGAGAAAAATTAAAGAAATTAAAAAGATAATTTTGGTTTATAACAAAAAAGACTCAAAAAGAGTCAAATCACTTAAGTTAAAAAATGTTAAGTTAATCATAGGTGGAAAAAATCGACAACAATCTGCTTTTAATGCATTGAAATATTTAATCAATAAAAAAGGAGTTACAAAAGTATTAATTCATGATGTAGCGCGGCCTAATTTTTCATTAAAGTTACTAAATACAATAATTTCCAAAATAAAAAGTGCTAGAGCTGTTGTCCCAAAAATTAATATTTACGATGCAGTAAAGCAAAAAATTGAGTCGAGTTTAAATGAATATATTTTGGGAAAAAGTAGAGATAATTTATTTTTAACTCAAACACCACAAGCGTTTTATCTGAAAGAAATCTATAACTTGCATAAAATAAATGCAGCTAAGTACAAAGACGATGATATTTCTCTCTTTATGGATTTGAATAAAGTAAAGTTTATAGAAGGTGAAAAAAATAACTTTAAAATAACATGTTGGTCAGATTTTCAAAATTTAAAAAAAATCTTTATGTCAAAACAAAATATTGGGATTGGGTTTGATGTACATAGACTGGTACCCAACAGAAAACTTTACCTAGCTGGACTAAAAATTAAATCAAAGTTAGGAACACTTGGTCATTCTGATGGAGACCCTGTTCTTCATTCAATTACTGACGCTATTTTAGGTGCGTGCCAAATGGGAGATATTGGTCAACTATTTTCTGATAAAAGTAAGAAATACAAGAATATAAGATCAACTATATTACTTCAAAAAGTAATAGAAAAAATAAAAGCAAAAAATTATTTCGTAAATAACATAGATATAAATATAATTACTCAAACACCTAAAATCAAAAATTTAAAAAACAAAATGATTAAAAATATTGCTAAGCTTTGTGAAACTACGAGCGACCGGATAAACATAAAAGGTAAAACAACAGAAAAGTTAGGTGTAATTGGGAAAGAAAAAGCTTTAGCATGTGAAGTCATTGCGTCGGTAATTAAGTATGAATAAGAATATAGGTATTCAGATATTAATATTGTTTGGATTAGGTAACGCTAAAAAAGCACCTGGGACTGTAGCATCGCTGGTTACATGTTTAGTTTATATTTTTTTATATTATCTGAATATAAAAGCTATCATACTTTTATTTTTATTAATTATAATTAGCGTTTATTCAATAATACTAATTGATAAACATATAAATAAATTTAAAAATAAAGATCCTAAGGAAATAGTTATAGATGAGTTTATCGGTCAATCTATTCCAATGTTGTTTATTTATCATGTTGCACAAAAAGATTGGTTTATTGTAAGACTGGATAGCGAGGATTTTTTTGTAATTTTAATTGCCTTTTTATCATTTAGATTTTTTGATATTAAAAAATTATATCCAATAGGCATCATTGATAAAAAAATGAAAAATGGAATAGGTGTTGTTTTAGATGATGTGGTAGCAGGAATTTACTCTCTTATATTAGTTTTTTTGTACGCAAAAATATTTGATTGGCATGGTTATGGTTTTTAACAACTCTAAAAAAATTATATCTATTCTTAAAAAGAAAAAAATTAAGATAGCTGTAGCTGAGTCCTGCACTGGTGGAATGGTTTCAAGTGCTATTACTTCTGTAAGTGGTGCATCTAAAGTATTTACAATGGGTTTTGTCACTTACTCTAATCAAGCTAAAATAAGTATTTTGAAAGTACCTAAAAAAATTATTCAAAAACATGGCGCTGTTAGCGTTCAATGTTGTTTGTCCATGGTTAATAATTTAAGCAAAATTAGTAAAAGTAAGCTTTGCATTTCTGTAACAGGTATAGCTGGTCCTAAAGGAGGATCAAAACAAAAACCAGTTGGGTTAGTTTATATTGGTATAAGGAAAGATAACATTGTTAAAGTAAATAGATATGTCTTTAAAAATCGAGGAAGAAATTATATTCAAAAGGCGGCGGTGAATAAGGCTTTAAAATTAACTTATAATTTTCTCTAATATTTGAGCTGCCAAAATATTTACCAAGAAGAAGATTGCTATCACGTCAATGTAAAGTATAAAAACTAATCTATTTCTGAACCTTCTTCTTCTAAGGATTTTCGGTTTATCAGGGCTAAAATCCTCCTTTTTATTGGATTTAAAATCGTAAGAAAATTTCCAGTAATTTTTATCTGTTTCGTTCGGGTCTCCTGTGTTGAAATATTTAATATACTCTACTAAATACCACCAAATAACCAAAAAAATTATTATGAGAGATATGGTGCCGAACATTATTTGTATAGCTCTAAAGCTCTTTTTTCAAAAGCATCTGCAATTTTGTTTAAACCAAAATTAAAAGATCTTTTCATTATTGCATTCAATAAATTATTTTTTAATTCAAAATCAATGTCAAACTCAAGTTGTGTAGAATTATTAATTTCTTTAAATTTCCATTCATTCTTTAAATGAGTAAGAGGACCTTCAATATTTGTAACTAAAATCTTATCTTTTTCTTTGTAATAATGAACCAAACTTGTGTAAGTTTCATTAATTATACTTTTACCAACTTTTAAATCAGCTTTTATCTCGACTAAATCACTGCTCTCTTTTCTTGTATAAACTTTGCCATTTAAACACCAAGGAACAAACTCAGGATATTTTTCAATATCGAGAACCATTTCAATCAATTGATTTTTTTTACAAGGAATAATCTTTTTTATTGATGCGGATGACATTCAAGCTGTCTATTTCTTGCGTCCTGTAGTTTTTTAAAATCTTCGTCAGCATGGTAGGAAGATCTGGTTAATGGTGAAGATGATACTAATAAAAAACCTTTTGTCTTTGCTATCATTTCAAACTCTTTGAATTCTTTTGGAGTATAATATCGAGATAAGGGATGGTGTTTGGTTGAAGGTTGTAGATATTGACCGATAGTAATAAAGTCTACTTCAGCAGATCTTAAATCATCCATAACTTGAATAACCTCATCTTTATTTTCTCCTAAACCAACCATGATCCCAGATTTAGTAAAAACTTTTTTATTAATTTTTTTTGCATTTTTAAGTAATTCTAATGAAGCAAAATATCTAGCTCCCGGCCTTACCTTTGTATAAAGTCTTGGAACAGTTTCAATATTGTGATTAAAAACATCTAGATTAGCATCTAAAATTTTTTTATATGAGTCCCCTTTTCTTAAAAAATCTGGCGTTAAAACTTCTATGGATGTTTTGGGATTCATTTTTCGTGTAGATTCAACAACTTTATAAAAATGTTCTGAACCACCATCTTCTAAATCGTCTCTGTCGACAGATGTAATTACGACATGTTTTAAATTTAAGTTTTTTACTGCTTTAGCAATTTTCATAGGTTCAAAAATATCAAGAGCATTTGGTTTTCCAGTTTTAACATCACAGAAACCGCAAGCTCTAGTGCAAGTATCTCCCATTATCATAAAAGTAGCGTGCTTTTTGCTCCAACACTCTGTTATGTTAGGACAATTGGCTTCCTGGCATACTGTTACAAGATTATTTTGATTTACAATTTTTTTAGTTTGAAAAAAAACTTGAGAGTCGACTATCTTAGATCTAATCCAGTATGGTTTTTTTTTAATTGGATTAATGGGTTTGTTAATTTTTTCTGGATGTCTTTTGTCTCTATCAATCATTTTAGGGTTATTATAATTTCGTCCTTTTTTCCAAACTTTAACTTTTCTCTGTATAACTTATCAACATAATCTAAATTTAGATTAGTTGATAAAAGCAGATTTTTTTTTTCAAATTCATTTAATTTTTCAGACAATAATTGTTCTCGTTCAACTAAATTTTGTTGTTTTTTTTTTTTCTCAAAATATGAGATCAAACCTCTTTCACCTCCAACCATATTTGTAGCTATGTACAACGTAAGTAAGATATTTAATAGCAGCAATTTCTTTTTTGTTAAAAAGTTAAAAAGTCTCATATTTAAATTTTAGCCATTTCTAGCTGATTTCCAAGCCTCTCTTCTATTCTCAAAAGCCTATTATATTTAGCAACCCTCTCTGATCTAGCCAAAGAACCTGTTTTAATTTGAGAAGAATTAGTCGCAACTGCTAAATCAGCAATAAAAGTATCTTCTGAGTCGCCAGATCTATGAGAAATTATGGTTTTAAAATTGTTATCTTTGGCAAGTTTTATTGTTTCAAGTGTTTCACTTACAGTTCCTATTTGATTTGGTTTGATTAGAATAGTGTTAGCAGATTTTTCTTTAATTCCTTTTTCTAGTCTTTTTTTATTAGTAACAAATAAATCATCTCCGACAATTTGAGCTTTTATTTTCCTGGTTAAATTCTTCCAATTATCCCAGTCGTCTTCTGAAAAAGGATCTTCAATAGATTTAATTGGGTATTTTTTTACAAGATCTAAAAAATATTGAACGTTTTTTGGAGTCTTAAGCTCATTTGCGGCTACATCTAAACAAATTGATACATCTTTGCCTGGTTCAAATCCTGATGCAGATATTGAATTTATAATAACTTCTATAGCCTCTTCATCAGATTTTAGAGAAGGCGCAAATCCCCCCTCGTCACCTACGCTAGTAGAAATTTTTTTACTTTCAAGATCTTTTTTTAAATTTTGAATAACCAAGAAGGACATTTGCATACATTCTTTGAAATTTTTTGCTCCATCTGGTCTAATCATAAATTCTTGAATTTCTAGTGAATTATTAGCGTGGGCACCTCCATTAATGATATTCATTAAAGGGTAAGGCATACATAAAGGTGTATTTTCATTTTTAATATATTCATATATTTCCTTTCTTGAAAATTTTGCAGCAGCTTTTAAATTTGCAATTGAAACTGCTAAAATAGAATTTGCACCTAGGTTTGACTTATTTTCTGTGCCATCTAAACTTATTAAAATTTTGTCAATCTCACTTTGATTTGTTGAATCTTTGTTTTGTAATGCTTTAGAAATTTTATCATTTATGTTTTTTACAGCGTCAAAAACACTTTTATTCAAATAATCATTATTTTTATCTCTTAGTTCATGAGCTTCATAGCGACCTGTTGAAGCTCCAGATGGTACTATTGAAATACCAACTGTCTCATCTTGTAAAATAATCTCGGCCTCAACTGTAGGGTTGCCTCTGCTATCAAAGACTTGTCTGCCTTTTACATTTATAATTTTTGACATTATTTAACTATGCATTTTCCCTCTATGATATCTGTAGAATCTTGATATTCCAAACCAACCATAACAAATGAACTATTTTTTTTATCTAAAACTCTTAAAAAAGCCATCTTATCATTACCTATATTATTATACAGATGAATAAAATCTCTTGTCTCATTTACAATTTCTATTTTGAAATCAGAAACTTTACCATCATATACTCTGCTAAAATGATTACGACCAACTCTAGTTACTTCCATTGTTCTGCTTTCATTATTAAAACTATATATACAACTCCAAGTTTCAGCTTGCAATTTTGTAGTATAGGTTAAAATTAAAATAATAATTGTTAAAAGTATTTTCACTTAATTTGTTTATCTATGTCTTTTAATTTTTTTAATAAATTTTTCATTTCTTTTAAAGGAACCATGTTTGGTCCATCTGAAGGAGCATTATCTGGATCTTCGTGAGTTTCTATAAATATTGCGCCAACTCCAACTGCAATTGCAGCTCGTGCTAAATGAGGGACAAATTCTCTTTGTCCTCCGCTTTTTTCACCCATCCCTCCAGGTTGTTGAACTGAGTGAGTTGCGTCAAAAATAATTGGAAAACCAAATTTTGACATTATTGGTATAGCTCTCATATCTGAAACAAGAGTATTATATCCAAAACTAGCTCCTCTCTCTGTTATTAGAATATTTTTATTCCCTGAGTCTTCTATTTTTTTTATAACATTGGCTATATCCCAGGGAGCTAAAAATTGTCCTTTTTTAACATTGATTATTTTTTCTGTTTTTGCTGCAGCTATTAACAAATCTGTTTGTCTGCATAAAAATGCTGGAATTTGTAAAACATCTACATGTTTTGCTACTATTGAACATTGCTCTGCTGTGTGGACGTCAGTCAAAACTGGCACACCCACTTCTTTTCTTAATTTGTCAAAAATAGGTAAAGATTTTTCTAATCCCAAACCTCTTTTTCCTTTTAAACTTGTTCTGTTGGCTTTATCAAAAGATGTTTTATAAATGAGATTAATACCTAAATCATTCGTAATTTTTTTTAATTCGGTAGATATTTTTATTGCATGTGTCTCACTTTCAAGCTGACATGGGCCGGCTATTAAAGTGAAAGGTTTGTCATTCCCTATTTCAAAATTATTACATTTAACTTTATGATTTATCATTTTTTTGAATAAATTTTTGCAGCTTTTATAAACGACGAGAATAATGGATGCGGAGTTAAAGGTCTAGATTTAAATTCAGGATGAAACTGAACTCCGATGAACCATGGATGATCATTTAATTCAATTATTTCTGGTAGTTTATTATCCGGAGATAAACCTGAAAAAATCATACCTTTATTTTCAAAGTCCTCTTTATAATTAATATTAACTTCATATCTGTGACGATGTCTTTCATTTATTTTTAAAGAATTATATATTTTACTTACCTTTGTGTCTTTTTTAAGTCTTGCTTCATAACTACCTAAACGCATAGTCCCACCCAAATTTTTATCAGAACCTTTCATTAATTTTCCATCTTTTGTCCATTCACTCATCAGGCCAACAACAGAAGCTTTGGAAGGGCCAAATTCGCTTGAAGTTGCATTTTTAATATTTAGCTTGTTTCTAGCAAATTCAATTACAGCCATTTGCATTCCGAAACATATACCTAAAAAAGGAATATTGTTTTTTCTTGCAAAATTAATAGCTGCTATTTTTCCTTCAGTGCCTCTTTTACCAAAACCACCTGGTATAAGAATGCCTGATGCATTTTTAAATTTATTCTTAATCTCAACTGGTTTTAATTTATCGGATTCTATTCTAATCAAATTCACTTTTAAATTATTATCAATACCACCATGTGTTAAAGCTTCATCCAAAGATTTATAAGCGTCTTTTAATTCAACATATTTTCCTATGATTGCAATATGAACAATTTTTTTAGCTTTTAGAACAAGATTAGTAATTTTTTTCCAAGGTTTAAGATTAACTTTGCTTTTTGATTTAATCTTAAAATATTTTAAAACTCTTTCGTCTAATTTTTCTTTATTGAAACTTATCGGTGCTTCATAAATAGTTTTAACATCGACTGTTTCTATAACATCTTCAATTGCCACATTACAAAATAGAGAAATTTTCTTTCTTTGATCTAATGGGATAGTTCTCTCAGATCTACAAATTATTATATCAGGTTGGATACCAATGCTTCTTAGTTCTTTTACGGAGTGTTGAGTCGGTTTTGTTTTTATTTCATCTGAAGCCTTCATATACGGAACTAAAGTTAAATGTATAAATAAGGTGTTTTTCCTTCCTATCTCATTGGAAAACTGTCTAATAGCTTCTAAGAATGGAAGACTCTCAATATCACCAACTGTTCCACCAATCTCACAAATTACAAAATCTTCTTTTGAAACGTCATTTTTAATAAACTCTTTTATTCTATTTGTAATATGCGGGATGACTTGAACAGTTTTGCCTAAGTATTTGCCTTGACGCTCTCTTTTAAGAACATCATTATAGATTTTTCCCGTTGTAATATTGTCAGATTTTTTTGCAGATATACCAGAAAATCTTTCATAATGCCCTAAGTCCAAATCAGTTTCGGCTCCATCATTTGTTACATAAACTTCACCGTGTTGAAATGGACTCATAGTTCCTGGATCTACATTTAAATAAGGGTCTAATTTTCTAATTCTTACTTTATAGCCTCTTGATTGTAATAAATAAGCTAGTGAAGCTGAAGATAATCCTTTTCCTAAAGATGAAACCACGCCGCCAGTAACGAAAATATATCGCGCCATGGAAGTATGTTATATCTGATAATTGTGTTAAAAAAAAGTTTTTATTTATTAGACTCTGGTATTTGAGGTAAGTCTGTGTCCTTGTTCTCTTCAAGTTCTAAAACAGACTGAGTTTTACGAATTTCATCTCTGTTGATTGCTACTAAAACTATACTGCAAATTATAAATAAAGACGCGATTATTGTGGTTAATTTTGTTAAAAAAGTACTTACTGATCTTGATGACGTGAAATTGTCTTGTGAAACACCTAGTCCAAGAGCTCCACCTTCAGATCTTTGCAATAAAACTACAACAACTAAAATTATTGCTAAGATAATATTTACCACAACAAAAATATTTTCCATGATGCTTATCTATAGTAATTTTTTATTATATCAATAAATTTTTTTGAGGATTTTGATGCTCCCCCTATCAAGAAACCGTCAATTTCTTTAATTTCTTTAAAAATACCAGCATTCTTTCCATCTACTGATCCTCCATATAATAAAGGTGGACTTTTTTTTCTAAAGATTTTTTTTAATATCTTTTTTATATGAAGGACGGTTTTATTTAATTCGTTTAATTTGGGTATTTTACCAGTTCCAATAGACCAAATTGGTTCATATGCAACGATAATATTATTTTTATTAAATTTTTTATCTAAAACTTTTGTTAATTGTCTTTTTAATACGCTTAAAGTTTTTTTATTTCTTTTTTGAATTTTGTTTTCTCCTATACAAAAAACTACTTTAAGTTTATTTCTTAAAGCAAGCTCGACTTTGTTTTTCAAGATTGTATCATTGTCTCCCTCAGATCTATTGTCAGAATGGCCCACTAAGGTATATTTAGCTCCAACGGTTCTTAACATGTAGGGACTTACAGCTGCTGTATTTGATGAAAATTTATCTTTTTGATAACAATTTTGTGAGCCTATATTTATTTTTTTTTTTTTAAAATATCTAGAATATGATTGTATCAGTGTGTAAGGGGGTGTAAAAACAACTTTATACTTACTTCGATTTTTATCTTTCGTGTAAAAGGAATTTATCTTATTAAGTATATTAATAGATTTAGGAATTCCAAACATTTTCCAATTTCCTATAAAATATTTCATGATATTTTTATATTGAGTTTGATCTATTCGAATTAATAATTTATTAATTATTTAAAATAATAATATGTTAAATTCAATAAAAAAATATTCTAAAACCTTCTTTTTTAAAGTTCTAGTTGGAATAATTATATTGCCATTTTTGTTTTGGGGTATGGGCGATGTGTTTAGTGGAGGAAGTCAAAACGTAGTAGCTAAAATTGACTCAGAAAAAGTAAGCACTCGAGATTTTGTAAATTATTTAAATATTTTAAATTTAAGTGACGATGAACGTCAAGATCTACCAAAAACAGATTTAATTCAAAGAATTTTATCTGATTATATAGGAAAAAAAGTTCTTCTTTTAGAGCTAAAAGATTTAAATGTAATTCTCGAGGACTCATCTTTAAAAGAAATAATTATTAATGACAAAACTTTTTTTAAAGACGATAAATTTTCTAGAACTGAATATGAAAAGTTTTTAATTTCTAATAATTTGAGTGCTCCCTTATTTGAAACTAATGTTGCTGAGCAAGAAAAAAAAAGACAATTACTAAGTTATTTATCTGGCGGTATAGAAATTCCAAATTTTCTAGTTCAATATGAGTACAATAAAGAAAATCAAACAAAAAAAATTGAGTTTATTAATTTAAAAAAATTATATGATAAGCCAATTTCAGAAAAAAGAATTGAAGAAGTTTATAGTAAAAATAAAAGTTTATACACTGAGACATTAAAAGATTTCAAATACACTGAATTAACTCCTTCTAATATAGTGGGTGAGAGTGAATACAGTGAAAATTTTTTTAATAAGATAAATCAAATCGAAAATAGAACTTTGGACGGTGCATCAATAGATGACATAGCCTTAGATTATAATTTAAATTTAAGTATAACAGGGTTGATTAATATTGATGGTAATTCTAAAATAAATAAAAAACTTTCTCAAATTTTATTTAAGATTAAAAATAAAAATTCAGTTGAGTTCATCAATCTCGAAAAAAAATATTATATTGTTGAACTTACGAAAATTTCTCAAATACAAAAAGATAAAAATAATAAGGAAGTATTAGAATCAATTAAAGCTCAAATTCAAATAGAAAATAAGATTACTGAAAATAGCAAGTTAGCTAAAGATATTACAAATAAAAAATTTTCAAGAACTCAGATGGATATTTTTGCAAAAGATAATAATATGGTTATTGAGTCAGTAACTTTAGAAAATTTGAAGAATAAATCTTTTAGTCCAGGCGTTATAAAAAGAATTTTTGAAACCGAGGATAAAAGTATAAATTTAATCACAGATAACATGCTTAAAGATAATTTCTTAATCTACGTTAAAGAAACAACATTGCCAAAAATTAAAAGGCAAAATAAAGATTATGAAAATTTTAAACTCAAAGCTAAACTAAGACTCGCTAATCAAATTTATAATATTTATGACTTAAGTTTGAATAGAAAATATAATGTTGAAATAAACGAAAAAACGTTGAACCGTATTAAAAATTCATTTTAATGAAAATAAATTTAAGTTTTCAAAAATTTAAAAAAAACCATTTAAAAAAAAAGGACCAAATTCTATTTATTGAAAAAAAATGTTTAAATTATAAAAAAATTGAAAATATTTATAATTTGATATTAGCCAAAAAAAATAGTTTCATTTTCGAGTCTGTAGAAAAAGGCAAGAACAGAGGAAGATATACTATAATTGGATACAATCCGGATAAGATTTGGGATTTCAAAAAAAATAATTTAAAAATTATAAATAAAAAAAAAGTAATCAAATTAAAAGTTAATCCTTTAAAATATATTAATGATTTAACAAAAAACTTTAAAATGAACTTACCAAAAAAAGTTCCTCCAATGTCTTCGATGTTGGTAGGCTATTTTTCTTACGATATAATTAGATATATTGAGAAAATTCCGGACAACTGTAAAGATGATCTTAAAATTCCAGACGTAAGAATTCTCAGACCAAGAAACATAATAATTTATGACAACTTTAAAAAGAAAATTTTTTATTTATGTAATATTTTTTCAGACTATAAAATTAAAAACTATTTTGATGAATATGAAAAAATAAAAAAAGAATTTGACTCTCTTGCTTTTTATGAAGAAATAAGTTTACCAAAAAGACTTACTTTTAAAAAAAACAAAAATATTATAAAATCAAATCTAACAAAAAAACAATTTAAAAATAAAGTTTTAAAAGCAAAACAATACATAAAAAAAGGAGATATTTTTCAGGTAGTTTTAAGTCAAAGATTTGAACGTAAATTTGAAAAAAAACCAATAGAGGTTTATAATTATTTAAGAAAATCAAATCCATCTCCTTTCATGTTTTATTTTAATTTTGATGACTTCAAAATTTTAGGCAGTAGTCCTGAAATTTTAGTAAGACTAAGAAATAATTTTATTACTATAAGACCTATAGCGGGCACTAGACCTAGAGGAAAAAATATCAAACAAGATAACAAATTTAAAAATGAATTAATAAAAGACAAAAAAGAGTTAGCCGAACATCTGATGTTACTAGATTTGGGTAGAAACGACGTTGGTAAAGTTTCAAAAATAAATACTGTGAAAGTGACAGAAAGTTTTAAAATAGAAAAATATTCGCATGTAATGCATATTGTTTCAAATGTTGTAGGTAGATTTAATAATAAAGTTTCCTCATTTGAAGCTTTATTAGCTGGGTTTCCTGCTGGAACGGTTAGTGGTGCACCTAAGATAAGGGCGATGGAAATAATTGATAAATTAGAAAAAAATAGGAGGAATTTATATGCAGGAGGGATTGGATATTTTACTCCAAATAATGAATTTGATACCTGTATAGCTTTAAGAACAGCTCTAATTAAAGATAATAAATTTTATGTACAAGCAGGCGCGGGTATAGTTGCAGATAGTAAGCCAGAGAAAGAATTTATTGAAACAGTAAACAAAGCTCAAGCTTTGATGAGAGCAGTTGATTAAATGAAAATATTGCTTATAGATAATTATGATAGTTTTACTTATAATTTGTATCACTATATTTCTAAACTTAATAAAAATGTCGAAGTAATTAGAAATGATAAAATAGATACAAGGTTAATTTTAAAAAAAAAATATAATAAAATTGTTATATCTCCAGGGCCAGGAAATCCTAATCAAGCTGGCAATTGCCTAAAAATTGTAAGAGATGTTTACAAAAAGATTCCTATACTGGGTGTCTGCTTAGGCCATCAAATTATAGGACAAGCTTTTGGTGGAAAAATTATAAATGCGAAAAATTTGATGCACGGTAAAACGAGTAAAATTAAGCATATAAAGAAAGGATTGTTCAAAAATATAAAAAACAATTTTGAAGCAACTAGATATCATAGTTTAGTCGTTGATCGTAAAAAGCTCTCAAAAAACCTTATTATTACTGCCGAAACAAAAAATAAGACAATTATGGGCCTGATGCATAAAAATTACGATATTCATGGCTTTCAATTTCATCCTGAGAGTATTAGTACTAAAGTAGGAATGAAGTTAATTGAAAATTTTATAAAAAATTAAAATGTCAAATCTCAAAGAAAAGTTAAAAAAAGGTCAAAACCTTTCTTTTGAAGACAGCAAAACTCTATTTTCAGAACTAATGGAGGGAAAGCACAATGAGAGTGGAATTATAGAAATATTGGATGCTTTTTTAAAAAAGGGAGAAACAAAAGACGAGCTTGCAGGAGGTATTTATGTGCTAAGAGAAAAAGCAAGCAAAGTTAAAACAGATGAAAATACTATAGATACTTGTGGTACAGGTGGAGATGGCCAAAACTCACTGAATATTTCTACCGCTGCAGCTATTGTTTTATCAAGCATGGGTGTTAAAGTTGCTAAGCATGGTAACAAAGCCGTCTCATCAAATTGTGGTTCGGCGGATGTGCTTGAAGCCCTAAAAATTAAAATAGATTTAAACCCTAAAGAAGCTGAAGAAAGTATTAAAAAATTTAATTTTGCTTTTATGTTTGCTCCGAATTATCACTCTGCGATGAAACATGTAGGGCCTGCTAGAAAAAAAATGGGAAAGAAAACAATATTTAATTTAATTGGACCTTTAAGTAGTCCTGCGCAGGTAAAAAGACAAGTGATTGGAGTATTTAATAAAAAATGGATGAAACCTTTTGCTGAGGCTCTAAAAGAAAATGGTGTAGTTCATGCGTATATCGTGCATAGCAATGATGGAATGGATGAAATCTCACCATTTGACAAAACAAATGTGGTAGAGCTTAAGGAAGGTGTTATAAAAGAATTTTCAATTGATCCAAAAAATCTTGGCTTAAATTCCACAAACAGAGAAAATTTAAAAGGAAAAAATGCTGAGTACAATTCTGAAAAAATAATTGAAATATATAAGGGAAAAAATAATGAATTTTCCCAGTCTGTAGCTTTAAATGTTGCTGCCGGTTTAATTGTTTCTGGTAAAGAAAATAATTTTAAAAGAGCTTTTGAAAATGCTTCAAAACATTTAAAGTCAGGTAAAGTGTTCAAACATTTAACTCAAATTCAATCTAACTAATGAAAAATATATTAGAAAAAATTGTAAATGATAAAAAACAATCTTTAGAATTAATCAAAAAAGATAAGTCTTTAAATACGTTAGAAAAAAAAATTAAAGATCAAAATTTTTTTAATTTTAAAGAAGCAATTCAAAAGAACAAAGGTATTTCAATAATTTCTGAAATAAAGAAAGCAAGTCCGTCTGCAGGTATTCTTATTAAAAATTTTAATCATTTGGATATAGCAAAAATGTATATAGAAAATGGTGCTACATGTCTTTCAGTATTGACAGAAGAAAAGCATTTTTTAGGTAAATTAGAATATATTCAAGATATAAAAAAAAAATTTAATATACCTATTCTTGCGAAAGATTTTTTTATTGATCCTTATCAAATAGCTTTAGCTAAAAGTTATGGAAGTGATTGTATATTAATTATTATTGCTGCTTTAAATGGTAGTCAAGCTGATGAAATATATTCAGAGGCTTTAAAGTATAATTTATCTGTTATAGTAGAAGTGCATGATCTTAAAGAGGCTGAGATAGCTTTAAAATACGATCAAGCATTGATTGGAATAAATAATAGAAATTTGAAAAATTTAGATGTTTCTATTAATAATACGGTCTCAATTTTTGAAGTTGTTAAAGCACATAAAGGGCCTCTATTATCTGAAAGCGGAATTAAGGATGAGAATGACGCAAAATACATTTACGAAAAAACAGGTATTAAAAATTTTCTTATTGGAGAATCACTTCTTAAATCCGACAAACCTGGTGAATTAATGAAAAGATTAATTCAAATAACTCAATAAAATTAACGCTTATTTAAAGTTGTAATTTAAAAAGAACTTTTGTAGAACATAGATGTACGAGGTTTGTTCTATGCTTACAAAAAAACAAAAAAACTTATTAATATTTATTAATAAAAAAATCAGATCTTCAGGTATTTCTCCGTCTTATGAGGAAATGAAAAATTCACTCAACTTGAAGTCGAAATCTGGTATTCACAGATTAATTAGTGCCCTAGAAGAAAGGGGTTTTGTAAAAAGATTAGCTCACAAAGCAAGAGCTTTGGAAGTTGTTAAGCTCCCTGAAAACGCTAGTGCTAACGATATTTTTAATTCTTTCACACCAAGTGTTATTAAAGGTGGTTTAGATAAATCAAAAAGCAACTCTTCGAAAGTTTCTGTCCTAGGAAGCATTGCAGCCGGTACTCCAATAGAAGCTATACAACATGAAGTTGATAAAGTTGCTCTACCAGAAGATTTGCAAAAAAATGGCGAATATTTTGGTTTAAAAGTAAAAGGTGACTCTATGATTGAAGCTGGAATAAATGATGGTGATACAGTAATTATAAAAAAAACATCTACAGCCGACACCGGGCAAATTGCTGTAGTGCTAATAGATGAACAAGAAGCTACCCTTAAGAGAATAAGAAAAAAAGGTAATACAATTGCTTTAGAGGCTGCTAACAAAAATTACGATACTAAAATATACGCTTCTAATAGAATAAAAATCCAGGGAAGATTAATTTCTTTATATAGAAACTTTCACTAAAATAGTCTAAAAATACTGAATGTCTTTTAATTGTAGGTTTGCTCCTTCCCCTACTGGTCCTCTTCATATTGGAGGTGTCAGAACAGCTTTATTTAATTGGCTTCTTGCAAAAAAAAATAAAGGAAAATTCTTTTTAAGAATAGAAGACACCGATAAAGAAAGATCTAAGGAAGAGTTTAAAAAACAAATAATTTCATCACTAGCATGGTTAGGTATTGAGCATGATGGCGAGGAATATATTCAATCAAAAAATATTAAAAAACATATAACAATAGCCGAAGAACTTCTTAAAAAAGGATTTGCATATAAATGTTATTGTTCTGAACAAGAAATTAATGAACAAAAAGAAAAATGCAAGAAACAAGGTATACCTTACATTTACAACAGAAAATGGAGAGACGCAAAAGATCTTCAAGTACCAAAAGACGTACAACCCGTAATTAGATTTAAAAGTAAAATATCAGGAAATACAATTATTAAAGATTTGGTTCAGGGAGAAAGAAATATCTCAAATTCTACAATAGAAGATTTTGTTATCTTAAGAAAAGATAAATCACCAACTTATCAATTATCAGCAACAGTGGATGATCATGAAATGAAAATTACTCATGTTATTAGGGGGGATGATCATATGATCAATTCATTTAAACAAAAACAAATATATGATGCTATGGGATGGGAAGTGCCTGAGTTTGCTCATATTCCTTTAATTCATAGTGAACAAGGAAAAAAATTATCTAAAAGAGATAATGCATCAACGCTTGATGATTATATTAAAATTGGAATTATACCTGACGCATTAAGAAATTATTTGTTAAGATTAGGATGGTCCCATAAAGATAAAGAAATTTTCACAAAACAAGAAAGTATTGATTTATTTGATTTGAATGGGGTAGGTAAATCACCATCAAAACTAGATATGTCTAGGATACTGTCAATTAACGAAACATATATAAAAACTATAAATGAAAAAGATCTATTCAAATTTTTCAAAGAATATGTTTCAAAATACAAAACAAGTATAGATCAATCTAAAGAAGAAATACTTATTAAATCAATGGGTTTTTTAAAGAATAAAGGTAAAACATTAGAAGATATTTGGAATAATTCTCAATATATAATCAAAGACAAAGTAGAAATAGGTGCAGAAGATAAGAAACTTATTGATGATTTATCTAAAACAATAATTAAAGATTTTAAATCTGAGTACGAAAAGCTTTCTTCTTTATCTAGAGAAACGTTAGAGCCTGTAATTAAATCTTTAATAGATAAACATAAAACCAATTTTAAAGGCGTGGGACAACCTTTAAGAATTACGCTAGTGGGTTCAAGATTTGGGCCAGGTTTATACGATGTAATTTTATCCCTAGATAAATCAGAGGTTTTAAAGAGATTAAAGAGTATCTGAGATGTGATATAATTCATTGATTCATCAAATTATGAAAAAAATTCAAAAGTCACTATTCGAGAATAAAAATAATTGGAAAACAAAGAAATTAGCTTTTCCAAAAGCAACTATACGGGTCGGTAGCCTATTTTCGGGCATTGGTGCTTTTGAACAAGCTTTAAAAATTTTAAAATTAAAAACTAAAATAGTATTTGCCTGCGATAACGATATTTTTGCTAAAAAAAGCTTTTTAACCAACTATAAAATGTCAGATAAAAATTGGTATGATGATGTACTTCACATTAAAGGTGCAAAGTATAAAGATAAAATTGATCTCTTAGTTGGAGGAGCGCCTTGCCAATCTTTCTCGATGGTAGGTAAAAGAAAAGGATTGAATGATGATAGAGGCAATCTAACTTTACATTTCATTAAAAAGATAAATGAAATTAAACCTAAAGTTTTTATATTTGAAAATGTGAGAGCATTATTAAGTGTAGATAATGGATTAGCTTGGAAAACAATATACAGTCAATTTATAAAAACTGGCTATGATATCAAATATGATCTTCTTAATGCTAAAAATTTTGGTATTCCTCAAAATAGGGAGAGGCTGTTTGTAATTGGATTTAAAAAAAATACTGAATTTGACTTTCCTAGAAGCATTACACTTAAAAAAACTTTACAAGATCTTTTAGAGGATAAGTTTGACAAAAAATTTTATTTACCACCAAAAGGTATAGCTTTTGTTACAAAACAAAAAAATTTAAAAAAAAGATACACTCAAGTGAATGGTAAAATAGCTTTGTGCCAAAAAAGAAATCAGCAATTTAATTGGCATGGTGATTTTGTACAGGTAGGTAAATCAAATATTAAAAAATATATTCTTTCAGATAAAGTTAAAAAATATGTTTTAAGTTCTGGCACCAAAGGATTTTATTCAAAACCTGAAATTGATCTTGAAGTTGCTAGACCTTTAGTTTCAACTATGCATAAGATGCACCGGTCAGGTGTCGATAACTATATAACCGTAAAAAAAGGTAAAATTAGAAAATTAACACCGAGAGAATGTTTAAGATTAATGGGGTTTCCCGATAATTTTAAACAGGTAGTTTCTGATACTCAACTTTACCGTCAAACAGGTAATAGTATAGTCGTTAATATTATTACTGCGTTATTTAAAGAGATGGATATTAGCAAATATGGTGCGAAATGATCTTAAACGAAAAAGAATTTGAATATATAGATTCCTCGGAAAAAATAACCATTGCAGATTCATTTGTTCATCCTGCTCAAAAATTGGGAACAGGTCATGGAGAAGCAAAATTATATATCGGAAATAAAAGTGATAATCTTTGGAATTTTTTTGGATCAGAAGATGGATTTAAAATAAAAAGCTTCTTAGATAAAAATAATTTATTAGAATTTATTCAAGATCTTAAACCTGAATATGAAAATCCTAACTTACCATATGAAAAAAAGGAAGATTTGCCTAAACATTTTAATGAGAGGAAAGCAAAGATTAAAAGTTTAGAGAATATAATTTGGTTTGATATGAAATATCAATCACATTTAAAAGGTCCAAGGGTTTACCTTAATTCTGATGATGAACATTACCAACTTTTAAGAGAAATACCGTTACCTAGACTGTGTTATTTAATTTTTGCGAAATATAAAAATAAAAATGAATATGTTTTTAAAATAAGGTTATTCACTAATTTTAGAGAAATTTCAGAAACAAATGAACATCCACAAGTAATAAAACAACAAATAAGTCAAATTCCTGCCGGTGATAGATTGCAAACGATTAGGGTAAGAAAAGGACAGCCTGAATTCAGAAAAGCGTTGTTAAAAAAAATACCTTACTGCCCAGTTACAACTGTCACAGATGATCGACTTCTAGAGGCCTGTCATATTAAACCAAGAAGTAAATGTTCACAAATAGAGCAGAGTGACTCGAATAATGGTATTATGTTAACACCAACCATTCATCAATTATTCGATGATGGTTTTATAACTTTTGAGGAAAAAAGAATTAAAGTTTCTCCTTATATATCAAAAATAAATTTACAAAAACTTGGAATAGTTGATGGTCAACTATTTGATTTATTGCCTTTAGATGGTAGAGAAAAATACTTTGAATATCATAAGAACAATATATTCAAATCTTAAGTACTTTTAAGTCTATTTTTATCATAAAAATATTTATACAAGTTACAACCACAATTTTCAGGCGGGTTTGGTGGTTCTTTTAAACTTAACATATCAATTAGTTTGGTTATTTTATCTAAATAATTGTCTATATCTATTTTAACCTTTTCAAATTTGTATGAGAATGGAACACTAAAACCTTTCTCTAAATTTATTTTACCTACTGGTAATTCTTCTTCAGGATAAACAAAAACTAATCCAAATAAAGATGGCTTATCAGATATTGATATCTGTTTGATTTTTTCTAAATTCTTTTCAGCACCTGCATTAATTTTTGCTGGATCAATTGATCTTGGATATCTTTTTTTGTATCTTTCTTTTAGAAATTCAATATTTGTCTCTAAATTTGAATATAATAAAAAATATGAGTGAAGCTGAGGATCGTATTCATCCACCTTATGCTTTAATTTTGAGTCGTTAAAAGTATAGTCTTTAGAATTTTTTTTCTTAAATTTTGAGGTCTTGTAATCAATTATCCCACAAGAGCCATCATCAAATTTAATAATGGCATCACCTTTTCCCATTAATCTAAAAGGTCTTTCTTTATTATCATATAAAACCTTGGAATAAAAATATTCATTTAAAGGATCGATCACTTGGCCTGGTTTCAAGCTTTCATCAATTTTATTACTATCGCCTAAAAAAAAATTTTTTTCTATTCCATCTAATGTGCCTGTTATACCGGCAGAAATAGAATTATTTTGTAAATTATAATTCTGTTTCATATACAAACAATGACTACAAAGATAAGATAATGAACTTGGAGTAAGAACTATTTCTTTATTATTCATCAATCAATTTAACCACTTTTTTAAAGTTTATTTTTTAGTATATCTGAAACTAAATCGGTTGGTAAGTTCTTTGTTTTAAAGCTTTCTAAAACTTTTTCAGTATTAGAAATTTGTTTTTTTATTTTATTTTGATCTTCTAAGAAACTAGAAACTAATTTACAAATTTCTTTAGGGTTACACTTTGATTGTAATAATTCAGGAATAATCATCTGTCCTGCAGCGATATTTAATATATTCGCATATTTAATTTTTACTAACATTTTTACAATTAAAAAATTTATAAAATTCATCTTGTAAATAATTATTGAAGGTATTTTTCTTTTACTTATTTCAAGAGAAATGGTGCCAGATTTTGAAACAGCAAAAATTGATTTTTTTAGTATGTGATCTTTAATCTTATCATCAGAAATAATTTCTGTATTATTAATTTGGCTTTTATTAATTATATTTTCTAAATTAGATCTTTGCGCTTTTGTCGAGTGAAAAACATATAAAAAATCTTCATACTTTTCATTCATGAGTTTAATAAAGTCTAATAATATTGGAGTAAGTTTTTTAACTTCACTATCTCTACTTCCTGGAAAAACAGAAATAATTGCTTTATTTTTTTTGATAACTTGATTAAGTTCAATCTTGTCTTCTTTGTTGGTTTCTAAAAGTGGATGACCAACAAACTCACAACTTACATTTTCCTTTTCCCAATATTTTTTTTCAAATTTAAATAAAAGCAAAATATGATCGATAAATTTTTTAATCTTCTTTACTCTTCCCTCTCTCCACACCCAAACCTGTGGGGCTACAAAATGTATTGTTTTTATATTTGGTGAATTATTTTTTACCTTTTCAGCAACTCGTAATGTGAAATCTGGACTGTCTACTGAAAACAAAATATCTGGTTTAAACTCTAATATTTTTTGAGAAGTTTCATTTATTTTTCTCTTAATTGTAAATAAGTTTAGTAATACCCGAGTAAAACCTAAGTATGTTACCTCGCTAAGTTTTGAGATTGAATTTATTCCTAAAGATTTAAGTTCTTCTCCACCCAAGCAAAGATAGGTGATGCTTGGATCTTTAATTTTTAGTTTAGAGATAACTTTAGCAGCTAATTTATCTCCTGAAGGTTCGCCTGTTAAAATAAAGATTTTCTTCATTTAAACATTCTCCAAATACTGCCGTTATCAGAAATTAAATAAATTTCTCCTGTTTTTTTATGAATTTTAATATCTCTTATTCTTCCAATATTTCCCTTAAATATTATTTGTTCAACAACAAATGAGTCTTTAAAACTAATTTTTCTTAATGACTGATCTTTTAACGCTGTAACAAGTGCATCTCCATTCCATTCCTTAAATTCTTCCCCTTTGTAAATTGCAATTGCACTTGCTGCTATAGATGGTACCCAGTATTTTATAGCCTTGGTAAATCCTGGCTTCCATTTTGGACCAATTTTTGTTCCACTATAATTAGTCCCACCCCATCCTAATATTTTCCAACCATAATTTTCACCATAGTTTGCTGTACCAAACCAATCACCTCCCTTTGCGCCATGATTGCTTAAATAAATTTTATCATCAAATGGTGATAAAGCCATTCCTTGAGGATTTCTTACGCCTATCTGATAAATTTCAGGTAACCAATCATTTTTGTTTTTAAATTTTGGATTATCTTTTGGGATAGACCCATCTAAATTTATTCTAATAATACTGCCAGGATGCTTTTGAGGATCTTGGGCAATCATTCCCTCACCTCTTTCTCCAGCCGTTATGAAAAGTTTGTCTTTTTTTATAACTAATCGTGAACCAAAATGATATCCAGAATTAATTGGGGGTTCAGCTCTAAAAATATTTTTAAAACTTATATTTTTATTATTAAATACTCCTCTTGCAACAGACGTGCTAGAATGCCAATTACCTCTATTTTCAGAATATGAAACATAAACATATTCATCATGAAATAAAACATCTAACAAACCACCTTGCCCATCTTCTAATACGGATAAATTATGTTTAATAACCGATTTTGTTTTATCTTTTAAATTTACAACTAAAAGATTTCCAGGTTTTTCTGTAATTAAAATATTAGTTTCATCAATGAAAGATAAACTCCATGGTTTGTTCAACCCATCTAATATTTTGATAAGTTTTATTTCAGAGGAATATGAGTAGGAAAAGGTAAAATATATTAAAAGTGATAAGAACGTTTTTTTCATTTTGATAAAATAAACATTTTGTTTTTATTTGCAAAATTAATACATTTTTTTCTCTCTAAAAAAATATTTTGTTTATTCTTTACAACAATACCTTTTAAGCCTGCTAACTTACATTGTTTTAAAGTTTTTAATCCAACAGTTGGTAAATCAACTCTTAGGTCTTGTTTTTTTTTGGGAAATTTGACTAGTACTCCATTATTTTTAAATTTCTTATTTTTTGATTTTTTTAACAAATTTTGAGTACCTCCTCTTCCTTCAATAGCTATAAGTTTATTATTTCTGACTACTGTGCCTTGGCTGAAGTTATATTTATTCAATTTATTTAATATTAAAATAGCCTTATTAATATCAGCGTTATCAACTCTGCTTGGTTTAATTTTTGTATAGATACCTTTTTTTAAAGTTAGCTCAGGACTAAAAAATAAAGAGCTTATGGTTATAATCTTTTCTCTTTTAAAGATTTCAATTATTTCTTTCAAAATAGCTGCATCACCTATCCTAGAGCTTTTTATAATTCGTGGCATGTAATAAACACCCTTAAAGTCTAATCTTAATTTAGAAAAATTGGGTTTTGTTACTTTTCCTGCAAAGAGTACCTTTTTGCATTTATTTTCTTTAAGTAAATTTATAATTTTTCCAAATTGACCAATAGATACTTTTTTAGAGTTTTTATCTTTTTTAAATGTCCTTTTTTTACTTAAATCTATAATTAAATATTTTAATTTTTTTCTTTTAATTTTTTTTAGTATTTCTTTTGGAAAATCAGTATCTCCGAATATTAGTCCAATCATTATTTAGATAATGGTGTGCAAATAGGTCTTTTTTTATCTTTTTCTATAAAATCAATTACCTCTTTAACTAAATCATTCTTTTTAAATTCGCCGTTAATATTAGCTAAATTTTCGTGAAGTTTATCTGACGAGAAGATCTTTTTATAAGCTGTATCTAATTCTAAAATTTTTTTATTTTCATATTTTTTTCTCCTTAATCCAATTAAATTTATACCTTGTAAGTAATTCCTGTTACCAAACGATAAACCGAATGGAATAACATCTTTAAGTACTCCCGTCATACCTCCTATCATCGCCAATCTTCCTATTCTTGTAAATTGTTGAACTGCTGAATTTCCTCCAATAACAACTGAGTCTTCTAATGTAACATGCCCCCCTAAAGGAACGTTGTTAGCTATGACAACATTATTACCAACTTTACAATCATGAGCTATGTGTGAGGAGATCATAAATAGACAATTATTTCCTATAACTGTTTCACCTCCTCCTCCCTCTGTGCCTGGATTTATTGTTACATATTCTCTGATCATGTTGTTTTCACCAATTAAAACGCTATTTGACTCTCCTTTGTACTTTAAATCTTGTGGCATAGTACCAATACTTGCAAATGGAAAAATTTTTGTGCCTTTGCCTATTTTCGTATTCCCTTCTATGTGAACATTAGAGATTAGTTCTACATCTTCTTGCAGCTCTACATTTGGTCCGATGTAACAAAAAGGACCAACTTTAACGTTATTCCCTATTTTTGCTTTTTTATCTACAAAACTTGAATTGTGTATCATTTTACTTCCTATCTACTATAGTCGCTGACCACTCGGCATCTGCCATTCTTTTTCCTTCAACTTTTGCTGTTCCTTTATATTTCCATACTCTACCGTGAGATCTTATCGCTTCTATTTCTAAGTGCAGTTCACAATCTGGTAAAACTGGATTTCTAAATTTTGCTTTTTCGACACTCATTAAATAAACTAACTTATTGTCGTATTCTTTAGGATCAATACCACATGCTGTTAGTGCTGCTGCAGCCTGACCGAATGCCTCTACAATTAAAACTCCTGGCATTACTGGTTGGCCTGGAAAATGTCCTTGAACATAGAATCCATCTTTTTTCACATTCATTATTGCCGTAGCAGATTTCAAATGAATAATTTTGGTAAGCTTATCTATAAGGAGCATAGGTGCTCTATGTGGAAGTAATTGCTCAATTTCTTTTCTGTCAATAGTATCTTTTTTAATCATTTTATTTTTTTTTTAAGAATTCTTTAAGTGGGACTGCTGGATATCCCATCACAATTGTATCATCAGGTATATCTTTTACTACTCCGCTGCCCCCACCAATTTTAACATTATTTCCAATTTTTAAGTGTCCTGAAACTCCAGCTTGACCTCCTATTGAAACATTATTTCCCAAGGTAGAACTGCCCGCGAACCCTACTTGACCGGCTATCATGCAGTTCTCACCAACATTTACATTGTGTGCCATATGAACTTGATTATCTAAGAAAGTATTTTTTCCTATTACAGTATTACCAATAGATCCCCTATCAATTGTGCAAGAAGCACCTATTTCAACATTATCTTCTAGTATTACTTTACCTACATGAGGAAATCTTAAATTTTTTCCTTTTAGTGGTATAAATCCAAATCCTTTTAAACCAATTTTAGCTCCATCTTGAATGACAACATTATTGCCTACCACTGTATTTTTAATCATTATTTGTGATCCGATTGTACAACTTTTACCTATTAAAACATTTTTTTCTATAATTGTATTGCTTCCTATTATAGAGGATTTACCTATTTTTACGTTTTTTCCAATTAAAACATTATTACCAAATTTTACGCCAGGAAATTTTGATTTATTTGGTTTTTTAAGTGAATTATCAGGATAATCTAAATCTGCGTTAGGATAAAATTTCGATGTAACTTTGGCCAACTCAAATAGCACACTTTTTACTATTATTGCCTCACAAGTTTTAGGCAAATATCTTTTTAAATTTTCCTTAGTTATACAGCTCCCTGCTTTTGTTTTTTCCGCTAAATTTTTGTATTTCAAAGAGTCAAAAAAAGTTAAATCTAGTTTACCAGCTTTATCTAGGGTTTTTATGTCATTTACTTTGTTATTTGAAGTTGAGTGGGAAGGGAATAAAATATTTAATTTAAAAGGTCCTTTGCTTTCAAAAAAAATATTTTTTGACATTAATTTAAATTAATTGATTTAAATTCCTTATTTAAAATTTCAATAATTTGAGATGTAATTTCGAATTTTTTATCGCCCATTAAGACATTTTTTTTATCAATAACTACCGCGATATTGTTTTCTTGCATGTATTTACCTAATATGGGGTTAAGATTTTTTAACATTTCGTCACCGGCTCTCTTTCTTTTTTTGGCAACTTCTCTTATTGATTTTTCTCTTTCTTTATTAAGTTCAAACACCTTTTTTCTTAGTGCATCAGCTTTTTTTTTATATTCCTCTTTTGAGAGAGCGTTTTTTTGACTTATAATTTTATTTTCCTCTTCTTTTAATTTTTTTGCTGTATCATTGAATTTTTTATTAGAACTGTTTAAAAGATTTTTTAAATAATCCTGAGCTTTTTTTCCTGCTTTACTTTCATTCATTACCCTAGAATAGTCTACAAAATAAATATCACTAGCTAAAGTTTTTTCCTCATTTGAAAAAATAAAGATGGATATAAATAAAATTATTTTGAATAAATTTTTCATTTAAAATGTGGTTCCTAATCTAAAGTTAAAAGATTGATCAATGTCAGTAGTCGCCTTTGAGATATTCTTTGAAAAAATAAATGATAAAGGTCCTGCAGGAGAAAGCCAGCTTGTATTGACTCCAACTGTGGATCTTATTTTATTTGAATCGTCTATTGTATCGCTGTAGTCAACTCCCCATACATTTCCTGCATCTAAAAATAATCCTATATCGGCGTTACTTTTTTCTGGGAAAAAATTTGGAAAATTTGCCTCTAAGTTTAAAGATGTAGAGTAGTTTCCACCTATAAAATCATCTCCATCTTTTGGTCCTATTTTTCCAGGTTCGAAACCCCTCAGTTTTTTAGAGCTCAAGCTTAGTCTTTGACTAACTCGAACGTCCTCATCACTTATCCCATTAACGGCCGTAACGCTAAATTTGAGAGCTCCGATTACATCATCACTGAATTCTTTATAGTGATTTGTTCCAAAACTATTTTTAATATGTGGCTGTTCAGCATATACTGGAATTTCTTGGTAAAAAGATGTTAAGAATCCTGCTGTTGGCATAAACCTTCTGTCTCTTTTATCTGTGGTAAGGGAATAATCAAATAATAGGTCAGTTGAACTTCCGGATTGATTTTTAAGTAATTGAGACGCAGTAGTATCAGTAGTCAAGTCATCATATGTAAGGCTAAGACCGGGAGAAAAGAAGATATCTTTAAATCTTTCATAAGATAAACTTACACCTCCTCCTATTACTCTATTTTCATAACCAGAGTCAGATTTGTCATTTTGAATATTTTTTAAATAATAAGATAACTCTTTACCTGTAAAATTGTAATCTGGATCAGTGTAAGAAATTGAACCTCTTAAAGACTCTTGGCTTACTTCGGCAGCTGCAGAAAGTGTAACACCTCTGCCTAACCAATTATTCTCCTTAACGTTAAAGGCAAAAGACCCACCATTAGTTCCTATTCCAGCTCCTGCACTTATTTCTCCAGTAGGCATTTCTTCTACTTCAATTTTAATTATTTTAGAGTTAGGCATTGATCCTTCAGTAGTAGTTTCTTTAACTGAACCAAAAATTCTTTTTGATTTGATTTGGGAAATTGATTTGTCAACTTTTACTTTGCTGTATGGATCTCCTTCATCTAATAGAAGTCCACTTCTTATAACAGTTTCATTAGTTACAGAATTACCTAAAATATCAATTTTTTCTACAATAATTTTTTGACCTTCAGTGACATTTATTATTAATTCGATTGTATCATTATTTATGATTTCATTAACATTGTGTTCAATGAATTGAAGATCCTCGTTACTAATAATAAGATCTAATTCATCTAACAGTTTTTTTACTGTAAATGGTGAATAATAACTTCCAATTACCTTTTGATAAATCTTATTAAGAGGTAAAAAAACCTTCTTATCTAAAACAGGATCAACTTTTGTGCTAATCTTACTTATTTTGTATCTAGTTCCAGCATTAATGTTAAAAGTAATTTCTGCTTGAAAATCCTCTTTTAGCTCAACTATTTCAGATAAAACTTTTACATCATAATAACCCACAGATTTGTAATAATTTGTAAGTAATCTTTTATCTAACTCAATATTTGACTGATTTAAGTTAGTATTTCTTGTTAACACTTTCCAAAATTTTGACTCTTGCGAAGTTATTATATCTCTGAGTCTCCTATCTCTTATTTTTCTATCCCCTTTAAAATTGATTTTTGAAATTTTAGTTTTTTCTCCTTTTTCAATTTCGAAATAGATATTTACTCTTTTCTTTGGAAAATTTTCTACTTTAGATTTTACCTCTAAGAAGTTAAAACCGAGTGAAGAATATAATCTTTTAATAATTATTTCATCTTCCACTATTAATGATTTAACAAATGGTCCATTTTTTTTTGATTTAATATTTTCTTTGATAGCTTCTTTGTACTTGTTAGCATCTTCACCAACAATTATTATTTCATTAATAACTGGGTACTCTACCAATTTGATAAATAAAGTTTGATCAGTAACTGATATATCAATATTTTCAAAAAAATTTGTAGAATAAAGGTTTTTAATAATTTGATTTATCTTCAAATTGTCAATATTTTGATTTATCGAGATATCACCATAAACTTTAACGGTTTCATCACTAACTCTTTCGTTCCCTGTGATCTCAATTTTTTTTATGATTTCACCGTTAAGATTACTAGAGAATAACAAAAAAGTTATAATTATTAAAATTTTTTTCATTTGTTTTTATCTCTAAAAATTTGCATCGCTCTACTTCTTGTCCAATTATCAATTATTAAAATTGTTTTTAAATTTGAGGGTTTTTTTATAGCATATTTTCTCATTTTTGGGTCTTTTAAAAGGTCAAATAGATAATTGATAATTGAGCAAAAACTCATATTTTTTTTTAAAAATTGATCAACAAATATTTCATTAGCTGCATTTAAGATAATTGGCAGTGACGTATATTTGTCCAATATAGGTTTTAGTTTTATAGCTGGAAATTTTTTAGAATTAACCTTTAAAAAATTTAAATTTTCGACTAGATAATTTTTTTTTGACTTTAAAACTATATTTTTTATTTTTTTAACCTCAAAATTATTTTCAAATAAAGCATTGCCTATTGGTATTGACATGTCAGTTTCGAAGTACAAAAATTTGTATAATCCATTTTTAAACTTCACTATCGCATGAACTAAAGATTGCGGATGTATTAAAATTTCAATTTTATTAAAATCAATAGAAAATAGTTTTTTGGCCTCAATTACCTCAAAAATTTTATTCATTAAAGTTGCTGAATCTATAGATATTTTTTTTCCCATTTTCCATTTAGGATGATTTATAGCTTGAGATGGTTTGATTTTATTCATCTTGTTTAAAGGATAATTTAAAAATGGTCCTCCTGATGCTGTTAAATATATTTTTTCAATACTATTTTTGCTTACATTATTTATTAAATTCATTATGGAAAAATGTTCTGAGTCTACAGGCAAAATTTTGACTTTATATTTTTTTACAAGTTGTTGGATAACTTCCCATCCACAAATAACAGACTCTTTATTAGCAATGAGTATTTTTTTACTTTTTTTAATTGCACTTAGACTTGGTTGTAGTCCAGCTATACCAGAAATGGCTAAAATAGAAATATCAGATTTTTTAAATTTATATTTATAAAATTCTTTTGAATTTAATATTGTTACTTTTTTTTGGGAAAATTCAAACTTAATTTTTTTGTATGTTTTGTCGTCAAAAACTACAAAATAAATTGGTTTATATTTTTTTATTATAAATTTAATTTTTTTATAATTTTTATACCCAGTTAAAATATAAAACACATATTTTTTATTATTTTTTTCAAATAATTTAAAAGTGGAGTCCCCAATTGAGCCTGTACATCCGTAAATAGATAATTTTTTTTTCATTGGGTAAATACTAATATTAAGACGAATGTTAACCCTACAGGTATTCCTAATAAGATTCCATCTATTCTATCAAGTATACCGCCATGACCAGGTAAAATATTGCCAGTATTTTTTATTGCAGATTTTCTTTTCAAATAAGAAAAAAATAAATCTCCTAACTGAACACTAAGCGATATAAAAAAACCTAGAAGAATATTGCTCATAAGTTGGGTATTAAAAATATAACCAAGTAGAAAAGAGCTCATTAAAATTGAAAGTATAAATGAACCTATACTCCCAGATAAAGTTTTATTTGGACTAATTTTTGTTAATTTTGGTCCCTTAAATATTTTGCCAAATAGAATCCCGCCTATATCTGATGAAATACATATAAGTAAAATAATAAATAATATTATTTTAAAATGAATATCATTTAGACCTAAGATAAAAATTAATAAAATAAAGAAGATATATATTGCAAACACACAATTGAGAGAAAAATTTTTAATATGATTATTTTTTATTAATTTTTTTGATAATTTTGTAAATTCAACGAAAGATAAAGAAAAAATAACAATAGAAACAAATAGATACACTATTTTGCTTAGGAACATTAAAATTAATAACAAAAATAAAAATAAACTTGTATTAATTCTTTTGCTTATTTCTGATTTCAATTAGATTCCTCCAAAATTTCTTTTTGCTTTATAATAATGTTTTAAAACTTTATGTAAATCTTTTGGTGAAAAGTCAGGCCACAACTTATCTAAGAAATATAACTCTGTATATGCTAGTTGCCATAACATGAAATTACTTAATCTTTTTTTTCCTCCAGTTCTTATTAAAATATCAGGGTCTGGGATGTTTTTTGTGTATAAATTATTTTGAACATTTTTTTCTGAAATATTTTTTGATTTAATTTTTTTGAAAGTACTCATTAATTCTTTTTTGGATCCATAGTTTAAGGCTAGATTAACTAAAATTCTTTTATTTTTTTTTGTTTTTCTTACTGTTTCTTTTAAAATAAATTTTAGCTTATTAGGTAATTTATTTAATTCTCCGATAATATTTATCTTAATATCGTTATGGATTACATTCTGTAATTCTGATTTAAAGTAAGAACTTACTAAATTAAATAGAAAATTTATCTCTGTTTTTGGTCTTTTCCAATTTTCAGTTGAAAAAACATAGAATGTTACTACGGGTATCTTAAATTTAATTGACGACTCTACTATTTTCTTTACTGTTTTTACCCCAGCATAATGTCCTGAGTTCCTGTTATTTTTTTTTTTCTTCCCCCACCTTCCATTTCCATCCATAATGAATGCAACGTGGTTAAGTTTATTCATAATTGTAAGACTTCTTTTTCTTTTTCTGAAGTTATTTTTTCTATGAGAGATATGTGATTGTCTGTAAGTTTTTGTGTACTTTTTTCATAATTTTCATTTTCGTCCTCAGTAATTTTCTTTTCTTTAAGTTTTTTCTTCAGTTCTTCATTGGCTTCTCGTCTAATATTTCTAATTGAAACTTTATTCTTCTCTGTCATACTTTTTAATACTTTAATTAATTCTTTTCTTCTTTCTTCTGTTAAGTCTGGTATTCTTATCCTAATTATCTGACCATCAATCTGTGGATTAATTCCTAAATCTGATTTTTGAATAGCGCTATCGATTAATCCAACATTTCCTTTGTCCCAAACCTGAACTGTTATTAGTCTAGCTTCTGGAACTGATATAGTTCCAAGTTGATTAATTGGCATCATTTGTCCATAAACATCTACCTTAATCATATCTAACATAGACGAATTAGCTCTACCTGTTCTTAAAGTCGAAATTTCTTTTTTAAATGATTGAATTGTTTTATCCATTTTTAAAGAATAATTTTTTTCATTAAATTCACTACTCATTTAAATACCCTCTCCCACTTTAATTCTTACAAAATCAATGATTTTAATTTCATCATTTTTTTTTCTCTCATTAAGAATATCTGAAACCTTTTTTTTGGGATCCATAATCCAAATTTGATTTAAAAGTGTGTTGTCAGATATAAATTTATTAATTTTACCTTTTGATATTTTTTCTGCAATTTCTCCCTTTTTACCTGAATTAGCTAATTCCGCTTTGATTATTTCTAGCTCTTTATCAATTATTTCTTTTTTCAAATCAGACTTATCAATTGCTAAGGGGCCGGAGGCTGCAATATGCATAGCAATTTTTTGTCCCAAGTCTTTGTCTTCGTTGTTATTTATTTTCACTATAGAAACAATTTTTCCAATATTTTTTTCAACAGCCGAATGAACATAAAAGTAATTCTTACCACCTTGTTTATTAAAGAACTTGGATCTTCTAATGGTAATTTTTTCACCGATTTTTGATATAAGTGAAATTAAATTATCATCAACTGACTTTCCATTTTCCATTTTTGATGATTTTATTTTCTCAATATCACCAGACGACTCAAAATTAATTTTTGAAATTTCTTTACAGAAATTTAGAAAATCTTTATTTTTAGCTACAAAATCTGTTTCGCTATTTATTTCCACGACAGCTACCTCATCTGCTTTATCAAAAACTAACGCTAAACCTTCTGATGCGTTTCTACTCATTTTCTTTGAAGCTTTTGCAATTCCTTTTTTTCTCAAAAACTCTATAGATTTTTCTATATCTCCGTTATTTTCTTCAATGGCAGTTTTGCAATCTTTAAAACCTACACCAGTAAGTTCTCTCAATTTTTTAACGTTTATGAGTAAATCTTTATTTGACATTAATCGATATTCTTAAATTATTTTTTTTGAAGATTTTTTTTATCTGACTTGATGGTCTTGTTCTTAATCTTTTTTTGATCAATTTTAGACATTTTTTTTTCATCATCGATATTTTTTTCAATAAATTTTTCTGCGTCTTTAATAGTGCTTTTTAAAAGATCGCAATATAAATTTATTGACCTTCTTGCATCGTCGTTTCCGGGAATTGGGAAATTTATTCCAGTTGGGTCTGAATTTGTGTCTAACACGGCAATAATTGGTATATCTAATTTTTTAGCTTCATTTACCGCTAAAGACTCGATATTTGTATCGATTATAAAAATAAGATTTGGAAGTTTTTTCATTTCAGATATTCCACCCAATGATCTTTGAAGTTTATCACGTTCTTTTCCAAATTTAATAATTTCTTTTTTTGTAAATCCCATATTATCTTTGGATAATTGGTCATCGAGATGTTTCAATCTTTTTATTGAATTTTGAATTGTGTTCCAGTTAGTTAACATGCCGCCTAGCCATCGGTAATTAACGTAATATTGAGATGTTTCTTTAGCAAGATCACTCACCTGTTCTGAAGCTTGTTTTTTTGTTGATACAATCAAAATTTTTCCTCCAGATGCAATACATTTGTGAACTTCAACTAATGCATTTTTAAGGAAATTAACTGTTTGAGTTAAATCAATTATATGAATAGAATTTTTCTCTCCAAAAATGAAGCTTTTCATTTTTGGATTCCATCTCAAAGTCTTGTGACCCAGGTGAACACCTGCCTCTAATAATTGTTTTATATTTACTTCTGGTACTTTCATATTTTTCCGGTTTATCCACCACAACTGCTCCAATTCGGACCGGGGGGAATTACCCTTAAAGTTGTGTGCGAAATTAAGCTTTATTATAATTTATTCATCTAAAAAGCAAGTATTTAAAAAGTTATTTTTTTTACGTATTCTCTATTTTTTACTTCGTTAAATAATTTTAAATCAAATTTTCTTGGATTTTCAAGTTTAATCGTAAATTTTGTATCCTTCTGTCTTATTATTAATTGAACTTCGGTTTCTCCTTTTTGTTGCAAAAGTTTTTTCAATTCTGAAAAATCTTGTTTATCATCAATTTCAATAAAAACTTTTTTATAATTGTTATTTATTAAATTATCTAAAGAGATAATTTTCTTAACATTAATTCTTTTTTGATCCCCGCCAGTATCTTTAAACAAAGTAATTACAAAAGACTCGCCCTCCTTAAGAATATCTCTATTTTTAATAAGAATTTCAGAAAAGATGAAAAGTTCGTATTCACCAAAATTATCACTGAATTTAGCAATAGCAAAAGGTGTTCCTTTGGAACTTTTTTTTTCTTGTATAGACATTAAAGTGCCTGCGATTAAACCATCATTTTTTTTATCTAAAATAAACTCTCTATAGGGTTTTATATTCAGTTGTGAAAAAATATTTCTATAATTATTTAATGGATGATCAGAGATATAAAAGCCTAGTGATTTAAATTCCTCACTTAGAAGTTCTTTCGTGCTCCATTTTTCATCAGTATTGAGTCTTAATTTCTCAAGTTTGTCTTCATCTACATCATCAAATAAATTACTTTGTTTACTGATTTTTTCTTCATGATATATCTTGTTTAGTTGAATTAATTTTGGAATTGTAACAAATATTCCCTTTCTGTTTTTTTCAAGTTTATCAAAGGCACCAGATTTTACTAACCCTTCTAATTGTAATTTATTAATATCTTTTGGATTAACTCTTTTGATAAAATCCATAAGCGATTTGAATTTTCCATTCGACTCCCTTTCTTTGACTAGATTAGAGATAGCTTCACTTCCTACATTTTTTATAGCGCCTAACCCATACAAAATAGTATTTTTGGAAGTTTTAAAATCTCCAAAACACTCATTTATATCCGGTCTTACTACACTCACTTCAAGTCTTTTTAATTCATCGACAAATTCCCTTAATTTATTCGTGTTTGTTGTTTCAGTAGACATTGTTGACGCAATAAATTCCTCTGTATGATAAGTTTTTAAATAAGCTGTCTGGAAAGCAATTAAGGCATATGCTGCAGCATGACTTTTGTTAAATCCATATTCTGCAAATGGCTCAATTTTAGTGAAAATATAATTAGCTAAATCTTTTTTAATACCATTTTTAATGGCTCCATTTACAAATCTTTCTTTTTGTTTTTCTAATTCAGCTCGTTTTTTCTTACCCATTGCTCTACGTAAAATATCAGCTTCTCCTGCGGAAAAACCGGCTAAAGTTTGAGCAATTTGCATTACCTGTTCTTGGTATATTATTATTCCGTAAGTTGTTTCCAATATTTTTTTTAAACTTGGGTGAATATAATCAGGTTCTCTGAGACCATTTTTACAATCATTATATATTGGTATATTGCTCATCGGACCAGGCCTATACAAAGCAACCAATGCGATTATATCGTCAAATTTATTTGGCTTCATTTGTTTTATAGCTTCTCTCATCCCAGTGCTCTCTAATTGGAACAGGCCTGTCGTTTCGCCTGTAGATAAAAGATCAAATACTTTTTTATCTTTTAAATTAATTTTTGTTATATCTAATACTAAATTTTTTTTATTTATCATTTTTACTGTTTTATCTATTACTGTTAACGTTTTTAAACCAAGTAAATCGAATTTTACGAGACCAGCATTTTCTGATGAATACATGTCATATTGAGTGGATGGTAAAGGTAATTTTGATGAATGATCAATATAGAGTGGTATTTGATCAGAAAGTTCTTTTCCTGCAATTACGACTCCCGCAGCATGCGTAGCCATATTTCTATTTAAGCCCTCTAATTGCAGAGACAATTCAATTAATTTTTTCACTTTTAAACTTTGATTTATTTCATTTTGAAATCGCGGTTCTCTATTAATAGACTCTTGTAAAGTTAAAGGTCGAGATGGATCAAAAGGTATCATTTTACAAATCTTATCTACATGACCATAGGGTAGTCCTAAAACACGCCCAATGTCTCTTAAAGCCATTCTAGCTTTTAATTTGCCAAAAGTGATTATATGGGCTACGCCTCTACCATATTTCTGTTTAAGATATTCAAAGACTTTGTCTCTTTTTTCCTCACAAAAATCTATGTCAAAATCTGGCATTGAAATACGATCGGGATTTAAAAATCGCTCGAAAATTAAATCAAATTCGATTGGATCTAAATCAGTTATATCAAGACTATAAGCAACCAGTGAGCCTGCTCCTGAACCTCTTCCAGGACCTACTGGTATTGCATTTTTCTTCGCCCATCTAATATAGTCTGAGACTATTAAAAAATAACTTGGATAATTCATTGAGTTTATAATATTAATTTCATGATTTAATCTGTCATAATATAACTGTTTTAATCTTTCTTGATCTTTATCCTTGTTTTTTAAAAAGATAAAATTTTTTAGTCTCTTTTCTAAACCTAATTGAGCTTGTATTAATAATTCTTGCTCTGCAGTTTTATTTTCATTTAAAGCAAGGGTTGGTAAAAGAGGTTTAGTTTTTTTTGGTTTAAAGCTAAATTTTTTTGGAAAATTGTAATTATTTTCTAAAGCTTCTGGGATGTCTTTAAATAAATCTTTTAAATCACTTAAATCTCTTAAAAAATGGTTATTTTTTAATTTTTTTCTATTTTTATCGTCTACAAATGTTTTTTCTCCAACACAAATCAGTGCATCATGAGCTTCGGCCATATCTTTTTTAATATAAAAAACTTCTTGAGAAGAAATTAGGGGAACCATCAGTTCAGATGAGATTGAAATTAAAAAATCTTCATAATTTTTCTCATCGTCCTCTTGATGTCTTTGAATTTCTAAATAAAAATTATCTTTAAAAGTGTCATTAAGTTTTCTTAATAAAACTTTAATTAAATTTAATTTATTCAATTTAAATAATTTACCGAATAAATCATATATAGTTCCAGATAAAACCAGTAACCCACTTGAATTATCAAATAAATTTTTTAAATCACAGTAAGGTTCGGAATTGGCTTCACTCTCTAAATAGCTTAAAGATGATAATTTGGTTAAATTTTTATATCCCTCTTTTGTTTTAGCAAATATTGGTAATTTTCCTATTAAATTTTCAACTTTAAAATTTATTTGTGATCCGATAATTGGTTGGGTCCCTACTTTGCTAATCTTTTCTGCAAACTCCAAAGCGCCACATAAATTTAGACTATCACACAATCCTATAGCTTTAATTTTATTACTTTTGCAATATTCTGCTAATTCTTCAATTTTGACTGCGCCTTCACAAATAGAATACTGGGAGTGAATTTTAAAATTAATAAAATGAGGCTCATTTTTTTCCATTTACTCTTTTTATATTACCATTAATAATACTCAACTTATAATCAGCTTTGTTAGCAAGTTCTCTATTATGAGTTGCAAATAAAATTGTTTTTTTCATTTTTTTCAATTTTATGAAATAATCAAATATTTCTTTTGAGGTTTTGAAATCTAAATTTCCCGTAGGTTCATCTGCTAAAATGATGTCTGTTTCAGCAATAAGAGATCTTGCTATTGCAACTCTTTGTTGTTCACCGCCTGATAAATCACTGGGAAAAAAATCCAATCTATTAGAAAGATTAACCTGTGAAAGAATTTTTTTAGATTTTTCAAAACTTTGTTTATAGCTTTCCTTTCTTATTAGCAAAGGTAGCATCACATTTTCAATTACATTAAGATCAGAAATTAGGTTGTTATTTTGAAATATCAATGAAATTTTAAATTTTCTAATATTTTCAACTTCTTTATCGTTTAATTCATTTAAATTTTTATCTGAAAAAAAAATTTTTCCTGATGTAGGTTTTTCCATTAAAGATATTAAATGTAATAATGTTGACTTACCAGATCCGGATGGTCCTGTGAGGGCTATTAATTCTCCTTTTTTTAAAGAAAAATTTAAATTTTTTAAAACCTCAACTTTTCTATTATTGTGAATAAATACTTTTCTCAAATTTTTTATATTTAAAATTATTTTATTCATATTTTAGTGCTTCCGTTGTTCTCATTTTAGAAATAGTTTTTGCTGGGAAGTACGAAGCTAAAGAAGTAATTACTAATGATAAAATAAATACTAAGCTTACAGATAAAGGATTTATTTCGCTAGGCATTTTTTCTAAATAGTAAACATCAGAGGGAAAAATATTTATTCCAAAAACCATTGATAAAAAATTTCTTATTTCATCAATGTAAAAAGAAAATGATACTCCAAAAATTACTCCTGTAATAGTGGCTAAAAAACCTATTGTGAAACCAGTTAAAAAGAAAGATTTAATAATTGAATTCTCAGATAATCCTAGAGTCCTTATTATTGCTATTTCTTTAGTTTTATTTTTTATTAAAATTGTCAATCCTGAAATAATGTTAAATGCAGCTACAATGATTATTAAAGTGAGAATTATAAACATGACATTTCTTTCAATTTTAAGTGCATTAAAAAATGACTTATTAGTATCTGACCAAGTTGAAATAAAAATATTTTGATTTAGGGTACCAATTTCCTTTTTGTATTTTTCAGCTAAAAAAGGATCTTCTAAAAATATCTCTAAATCGACATTATCCTCATATCTGTCAAAAATTGATTTACTATCATTTAATTCAAGGTAAATTAAATTTTGGTCAAATTCATAAAAGCCACTATTAAAAAATCCAGCAATAATAAAATTATCTTGTTTTGGTATACTTCCAAATGGAGTATCTATAAAAGATGAAGAAACAATATTTATTTTGTCTCCAATTTTTAAATTTAGATTAAAGGCGAGCTCACCTCCGATCATTACTCTACCAGTAGAAAAATCATTTAAACTTCCTTTGGTAATTTCCTTATTTAAAAAAGATTTCATTTTATCTTTTTCATTAATTCCCTTGATAAGAATACCCTTTGCTTTATTATTGGTTAGAATTATTCCCTCACCAGTAATAGTTTCTGAGATATTTATATTTTTATATTTCTTTAACAATTTTGTTTTTATCTTTTCAACATCATTTTCCTTATTGAGTTGAATAATTATGTGTGGATTTAGTCCGATAATTTTATCTGTCAAGTCAGATCGAAATCCATTCATAACTGACATTACTATTATTAAAATGGCAACGCCTAACATAATCCCTAAAAAGGAAAATAAAGAAATTATTTTTAGAAACCCTTGTTTCTTTTTAGGTCTTAAATTTCTTAAAGCGATAATTCTTTCAGTTTGGGTGAACAATTTAACTTATGAGTTTTGATTTAATATCTTTCAAATCAATAAAAGAGCTTTCAGAATTTACTTCTTTAAATTCAATCTTATTTTCTGTTGATTTTGATCCAACAATTATTTGATATGGTATTCCTATTAAATCGTGTTTTTTAAATTTTTGTGACATATTCTCATCAACATCGTCTAACAATACGTCAATATTTTGTTTCTTTAGATTGTCATATATTTTTATTGATTTTGATAGGTTTTCTTTATTGTTTTTACTAATGCTAGGAATTATCACAACATCAAAAGGCGAGACCGATCTTGGCCACTTCATGATTTCATTTTCATACTTTGCTTCAATGATTGCCCCGACTAATCTTGAAACTCCAATTCCATAGGACCCCATCTTAACAGCATTTTTTTTACCATCTTGATTATCTACAAAACAGTTTAATGGCTTTGAGTATTTATCGCCAAAATAAAAAATGTGTCCTACTTCTATGCCTTTTGTAATCATTTGATTTTCTTTAGTTACTTTCTTTTCAAATTCATTTTTTTTAAATTTATCATCGGTCACTGCGTATAATGAGGAATAATCCTTAATCATTTTTTCTAATGATGAGTTATTAAAAGTATAATTATTTATATCTATTTTAAAAATACTCTTATCCATATAAATTTTGCTTTCTCCGGTTTCGGCTATAATAATGAATTCGTGAGAAAGATCTCCTCCTATTGGTCCTGTATCTGCTGCCATCGGAATAGCTTCAAGACCTAATCTTTTAAAAGTTTTAAGATATGAATAAAACATTTTATTATAAGAAGCTTTTGCGGTAGTGTCATCTAAATCAAATGAATAAGCATCTTTCATAAAAAATTCTCTGCATCTCATAACTCCAAATCTTGGTCTTATTTCATCTCTAAACTTCCATTGAATATGATACAACATTTGCGGCAAAGACTTATAAGACTTGATTGAAGATCTAAAAATATCAGTAATTAATTCTTCATTAGTAGGTCCATACAACATTTCTCTTCCTTGCCTGTCTTTAATTCTTAGCATTTCTTCGCCATAATCATTGTATCTTCCGCTTTCTTTCCATATTTCTGCAGATTGTATAGTTGGCATAAGTAGTTCTTGAGCTCCTATATTATTTTGCTCTTCCCTGACAACTTGTTCAATTTTTTTCATTACTTTAAGACCTAATGGTAACCAAGAATAAATACCTGCGGATGATTGTTTAATCATGCCTGATCTCAACATTAATTGATGAGATTTTATTTTAGCATCTGAAGGAAGGTTTTTAGTAATAGGTAAAAATAATTTAGATAGAAACATTATTTTATAAATTCTCTTAAGTTAAAATGATCACTTACAACTATATAATATATTCCTACGAAAATTACTGTAGTAATTAAGGTTGTGTATAAAAATTTTTTTAAAATATTTGGGTTTTTTGGCGCTCCAGGGTCAATACCCTCTAAATTATTAGTAAACGGCTTTTTATTATGCTTTATACCTATAGGTAAAACAGAAAAAAAAACGATCCACCAAATAATTACATATACTACAATAGAGCCGGTTATACTCATTATACCCTTGCAATATTTACGTTTGTAAAAGGTTTTTTGCCAGTTTTTTCTTTAACTATTTTTCTACAATTTTGTTTGATAGTTTCAATTAAATTTTTTTCTTGTTTAAAGTTATTTACTGCAAAACTTTTGCATGTTTTTGTAATTTCATCCTCCAAATCAAATTTAAATGTTTCATTAATTTCATCTTCTGGAATTCCGCTATAAGATATAACAGGTTTTTTCACTTTTCCATTATTTGAAATTATTAATGTAATTTCTAAAATTCCATTTATTGAAATATTTTTTCTTTGTTTAATTGATGTTGAGTCTATACTAACTGCTATGTTACCATCTAAATAAATTTTCCCTGTAGGTGCTTGATCTACTATTTTCGGTTTTTGATCTTTTGATATTTTAATTATATTTCCGTTTTCAACTTTTAAATTAAAGGGTATTTGCATTTCTTTTGCAAAACTAATATGTTCTTTTATGTGTCTATGCTCGCCATGAACAGGAATTACACATTTGGGTTTAACCCATTGATACATGTCTTTTAGATCTTCTCTGTTGGCATGACCTGATACATGAACAAATGCATTTTCTTCAGTAATAACTTCAATATTCCGTTTTACAATTGAATTCTGGAGTCCATAAAGTTTTTTTTCATTTCCAGGAATTATTTTTGACGAGAATATTACTGTATCTCCACTTTCTATAGCTACATCAGGGTGAATGTCATTTGCTATTCTGTTTAAGGCGCCCATAGGCTCACCTTGGCTACCTGTACAAAGAAAAATTATATTCTCTCTAGAGATACTTTGTGCATCTCTAGAATCTACAGGCTCAACAATGTCCTTTAAATATCCACATTGCCTAGCTGCTTTATAAATCCTATGCATAGATCTTCCAACCAGCGAAATATTTCTGTTAGTTTGTTTGGCGATATAAAAAATACTTTCCATTCTTGCCACATTAGAGGCAAAGGATGTTACTAAAACTCTTTTTTTTTGATTTGATATAATCTTAAGCAAACTTTCTCTAACATCTTTTTCTGATCCAGCTCTACCAGGGCTAAAAACATTTGTAGAGTCACATATCATGGCTATTACACCCTTCTCTCCAATAGATCTAAGTTTTTGTTCATCTACCTTATTTCCAATAAGAGGATTCGGGTCAACTTTCCAATCTCCAGTGTGCAAAATAACTCCTTCGGGGGTTGTTATACTTAATCCATTTGGCTCCAAAATTGAATGTGTTAATGTTACAAAGTCAATTTCAAAAGGACCTAGATTTATTTTGCTGTTAAGTTCAACAATTTTTAAATAATTTGTAATATCAATCTTTTTTTCTTTAAACTTTTCTTGAATTAAAACTGCAGTAAAAGGTGTGGCATATATTTTACACTTTAGTTTAGGCCATATATGCGAAATAGAGCCTATGTGGTCTTCATGGGCATGAGTTAAAACTATACCTAACAAATCATCTTTTTTTTCTATTATAAATCCAGCATCTGGGTAAATAAGATCGACACCAGGAACTGTATCATCTGCAAATGTAACTCCCATGTCGACGATTATCCATTTTTGATTTTCTTCGGTCCCATAAGCATACAGATTCATATTCATGCCTATTTCTCCGGAACCTCCAAGAGGACAAAAATATAAATTTTCTTTCATATTAAATCTACCAATCTTAATAAACCTTTAATCGTCAAGTCTCTATCAACTTTAATTTTTTTTTTTATCGTATCTTTGAATAAATGTGAAAGACCTCCAGTAAATATGATCCTAAACTTTTTTTTATATTTTTTTTCAATTAGGTTTATCATATTTTCAATTAAACCTTGATAACCCCAATAAAATCCTGATCTAACAGCATTTTGGGTATTTTTTCCTATAATATTCTTTATTTTTGTCAATTTAGTACTTGGGATTAATTTTGCTTTTTCTACTAAAGTTTTTAAAGAAAGATTTACGCCTGGCGCAATAATACCCCCTTTATATTTGTTCTTTAACACTACGTCAAAAGTTGTAGCAGTTCCAAAATCTAAAATAATAAAATTATCTTTATTATTTATAACACTAACAGCATTGGCTAGCCTATCTGAACCAACCTGTTTCGCATTGACTTCTATTTTTAATATTTTTTTCAAATTCAATTGTTTCAACTCTTTGACCTCTATTCTTAATTTTTTTTTGATAGATCCTTTTACATTTTTATACACATTAGGGACCACGCTGCTAAACATTGTTTTATCAATTTTATTTTTATATGCATTTAAAAATTTGAATTTTTTACTAAGATTAGTTTTTTTAAAATTATTGGTATCAAATATCCTTTTTTTTAAAAGTTTTTTTTTATCGTTAAATAAACAAATTTTAGTTTCTGTATTTCCTATATCGCAGATCAAGTACATCTTTTTATTTAAATAAATTTTTCAAAATTATTTTTAATTTTTTTATAAATATCATTTTTTTTTATTTTATTGTTATTATATTTTTGTAAAAAAGAAACCTGTTTATTATTGATTTTTGGTGCTTTAACGAGATTTATACCGATTCCTATGATAAAAAATTTATTATTATTATAATTAACCGTTTCTTGTAATATACCGCAAACTTTTGATCCTTTGATTAGTAAATCATTAGGTAACTTTATTATTATTTTTTCATTTACAAATTTTTCTAAACTTTTTTTTATCAATTTATAAACTTTTTTAGATAAGGTTTTAATTTCAATTTTTCTTTTTAAAGAAAAATAAACAGTTATAAAAATATTGCCTTTATGTGAAATCCATTTTTTTCCATACTGACCTCTGCCCTTTTTTTGGCATTTTGCAATTATTAATGTTGGTTTAATTTTCCCTTTTTTTATTCTTCTTAATGCTACATTATTGGTGCTATCTACACTTTCAAATTTAATAATTTGTATTTTCATCAAATAAATAGTTCATTCAATAAAGAACCTATAATTGATGGAGAAATAAAATATAAAGACAAAAATAAACAACTTAAAAATATTGTTGCTTTTATACTCAGATTTCTGACATCATCAAATTTAACCTTGTTATCATCAAAATAAATAATTTTAATAACTTTTAAGTAATAGAAAGCCGATATAACAGTTGTTAACAATCCAATAATTGCTAAAGCATACATTTCACTCTCAATTACAGACATAAAAACAAAAAATTTAGCAAAAAATCCACCTAGTGGTGGTATTCCAGCTAATGAGAAAAAAAGAATTAAAAAAGAAAAAGCTAGCATTGGTCTTTCTTTTGAAATTCCAGACAGGTCTTCAATTTTTTCAGAGTATTTACCTTCTGTTTTCATTAAATATAGACAAGCAAAAGTACCCATATTCATAACTACATATATTGTTATATAGATAATTGTTGAGGTGTATCCTGATACTGTGCCGGTAGCCACACCTGCTAAAGCGTAACCCATGTGGCTTATAGAACTATAAGCTAGAAGTCTTTTAATATTTGTTTGACCAATAGCTGCTACACTTCCAAGTATCATAGAGGCAATAGATATAAATATTATGATTGTTTGCCACTCTTCAATAATATTTTTAAAAGGTAAATCCATGAATCTGATAATTACAGCCAGTCCAGCAGCTTTAGGGACCACGGCAAAAAAATTGGTTATGGATGTTGGTGCACCTTGATAAACATCTGGTGTCCACATATGAAAAGGTACTGCAGATACTTTAAAAGCTAAGCCTACTAAAATAAACACCATTGCAAAAATAGCACCAGTATTTTGGGTAATTAAGCTGACACCTATTTCGTCAAAATTTGTTGAACCAGTAAATCCATAAAGTAAAGAACATCCATATAAAAGTAGTCCTGAAGAAAGTGCGCTTAATACGAAATACTTAATACCAGCTTCTGAAGAGATTGTGTTGTCTCTATCGATGGAAGCTAAAACGTATAAGGCAAGTGATTGAAGTTCTAATCCTAAATAAAATAATATTAAGTCATTAGCACTTAACATAAAAAACATACCCAAAATTGAGAACATTATAATTATCGGGTACTCAAATTTATTTAATGTTTTATCTTTTATAAACTGATCAGAAGAGAAAAAAATAAAAATACTTGATACCAAAATTAATATCTTAAAATAATCAGAAAACGTATCATTTTTAAAAGAGTTTAAAAATATTTTTTGTTCTCCACCCCAATCAGTTAAAATCAAATATATAACTCCTAACAAAATTAAAATTGAAAGTTTCATCACTATGGAAAAACTATTTCTGAAAAACACTCCAACCATCAAAGCTAAGCAGATTCCTAGAAAAAGCGTTATTTCAGGAATTATTATATTTATATTTTCCATATTTATTTATTTATTAAATTTACTGTTAGCTCATTTTGGTGATTTTGGATTATTCCGTTTACCGAAATATTCATAGTATCTAGTAATGGTTCAGGATAAAATCCAAAAATTATACTTACTAAACATAGCGCAATTAAGATTGTTGCTTCTAAATAATTGATATCCTTTAATTTTGTAACAATAGTATTGTTAGTATTTCCAAAAACTACTCTTTTAGCCATCCAAAGCATATATGCGGCGCAGAGAACAACGCCGGTACTTGCTAATATTGCAACCAAATAATTTATTTTGAACGCCCCCAATAATACTAGAAACTCTCCAATAAAACCCGTTGTTCCAGGTAAACCTAATGCACCAAGCACAAATATAATAAATATTAGTGAAAAATTTGGTAAATAATTAACTACCCCACCAAAACTTTTAATCATTCTTGAACCAGTTCTGTCATATAAAACACCAACGCATAAAAATAAAGCGGCAGATATTATTCCGTGACTAATCATTTGAAACATGCTGCCCTCGATCCCTTGTTTATTGAAAGTAAATATACCAAGAGTTACAAAGCCCATATGTGCAACCGAGGAATAAGCGATCAGCTTTTTCATATCATCCTGCATTAAAGCTACTAATGAAGTATATATAATAGCGATAATACTTAGAGCAAAAACCAAGGGAGTGAAAAATTCTGAAGCAATCGGAAACATTCCTAGAGAAAACCTCAAGAAACCATATCCAGCCATTTTTAAAAGAATAGCTGCTAGAATTACAGAGCCTGCAGTGGGTGCCTCAACATGAGCATCTGGTAACCAAGTATGTACAGGCCACATAGGGGTTTTAACAGCAAAAGAACTAAAAAAGGCTAACCATAATAAGTATTGATATTCTTTAGCTATTTTTAGTTTATATATTTCAGTGTAATCAGTTGTTCCAACAGCCCAATAAATGAAAATAATAGCCGCCAGCATTAAAACTGAACCTAGTAAAGTAAATAAGAAGAATTTATAGGCTGAATAGATCTTTCTAGGGCCTCCCCAAATACCTATTATTAAAAACATAGGAATAAGTCCTGCTTCGAAAAATAGATAAAAAATAATTAAATCTAAAGAACAAAATACACCTATCATAAAAGTTTCTAGAATTAAGATTGCTATTAAAAACTCATTCAGTCTTTTTTTCACGCTAATAATACAAGAAACTATACATATTGGAGTAATAAACGCTGTTAGAACTATAAATAAGATAGAAATTCCATCTATACCAAGTTTAAATTTTATAAGTCCGCTTATCCAGTTTTTTTCTTCTATGAATTGGAAACCAGCAAAACTTTTGTCAAAAGAATACCATAAGAAAAAAGTTAACAATAAATTTGCCATAGATGTGAATATGGAAATATAAATTGCGCTTGAGCTTTCGTTTTTTTTATTAGAGATAAATATGAATAAAGCCCCAAGAAGTGGAAGAAATATAATAGTAGATAAAATAGGAAAATCCATTTAATTTAAAATCAAGAAAGTTATTAAAGCAGAAAGACCTATCAACATTACAAAAGCGTAATCATAAATATAGCCGCTTTGAAACTGTATAGCTTTGTTGGAAATAAATTTTATAACTTTTGAAATACCGTTTGGGCCAAATCGGTCTATAGTATCTTGATCACCTTTTTTCCAAAAGAAAACTCCAATTTTTTTCAAAGGTTTTATAAAAATAAAATCATAAACTTCATCTATATACCATTTTTTAAGTAAGAAATTGTATAATGGTAAATTGGAATTTTTAACACCTTCTAGGATTGTTTTATCTTTTATATACAGGAAATAAGAAAGAGGTATCGCTAACGTGATTATTATTGGAGTTATTATAATTAGCCATATAGGAATATTTTCTAATTTTATAAAATCTAAAAATAAAATTGACTCGTTCCAAAAAGTAGAATTATTTCCAATAAATAAATCTTTAAAAAAATATCCCGCCAATAAGGCTCCGATAGCTAAAATTACTAAAGGAATAATCATCACCAATGGGGACTCATGAGTTTTTTCTATTGGAATTGATTTGTTATTATATTTTCCTAAAAAAGTTTTAAAAAATAATCTCCAGGAATAAATTGCTGTTAAAAAGGCAGTAAAAACCCCTACTGAACAGGCATAATATCCTACTGATGTATCTTTTAAATAAGCAAATTCAATTATTGCATCTTTAGAATAAAAACCCGATAAAAATGGGAAACCAGTTAAGGCTAGCGTGCCAATGAGCATAAGTATCATTGTATAAGGAATTTTTTTCCAAACTCCTCCCATTTTTGAAATATCCTGTTCCTCATGAAATGCGTGAATAACTGAGCCAGCACCCAAAAACAAAAGAGCTTTGAAAAATGCATGAGTAAATAAATGAAACATAGCTATATGATATGCTCCTATGCCTGCAGCAAAAAACATATAACCTAACTGACTACAAGTAGAGTAAGCAATAATTTTTTTAATATCATTTTGAACTAAAGCCACCGAGGCAGCAAATAAAGCTGTTATCATTCCTATAATAGCAACAAGATTCATAGCAAACTGCGAGTACTCAAAAATTGGTGAGCATCTAACTACTAAAAATACCCCAGCAGTAACCATAGTTGCGGCATGGATCAAGGCCGAAACTGGTGTGGGTCCTTCCATTGCATCTGGTAACCATGTATGTAATAAAAATTGAGCAGATTTTCCCATTGCACCAATAAATAAAAATACACAAATTAATGTGATAACATTATATTCTCCACCAAAAATACTTAAATTTGTTTTTGTAAATTCTGGAACTAGAAGAAAAACTTCCTCAAAGTTTAACGTTCCAAATATAAGGAAAACAATAAATATTCCAATGGCTAAACCAAAATCACCCACTCTATTCACAATAAAAGCTTTTATAGCAGCATTGTTAGCTGTTTCTCTTTTAAACCAAAAACCTATTAACAAGTAAGAGCATAAACCAACTCCTTCCCACCCAAAAAATAACTGAAGAAAATTATCAGAAACAACTAAGCATAACATTGAGAAAGTAAATAAAGATAAATATGACATGAACCTTGGTTTATGTGGATCTTGACTCATATACCCTATTGAATAAATGTGAACCAAAGCTGATACAGATGTTACTACCATTATCATTACTGAGCTCAATGGATCAATTTTAATTGACCAGTTAACATTTAAATTTCCAGAATTAATCCATTCAAAAATTAAATAATTTCCATAATTATCATTAATGAGACCATCATAGAAAATGAAACAAGAAATTACGGCTGATATGACAACCATTGAACAGGAAAAAATTTGAGAAAACAAGTTTCCAAAACTTTTTCCAAAGTAAGTGATGATGGATCCTATCAAAGGTAAAAATATTACTAAATATTCCATTTATCCTTTCATTTCGTGAATGTCTTCCACTCTGATAGATCCTTTATTTCTGTAAAATATAACTATAATGGCTAAACCAATAGCAGCTTCAGCTGCCGCTACAGTTAAGATCAACATTGTAAATATTTGGCCTAATAAGTCCCCTGAGAAAATTGAAAAAGAAATTAAATTAATATTTACAGATAGTAAAATTAATTCGACTGACATTAAAATTACAATTACATTTTTCCGATTTAAAAAAATTCCTATTACCCCGAGAAAGAAGATTATAGCTCCTAATGTTAAATAATGCCCCAAACCGATTTCAATCATCAATTTTTACTCCCTTATTAAATTCAACATCCTTTAACATTACTGCAGATGCTTTATCCCTGGAAATTTGTTTGAGATAACTTTGTGTTTTCACATTTTCTCTTTTTCTGTATGTTAATATTATAGCTCCAACCATTGAAAGAAGAAGAATTACACCTGATAACTGGAAGTATAAAATATAATCCGTATACATCACACTTCCAATTGAATGAGTGTTCGTTATTGATGTATCAATAACTAGATTGGAACTAGACATTATATTTTCTTTATATTTCCAGCCACCAACAACAACTAAAAGTTCAAGTAGAATTAAAACTGAAACTATCAATCCTGAAGGTATATGAGTAGATTTTTGACCAACGAACCAAGATTGTTTTTGTTGTGCAACATTCAACATCATAACAACAAACAAAAACAATACTGCAACCGCTCCTACATATACTATTAAAAGTATCATGCCCAAAAACTCTGCTCCGACCATAATAAATAAACAACCAACTGAGATGAAATCTAAAATTAAAAAGAAAACAGAGTTTACTGTGCTTCTTGAAGTAATTACCATCAAAGCAGAAAAGATTGCTAAAATAGAGAAGAAGTAGAAAAAAATTGCATGAGCTAACATTTATTTATAAATTTTGTCTGTTTTTAAATTTTTGGCTAGTACAGACTCCCATCTATCTCCGTTGTCTAATAATTTTTCTTTATTGTAGTAAAGCTCTTCTCTAGTTTCTGTAGCAAATTCAAAGTTTGGGCCTTGTACTATTGCATCAACAGGGCAAGACTCTTGGCATAGGCCGCAATATATACACTTCAACATGTCGATATCGTATCTAGTTGTTTTTCTGCTACCATCTTTCCTCTCCTCTGACTCGATAGTAATAGCCTGAGCAGGACACACTGCTTCACAAAGCTTGCAAGCTATACATCTTTCTTCACCGTTTGGATATCTTCTTAACGCATGCTCTCCTCTATACCGTGGGCTAATTTGACCTTTTTCAAATGGGTAATTAATTGTTTTTTTAGGTCTAAATATTTCTCTAATTGCTTTAATTATTGCTAAGAAAAATTCAGTTAAAAATATAGTTTTTAAAAATCTATTTAAATTCATTAAAATGAACCTTTCGGTAATTTATCAAAATAAAGTAAAAAACTTGCAGTTAAGACTACGTAAATAAGTGAAAATGGTAAAAAAACTTTCCATCCTAATCTCATTAATTGATCGTAACGATATCTTGGTACAATTGCCTTAATAATTGCGAATAAAAAAAACAGGAATAAAATTTTAAATATCATCCAAAAAGGTGCTGGAACAACATTAAATGGGTATATGTCTAGTGGAGGTAGCCATCCTCCTAAAAATAAAATAGATCCCATTGCACACATCAAAAGAATATTAGCGTATTCCCCCAACCAAAACATTGCATACATCATTCCAGAATATTCTGTTTGATACCCTGCAACTAATTCTGCCTCTGCTTCTGGTAAATCGAAAGGTGGCCTGTTAGTTTCTGCTAATGCAGATATAAAAAAAACAACAAACATTGGGAAAAGTGGGATAACATACCAAAGATTTTTCTGGGCTAATACAATATCATTCAGATTTAGAGAACCAACACATAATAATACATTTATGATTATTATACCTATTGAAACTTCATATGATACCATTTGTGCGGCAGACCTTATAGCACCCAAAAAAGGATACTTAGAATTAGAGGCCCATCCTCCCATTATGATTCCATAAACTCCTAAAGAGGAGATTGCAAAAAGATAAAGTATTCCAACATTAATATTTGATAATACTAATGTTTCGCTTAAAGGTATTACAGCCCAAGCTACTAAAGCTAAAGTCATTGTTATTATTGGAGCTAGAATAAAAATTGTCTTATTCGCGCTTGCTGGAATAATTATTTCTTTAAAAATATACTTTAAAGCATCTGCTAATGTTTGAAATAAACCAAAAGGTCCCACAACGTTTGGGCCTCTTCTTTTTTGTACTAAACCCCAAACTCTTCGATCTAACCAAACAATCATTGCAACAGAGACTAATATAGGAATTACTAAAAATATAATTTTATATATTTCATTTATCAAAGTATTTAAATATTCCATTTAATTATTAGTCCCCGACTTTTTATATTTTAATTTTATATCCCGGCACTCACTCATAACTTTTGAAGCTCTAGATATGCTATTAGAAAAATAGTAATCAATTGGATTAATATATATGCTTTCCTTTTCAAAATTATTATAAACTTTTTTTGATGGCTCTTTATACTTAGGTAGTTTGTTTAAAGACTCAAAGTTTACTATTTTTTCTAAAACTTCATCTCTTAAAGTATTAAAACTATTAAAGAGATTTTTATTTTTATAAGCATTTGTTAATTTGTTAAGTACCTTCCAACTTTCTAGAGCTTCGCCAGCAGGGTAAGATGCCTTTCTACACTCTTGAACTCTTCCTTCTAAGTTTTCATAAAACCCATTTTCTTCAGTATAAGCAGCGCTCGGTAGAATTACATCCGCTATCTCAGCTCCACGATCACCATGGCTCCCTTGATAAATTATAAATTCATTATTTTTTTTAAGTTTAAGGTTATCTGAGTTTAGCAAATATAATATCTTAAATTTATTATTTTTTATATTGTTGAAAAACTCAAAATTATTTTTATCTTTATCAATTATTTTTAAATCCAAAGCCCCAACCGTCGAAGCATTTTGAATTAAAATATTTAACGCATTCCATTTTTCACTAATCAATTTTTTTTGATACAGAAAGTTTTTGAGTTCTTCAAAAATAAATCCACCAGAGTTCAGTTCTAAAGCCGACTCTCCTATTATAATTAAAGGTTTTTTCGCGGTGTCAAAAACTCTGTTAAATTCATGTTTTTCCTCAATAATGTCTTTAATTGTTTGGGTGTTATCCCCTATAATTTTATATTCATAAGTCTGATCCCCAGGGTCCCCAACTGAAAAAATTGACGTTTTATTGTTTCTAAAAGCTTTTCTTATTCTAGCATTTAAAATAGTGGCTTCGTGCCTGGGATTACAACCTACTAGTAATATTAAATCGGATTTTTCTATTCCATTTATTGATGAATTAAACAAATAATTCATTTTATCTTCTGAGTTGATATAAAAATTTTTTTCCCTGAACTCTAAGTTGTTACTTCCTAATAATTCAAAAAATTTTTTAAATGCCAGTGTTGTTTCTAGACTTACAAGATCTCCTATATGACCAGCGATTTGTGAGTTTTCAGTTTCATTGAACTTTTTAATAATCACATTTAACGCTTCATCCCAACTAGATTTGATTAATTTATTATTTTTTTTTACATACGGGGTATCAAGTCTTTGCTTTAATAATCCATCACATGAATATCTTGTTTTATCTGAAATCCATTCTTCATTGATATCCTCATTTAATCTTGGGAGAATTCTTTTCACTTCCCATCCATAGGTGTCTACTCTTATATTTGAACCAACAGCATCTAATACGTCAATGCTCTCAGTTTTTTTTAATTCCCAAGGTCTAGCAGAGAACGCGTAAGGTTTTGAAGTTAAAGCTCCTACCGGACATAAATCTATTACATTGCCTGATAATTCAGACTCCATAGATTTTTCTAAGTAAGTTGTTATCTCCATGTTTTCACCTCTACCTATGGCTCCTATCTCTGGCACTCCTGCAACTTCAGTTGCAAATCTCACACATCTAGTGCAATGAATGCATCTGGTCATTTGAGTTTTTATTAAAGGACCCATATATTTTTCACTTACATATCTTTTGTTTTCTGAAAATCTCGATTTATCTACTCCATAATAAAGTGACTGGTCTTGAAGATCGCATTCACCACCTTGATCACATACTGGACAATCTAAAGGATGATTAGCTAAAAGAAATTCCATAACACCCTTCCTTGCTTTTTCAACCATTTCAGTGTTAGTTTTAATACTCATACCCTCAGTTGCAGGCATTGCACAAGATGCTATTGGTTTACGTGATTTATCCATTTCTACTAAACACATTCTACAGTTTCCAGCAATTGAAAGTTTTTCGTGATAACAAAATCTTGGTATCTCCGCACCAGCTAACTCACATGCTTGAAGAACCGTCATACCTGACTGGAATTCTATTTCTTTACCGTTGACAATTATTTTAGGCATTCTTTTTTTCTAATAAGTGTTGATCAATTAAATAAGGGACATCTTTCTTTTTTTTTATAAGAGGGTCATTGCTACATTTTTTATCAACTTCTTTTCTAAAATGTCTTAATAAACCTTGAACAGGCCAAGCTGAACCTTCTCCAAAAGCACAAATTGTATGACCTTCAATTTGTTTGGTAACATCTTCTAATAAATCTATGTCACTTAGAGTTGTTTCACCTTTCGTTGCTCTGTTTAAAATTCTCCACATCCAACCAGAACCTTCTCTACAAGGAGTACACTGGCCGCAACTCTCGTGTTTGTAGAACCTTGCTATCCTTGCCATGCATGAAACAATATCTTGGTCTTTGTTAATGACAACTATACCTGCGGTGCCTAAACCGCTTTTGTTTTCTATTAGAGAGTCAAAATCCATTTTAATTGTTTCGCATATTTTTTTTGGTAATAAAGGCATTGAAGATCCACCTGGTATTACTGCTTGTAAATTATCCCAACCTCCAACTACGCCTCCAGCATAGGTATTTATTAACTCTTTAAGAGGAATACCCATTTCTTCTTCAACGTTGCATGGCGAATTTACATTTCCAGATATACAAAAAATTTTTGTACCAGTATTTTTTGGTCTACCTAAGGACGCAAACCATTTACCACCACGCCTCAAAATTGTCGGTACTACTGCTATTGTCTCGACATTATTAACTATAGTTGGACATCCGTATAAACCAACAAGTGCTGGAAATGGAGGTTTTAACCGTGGTTGACCTTTATTTCCCTCAATACTCTCTAAAAGCGCAGTTTCTTCTCCACAAATATAAGCTCCAGCACCATAATGAATATGAATATCAAAATCCCAGCCTGATCCACAAGCATTCTTTCCTAAAAAACTTCTTTTGTAAGCTTGATCTATAGCATCTTGAAGTCTTTGGCCCTCAAAAGAATATTCGCCTCTAATATAAATATAGCAAACATGTGCTCCAGTTGCATAACCTGCGATCAAACATCCCTCTATTAATTTTTGAGGCTCAAATCTTAATATATCACGATCCTTGCATGTTCCAGGTTCGGACTCATCGGCATTAATAACTAAATAATGTGGCCTCGAACCAATTTTTTTAGGAGCAAAAGACCATTTCATACCAGTTGAAAAACCAGCACCTCCTCTACCTCTTAGTTCTGAAGTCTTCACCTCATTTATAATCCAATCTTTTCCTTTTGAAATAATTTCTTTTGTATCTTTCCAATCATCACGTTCTATAGCTTTATCTATTTCCCATCCAAGGTTATTATATAAATTTTTAAATATCTTATTTTCCTTTTTAAGCATGTTCTGTGCCATTAATTGTTTTTACATTTTCAGGAGAAGTGTTTTTTCTTCCTCTATAAGAGCCGGGTTTTAATAATTTATCTTTAAATATTGAATCTATTATTTTAGCAGTGCTTTTTTCATCTAAATCTTCATAATAATCATTGTTAATTTGCATCATTGGAGCATTAACGCAAGCACCCAAACATTCCACTTCTGTCCAAGAGCACTCACCATTTTTAGAAATTTGATTTTCTTTATCAGATATTTTTTCTTTGCAAACTTTTACTATTTTATCAGCACCTCTAATCATACATGGTGTCGTTGTACAAACTTGAATAAAGTATTTGCCTACTGGAGATAAATTAAACATACTATAAAAAGTAGCAACTTCATATACGCTGATGTAGGGCATTGATAAATATTTTGAAATATATTTAATTGCAGCAAGGGGTATCCAATTATTGTTTTGTTTCTGAGCCAAGTATAAGAGAGGCATTACTGCACTTTTTTTATTTTTTTCTGGATATTTTTTTAAAATTTCTTGAGCAATATTCTTAGTTTTTTCATTAAACTCAAATGTCTTAGGTTGTTCAGGATTTACTTTTTTAATACTCATCTATCAACCTCTCCAAAAACTATATCAAGTGACCCTAAAACAGCTGGGACATCCGCTAACATATGCCCTTTGATTAAATAATCCATTGCTTGTAGATGAGAAAATCCTGGAGCTCGTATTTTACATCTGTAAGGTCTATTGCTTCCATCTGATATTAAATATACTCCAAATTCTCCTTTAGGGGCTTCTACTGCTGAGTAAACATTTCCAGCAGGAACTCTAAATCCCTCTGTAAATAATTTAAAGTGATGAATGAGGGCTTCCATAGACTGTTTTAAATCATCTCTATTAGGTGGGGAAATTTTTCCATCAACAGTTTTAATCGGTCCTTTAGGTAAACTTTCTATGCACTGTTTAATAATTTTTATACTCTCTCTCATTTCTTCTATTCTACAAAGATATCTGTCATAACAGTCCCCATTTTTACCTACAGGGATTTTAAATTTTAAATACTGGTAACATTCATAAGGTTGAGATTTTCTTAAGTCCCACGGTACTCCGGAGCCTCTTAACATTACCCCAGTGAAACTGTGATCCAGTGCATCTTTTTTTGATACCAATCCAATATCAACATTTCTTTGTTTAAAAATTCTGTTTTCTGTTAACAGGTCCTCTAAATCGTCAATAATTTTTGGAAAAGTTTCACAAAACTTTCCTATATCTTCAACAAGCTTAGTTGGTAAGTCTTTATGTACACCGCCAGTTCTAAAATAATTTGCATGAAGTCTTGAACCTGAAGCCCTCTCATAGAAAGTCATAAGAGTTTCTCTCTCTTCAAATCCCCACAAAGAGGGTGTTAAAGCTCCTACATCCAAAGCTTGTGTAGTTACATTTAATATATGACTTAAAATCCTTCCAATTTCACAAAAAATTACTCTAATGTATTTAGCTCTTATAGGTACTTCTATTTTTAATAATTTTTCTGTTGCAAGAGCGAAAGCATGCTCTTGATTCATTGGGGCTACATAATCCAACCTATCAAAGTATGGTAAAGCTTGAGTATAGGTTTTATTTTCTATTAACTTTTCAGTTCCTCGGTGTAATAAACCAATATGTGGATCGGCTTTTTCAACTATTTCACCTTCTAGTTCTAGAATTAGTCTCAACACTCCATGTGCTGCAGGATGTTGAGGGCCAAAATTTAATGTCATTGATTTAGTTTTCTTCATTTTTTATTGCTTTCTTTTATTTCTTTTAAATACTTTGTTCCTTCCCAAGGACTACTAAAATCAAAATTCCTGTAATTTTGTTCTAATTTAACTGGCTCGTATATTACCTTTTTTTCTTTTTCGCTGTATCTCACCTCATTAAATCCTGTGAGCGGGAAATCTTTTCTTAAAGGGTGTCCTTTAAAATTGTAATCAGTAAGAATTCTTCTTAGGTCAGGATGATTGATAAATCTAATACCATACATATCAAAAATTTCCCTCTCCATCCAGTTGGCTGAAGGAAATATCTTTACGATAGATTGTGTTTTTTCATTTGTTTCTAATCTAATAGATATCTTAGCTCTTAGATTGTTCTCTATTGAAAGCAATAAGTAAACTAATTCAAATCTTTTTTCTTCATTAGGGTAATCAATTGCTGCTATATCAATCAATTGCTTAAATTTTAATCTCTCATCAAGTTTTAGAAATTTAATGACGTCAATTATTTCGCTTGTTGAGGTTTTAAATAATAACTCCTCAAAAACTATTTCAGAACCAGATATTTTACTTGAGAGTTCTGAATTGACCAATTTTTCTACTTTGTCCAGTTTTTCTTTAATCATTTTTACCTCGTAATATCACCCTCTCTTCTAATTTTTTTTTGAAGTTGTAGAATTCCATACAACAGAGCTTCAGCAGAGGGTGGGCAACCTGGAACATAAATATCAACTGGTACAATTTTATCACAGCCTCTGACTACAGAATATGAATAATGATAATATCCTCCCCCATTAGCGCAACTACCCATTGATATTACATATCTTGGTTCTGGCATCTGATCATAAACTTTTCTTAAAGCTGGAGCCATCTTGTTGGTAAGTGTTCCAGCGACTATCATTACATCTGATTGTCTCGGTGAAGCTCTAGGCGCTGCACCAAACCTTTCAAGATCGTATCTAGGCATAGACGTATGCATCATTTCCACAGCACAACAAGCAAGACCAAAAGTCATCCAGTGTAAAGATCCTGTTCTTGCCCAATTAATAAGATTATTTGTTGAAGTAGTAATAAATCCTTTTTCTGCGAAGTCTTTAGCTATTTGCTTAAACTCATCAGGTACTTTTTTAAGTTTTTCATCTGAGTCTATTATTCTCATTCCCACTCCAATGCTCCCTTTTTCCATTCATAGATAAATCCAATAGTTAGCACAGCTAAGAATACCATCATGGACCAAAACCCAAATATTCCAATTTTTCCTAAAGAGATAGCCCATGGAAATAAGAAAGCTATTTCTAAATCAAATATAATGAAAAGTATCGCTACTAAATAAAATCTTACATCAAATTCCATTCTAGAATCATCAAACGCATCAAATCCACATTCATAAGCTGAGAGTTTTTCGGGATCTGGATTGTTGGGTGATGATATAAAATTGATTAGTATAAAGCCTGCACTTAAAAGTAAGGCTATAAATAAAAATATTATTATTGATAAATAGTCTGTTAAAAAATTATAAATCATACAAATCAATATCTACCTCAATACACATAGCTTGAGGATTTTTATATTAATCTTAATAAGGATTTATATGATATCTCATAATGAGTCTAGGACAGTTATGTAGCAATTAGTTGATAATGATTCTCAAATCACTTAATAAGGTTCTATAAATGAGCATGAAATTTCAGTTTTTCTCAATCAATTTCTAACTTAAAAATAGGAATGTTTTTTTTAAAAGAATATAAGGCAAAAAAAGTAAAAGCACCGGACAATTTCTCTAATAGAGAGAGAATCATGGCCAGTAAAAATAAAAATTTAATATTTTTATTAAATAAAAGATTTTCATGGATGAGGAAATACATCAAAGGTAAAAAAACTATAATCGAATTAGGATCTGGTAATGGATGTATAAAAAAAATAATAGATGGGAAAAAAATTATTTTAACAGATATCACTAAATATCCCTGGATAGATAAAAAAGTTGATATGATGAAAATAAATTTAGGGAAAAAGTATTTAAAAAAAGTTGATGTTTTTATAATAAATCATTCGCTTCACCATTGTGCAAATCCAGCTCTGACTCTAGAAAAGATGTCGATATATCTGAAAAAAAATGGTTATGTCTTAATTAATGAACCTGAAACATCCTTTTTTTTAAAATTAATTCAGGTATTACTGGATGATGAAAGTTGGTCTTTAAAAGCAAAAGTTTTTAGTCGTAAAAATATTTTTAATCCAAAGAGCCCTTGGGTGTCCAATACTGCCGTAGCCCAACTTTTATTTAAGGATAATAAAAAATTTCAAAAATATTTTCCACAATACAAGATTGAAAAAAATAAGTTGTCAGAATTTACCATTTTTTTGAATTCAGGTGGGGTAAACTCAAGTTTTTTACATGTTAAACTTAACTGTTTCTTTTTAAAAATACTAAATATTTTTGATAGTATTTTAATCTTTTTTTTGCCCAGTATTTTTGCTCTAAATAGGACTATAGTTTTAAAAAAGATAAATGAAAATAAAAAATAAAAGTTTATTAACTAAATCCTCGCTAATTTTTTTAATTTTTTTTTCCATAATATTTAATCAACATCATGGATATATAGGAATATTACCTATAGATAGTTTTTTAATTTTTAATTCGGGTTACGATTTAATGAATGGATATTATCCATTTAAAGATTATTGGACTATTAAAGAGCCATTTATTGATTTAATACAAGCGATTTTTTTTAAAGTATTTGGTGTTTCATGGTTTTCTTACATTTTTCATGCGTCAATTTTTAATTGTATTATTACAGTTTGCACTTTTTATTTATTAAAAAAATTTAATTTAGAGAATAAATTTTGTTTTTTTTATTCTATTTGTGTTGCAATATTATTTTACCCTACAGCTGGAACACCATTTAGTGATCATCATACTCTAATATTTTGTTTGTTATCTCTTTATTGTTTTATCTTGGCGATTATTAAAAAAAATAATACTTACTGGTTTCTGACTCCAATTATTCTTGGATTTTCTTTTTTATCAAAACAGGCGCCAACAATTTACGTTATTTTTGTAATAACAATTTTATCAATCATATTTTTTATAAAATCAAAGAGTATATTTAGTTTTATATCTGCATTCATTGGTGCGATGGTATTTTTGATTTTGTTTTTCATTTTGATTTATTTAGGCAATATTAATTTTAATGATTTTATAATTCAATATTTTTCATATCCACAATCACTTGGAGGAAGTAGATTTGAATGGTTATCGCCATTTGAATTTCAAAGAATTATTTGGCGTTATAAATTACAATATTTATCTATAGCAGTATTATTTTATTTAGTAATAAAATTTTCATTCTCAAGAAATAAAAAAGATTTTTCAGATTATTTAATTTTATTAAGTATAATTTCCTTTTGCTTACTAACTATAATGCACCAATTGATGACGATAAATGCAATTTTTATTTATTGTTTAATACCAATTTTTTGTGGTCTCTCTCACGTATATTCCAAAAGGTATTTAAGCAGTGAAAAGATGATAAATCGTTTTTTAATAACTTTAACGCTCTGTTCAACCGTATACTATTATTTTAATTATATAAAAAATCGTACTTTCATGGACTTAAGAGGAGTAAACTTAACAAAGTCGATAGACGGAAATAAAATACATCCTAAATTATCAAACATTCAATGGATAACTATGTTTTATCCTGATAACCCAGAGGAAGAAATTTCAAATATTGTATTAGCAATTAAAACATTAGAAAAAGATAAAAGTAAAAAAATGCTTATAACAGATTATCAATTTATCTCTGTTTTTTTAAAAGAGTATGACTATTCTCCTACAAGATTTTGGTATGATTTTCATGGTTATCCATCAGAAAATAATAAGTATTTTAATTACTGGAAGCAGTTTGTTCTGAAAAAGATAAGAAATAATAACATCAAAAGTATTTATGTGTTGAAACCTTTGCACGGTGAAACCAAACCATTAGAAAATATCTTAAAAGGCTGTTATCAGAGAAAAAATTTTTCTGATGTATTTTACAAATTAATTTTAAAAAATTGCTAATTTTAAACTTTAATGTTAATGGCGGGAGTGACGGGACTCGAACCCGCGGCCTCCTGCGTGACAGGCAGGCGCTCTAACCAAACTGAGCTACACCCCCAATGGTGGGTGGTAAAGGACTCGAACCTATGACCCTCTCGGTGTAAACGAGATGCTCTACCAACTGAGCTAACCACCCTAAAATTTGTTCGACATATACAATATAATTCCCGTAAAGTAAAAATGTATTTATAGAGCTATAAATAAGCTGTATTATTAATAATTATGATTCTTGAATGTAAATCTTGCCAAAAAAAATTTGTTGTTCCGGATAACGCTATTCCGGCTACTGGCAGATTAGTCCAATGCAGTTCATGTGGAAACAAATGGACACAATTTCCAGTTTCAAAAAAGGTAACTAAAAAATCAAAAACTCCTCATTCTAAAAATGAAAAAATAGAAAAACCAACTCTAGTTAAATCTAAATTTAAAGAGATAAAAACTTTCGATACAGTAATAAAGAAAAAGAAAAAAATAAAAAAAAGGTCAGGACCATCAATCTACTCTAAAGAATATCTAGAAAAAAAACATGGTATTAGAATTGATGAAAATTTTAAGAATAATTTAAAAGATAAATCAAATAAAAAAGTTTCTCAGTCATATTTTGGCTTTTACAGCTACACAATTATATTTCTATTTTTAGTTACGTCGATAATAGGAATTATAAATCTTACTAGGGAAATTATTATATTCTACTTTCCTTTTACGGAGATCTATATAAAATACTTGTTTGAAAATCTAAATTATTTTGGGATACTTTTAAGAGATACATTTAATTTATATTAATTTTCCAGTTCTTTTATATTAATAAAATTTTTAGATAAATTTGCATTATTCTTTTTAATATCTTTATAGAAATTCCAAGCTAATACGACCATAGTATTATTGTTGTTTTTTACTAATTTTTTACTTTTAATAGGTATTTTTACGCCAGGAATAAATTTGTTATGTTTTAAAGAATTATCCTCTACTATAAAATCTATTTGATCTGAAATACCATAAAAATTTAGTGCTGTTGTAGCTTTTGCTGGTGCGCCATAACCTATTATTTTTTTATGATCTTTCTTCAGTTTATTAAAATTTTTAATAATATTTTCTCTTATTTTATAAACTTTTTCCCCAAATTTTTTATATGTACTAAATTTTTTTATTCCAAATTTATTTTCATCATTAATTAATTTTTTAACACTCTTTTCAACTTTTTTGTTTTTATCTTTGGAAACGTATATTCTAATTGAACCTCCGTGAGTATCGATTCTTTCTGCTCGATAAATTTTAGTGTTTAGTCTATTAAAAAAATTATTTAATGATGTTAAAGACCAATAATTGTAATGTTCATGGTATATATTATCAAATGTAAGATCTTTTAAGGTATTGAGCAAATATTGAACTTCAATGATTATAGTACCTTTTTTATCTAGTAGTTTAAACATACAATCTGCCATCCCTTGAAGATTATCTGAATGTGCAAAAACATTAGAAGCTAATATCAAATTAGCTCCCTTTTTAATTTTTTTTAAATTTTTATTATTTAAAAAACCATTAAAAGTTTTGATTTTATTTTTGTTAGCACTCTTAGCTAAATTTTTCGCGGGTTCAACACCTAGTATATTTTTAAAATTTAAGTCTTTAAAGGGTTTGAGTGCTACGCCGTCATTGCTGCCAATATCGATTATATATGATTTTTTTGGTTTTAACTTAAAATCTTTTATATATTTTTGAGCCGCTCTTACAAAATGATCTCTAAAAACTTTTGAAGTAGAGGATGTATACAAATAATTTGAAAACATCTTTTTTGGATCTACAGAAACTGATAATTGACAATTGTGACATTTTTCACAATAGTTCATTTCTAGTGGGTAAAGCTCACTCTTATCGTTTTTATTTTTGATTAAATTATTTGCAAGAGGCTGGTAACCTAAGGAGACTACTCTTTTTAATTTTGTACTTCCGCATGATCTACATTCAAATTTATAACAATTCATTAATAGATTTTTCTCATTCTCATCAACGAAAACATGTTTGATAGTATGTGTGATACCATAATTATCATGTTCTCTTTCGCCTCTAACTAAATTTAAAAAAGTTGTATCTTTAGTAAAAACCATTGTGTGGGCAACATTTGGTTTAATAATTGATAGTTCGCCCTCATTAACAACTTGAGTTACTTTAGGAGATCCAGGATTTATAATGTCCTGAAAAACTTCAATTATTTGTCCTTTTGTAAAAAGACACTTTTGTTCTTGTTGTGGATGATAATGATTAGCTCTAATAGTACCTTTTTTAGAGCTAATTAAACCTATTAAGTTTATAGGTTCTGTAAGCTCATGATTGCTTATTTTTCCTCTTTTATCTACAAATTCATTGTCACCACTTTTAACATATTCTAAATCTTTTTTTTTATTTTGATTTGACCATTTTAAAATCATTTCTTTGATGCTTTCATCAAGACTATAAAGAAATTTAAAACCTTTTTTCTTAATTTTCTTGTTGGAAAGAGAAAACCCTAGATTTGGTATCTCATCATTGGTCTCTCTTAAGACAACTTTAGGATTATATTTTTTACATATTTCTGCTACTTCCTTAACTGTAACAGTATCTTTGGTTAAATTAAATATTTCCTTATTAATATCTTTTTTTTCTTCCACAAATTTAAAACATCTAGCTACATCTATTAAAGGCACTAAACTCTTTATTTGTTTTCCTCCAGAAAATAATTTTAAAACTCCATTCTGAGAAGCGATCTTTGAAAATAAATTTGGCATTATATCAATTCGCATTGTATCAGTAGAATATCCATACACAGAGCCTAGTCTTAATATTACATAATTTTTTCCAGACTCTTTTAGTTGCTTCTCGTTATAATCTTTTGATTTTGCATAAGATAAAACTGGAGAAGTAATTTCTTCTTCTAAAATATCTTTCTTAACTTCATTTATTCCTTCATAAACAACATGGGTTGACGGCATTACTATTTTGCAATCATCTGATATAACATTCAAAATATTTTGAGTTCCCTGTTCTGCATTAAGCTTTATCTCGTTGTTAATTTGATCATTACTCTCGCTTTTTACTCTTGGCACATTTGTGATACCTGCCAAATGATGAACAACGTCTGCATCTCCACAGTAATGTTTTATTAAATCTTTATCTAAAATATCACCTTGTACAAAGTTAATATTCCAGTTTCTTAGCTGATTAACCCTTTCAGAAATAAATCTATTATCAATTACTGTGATTTCATCATTCCAACTATAACCTGAATAGATTTTGCATAACTCAGTGCCAATGTATCCTAAGCCACCAGTAATAATAATTTTCTTTCCCATGGAAAATAAATTTACTCTAAATATTATTTAGAAACAATAATGTTTATATCTTAATTGCTTAATTAATAGGAGCTTTTGACTCTTCCTTAGTTTTATTTTTTGATAATTGTTCAACTTCTACCCATTCTACTCTTTTAAGGTTTTTTGTTAAAGCAATCTTTAAAACATCATCAACATTTTTTACAGGTATAATTTCCATATGTTTTTTAATTGAATCTGGAACTTCAGCAAGATCTTTTTTATTTTCTATCGGTATTAAAACTTTTTTGATCCCAGCCCTGTGAGCTGCTAAAAGTTTTTCTTTCAATCCCCCGATTGGTAAAACTAAGCCTCTCAAGGTGACTTCTCCTGTCATTGCTACTTTTTTATCAACTGGTATCTCAGTAATAGCAGAGACAATTGAGGTTACCATTGCTATACCTGCAGAAGGTCCATCTTTAGGAGTGGCTCCTTCCGGGACATGAATATGAAAATCTTTTTTATCAAAAATTGGTGGTATTATTCCGAATTCTAAACTTTTTGATCTTATATAAGATTTTGCAGCTTTTACTGATTCTTGCATAACTTCACCTAGTTTACCTGTAATTTGCATTTTACCCTTACCAGGCATGACAGCAGACTCTATTTTCAAAATCTCACCTCCAACTTCAGTCCAAGCTAACCCTGTTACAACGCCAATTCTATTTTCTTCTTCTATTTCTCCGTACTTAAATTTTTGAACTCCTAAAAAATTGCTTAATTCTTTTTCGCTCAGTGATGTATTTACTTTTTCTTTTGCATCAATTTTTTTTACTAGTTTTCTTGCGATTTTAGCAATTTCCCTCTCTAAATTTCTTACTCCAGACTCTCTAGTATAGTTTCTTATTATTTTTCTATTGACGTCTTCACTTAACTTCCATTCTTCATTTTTTAATCCGTTGTTTTTACTTTGTTTTGGAATCAAATACTTTTGAGAAATATTCACTTTCTCATCCTCTGTGTAACCTGATATTCTTATCACTTCCATTCTATCTAGAAGTGGAGGTAGAATATTTAAAGTATTAGCCGTTGTTACGAACATTACATCAGATAAATCGTAATCAACCTCTAAATAATGATCGTTAAATTCTTTATTTTGTTCAGGATCTAAAGCTTCAAGTAAAGCTGAAGATGGATCTCCTCTATAGTCGTTACCTACCTTGTCAATTTCATCTAATAAGAATAATGGATTTTTTGATCCAGCCTTTTTCATCATTTGAATTATTTTTCCAGGTAATGATCCAATATAAGTTCTTCTATGACCCCTTATTTCAGCTTCATCTCTAATTCCTCCTAAAGAAATTCTTATAAACTTTCTATTTGTAGCTTTTGCTATAGATTTGCCTAAAGAAGTTTTACCTACACCTGGAGGACCAACTAGGCAAAGTATAGGTCCTTTCATTTTTTGAATTCTTTTTTGAACAGCTAAAAATTCTATTATTCTTTCTTTAACTTTGTCTAAGCCATAGTGATCTTCGTCAAGAATTTTTTGTGCTGAGCTTAAATCTGTATTTATTTTTGTTTTTTCTGACCAAGGTAATTCTGTCATCCAATCAAGATAATTTCTTACCACCGTTGCCTCTGCTGACATGGGACTCATTGATTTCAATTTTTTTAATTCAGAAAAACATTTTTCTTGGGCAATTTTCGGCATTTTGGCTTTTGTTATAGCTTTGGAGATGCTGGCAATTTCATCTTTTCCTTCATCAATCTCTCCAAGTTCTTTTTGAATAGCTTTTAATTGCTCATTCAGATAGTACTCTCTTTGCGTTTTTTCCATTTGAGTTTTAACTCTTCCCCTGATTTTCTTTTCAACAGATATCACGCTAGTTTCCTTATTGACAATCTCGTAAATTTTTTCCAATCTTTTTCTTAAGTCCCTAATTTCGAGAATTTCTTGTTTTTGAAAAATTTTTATGTTTAAGTTGGCTGCAATATTGTCTGCTATTATTTTTGCATCTTTTGAATTTTTAATAATATTGAGATTTTCAGTAAAATCTTTTTTATTTAAAACAATTAATTTTTCAAACCTTTTAACAAGTCCTTGTGCATAAACATCTAAATCTTTTGAGACATTTGTATCTGCAGCTATTTCAACATTGCATTTTAAAAAAGTATTTTCATTTGTTATATTTGTTATTTTTACTCTCTTCTGTCCTTCAACAAGCACCTTCACAGTTCCGTCGGGTAATTTTAAAAGTTGAAGAACTTTGCTCAAACATCCAAAAGAAAATAAATCTTTTTCGGAAGGGTCATCGGTTTCTGAATTTTTCTGAGCGACTAGAATTATTGACTTATCTGTTTTCATTGCTTCTTGTAAGGCTTTGATTGACTTTTCTCTGCCAACAAACAATGGAACTACAATTGATGGAAAAATGACTATATCTCTAAGGGGCAGTAAAGGTTTTGTATATGTGACGTCCATGCTTATTTATATGATAATTTTAATCAATATTTCAAGGAACAAATTGGCTTATGCTACTGATGTTGATTGTTTTTTGCCATAAGTGATAATTGGGTCACTCTCACCTTTTGCTGATGATTTATCAATAGTTACTTTTAAAACATCCTCTTTATCAGGCAATTCAAACATCGTCTTCAAGAGAATATTTTCTAATATAGACCTTAATCCTCTAGCACCAGTTTTTTTCTTAATTGCTTTTTTTGCTATTTCAAGAACTGCATCTTCTTGAAATTCAAGCTCAACATTTTCAAATTCAAACAACCTTTTGTATTGTTTTATTAATGAGTTTTTTGGCTCTTTAAGTATTTTTATTAATGATGATTCATTTAACTCATCTAAAGTTGCTATAATTGGCATTCTTCCAATAAACTCTGGAATCAATCCATATTTTATCAAATCCTCAGGTTCGAGAGACTTCATTAATTCTGATAAAGGTAATTCTTTATAACTTTTAACTTTTGCACCGAAACCAATAGAACTTCCTTTGCCTCTACTATCAATAATCTTATCCAAACCTGCAAAAGCTCCACCGCATATAAATAATATGTTAGTTGTATCTACTTGTAAAAATTCTTGTTGAGGATGTTTTCTTCCTCCTTGTGGGGGAACGCTTGCAATAGTTCCTTCCATAATTTTAAGTAAAGCTTGTTGTACACCTTCTCCTGATACATCTCTTGTGATTGAAGGGTTTTCTGATTTCCTACTAATTTTATCAACTTCATCAATGTAAACTATTCCACGTTGAGCTTTTTCAACATTATAATCTGCAGCCTGTAAAAGTTTTAAAATAATATTTTCAACATCTTCTCCTACATAACCTGCTTCAGTCAAGGTTGTAGCATCAGCCATAGTAAAAGGTACGTCCAAAATTTTTGCTAAAGTTTGAGCCAGTAATGTTTTCCCACATCCAGTTGGACCAACCAATAAAATATTAGATTTAGATAATTCTACGTCTTTATTTGTTTTAACTTCGTGATTGAGTCTTTTATAGTGATTATGCACAGCAACAGATAAAACTTCTTTAGCTTTCTTCTGACCTATTACATAATCATCAAGCACGTTACAAATTTCTTTGGGTGTTGGAACTCCGTCTTGATGTTTAATAAGTGAGCTTTTATTTTCCTCTTTAATAATATCCATACAAAGCTCAACACACTCATCACAAATGAAAACGGTAGGACCTGCAATAAGCTTTCTAACTTCGTGTTGGCTTTTTCCGCAAAAAGAACAATATAATATATTTTTATTATTTTTATCACTCATAACGAATCAATGTTATGATAATAAAGTTCAAATAAAGTCTTATCAAGCTCAAGTTGAAATATAAGCTATATATTGTGTGTTATTTTCTTTTTTCCACAACAGAGTCAATTAATCCGAATTTTTTTGCCTCCTCTGGAGTCATAAAATTATCTCTTTCTAAGTCTTTGGAAATTTCATCTATAGATTTGCCTGTGTGCTTTGAATAAATTTCATTTAGTCTTGTTTTAAGTGATTGAATTTCTTTTGCGTGAATTTGTATGTCTGTAGCCTGACCTTGAAATCCTGCTGATGGTTGATGAACCATTATTCGAGAGTTAGGGAGTGAGTACCTTTTTCCTTTTTCTCCTGCAGCTAATAAAAAAGATCCCATAGAGGATGCTTGACCTATACATAAAGTGGATACGGGTGAGTTAATATATTGCATAGTATCATAAATACCTAGACCTGAAGTAACTAGTCCCCCCGGACTATTAATATAAAAGCTTATTTCTTTTTTTGGGTTTTCTGATTCTAAAAATAATAATTGCGCAGTCACTAATGAAGCTACATTGTCATTTACCGGACCAACCAGAAAAACTATTCTTTCTTTTAGAAGTCGAGAATATATGTCATATGCCCGCTCTCCCTTACTCGACTGCTCAACAACCATTGGGATTAGATTGTTCATTTTTTCTTCAAAATTACGACTCATAATTTTGTGTTATACAACTATTGGTTACTTTTTGCTAATTTTTTTTGATTTAGATGCTTGAGTCTCTTTTTTTTTAACTTCTAACCTTGATTTTGGATTATTATTATTATTAAAACTTGCTATCATTTTTTCGGCCTCTTTAATAGTAAGTTCTTTTTTAGTTAATTTTATTTTAGATTTAATAAAATTGATAATTTTTTCCTCATAAATACTGCTCTGTAAGTGTTGGGTAGCTGATGGGTTTTTTTGATAATACTCAAAAACAAATTTTTCTTGACCAGGCATGCTTTTAACTTGTTTTTGTATCTCATTACGTATTTCATCTTCTGTAACTTTAATTTTATTGTTTTCACCGTACTCGTTTAAAATTAAACCTAATTTAATTCTTTTTTCAATAAGTTTAGTATTTTTATTATCACTTTTAGTATTAGGATTGCTAGGACTCATTTTAATCTCATTATCAATTAAATTTTGTGGCACCTCTACCTTATGATTTTTTTCTAATTGATCTAATATTTCCTTTTTTAAAATTGAATTCAAAGCTAAATTATATTGGTTAGTTATTTGATTTTTTACTTGTTCTGTTAACTCTGATAAGTCTTTGGCACCAAGTTTTTTTGCAAATTCATCATCAAGTTTATTTTCTTTAGGGCTCTTAACATTTGTGATTTTACATTCAAAAACTGTTTGTTTATTTGCAAGTTCTTTCTTTGGATGATTTTGAGGTAAAGTAGTTGTGATTTTTTTACTATCATTTTTTTTCACTCCAACTAATTGTTTGTCAAATCCTTGTAAAAATAAATCTTTGCCAAGTTCTAATGCAACACCTTCTCCTTTTCCTCCTTCAAATTCTTTACCATCAACTGTGGCTTGATAGTTAAATATTACTTGATCTCCCAATTCAGACTTAGTGTCGGTTTTTTTATCTTCAAAAGATTTGTATTCTTTGATTAGGTTATTCAACTTTTCGTCCAATATATCTTTCCCTACTTTCACCGAGTAGTCAGAAGCTTTATATTTTTCAAATGATTGCAATTTTATTTCAGGTAATAAATCTAACTGCAATTCAAAATTTAAATCTTTTCCCTCACCGAATGTTTTAAGATCAATTTTAGGTTGGCCAGCAATTTTTAGCTTTTTTTCCTGGATAGCTTTTGTAGTACTTTCCTTTAAAACTTTATCAATTACCTCACCATAAGTTGCTTTACCAAATTGTTTTTTAATTATTAATGGAGGGACTTTACCTTTTCTAAAACCTTTAAGATCTATTTCATTTTGTAATTCTAGTAATCTATTATCTAGTTTTTTTTTAATATCATTTTTATCTACGTAAATAGATAAAGTTGTTTTTAAACCCTTTTTTGACTGTACATTTATTTTCATAAATATTTGGTGGGCAAGAAGAGACTCGAACTCTTAAGCCTTGCGGCACTAGTTCCTAAGACTAGCGCGTATACCAATTCCGCCACTTGCCCGAATTTATTGTTTATATATCAATTTTTTTTTTTATAAAACTGTTAAGTAAGAAATAAATACTCATATAAATTATGATTAAAGCGAAAAACCATAGCATACAAAATAATACGTTTGTTTTCATAATAAAAGCAGGCATAATTAATATTAAGTAAACAAAATTTATCAGTAAAGAATTCAGATAATTATTATCCTGGCCTGGATTTTTTAATTTTAAAATTTTGAATGAAAGCATATGAAGATGTTTATCATCTGGCATTATAGGTGATTTTTTTTGATAAATTTTTCGAAAAAATGAAAAAAATACTTCAAAAAATAAATAAAACATAATTATACAATAAAAATAAGTAGAAAGAGCAGGATTTGTATTATTAGTTAAAATAACATTTAAGGCTGTTAATGATCCAAAAAAATATGCACCTCCGTCACCCATGAACATTTTAGCTTTTGGAAAATTAAAAAGTAAAAATATTAAAAGAATAATAATTTGTCCTGTTATAAATATTGAATAAAATTTAATTTCGTTTTCAATATTAATTGCAAATAATAATGAGTTTATAATTAGTAGCTGAATAGCAAGAAGACCATTAAATCCATCAATTAGATTTGATCCGTTGATTATAAATAGGAAGCATAAAAGAACAAAAAGAATTGACCATAAATTAATTGATAAAATATTTTGTAAAAAATTTAATTCTATCCATAAAATATTTATTGAAAATATTTTAATCAAAATGAATAAAACGACGGCCATTGTGGCTAATCTAATTTTTGGTGTTAGTTTAAGTTTAACATCCTCAAAAAATCCTATTAAAAAGAGGCAAATACTAAGCAATAAATGTTCTATGTATAAAATTGAAAAAAATAAATTAAACAAAAGTATCAAAAATATGAAGGATATTGCGGACGCTAACCCACCGCTTCTTGGAATATTTAAAGTATGAAAGGCTTGAGGTTTTTCAAAGTCATCGTCCAATAAAGAATTTCCAAAAAATAAATGAGAATATTTTTGAACGATAAAAAAAATAAAAAAACTAAATAAAGTAAAAATTGATAGAACGCTTAGCTCCAAAGAGTCGTTTTGCATTAGTACTAATTTTCCCCTTTATTGTTTTTTTTTACTATATAAATTCCCATTATTATTATACTCAATGAAATCAAAACCCGCCATGTAATAACTTCATCCATAAGGAAATATCCAAAAAATACCCCAAAAATTGGAATTAAATATGCCACTTGAGTTTGAAAAACTAAACCATTGACGGATAAAATTCTAAATCTTATTAACCAAGCTAATCCAGTTGCAACAATGCCTAAGTAAAGTAAAGAGAAAGTAGACTCAAGCGTAGGAGAAGCAAGCCAAGGTTTTTCTAAAATTATCGCCATTGGAAAAAGGAAAATTAATGACCAGACGGTTGTTGATGTTGTGACATTTTCATTTCCTTTATTTTTAATTTTTAAAGTCAAAATACCACCAATCGAATAAAATGTTGATCCCAAAATTGTGATTAGTGCAAAAATATAATTATTTTCATTTATAATAATTTTGTCTAAAAATAAAAATAAAATACCTGAAAAACCTATTAAAATACCGATTACTTTAAAAAAATTTATTTTTTCATTTTTTGTAAAAAAGTGAGCTAATACTGTTCCACTTAGAGGAGTTGTGCTCATTAGCATAGCCGCTAGGTAACTGTTTATTTTGCTAGTACCTATAGCTATTAAAATGAATGGGATAGCTATATTACATAATCCAATTAAGGCATACTGTTTCCATTCTTTAGAAAATGCCTCTATTTTTATATTCTTAAATTTACAGAGTAAAATTAAAGGTACGCTAGCAAAAATTACTCTGACCAAAGCTAGCGTAATTGGTTCATAAGAGTAGGTTGCAATTTTAATATTAAAAAAAGAAGATCCCCAAATTAAGCCAAGTAAAACAAGTAAAAAAATGTCAATTGATTTTGCTTCTCTCATAATATGCAATTAAAAATTGTATTGATGCTTTAGGCGCATAGCTGATATCATTTTATTAGAGGTTATTCTATAACTATATTCTGCTATTAAGCATTGGATTTAAAACTTATGAGTGCTAGTAAAATTACAAAATTAATGAAAGATAAAGAGGTTGAGTACGTAGATCTTAGATTTACAGATCCTAGAGGTAAGCTCCAACACCTAACGATGGATAGCTCTGTGGTTGATGAGGAAATGCTAGAAAAAGGAGTGTTTTTTGATGGATCATCAATAGCTGGCTGGAAGGCAATTAACGAGTCAGACATGATTTTAAAACCTGATTTATCTAGACCGATAATTGATCCATTTAATTCTCACACTACCTTAAATATTTTTTGCGATATTATGGATGCAGTTAAAAAAGATCCTTATGGAAGAGATCCGAGAGGTACAGCCAAAAAAGCTGAGGCATATTTAAAAAAATCAGATATCGGAGATAAAGCATACTTTGGACCAGAGCCTGAATTTTTTGTTTTTGATGATGTGAGATTTAAAAATGAGATGAATGAAACAAGTTTTTCTATCGATAGTTCTGAAGGTCCATATAACACTGGTAAAAAATATGAAAACGGCAATTTAGGTCATAGACCGGGTATTAAGGGAGGTTATTTTCCAGTTCCTCCTGTTGATAGTGCACAAGATATGAGAAGTGAATATTTAAAGGCTTTAAAAGATATGGGTGTTAAAGTAGAAAAACACCATCATGAAGTAGCTCCGTCACAACATGAGCTAGGAATGTATTTTGGTACTCTTACAGACATGGCAGATAACGTTCAATTATACAAATATGCAGTGTTAATGGTTACAAATTCATTTGGAAAATCCGCAACTTTTATGCCGAAACCAGTTAAAGGTGATAATGGCTCTGGTATGCACTGTCATCAATCTATTTGGAAAGGAAACACTCCTTTGTTTATGGGTAAGGAGTATGCAGGTCTTTCGAAAACAGCTTTACATTACATAGGTGGAATACTAAAGCACGCGAAAGCTATAAATGCTTTTTCAAACGCAACAACTAATAGTTATAAAAGATTAATACCTGGCTTTGAAGCTCCAGTGATTTTAGCCTACTCTGCAAGAAATAGATCTGCATCGTGTAGAATACCAATAACAATGAGCCCTAAAGCTGCAAGAATGGAAATTAGGTTTCCTGATGCTGCTGGAAACCCTTACTTGACTTTTGCTTCAATGCTAATGGCAGGTATTGATGGAATTAAAAATAAAATTGATCCGGGTAAAGCATTTGACAAAGATCTTTACACTTTAGGAGAAGACGAAGTTAAAAAACTTCCAACAGTTTGTGGTTCATTAAGGGAAGCTATGGAAAGTTTAGATAAAGATAGAAAGTTTTTGACTCAAGGCGGTGTTTTCACAGACGATCAAATAGATGCTTACATAGACTTAAAGTTCCAAGAGATTTATAAATTTGAACATACTCCTCATCCAATTGAATTTGAGATGTATTACAGCCAATAAGCTTAGATTTTAAAAGACTCCCCGCACCCGCAACGCTCAGTTTCATTAGGATTTTTAAAAACAAATTGAGAAGAAAACTTTTCTTTTTTATAATCCATTTCGGTACCTAAAAGATAAATTATAGCAGCTGGATCAATAAATACTTTTACTCCTTTATCTTCAATGATTTCGTCGTTTTCTTTTTTATCTTTAGCATATTCCATAGAGTAACTCATGCCAGCGCAACCTCCAGATTTTACTCCAATTCTGACACCAATGGTTTTATTATCTGCGTTAGACATAATTTCTTTGATTCTAGCTGCTGCAGTATCAGATAATTTAATTATTGGCTCGCTCATAAATTTAATTCTAATTTTGCCTCTTCACTCATCATATCTTTAGTCCAAGGAGGACTCCAGACTAATTTTAAATCTACTTTCTTTATTTCCTCTATGGAATTGATATTTTCTTTTACCATCTTAGGTAAACTATCAGCTACTGGACAATTAGGACTGGTCAATGTCATTTCAATGTAAGCTTCATTCTCATTTTTGACCTCAATATTATAAATTAAACCTAAATCATAAATATTTACTGGTATTTCAGGGTCATAAACTTTTTTAATTTCAGCAATTATTTTTTCTTTAATTTTCATTATTTTTTCTCCAAAACCGAAGATAGTGTATGCCAAGCCATTGTTGCGCACTTAACTCTCATTGGGAAATCTTTCACTCCTGATAGTGACATCAAGGTTGTCTTTTGATCTTCGTTTAAACTATTTAACGTTATTGATTTATTTTCTTTAATTAAGTTCAAAAAATTATCAGTAATAGCTTTAGCTAAATTAAAATCTTTGCCTTTCAAAATATCGGTTAAAATAGAAGCTGAAGCTAAAGAAATTGCACAACCTTCACCTTCAAAACTAAGATCTAAAATTTTTTTGTTTTTATCCAATTGGGCGTAAATATGAACCTTGTCACCACAAAGAGGATTGTGGCCCTTCGCATCGCTGGTGAAATCTTTACATTTGCCAAAATTTCTTGGATTTTTTCCATGATCCAAAATTATTTCTTGATATAGTTCTTTTAATTCCATTATATTTTAAAAACCTTTTTACATTTTTCTATTGCATTAATTAAAATATCAATATCTTCTTTTGTATTATATATTCCTATAGAGGCTCTAGCAGTAGCAGACATGCCAATTTTTTCATGTAATATTTGACAACAATGATGCCCAGCTCTTATAGCAACTCCATCATCATCAAGAATTGTTGCAATGTCATGTGGGTGAATTCCTTTTAAAGTAAATGATATCACAGACGCTTTATTTTTTGGATCACCAACTAAATTTATTGAATTATTTTTTCTTATTTTATCTATACCATATCTAAGGACATCATTTTCATTTTCAGAGATTTTATCTAAACCAATTTTTTCAATAAGTTTAATTGACTCACTGAACGCAACTACTTCAGCAGTTTGCATTGTACCAGCTTCAAATTTTGTTGGACTTTCAGCAAACGTTATATTTTCTTTTTTTACCTCATCTATCATTCCTCCACCACCTTGATAAGGAGGCATTTCATCTAACCATTTTTTCTTTCCGTAAAGAATTCCTAGTCCATTAGGTCCGTATAACTTATGGCAAGATATTACGTAAAAATCGCATCCTAATTTTTGCATATCTAATTTTAAGTGGGGGGCGCCTTGAGTTCCATCTACCAAAACAGGAATTTTTTTTGATGAAGCAAGATCAATAATTTCTTTTAAAGGAGTTATTCCACCTGTTACATTCGATATGTGAGTAATAGCTATCATCTTAGTTTTATTCGTAATTAATTTCTTTATTTCATCTATTTGTATTTCAAGGTTTTCATTAATTTTTGCGAATTTTATTACTGCTTTTTTTTTATTTCTTAAATAATGCCAAGGAACATAATTCGAGTGATGCTCTAATTCTGTAAGAATAATCTCGTCTCCCTCATTTATATATTTTTCTCCGAAGGAATTTGCTACTAAATTTATGCCTTCTGTAGCACCTTTAGTGAATATTATCTCTTCTCTATGCTTTGCATTTATAAATTTTTTGACAAGATCTCTAGTTTCCTCAAATCTATTTGTTGCAGTAACAGCTAATGAATGAACACTTCTACCAACATTTGAAAATTCGTTCTCATAGAAGTATGACATTCTATCAATAACAGATTTAGGTTTTTGAGAAGAATTAGCGCTATCTAGATAAACTAAAGGTTTATTATTTATCTTTTTTTTGAATATTGGAAAATTATTTTTAATTTGATCTATTTTCATATTTTATATGCTTATTAAAATGGTTTAATAAAATATCTGTAATGTCTTTATCTTTAATTTTTTCTAGAACACTCTCTAAAAATCCTTTTATAATCATTTTTATAGCTTCTTTTTCCTTTATTCCTCTTGCTTTTAAATAAAATAAAGACTCTTTGTCGATATTTCCTGAAGTTGATCCATGAGAACATTTTACATCGTCAGCATAAATTTCAAGTTCAGGCTTCGTGTTAAATTCGGAATCTTTATCAAGCAAAAGACCCTTGCTTAATTGATAAGCATTAGTTTTTTGTGCTATGCTGTCTACAAAGACTTTACCTTGAAATACTCCTTTGCTACCTGAGGCAAGAACGTTTTTGATATCTTGATGACTTTGGCAATTTGGTTTTAAATGTTGAATATTTGTTTTAATTTCTTGATGGTTGTTAATTCCTAAAAATAATCCTGAATAGACCTCGCCACAAGAATTCATTCCATTTAGTTTGATATTACTTTCAAATTTTCCGAATTTCATACCGGATGAGAATAAATATTTTTTAAAATTTGAATTTTTCAGTAACTCAACTTTTGAAAATTCATAAAAAAAATTATTACTTTCTTTTTTATTTATGAAATAATAGTTAAGAGAAGCATTTTCTTCTAGATTAATATATTTAAATGTGTTGTTAAAAAAATTACCTTCAGACTCATCTATTAAATATTCTATAATAGTAGCATCGGAGTTCTTTGACATAGTAATAGTCTCAGAGTTATTAATTATTTTATTTTTTAAAACACCGGTAAAATAGTTATAAATTACTATAGGGTATTTGAATTTATAATCTGATTTAATATTTAAGTAAAATCCACCTTCGTGTAATGCGGTATTAAGATTTTGCATTTGGTTATCTTTTAATTCATTTGCAAAATTTAAGTGCTGATCAAGATTAAATTCATTTATTTTAAAAAAATTTTCATATTGTAAATTTTCAGATTTAAAATCAAAAGACTCTAATTTTCCGTTAATTAGTGTTATTGAATTATGACTAAATTTTAAATCTTGAACATTTGGTTTTTTATTATCTAGTTGATTATTATGCAGTTCTTTAAAATTTTCGCTTAAAACTTTTTCTAAATCAGTAAACTTCCAATCCTCTTCTCTTTTATTAGGAAAACCTTTTTTTTTAAAAGTAGACAAGTTTGCCTCTCTTAATTTAAGACTTTTATCCGATTTATCTTTAATTTTAAAATTTAATTCCATAATTAAATTAGATTAGATTAGTGTACCCAGTTTTTTCCAGTTCTTCCCCAAGTTCTTTAGAACCAGTTTTTATAATTTTTCCTGCTGATAACACGTGTATAAAATCAGGTTTTATAAAATTCAAAAGTCTTTGATAATGTGTAATAATTAAAAAAGAATTATTTTTATTTTTGTAGGAATTGACGCCATCTGCAACAATTTTTAATGCATCAATATCTAAACCCGAGTCAGTTTCGTCTAAAATTGCAAGTTTTGGTTCTAATATTTTTAATTGAAGAATTTCGTTCTTCTTCTTTTCTCCACCTGAAAATCCAACATTTAAATGTCTTGATAAAAATTTTTCGTCAATACTTAGTTCTTTGGCTTTTTCTTTTACGATTTTTATAAAACTTATGGCATCTATATCTTTATGACCTTTTGCTTTTCTAATTGAATTTAGCGATGTTCTTAAAAAATTGTTAGTATTAACACCTGGTATTTCTGTAGGATATTGAAAAGCTAAGAACATGCCTTTTTGAGCCCGCTCTTCTATTGAAATTTGAGTTAAATCTTCCCCTTCATATTTTAAATCCCCTGAAATATCATATCCAGGTTTACCAGATAAAATATTGGCTAATGTACTTTTACCCGATCCATTTGGGCCCATAATAGCATGAACTTCACCTGGATTTATTTTTAGGTTTAAACCTTTAATAATTTTTTTATTATTAATTTCTGCTTCTAAATTTTTAATTTCTAACATTATCCAACACTTCCCTCTAAACTTATTGAAACTAACTTTTGAGCTTCCACTGCGAATTCCATTGGTAATTGTTGTAAAACTTCTTTACAAAATCCATTTACAATTAAACTTACTGCCTCTTCTTGGTTTAACCCTCTTTGATTGCAATAAAAAAGCTGTTCTTCATTTATTTTTGAAGTAGTGGCCTCATGCTCAATTATCGAAGATGAGTTTTTATTCTTTATATATGGTACAGTGTGTGCTCCACATTTATTTCCCATTAAAAGTGAGTCACATTGAGTATAATTTCTTGAATTTATTGCTTTTCTATTTATGTCAACTAATCCTCTATAGGTATTGTCAGCTTTACCAGCTGAAATTCCTTTAGAAATAATTTTGCTTTTGGTATTTTTTCCTAAATGTATCATTTTTGTACCGGTATCTGCTTTTTGGTAATTATTAGTAATTGCTATAGAGTAAAATTCACCTACAGAGTTATCTCCTTGTAAAATGCAGCTTGGGTATTTCCAAGTTATTGCAGAACCAGTTTCAACCTGTGTCCATGATATTTTTGAATTTTTACCTTTACAGGCTCCTCTTTTGGTTACAAAATTATAAATTCCACCTTTTCCCTGCTCATCACCAGGATACCAATTTTGTACAGTCGAGTATTTAATTTCAGCATCATCAAGGGCCACAAGTTCTACATTTGCAGCATGAAGTTGATTTTCGTCTCTCATTGGTGCAGTGCAGCCCTCAAGATAACTTACATAGCTACCTTTATCAGCAATAATTAATGTTCTTTCAAACTGTCCGGTTTGGGAAGCGTTAATTCTGAAATAAGTAGAAAGCTCCATTGGACATCTTACGTTTGGTGGTATGTATACAAAAGATCCATCGGTAAAGACTGCAGAATTTAATGTTGCAAAATAATGATCAGTTATAGGAATTACGGATCCTAAATATTTTCTTACTAGTTCTGGATGTTTTTGTATTGCTTCAGAAATGGAACAAAAAATTATACCCTTCTTAGTTAGTTCACCTTTAAAAGTAGTTGCGACTGAAACAGAGTCAAAAACGGCATCTACTGCAACACCACTGAGTCTTTTTTGCTCATCTAAAGGAATTCCGAGTTTTTTATAAGTTTCAATAAGCTTCGGATCAACTTCATCCAAACTCTTAGGTTTTTCTTTTGCGCTTTTAGGTGCAGAGTAATAATAAAGATCCTGATAATCTATTTTAGGATATTTTGGTTTTTGCCAATTAGGTTCTTTTAGTGACTTAAGCCTTTTGTAAGCTTTGAGTCTCCAATCTAAAAGCCATTTGGGTTCTTTTTTCTCTCTAGAAATAAATTTTATTGTTTCTTCATTTAATCCTTTAGGAGCTTTAAAACTTTCAATATCAGTTGTGAAACCGTATTTATATTCTTTGTTAGAGTCTATAACTTTAGTGCTCATTGTCTTTTTATCAATTCCTCTAATTTAACATTTTCAAAAAAACCATTAATATGTGTGTCTAATTTGTCCCATAGATTATGTGTTATGCATTTAACTGACTTATTGTTGCAACCTTTTTTCGAATCTTTTTTACAATTGAGGGTTTTTATCTCCTCGTTGACAGCTTGAAATATATTTGAAAGTTTAATCTCTGATGCTGGTTTGTCTAGCGCATATCCTCCCTTTACGCCCCTGACACTTCTTACTAATTTATCTTCTTTCAAATGTATAAATAACTGTTCTAAGTAGGCTAAAGAAATATTTTGTCTTGTTGAAATTTCTGATAGACTTACAGGCTTATTCTTTGAATAAGACGCAAGATCAGCCATCGCCATAACCGCATATCTGCCTTTCGTTGTAAGTTTCATAAATTGGCCTTGTTTTACAACAATTTTGTAATAATTCCTACCATATTACTAAGATTTAAAAAAAAATATTTGACGCATAAAAACATGTTATAAATCTAATCTTTTATTGAAACTGGTTATCATTACTAAATATGAAACAAAAAAGTTTAGAAATTTTTATACCTGGCCCCGCGGGAAGATTAGAGGGAAAGTATTACAAAAATCCTAAATTTGGTTCACCAGTTGCAATAGTGCTTCAACCCCATCCGCAATATGGTGGAACAATGAATAACAGAATAGTTCAATTAATGTATAACATTTTTTTAGAGAACGGATTTTCTGTAATAAAAATAAATTTTAGAGGTGTAGGTAAAAGTGATGGTGTATTTGATAATGGTCAAGGTGAACTTTCTGATGCAGCGGCAGCTCTTGATTGGATTGAAAGAGAAAATATGGATTATAGTCAATGTTGGGTGTCTGGTTTTTCTTTTGGTGCTTTAATTTGCATGCAATTAATTATGAGACGTCCTGAAGTTAATAACTTTATTGCAATTTCTCCTCAACCGAACGTATATGATTTTTCTTTTTTAGCCCCCTGTCCCACTTCAGGACAAGTAGTTTATAGTGATAATGATGAACTGGTGACTAAAGAAAGTATCAATGAACTTGACAGCAGAATTAAAAGTCAAAAGGGTGTAGAAGTCATATTTTCAAAAATTAAAGGTGCAAATCATTTTTTTAAAGATAAAGAAAAAGAACTTACTTTAGAAATTCAAAAATATATTAAAGAGAAGACGGCTTTGATTTAAAAATCAATTGCCTCACCTCCACTACATGGGGCATTACATCCAGTCGTGGAAGGAAAAGATATTGGTAAGGACAAAACAGATCTAATAGCTATATAACCAAATGCTTGAGACTCTATAAAATCCCCATTTAGTTCCAAGTCCTCGGAGTTATAAAAAGAAATATTTTTTTTTGAATTTAATTTAATTTGTTTAACAAGATTGGTATTTTTTCTACCACCCCCGCAAATTATTATTTTAATTATTTTTTTTCCATGTTTATTCAGTAAAAAGTTAATTTTAGTTGAAATTATTTTTGCTGAAAAAGCAGTAAGTGTTGCTGCACCATCTTCTAGGCTTAAACCCCTAGCAAATGAAATATCAAAATCGTTAGTGTCTAACGAAATATTATTTTTTTTTTTGAAATTACTTTCATAAATTTCTAGAGCTTGCTCAAGGATAATTTCATTTACTTTTCCTCTACTAGAAATTTCACCTCCAAAATCAAATTTTTTATTTGTGTTGTTTTGTATCCAGCTATTAATTAAACAGTTACCAGGTCCTAAATCTTGACTTAAAATTTCATGATCATTCATATTTCCAACTACTGTCAAATTAGAAATGCCCCCAATATTTAATATACATGCTGGTAATTCAATTTTTTTTGATTTTATTAGATGCTTGTGAAAAATCGGGGTTAAGGGCGCACCCTCACCCCCATTTAAAATATCGTTTTTTCTAAAATTAAAAATAATTTTTTTTTTAGATAATTGCGATAACAAATTTCCGTTGCCCAATTGAAGAGAAATCTTTTCTTCAGGATTATGATAAAGAGTTTGGCCATGAAAGCCAATAAGATCTAAGTTTAATCCAGCGCTTATATCCTTAACAGCTTTAGCATGGAAAATTGTAATATCATTTTCCAATTTTTTTATTTCTGAGGAAAAAGTTTTAAGATCTTTTAATGAATTTATCTTTTTTTTTAAATTATGAAATTTATAGAATAATTTTTCATCGTACTCGTAATATTTTTCTCTCAATATTGTTAATTCATTTAAACCATTTGAACGAATTATAGATGCGTCCACTCCATCACCAGAGGTTCCACTCATCATTCCTAAACATGTGTATTCTTTGCTCATTATTGTATTTATTTATATCAAATATTGTATAATAGTATTTCGGCAACAAATAGAAAATATGAAAAGCACTTTTTTGAGAGAAATGCAAGAAAGGGGTTATCTAAATCAATGTACTGATTTAGAAAAACTAGATACGGTTATTTCAAAGAAATCTATACCAGCTTACATAGGTTTCGATTGTACTGCTAACAGTCTCCACGTTGGAAGTTTGTTACAGATAATGATTTTAAGATTGTTGCAAAAACACGGGCATAAACCCATAGTTCTTTTAGGTGGAGGAACAACATTAATAGGTGATCCTTCCGGAAAAGACTCAACGAGAAAAATTTTAAAGAAAAAGGATATAAAGAAAAATATTTTAGGTATAAAAAAACTATTTGAAAAGTTATTAATTTTTAAAAACAAAAAAACAAAACCAATTTTTATTGATAATTATTCTTGGTTGGGAAAACTTAATTATATAGATTTTTTAAGAAATATTGGTTCACAATTTACATTAAATAAAATGTTAACTTTCGATAGTGTAAAATTAAGATTAGAGAGAGAGCAATCTTTAAGTTACATGGAGTTTAATTATATGATTCTTCAGGCATTTGATTTTTTTAAACTTTTTGAAAAAGAGAAATGCTTGCTACAACTTGGTGGCTCCGATCAATGGGGGAATATAGTAAATGGAGTTGATTTGATAAGACGTATTCTTAAAAAAGATGCATTTGGATTAACAAGCCCATTAATTACATTATCCTCGGGTGCCAAAATGGGGAAAACGGAAAAAGGTGCAATCTGGTTGGACGAGAAACTATTTTCTTCTTATGATTATTGGCAATTTTGGAGAAATATTGATGATAGGGACGTTGTTAAATTTTTAAAGTTTTTCACAGATATTAAAATTGAGAACATAAATAAACTTGAAAAAGAAAAACAAATAAATGATCTAAAAGTTATTTTAGCTAATGAGACTACAAAAATTCTTCATGGAAAGATTAAATCATCAAAGGCAGAAAGAACAGCTACCGATATTTTTAAATTTGGAAAAATAAATTATGATCTTCCTACAAAAAATATTTTTAGAGAAGACATTAAAAAAGGTTTAAAACTTTTAGAATTATTGGTTAATACAAATATAATGAAATCTAAAGGTGAAGTAAGAAGGGCAATAAAAAATAATGGTATTAAGATAAATGACCTACTTGTTGATGATGAAAATAAAATATTAAATTTTTCAGATTTTAAAGAAAATTGTTTAAAGATATCTTTTGGTAAAAAAAAACATTTTATCTTTAAAATTACTTAGATTTTTTAATTGCTTTTTGAATAAATCGTGGCGTTAAAGATTTAATAGGGTTAACAGTAGTTTTAATTTTACCAGGTACGCCTTTCATTTTAAAACTTATTCCAAATAAACCCTCCCCTATTTCTTTAGGTATTAAAATATCTCCCACTATTGGTAATTTTGATAAAAATTTATTTAAAGTTTTTGCTGGAACCATTGTACCTCTTAAACTAACAAGTCCTGATTTGGACTCAACGTATCCCTCCATTAATATAGAAATACTAGGTCCAATAGCATATAACTCCTTCAAATTTAGTACTTGTTCATTTTTTTCTAAAATCATTTCCAACTTGTCAAAGGATAAACCTTCGCCTGACATAGCATCAACCATTCCCCCGAAATCTGCTAGTGACAATAATTTTACCAATCCTGGTGCATCTTTTACCTTAAAATTTT